>JAJRXK010000018.1 GCA_024276305.1 Candidatus Krumholzibacteriota bacterium
CGTCGAGCAGAATCGGTCCCTCGTTGGTCTTGGGAATGTTGGCCAGATGCGCCCCGGTGTCGATCCCCAGGGTGCTGGTGCTGGCGGGAAGGGTATTGGGCCCGAAACTCGTCGCGGTCTCAGGATAGTCGGAGACCGCAGGGTTGGGCGAGGGAGTGAAGGCGCGGAATGCGTCGGTTTCACTCCCCACGAAACCGACGGTCGTGAAATCGAAGACCCCGAGATCCTTGATGCCGTCGGCCTCCACCAGTTCCACCCCCAACTTGCGTGGAAGGGTCTGCACCTGATTCAGAGCGATGCTGGCGTCGATGCGATCCTGTCGCACCCTCCAGACCATCACCCCCCCGCCCCAGGGCAGAAAGAAGTCGTAGGTGTGGGTGTTCACGGGGTTGTTCGGGTCGCGATAGTCGGCCAGGTACTGCACCACTCCAGTCGCTGGATCGGTGAGCAGGGCCCAGTCGCGTTTGCCCACGAAGGGCACCCACCGATTCGTGACCAAGAAGAATTCGTTGGGAGAGACATCCAGACGCAGGATCTTCTCGCCGGGATTCTGACGAATCCAGGGACGCAACACCCGCGTGGCCCGACGACTGCCCACCCGAATCTCGTCGACGAAGCCCAAGTACCACTTGGACCAGGCGCTGGTCTGGGGAGGCATCAAGCCCGTCACCACCACCGTGTCCAGGACTCCCTGCGACGTCTGGGTCACCACCGTTGCGCTCAGATTGGTCCCGGTATCCATCACGTCCCAGTAGCCCACGGTGGGCAAACCGGTGACCGTGGAGTAGAGATCGGGCAAACCGAGAGCGTGGCCGAACTCGTGGTAGAGGGCGGCGGCGATGCTCCCCACCAGGCCGTCCTGCGAAGTGGTCTCGGGAATCACACTCACTTCGGTCATCCGACCGGGGGCACCGGTCTCCGAATCCGTCGACACCAGATTCACGGACGCACTGTCTCCGAGGGAGACGAAGAAGGTGGGAATGTCGTTGGGCGAGTAGTCCGGATCGCCCTCGTTGAAGACCAGATTGCTCTGCAGATCCGCCCCCGCGTGGGCGAAAATGACATAGGTGTCGGGGTCGTCGTCATCGAAGTCGGCCAGGCTCACGCTGCCATCGGCCATCGTCCCCTCATCGGCCGCGACGATCATGTCCTGGACCAGCTTTTCCAAACCCTCGATGCTCCAGCTGCCTCCGCTGCCCGGGCCGTAGTCCGCGATGTCGCTCAGACGGTAGGAGTCGTTGTCACCGGCCGGGAGGACCTGGAACTCGATCTCGAGTTGGCCGGCGGACATGCTGTTCCAATAGGCCCGCAGGCCCTCGAGATGCGCTTCGAAGTAGGCCCGATTGTGAGGCGGACGATCGATGCGCACTGCGGGATCGGGGGTGAGCAGGAAATTCCCGTCTTCGGTCACACTGGTCAGCGATCCCGAACGATCCGCGTCGAAGGCGATGCGCACGAGCAGGACTCGCAGGGTTTCCGGCACCGCGGCCGCGATGCCCTTGGCCTTCCGCGCCAACCTGGCCTGCCGCAGGCGCAGCCCTTTCTGCGAGATTCCGTGGGGACCGAGCAGGCGTCTCGCCGAGAGCTCGGACTCCCACCGCTGTCGAAGGAGAGGCCGAAGAGAAGTCCAACGGGTCGAGTCCGTCGACGCAGCCGGGCGAAGGAGGCGTGGGCTCCGCGCCACGGTGTCCAGAGGCAGGATCTTCGCCTGCGCCCTGGCCACCGAGGGGAGCGCCAACCCCAACGCGAGCAGGAAGACCACGGCGACAGACCGTCTCCTCCACACCCTTGCTGATGTCGAAGCCTCGTGTTTCCCGTACATCCTGGCCTTTCCGAAATCGACCCCCGGGGGCGATCAGAACTGATAGTTGAAGCTGAAGCGATGCACCCGATCCAAGCCCGAGGCCTGCGGCACGCTCGCGTAATCGAAGACCAGGGCCCGTCCCATCCATCGATCGAGATTCACCCCGGCACCGCCGGTGTAGGCCGTGATGTCTCCTTCCTGATCGTCCTTGTAACCAAAGCGCAGGAACAGAGTGTCCACGTAGCCCAACTCGACACCCAGACCGAGGACCTTGGTCTCATCTTCGGTCACCAGGGAGATGAGGTAGTCGGAGACCAGGGTGAGACTGGCGGTAGAGGAATAGTAGGCGTCGTAGGCCATCCCCAGCCTCCACGTGCGCGGCATGGGATCGCTCTGGTCCGCATCCACGAAGGTGACGTCCGGTCCCAGATTGGTCACCGAAGAACCCACGCTGAAACGATCGGTGGGAAAGTAGGTGAAGCCGAGATCGATGGCCCAGCTCGATCCCGCTCCGGAGGCTTGGTCCTGCGTGAACTGATCCGGCGCGAGCTCATCGCGGAAGTACTTCACTCCAAGACCCACGCCCAGATTGTTGCTCAACTTGGCCCCGTAGCTCAGATCCACCGCGAACTGCTTGCTGTTGAAGGTTCCGACCACCGCCCCGGTTTCGTCCGTGGCCACCTGTTCACCCTGATTGAGGAAGGTGAAACTCAGCCCCACCATGCCCCAGCCCTCGATTTGCTGACCGTATCCGAACCAATTGATGAAGACATCCTCCGCCAAGCCTGCCGCCAGAGGCGAATACATGAAGTGGACTCCATGCTTCTTTCCACCATCGGCCGCGAAGGCGAAGCCGCCGGGATTCCACCACATGGCCGTGATATCGGTGGCCAGGGCCGTTCCGGCCTCTCCGAGGGCGTTGTAACGCGCACCCGCAGGAAAGGTCAGTCCGATTCCGCCGGCCTGGCTCACCGCGAAGGCCGGTTGAGCCAGAAGGAGAGTCCCCAGGACTCCCAACAATATCGTTCGCATGCTTCGCATCTTCGTCTTCCTCCTCAGAAGGTTTCTTGGTTGGCGCTGCAATTGGAAATGCGCACCCTCATCGCATGTGTACCACCCGACCCGTAACGGTCTGGGTGACAGCGCGCGGACCGTCGAAGTCCACTCTCAGGGTGTAAAGGTAGGTACCATTGGCGATCTCTCCGCCACGTTCATCTCGTCCGTCCCAGGGGATGGCCAGGCGGCCACCTCCTGCTCCCATCCGGTCGCGCAGGGTCCGCACCCGTTGCCCATCGACGGTGAACACCGTCAACTCGATGCCGCTCGACACTCCCGCCGGAGCGATGATCTCGATCGCAAACTGAGTGGAGGTCGAAAAAGGATTGGGGAAGGGAGTGTGTGCGCTGATGTCCATCCGACCCGCCGCCACCACCTCGAAACCGATCTCCGCCGTACTCACATTGCTCATCATGTCTCCGGCGGAGAGCGACAGCACATGGGGACCGACTTCGATGGACGCGGGCAGAGCCAAACTCAGCGAACCGCGTCGATAGTCGTTGTCGTCGAGACGAAAGAGGTCCGTGGCATCGGTCTGCACTCCAGAGTTGTCGACTTCCAAGAGAATGGAATTCGCCGGCACGGTTCCCAATACATTGATGCCACTCGGGTCATCGATCGTGGCCAGGACTTCCATCCCCGGGGTGACCTGCCGGGCGCCATTGGCAAACTCCAGGTGGATGGTCGGACCCTGTGAGTCGTCGGTGTCGGCGACCCCCCGCTCCACCGTCAAGGAGTCCGCGACGCCCACGAATTGATCGGGCCCGTCTTCGAAGATCACCCGAACGCGCCCCTGCTCTCCGAGGCGAATGAAGGCTGGGGTCCGCAACTGCGTCTGGAGAACTCCGCCGGAATACTGGCCCACCCCGTGGAAGAAGGGGATTCCCACGAGCTCGTAGGGCAAGATGCCCGGGGGGACCGAATCGGGTCCATCGTCCATCACGTAGCGGACGAACTCGCTCGACTCCTCGGCCATCAAGTACCAATTCCCCGAAGTGGAGGCCGCTCCCCCCGCGAAGGCCACGTCCACCGACATCAGCCGCCCCGAATCGATGCGCTGGGACAGCGGTCCGGACAAGGAGAGCCTTTCGGTGGGCGATTGAAGACGGAGTGCGGGGTCGCCGAGAAGCACGTACTTGGCGGAATTGTGCTGAACGAAGGTTCCGCTTCCCGAATCGGTATCGACTTTCCCTCCCCACACGGCGGTCCCGATGGGTTCACTCCGATCGAGGATCCGACTGCGGAAGAGATTCTGGTAAAAGGCATTGGTCATGATGTTGTTGGGGCCGATGAAGGTCAGCTGCGTCGCCGCGATGGTCGCGATCGCTCCGCCTTCGTTGCTGAGCACCAACTGCTCGGACATACTTCGCTTGATCGGATCATCGAAGATGCTCACATCACAGCTGAAGGCCACGAAAAGAGGCCGCTTGGGGCCGTTCGTCAGCGAGGCCACGTCTTCGATGCGGAAGAGGTTCTCGTCGGCCATCTGCTCCGGACTGCCGTGACCGATGTAGTGAACGATGAGGCGCCCTTTCGACCACCGCAGCCGCATCTGCTGCCGCGCGGTGGGCTTCCCTCGACTGGTCACCGACACCGTCGGGAACTCGGTGAGGTAGAGCTGGTCGATGTCGAGGGCGGGGGGAATAAAATGGGTCCGCACGGCCTCTGCCTGCAAGATGTGGTCGGTCTCCCGGTAGTTCGAGAAGGCCAAACCCACTTCGTCATCCGCCGAGAGCAGAATGGTATTGCGCCAAGTTCCGGAGGCAGGGTTGCGTTCGTAATCGATGATCCGCTGCACCATCTGCCTGGCTTCGGCGAGCGTTCCCGCGGGAATTCGGCCGATCGCCACGTCGGGAGTATCGATCGCCACTCCGCCCCCGATCACCGGCGGATCGTCGAAGCTCACGTAGCGATCATCCCGCGCGTAGGGCACCAGCGAAATGTTCCGGAGCGAGCCAGGCCATTGGGTCTGAACCCAGGCCGGACAGAGATCCGGAACGGAATTTTCGATGACTCCGCGGGCGTCGCGATTCGCATCCCCCACCATCACCACGAAACGCAATCGCGGGTCCACCTCGAAGAGGAACTTGAGGTAGTTGCGAATGGCCGCTTGATCCTTGGTACCCGCCCCGAATTGGTCATAGACATCTTGGAGGTCCACCGTCGCCACCCGCGCGCCCGAAACACCTTCGAGATCGCTTCGGCGAAAGGCTCCCAGTTGCTCGGCGCTGTCTCTGAAGATCGCCGGGTGCAGGATCACCATGTCGTAACCGAGACGCTCTCCCCCATTGGCTCGGGCCGAGACTTCCTCTCGGAGAAGCCGGGGCCGGTGCCGTCGAATGGCCAGGGGGCGTGGAGCGGAGGCCGCAAAGGTCGCCACGAAGCGTCCTCCGGTCGGCGCCACCGCGGTCTCCACCTTCAATTGGGCCCCGCCGTCGGTCACCGTGCCCTGCAACCACCGCGGCTGCCACGGATCGGTGGTGTCGAGGACCACGGCCCCTCCCAACCCGCCTTCGCTGTCGGTGAGCTGGAACTCCCACCGAGCCGAAGACGCGGCCTCGGCCGCCGGCAAGAACCAATGCAATCCCGGTGCATCCACTTCCAGATCGCGCCGATAGGCCACCGAATAGGAATCGACGATCATCTCCGCTGCCGAAGCCCGGTCATTCGGCTGGGAATCATTGGTCAGAAGCAATTCGTTGAGCCCATCCTTGACCGGCAGGTCATAGAGTTCGAAGTGCACCGGTGCCGACGCACGACGAGTTTGCTCGCCGATGTCCCAGATGAAGACAGTCTGGTAGGAGGAATTCCAATTCATGATCTCGCGATAGTCCGGCTCCGTAGTCCGAGGATTCAGGCGCGGGGGATCCATCGCCGGCTCGATCGAGAACCATCCCAGGCTTCCCGGGTGGGCGTGCGCGAGGTCCACGAAGTCCCGGAAAATCCCCCCCGCTTCGATGCGATCCCGCCACACCCAATCGTCCTGCACTCGTCCGAAGGCCATGACCGCATTCTCTTCGAAGTGGAGACGACTCCTGGCGTGGCCCACGCTCCGCGCCGTCCCGGTGGGGGTGGCATCGACTTCGGCCATCCGCAACGGAGGGGAGCCGAAAGTCGAAGCTTCGATCTGCCCGACTTCTTCGAAGGTCAGCCACAAGGCGATGCGCTCGGAGGAGGTGCGGTCGTAGCGGTCCCAGATCCCGGCCGAGGGATCGAAACGATCCACCCAGTCGTCCGGCCCGGCGGTGAAGAACCAGAATCCGTCACCAGGGCCCAGGGTCGAGGCCCCGGCTTCGACTCGGATCGCACGCTCCCGCAGCGAATAGTCTTCCCGCCAACTGGCGGCAGGGTCTTCGACCTTCGGACTCACCGACGGAGTCCTAGCGGCGAAGAGGCGTAGAGTCGTGGGATCGATGAGGTCGACTTCCGCCCCCAGCGCGGTGCGGAGATCCGCGTAGTCCACGCGATAGACTCCGCCCCGATCCACCTCGAGACGGACCCACCGCGGACTGCGGGAGAAGGTGTCTTCGATGGGTGCTCTGCGGAGTCGGCGCCCCTGCTCCCGGAGGGGCCGCAATTGCCGGGCATAGGGCTTCCCGTTGGTGAGCAGCGGAGCGAGGACCTTCTCCTCCCACTCTCTTTCCACCGGGTCGAGTCGGTCGGCGACGCTCGCCAGGTCGGGGTGGTCAACCACCAGACGAATCGAGTCGAGCTCGCGCCACTCTCCCTTCGCGCCGCGGACATAGCGCGGGATTTCCACCGTCCGCAGATAACTGTGCCGGACTTTGTGCACCACTCCCAACCGTGGCTCGGAGATCTGCGGATCGAAGTCTGCGGGGAGCTGAACCGGATGGGAATCCAGGCGCAACACGCGCATCGAGGAACGCCCACTTCCGCCCACCGCGAGGGAGAAACGGTCGAGCACCTCTCCCACCGCGAAGCGCGTGGCGTGGACTTCTACGACCGTGCGGGTGGCATCGGTCTCCAGGATCTGCCGAGAATCGGGGGCGGCCCCGGCCGCCGTCCAGATGGACAGGAGAACTCCAGAACACACGCACGTACGCACCCACTTCCGCAGGCTGCGTTGGCAACAGTCGCGCGATCCACCCATGGGCCCCACTCATTCACGCTCGGGGGATAAGGAACCGGCTAGATCCGGCAACCAAGACCTAAGCCTTGGCTCCTTCTTCGGCGGCCAAAGAGATCGACTCACTGACCAGCATGATGGGGATGCCCTCCCGCACGGGATAGAGCACCGTACCATCGGCACGAATCAACCCTTCCTCGAGCAGATCGAGCACCAGCTCCCCCTCCCGGGTATAGAGCTCACCGGCACGAATCCGCTCGTTGAGCTGCTCGAGCAGGTCGGGGTCGGCCAGATGCACCGGGGTCTTGTCCTCCGGGCAGGCCAGGATTTCGATGAGTTCTTCGCTGATCACGGCTCCGTCCTCGCTTGTAGAGTCGATGGGAACACCGTTTGCACGATTCGCGCCGTCGAGGCGAATCAGGCGCTTTCGATGACCCCGATATTCAAGAACTTCTGCAGACGATCGTCGAGGAGTTGATTCTCGGGGAGATCCTCCAGCTCGGCCACCGCGTCCAGAATCTTCCGACGCACCACCTCCGCGGCCCCGTCGGGATCGCGATGGGCCCCGCCGAGGGGCTCCTCCAGGACCCCGTCGATGACCCCGAGCCGGTTCACCTCTGCGGCCGTAATCCTCATGCTACGAGCCGCTTCCTTGGCTTTGCTCGCGTCCTTCCACAGGATCGCGGCACAGCCCTCGGGGCTGATCACCGAGTAGATGCTGTTCTCGAGCATGTAGACCCGGTCTCCCACCGCGAGGGCCAGCGCCCCTCCGCTTCCACCCTCTCCGGTCACGAAAACCAGGATGGGAACCGGCAGCCGGGCCATCTCCCGAAGATTGCGAGCAATGGCCTCGGCCTGCCCCCGCTCTTCGGCCCCGACCCCCGGATAGGCACCCGGAGTGTCCACAAAAGTGACGACGGGCCGTCCAAATTTGGCCGCCAGTTGCATGAGGCGCAGCGCCTTGCGATAACCCTCGGGGTGGGGCATCCCGAAGTTCCGATGGACATTGCTCCGGGTGTCCCGGCCCTTCTGGTGACCCAGGACCAAGAACCATCGATCGCCCAGCCGGGCCGCACCGCCGACGATGGCGGGATCGTCCCGGAAGGCCCGATCTCCATGGAGCTCCTTGAAGTCGTCGAAGATCCGCTCGATGTAGTCCAGAGCCGTGGGGCGCCGGGGATGCCGCGCGAGTTGGACTCGCTGCCAAGGATCGAGGGAGCTGTAGATCTCACGCCCCAACTTGTCCACTCGAGCCCGCAGCCGAGCCACATCCTCGGTCACGTCCAGGTCGGTTCCCCGGGCGGATTCCTGCAGGGCCAGGATCTTCTCCTCGAGCTCGACAATGGGGCGCTCGAAGTCGAGGGTCAGTGATGCTCGTTTGGGATCGGCCATGGCCTCCAGCTCTCCTGCACGCGATGGGGCACCCATTGAGCGCCCTGGGGCCACTCAACTTAGCCAATCCAGCGGCTTCTGCCCAGCACCAAGGTGTCCCCGCGCCGGGCTCAGGAACCGCTCTTCGCCGCCCGGCGCCCGAATCGCCGCCGTCCCACCGATTCGCCCGCCAGCCGGGAGATGGGCAGGACATCGCAACGGACTGCCGACGATCCCAGGATTCTCAAGAATCGTTTGAGGAGGTCGGGAACCGGCGCGATCGCCGCCCGTTGAGCCCGGACCTCGGCCTCGAATCCCCCGTCGCGGAATTCCAGCAAGAGAGGCCGTCGTCCGGGATGACCGGCCACCGCCGCGAGAAGTGCCTCGACCTGCTCGCCGCTGATCTCCGAGGGCACCAACACCCGAACCTCCCGAATCAGTCTCTCGCAGGCCTGGTCCAGGGTGTAGGCCCGCTCCAGAAGGAGCTTCGTCGACTCGTCATCATCTCGCCGGGTGGTGCGGCCCACGATCACCAGCGGATCATCGCTCTGCAGGGCGAGCCGGTTCTGCTCGTAGACCTCGCCGAAGGCAATGAACTCGAGGGCTCCCTCGAAGTCGTTGAGGGTCAGGAAGGCCACCAACTTTCCACTGCGCCTGGAGGTGATGATCTTCCGCGCGGTGATGACGCCGACTAGAATGCGATCTTCATCGGCCGGAGCCTCGGCCAGACCAAGGGTGGAGTGCGGCGAAAGCCACCGCAGGATCTCGCGATCGTCATCGAGGGGATGGCCGCTCAGATAGAGCCCGGTGGCTTCCCGCTCCCGTCCGAGTCTCTCCCGCGAAGTCCACGCCGGAACCTGGGGGAGCACTCCATCCACCTCTTCGCTCTGCTCGCTTGCTCCGAAGAGCGAGCCCTGGCCCCGTTCCCGATCCTTGCGCTTGCGCTGAGCCCGCGCGATGGCCAAATCCAATCCTTCCAGCTTCTGCTCCCGCTCTCCGGGCATGGAGTCCAAGGCCCCCGCGAGGATCAGCGCCTCGAGCACCCGCCGATTCACCTTCGCCATGTCCAGACACTCGCAGAACTCGAAGAGGCTGCGGAAGGGCCGCCCGAGCTGGGCCCGTGCTTCGACGACGGACGACACCGCAGCGAAGCCCGCATTCTTCACCGCTCCCAAACCGAATCGGATTCCGCCGGGGACGGGAAGGAAGGCCGCGTCGGACTCGTTCACATCCGGAGGCAGAATCTCCAGACCCATCCTTCGACATTCGCCGACGAGGGTCACCACTCGATCCGTGTTGTTGATCTCACTGCTCAGCGACGAAGCCAGAAAGGCATTGGGCCAGTGAACCTTCAACCAAGCGGTCTGGATGGCGAGGACGGCGTAGCTCGCGCTGTGACTCTTGTTGAATCCATAACCTGCGAAATAGGCCATGAGATCGAAGATGCGTTTGGCGGTCTTTTGCGGAACCCCCTTCGCCGCCGCGCCCTCCAAGAAGGTGACCTCGTGCTTGGCCATCTCCTCGACCTTCTTCTTGCCCATCGCCCTCCGCAGCTCGTCGGCTTCGCCGAGGGTGTAACCGGCCATGTCGCCGGCGATCCGCATCACCTGTTCCTGGTAGAGAATGACCCCGTAGGTCTCCTTCAGAACCGGTTCGAGCATGGGATGGGGATAGGCGATCTCCTTGGTTCCGTGCTTGCAAGCAATGAAGTCGTCGACCATGCCCGCGCCCAGAGGCCCCGGTCGGTAGAGAGCGTTCACCGCGGTGATGTCCTCGAATCCTGAAGGCTGAAGCTTGCGCAGGATCTCCTGCATCCCGCTGCTCTCGAGCTGAAAGATGCCCACGGTATCCCCGCGTCCGAGCGCTTCGTAGACTGCCGGATCATCGAGGGGGATCTCCGAGGCGGTCATCTCGGGGCCACCGAGGGCGGGCAGGGACTTGAGTGCCTTGTCGATCACGGTGAGGGTCCGCAATCCCAGGAAGTCCATCTTCAACAGACCCATCGACTCGACCCGAGTCATGTCCCACTGAGTCGTGATTTCGTCCTTGCCACTCTTGTAGAGGGGAACGTGCTCACTCAGGTCTCCCGGAGCGATCAGGATCCCCGCGGCGTGGATGGAACTGTGTCGCTTGAGCCCCTCGAGTTCGAGAGCGGTGTGGACCAACCGGTCGTAGCGCGGATCCTCCTCCCTCACTGCTCGGAGCTCTTCGGTCTTTTCGAGAGCTGCTTCGAGGGTGATGCCCAATTCGTCGGGGACGAGTTTGGCGATCCGATCCACTTCGTTGTAGCCCATGCCCAGCGCGCGGCCGACGTCTCGAATCACGCCGCGAGCGAGCATCGAACCGAAGGTGATGATCTGACAGACACACTCCGAACCGTATTTCTCGATCACGTAGTCGATGATCGCTCCCCGCTGCTCGAAGCAGAAGTCGATGTCGATGTCCGGCATCGACACGCGCTCGGGGTTCAGAAAGCGTTCGAAGAGTAGGTTGTGAGCCATCGGATCCACATCGGTGATCTCGATGCTGTAACAGACCAGTGAACCTGCGGCCGATCCTCGGCCCGGTCCGACGGGGATTCCACGTTCCTTCGCAGCTTGGACGAAATCGGCCACGATGAGGAAGTATCCCGCGTACCCCGTTCTGGCGATGATGTCGAGTTCGTATTCCAGCCGTGCGGAGAGCCGGTCGTCGACTCCGCCGTAGCGCTTCACGACCCCTTCGCGAGCGAGGTGCGCCAAGTACTCCTCCGGAGTCTCGAAGGGTGCGGGGAGATCGAAGGCCGGCAGCACTGCCGTCCGCTCGAGCTTCACATCACAGCGCTCGGCAATGCGCAGGGTATTCTCGATGGCATCGGGGAAGTCCGCGAAGAGCTCCCTCATCTCCTCGGCCGTCTTGAGGTAGTACTGATCGCTTTCGAAACGGCGACGGGTGGGATCGTCGACGGTCTGACCGGCGGCGATGGCCATGAGCACATCGTGAGAGTCGGCATTCTCGCGGCGGAGATAGTGGCAGTGATTGGTGGCCACGAGGCCCAGACCGACTTCGGCCGCCACCTCGGCCGCGAGTTCTCGCACCCGCGCTTCGCGGGGCAAGCCGTGATTCTGGATCTCGACGAAGAAGTTCGATGCCCCGAAGATCTCGCGATACCGCCGTGCGACCTCCATCGCTCGCGAACGATCCCCGTCGGCCAGGGCTCGCGTCAATTCCCCCTCTTCCCCACCACTCAGCACGATGAGCCCCTCGGAGTGAGCGGCGAGAAGGGAATCGTCCACCAACGGCAGACCTCGATCGAGCCCGTCCAGGAAGCCCACGGAGGCGATCTTCATCAGATTCTTCCATCCCTGGCCGGTCTCCGCCAAGAGGACCAGACGGTGCACCGCACCGTGGTGGTGGCGGCGATGGTCCTCCAGATCGGCCACCACGTGGGCCTCCATGCCTTCGATGGCCTTCACTCCCCGGGAGGCGGCCTTGGCGGAGAACTCGACGGCGCCGAAGAGATTGCCCAGGTCGGTGATCGCGATGGCCGGCATGTGGGCGTCCGCGGCAAAGCCCACCAAGTCTCCGACCCGGATCGCCCCGTGCAGCAGACTGTAGTCCGTGTGGTTGTGAAGATGAACGAAGCTAGGACCGGAAGTATCCATGAACAAATAACTTGCCGAGTTTTCGAGGGGTCGAGAGGAGGGCCACGATCCGCGCCGGCCGGCTTCGGCCCACCCTAGCTCACCCCGATCTTCGGGGCAAGGGGTGGCATCGAAGGAGTCTGGGATCAGGGGAGGAAATCGACGGTCCATTCCGCGTCGACACGATTTCCCGCCCGGTCTTCGCCTTCGACGCGGAGGCGATGGCGCCCCGGCCCCGGGTCCCGGTCGAAGTCCCAGGCCACCGTGGATCGGTCCGGATCCCACCGCAGTGGCCAGGCCTCCCCATCGACCCAAGCGCGGAGAGTTTCGACCGCGACCCCGCTGCCCTCTTCCCGAACTTCCACTTCGAAGCTCGGCCACCGAGCCAGCGTGAGCTGGGGATCGAAGGCGCGTTGGGCCCCGCTGCGTTGGTGGAGTTGCCTGCGAGTCCCCGGAAGTGGATCCACGAAGCGCGGAGCCCGGCCATCGAGGACCCGCACCAACCACCCGTCGCGCGGGGTCTTCCACTCGAGGCCCTCCTCCGAACGCGATTGCCCGACGGACCCCAACCACTCCACCGAAGAAGAGGATCCTTGCGGACGAGCGGGCAGAAGAATCCACCCTTCCGCTTCCTCCACCGTCGAATCCGGGTCCGAAGGCGACCACTTCGCCCGAATCCCTCCCGGATGGACCCACCCCCGGACTCGGAGCCTCAACTCCGACCCCGCTCCCCGACGTTGGAGCTCGGAGGGCAGGGCCGCCGGCCGCCGCTCGATTTGCCACTGCACCGCGCCTCCCGGGAAGTGCTGGGGATCCTCGGCCCCAAAGGTCCACCGTCCACCTTCGCAGTCCACGGTCAGCGATGCGGTCGAGGTCAGGAATCGCTGCGGTCCGATCAATACCCGACCTCCCCTACCCCGGAGGATCCAGGGAGGGGGCGGCAATTCCTCCCATCGGACCGCGGTCGACCACCATCCAGGGCTCCGCTGCGTCCACCCCGACAGCGCCAACCCCGCCGCCGTCGAATCCGCGGTGGATTCGATCTTCAATCCCGCGGGCCATCCGCCGGGACGCCCTCGCGCTACGATCCCCAGAATCGCGTCCTCGGGTCGCAGCTCCACCTCCCACCACTCGGCCTTCGACGGGGGGAGGTCGTCGATCGAGGATTCGCCTCCCCGAATCTCCCAGCCGAAGCTTCCCTGGTTGCCGGCCGCGTCGAGGGCCCGCACTTCGATCCGATGGCGGTCTCCGGGCGGCGGAGCCTCCAGACTTCCGCTCCCGCCGGGAGAGACCCCATAGCCGGGGAGATCATTGCCCGGGCGCCGATAGAGCCTCCACCAGGGTGGCCCCGGATCTCGGACCTCGCGGCGGTGGATCAGACCCATCTGCGAAGACTGGGAAAAGGTGAAGGCAGCGACTTCCACCGCTCCCCGCAGAAGACCGTCCTGCCAGATCTCCACCCGCCGAGGCAGAAGCCGGAATTCATTGCCCGGTCGACGATCCGCCACCCGGATCTCGATGCCCACGCGGCCCTCCACCACCACCTCGGCCCCGGCTTCCACCGAGCGCGACGCCGCCCCCGCACCGATGCGGGCCTCGGGGTCGAGAGGGACCAAACGCAATCCGTCGATGCGAGGGGCCAGGGTGTCGTCCAGAGCGAAGGCTCCGATGGGGTTCTGCGGACGCCCCTGGGAGTCCCGCACTTCGAAGTGGAGGTGAGGGGCGCCGACTCCGGTCGACCCGCTGAGGCCGATCAATTCTCCCGACTCGACGGCGATTCCCTTCCCCGGCAGCCGGAGATCCTGCTCGTAGCGGCCCCTGCGGAACTGGGCGCGAAGCAGGGACGGCCGCAGTCGGTCGCTCAGCCTCGAGAGATGAGCAAAAACCAGGGTCCGCCCGTCCTCCAACCGCAGATAGATGGCCAGGCCGTAACCCGCCGCCGAAGAGCGGAGTCGGACCACCCGGCCCGCGACCGGAGCTCGGACGGGAATGCCCTCTCGACCTGCGGTCCTCAAATCGAGGCCGGAGTGCAGCCGGGATGAGCGGGCCTCGAAGAAAGTCCCGGTGATCTGACGATCCTCGAGGTCCAGGGGCCAGGGCCAGGGCTCGGCGTAGACCGCGGGAATCAGTCCCCACAGGGTCCACACCGCGAAGAGAATGCGAAGAGAGCTGCGCGAGGCGCCTTGCACGTGGCCAACCCCAATGCTAAGGTATGCGTTCTGTGCTTTCCGAATTCTCAACGTCTCAGCGCGGGAGATCGAGCGTCCATGTTGCAGGCCATGCGGGACCGGGTCAAGGTCATCTACTGGATCGTCATCGTGAGTTTCGTCGGCTTGATGTTCCTGGTATGGGGCGTCGGCGACAGCACGAAGAAGAAGGGACCGCAGCATTCGACATCGGTCGTCGCGCGGGTCAACGGAGAGGAAATCCCCGCCTCGGTCTGGAGGTCGCGGACGAATTCCATTCGCGATCAGATGCGCGAACGGCAGGGCAATGGACAGTCCCTCACCGCGAGCCAGATCGCCCGGGCCCGGGACCAGGCCTTCGACGAGCTGGTGACCGAGACCCTGATTCGCCGGGGAGCCACCAAGGCCGAGTCCCGAGTCACCGACGAGGAAATCGCCGACCTCCTGAAGAACAGCCCCCCCGCTTCCCTGCTGTCGAACTTCGTCGATGAGAACGGCAATCCCGACTACAACGCCTACTACTCCACGCTCCAGTCCCCCAACTTTCCGCTGCAGACGGTGGTACGCTCTCTTCGGTCCTCGATTCCCATGCAGAAGCTCCAGCAACGAATCATGGCCCAAGCCCTGGTGAGCGAGCCGGAACTCAAACAGGCCTTCCTCGAACAGACCCAAGAGGCCGTGGCGGAGTACGTGGGAGTCTCCCTCGTGGATGCCGAAACCGAGAAGAGCGAACCGACCGAGTCGGAGATCCAAGCCTGGTACGACGCACACCCCGAGGACTACCGTCAGCCCCCACGAGCCAAAGTGCGTTTGGTCCAGGTGGAGAAGAAGGCGAGCGAGGCGGACGCCGAGGAAATCCTCTCCATCCTCCGCGAAATCCGCGACGATATCGTGGCCGGCCGTCAGACCTTCGAGGAGGCCGCGCGGGTCTACAGCGAAGACACCTCCTCGGACAACGGCGGTGACCTCGGCTTCTTCGATCGCAACCGCATGGTCGAGGCCTTCACCGAGGCCGCCTTCGCGCTGGCCATCGGCGAAGTGTCCGAGCCCGTGAAGACTCAATTCGGCTATCACCTCATCGAGTGCACCGACGAGAAGCTCGACGACTCGGGAGCGCGGAGCGAGATGCGGGCGAGGCACATCTTGCTCAAGCTGAATCCGAGTCAGACCACTCTCGATGATCTCCGCGAACGCGCGGACGATCTGCACCAAGCCGCGAAATCCGAAGGGCTCGAGGCGGCGGCGGCCGCGGAGTCCGTGCAGGTGACCCTGAGTGGGGCCTTCCAGGAGGGCTTCAACATCCCGGGAATCCCCAATTCGATCAGCGGATCCCGCTTCGCATTCAGCCACGACAGTGGGGCCTTGTCGCCTCTCTACGAGACCGATGAGATGTTCTACTTCTTCGAAGTCGCAGAACGTCTCGATGCCGGCATTCGCAGCCTCGACGAGGTGCGCGGCCTGGTGATCGGTGCGATCCAGAAGGACCGGAGCATCGCCGCCGCGCGGGCCAAACTGGCCGAAGCCCTGGCCGGGCAGGGGAAGGATGTCGACCTGGCGGCCATCGCCGAGAAGTTCGGTCTGAAGCATGCCGTGACCGACACCTTCACTCTGCGCCAGAGCATTCCGGACATTGGCTTTGCGACCCCCTTCGCTCGGGCCGCCCTCGCGGTGGAAGCGGGAACCTTCCTGCCGGAGGTGCTCACCGACAACGGGGTCTACGCGCTGCGGGTTCTCTACCGAAGCGACTTCGACGAAGAGGCCTATCTTGCGAACCGCGACGCCCTGGCCCGCAATCTCGGCTTCAGCCGGGGCCGCGTCCTCTTCCAACAGTGGCTGGATCACCAACGCGAGAACGCCGAGATCGAGGATCTCCGCGACCAGCTCCTCTAGCCGGATCAGATCTTGACGATGCGGCTGAGCCGCTCTCGATCCCACGCGGGCTGTTGCTGATAGGCAGCTGCCCGCAATTCGCACTCGATGTAGGGACACTGATGACAGAATTCGTCCCGGCAGGGATCGACGTGGACCACCACCGTGGCCTGCCCTCCCACCGCCTGACGAATGGTGGTCTCGAGTTCGTCTCCGGTCTCGTGGGCTTCATCGATGGTCCAGAAGCGGGGCAACATCAGATGGCAGTCCACCTGCAGGAGATTCCCCGCCCACCACGCCCGCAATTCGTGAAGATCGACCCAGGTCGGTTTGCGGGTCTCGTGGAGCGCCTCTGACAGCCCGTCGAGCATCTCGAGGTCGGCTTCGTCCATCAGACGGCGGACGCTCTCCCGAATGAGTTGGAATCCGCTCCCCAAGATGTGAACGGCGATGCCGCAGGCGATGAGGGGGTCCACCCACGACCACGAAGTGAGGTGGACCAGAAGCAGCGCCACGAAGGCTGCGCCGCTGCTGATCACGTCGGTCAGAATATGCTTGCCGTCCGCTTCGAGGGCCCGGCTCCGCTCCCGCCTCCCCACCCGCAATAGGTACCAACCCAGACCACAGTTCATGGCCGTGGCGACCATCAGAATGACCGACCCTCGGCCGAAATCGGAGAGAGGTCGTGGATCGAAGAATCGGGGAATCGAGGTGAAGAGGATGGCGCCCGCGGCCACCACGATGAGCGTCCCCTCCACTCCGGCGGAGAAGTCCTCCACCTTCCCGTGACCGTAGGGGTGGTTCTCGTCGGCGGGTTGAGAACTCAACCACACGCTGTAGGCCGCCAGTGCCGCGGCCACGATGTTCACGATGGACTCGAGGGCGTCGGAGAGAATCGCCGCCGAACCGGTCCAGGCGTAGGCCCAGAACTTCAGTCCAAAGATGAAGAGCCCGGCCACCAACGAGAGCAGCGCCGCCCGTAGCCTCGCCCGGTGCCGATGCTCCACCAATCCCTCGGAACGGTCAGTGCTCTCCACGTGGTCCCCCCATCCTCCGCTCGAGGCGCCGCAATCGATGGAGCAGCGCCTGGTCCTCACCCACTCTTCCGCCGGATGCCCCCGCCCATTCTCGTTGGCGATGAAGGCCGGACAGAGCGGCCCGCGTCATCTCGTGCGCCCGGGGAAGATCTTTCAAACGATGTTCGTAGAGTTTCGCCAATTGGACCCGAGTGTCCAGTCCCGCGGGTTCGGCCTCCAGGGCGGCCAGGAGTTCCCCCTCGGCACGGGCGTGCTCCCCCGCGCGTCGCAAATGGTGAGCGGCCAGCCGATGGGCCCGGGCGCGCAACTTCGCATCTTCGGAGCCGCGCACAGACGTGAGCATTTCCAGGGCATCGTCCACCTCACCGCGTCTCGCCAGCACCCGGGCCAAGTCCAAGCGCGCCTCCGCAGGGAGGTCGCGCCAGGCCGACCCGCAGTAGATCCTCTCCAGACGACAGAACAACTCGACGAGATGGAGTACGTCCGCACGGTTGTGCTCCACGACCGCGCAGAGTCCCCGATCCCTCCCCTCGGTCTGCAGACTTCGGTAGACCTCCGGTGCCTGCGACCCTGGGAGATCTTCCGTGCGACGCAGGCCGAGGAGTCCCCGCTCCACTTCGATCAATCGGCTGCTCGCGAGCCAGCTCGTCACCACTCGACGCGTGGGATGGAGCAGATCTGCATGCGGCCCTTCCAATGCCTCCGCACCGATCCGCGAGAGGCGCATCCGGGTTCGCATTCGGGGGAGGTCGAAGGACTTGCCATTGTAGGAGATGACCAAGCTCGCTCCCTCCACCTCTCGCGCCACCGCAGTCCAGAAACAGGATTCGCCAGCCGGTTCGGGCAAGAAGTACTGAACGAGTCGACCCTCGCCATCGCTCCAGCGCAGCAGCGCCACCAGGAAAACCACCGTTCCGGTCCCGGATTCCAGACCCGTGGTTTCGGTGTCCAGAACCACCCACGGACCGTCGCCCCGGGGATCCTCGAGACCCGCCCGCGCGAAAAAGGCAGTGGAGACCTCCGCACGGGCCGGAAGCGAGACCGGCTCTTCGATCCGCAAGCATCCCTCCGGAAGCGATCCCATCCACTGCGTGCCCCGAGCGACCAGGGCCTCCAAGGCCGCCCGTCGGTCGATCTTCTCGGTCCGCCGATCCGGAGGAGGAGAGGCCGTGAATTGGGCCAGGCGATCGCGCAGACTGCGCACGGTCGGGCTTCGCTTCGCCATCCCTTCCATCACCGGATCACCCCCCTCAACCCCTCTGCATCCGCTCACGAGGCGAGCTCTCGACTTCGCCCCGGGTGAGCGCGAGCAACCACGCGGCCGTAGCCTTGGAGAGCGACCCCGCCTCCAGACTGCTCCCCACGCAGCTGGGACAACCATGGGCACAGGCACAGTCCCTCAGACGTTGGGCCGCCGCCTCCTGCAGCACCGCGTGGAGGTCGAAGAGCCGCCTCGCGAAGCCCACTCCGCCCGGATAGGTGTCGTAGAGGAAGAGGGTCGGACCGCCGGTCTGGGGACTGCGCACCATGGGAATGCTGCGGAGATCTCCCGGATCGGCCATCAGGAAGAGAGGCGCCACCTGTCCCAGGAGATGGGCCAGTCCCTTCAGGCCATCGCCCAGATTCAGCCCCTCGCCACGCATTCTCTCGTCGAGACTCTCGTCCAGGGTCCACCAGAAACTGGTCGTGTGATGCTCGAGTTCGGGAAGGTGGATCCGGCCCGCCCCGAGATTCTCGTGGGTGCCCAGCTTGATCTTCTTGAACATCGTGGCCTTGGTGATCAGCCCGATTTCCCCGTGGGCCTTCTCCCCGTGGGCCACCGCCTGCGACTCGAAGCAGTCGAGGGCGTGAATCTCGCTCTTGAGTTGAGCGTCGGTGTAGTAATTCACCTGCACTCGGCGCACATAGGCCTCCTTGCGATCCCAATCCAATTGGTCCACGTGGTATTGCCGGCCTTGGTGCAGATAGATGGCATCCTCGTGCAAGAGGAGCTGGGCGCTGAGAAGGTCGGTCTCTCCGATCACTTCCCGACCGCGAGAAGTGTCCACGATCACCACGTTCTCGATGACCGCACTCCGCATGGACACATCTTCGGCTGGATAGGTATCGGCCATCCAATGGTAGCGATCTCCACTACGACTCAGCACTCGGTGTTCCGTGAGATAGTCCAGCATCTCGGAGGTGGCCGAGGAATCGCCGAACCTCTCTCCCTCCGCGAAGGGCAATTCGAAGGCGGCGCATTTGAGATGGCTGAGAAGTATGCTCAAGTTGTCCGGATCGATGATCGCTTGCTCGGGCGTGGACTCGAGAAAGAACTCGGGGTGCTCGATGATGTACTGATCGAGCGGGGCGCTACTGGCCACGAGAATCGCCACACTCTCTCCCCTTCTCCGGCCCGCCCGCCCGGCCTGCTGCCAAGTACTGGCCACGGTTCCCGCATAGCCGGCCATGATGCAGACATCGAGCTGGCCGATGTCGATCCCCAACTCGAGGGCATTGGTGCTGGCCACCGCCAGGATCTCTCCTTCACGGAGCCCACGCTCGATTTCCCGCCGTTCGCGAGGAAGGTAGCCACCACGGTAGGCGCGAACTCGATCGGCAGAGCGTTTCAGAGAACGCATCGAATCCTTCAAGTAGGTGAGCAGGAGTTCCACCCGGACTCGACTCCGGCCGAAGAGAATCACCTGCACTCCGGTCTCCAGAAAGGGCCTGGCCAAACGAGCTGCTTCCTTGATCACCGACCGTCGAATACCGAGTTCTGCATTCACCACCGGCGGATTGTAGAAGATCAGGTGCTTTCGTCCCCGAGGAGCACCGTTCTCGTCGTTGACCACCGCAGACCGCCCGAGCAGACGCGCCGCGTGGTCGGCGGGATTGGCGATCGTCGCACTGCAGGCGATGATCAGCGGGCGAGAACCGTAGAACTCGCAGATCCGCAAGAGCCGCCGCAGGACGTTGGCCACGTGGCTTCCGAAGACTCCTCGGTAGTGGTGAAGCTCGTCCACCACCAGAAAACGGAGATTCTCGAAGAGCTTCACCCAGGCCGTGTGGTGGGGCAGGATCCCCTGATGGAGCATGTCCGGATTCGTCACCACCACATGCCCCGAGCTGCGAATGGTGCGCCGAGCGGCGGCAGGAGTATCCCCGTCGAAAGTGTAGGTCTTGATGTCGACCTCCATCGCCTCGATCAGGCCGTGGAGTTCGTTCATCTGATCCTGGCTCAGGGCCTTGGTGGGAAAGAGGTAGAGCGCACGGGCTTCGGAGTCCTCCAAACAGGCTTGCAGGACCGGCAGGTTGTAGCAGAGGGTCTTTCCGCTCGCGGTCGGGGTGACCACGACCTGATCTCGACCCTCCGACGCGAGTTCGAGAGCACGGGCCTGGTGGAGGTAGAGCTTCTCCACGCCTCGCGCCTCGAGGGCACGTCTCAGTCGGGGATCGGTGGAGGCGGGAAACGCGACGCACCGAGGACCTTGGGCCTCCAGCGTGTGCCAACGGGTGACATTCCGGGTGAAGCCCGGGCTCTCACGCAGATGCCCCAACAATTGCTGTAGATTCATGCCTCCCCCAGGCCGCCTCGATCGCCGTCGCGATCCGATGCAATCCTCACCCGGGGGCGCGCCAGGCGCACGAGCCTAGGAAGGATCGTCGTGCTTGTCCGATTCGATGTCGTTCTTGATCTCGGCGGTCGCATTCTTGAACCGCCGGATCGAGGCACCGAGAGCATCCGCGATTTCCGGAAGCTTTTTCGGTCCGAAGAAAATCAGGATGATGCCGAAGATCACCAGCGTCTCCTGCCAACCGATGGTCGGCAAGAAGGCGAGTGTCAGGGCGCCAAGGCCCAAGCTCATTGCCATCTTCGCTCACCTCGTTCTCGTCCGACGGGGAGGCCAGACGACGAGTCCAGAGGATTGGTGCGATCGTTCATCGGAACCATCGCAGTAGTTGCGCCACCACGAAGATCCCCACGACACTCATGAGATTCACCCTGACCATGAATCCAACGGTGATCTCGAACACGATCAGATCGATCCGAACCGGATCGAATCCGATGTCATCATGCTGTTGGACGAAGAGCTGATGCGCCACGCTGTCCGCGGGCAGAAAGAGACCCATCGCCTGCCCCAGCACGCTCCCGACCAATATACCCAGAAAGAAGGTGAGGGCCAAGAAGCCGATCGATCGTTTGCTCAGGACACACACTCCCGTCAGATCCGGCCCGCCGAATCGAACACATTCATCTCCGGCCCCCAGGGAGCCTGCGTCAACCGGCCTACCTTAGCATCGAAGGCCGCGAGGTCAAGATCCCGAGCTCTTCGGCGTCCTGACCCAGAACCAGGGTCACATCCACATCACTGCCGTCCACCCGCTCGAGCAACAGGGGAATGCCCCCAATCCGCTCCGCCAGCCGAGCGGTGAGGAGGGGCCGCGCCCTCCGATCCACGAGGAGGGTCCGCTCGTAGTCCTTCCGCGGCGCGTTCTCCACCCGAGCCACGACCTGCCCCAGGGCCTCGAGCTCGGTCGCCACCCGCGCCGCGATTCCGTCCACGCCGCAACCGTTGAGCACTTCCACTTCGAGGGAAGGCAGCGGTGCGGGCTGGCTGCGGTCGACCAAGGTCCACCCCATCGAGAGTAGAGCGACTCCAAGCGCCACCAGCAGAAAGAGCCGCACCAGGGTCATGCTCGCTCACCCTGCCTCATGGCCTCTGCATCTCGAGTGGCTCGGGCCAGGTCCTCGGGAGTATTGATCCCCTGCACCTCTCGTTCGTCCTCGCAGATCACGGCCTCGACCCGATGCCCGTCCCGGACCAGAATCTCCACCACGTCGGTGAGGTAGAATTCGCCCTGGGCATTGTCCGACCCGAGTCGATCCAGCGCGCTCCAGAGGCGTGCATTGTCGAAACAGTAGGTGCCGGTATTGTACTCGCGGATCTCTCGCTGCTCGGCAGTGGCATCCTTCTCCTCGACGATCCCCACCACCGCGCCCTCCGCATCGCGGAGAATGCGTCCGTAACCGGTGGCGTCCTCGGTCACGGCCGTCAGCACCGCTCCCACCACCTGGGCAGGACGGGAGGTCGCCACATCGACGAGAGCCCGAAGAGTTCGCGGACGGATGAGCGGAACATCTCCGCAGAGGATCAGGGTGTGCCCTTCCTGTCCTTCCAGCGCGGCCCGAGCCTGGAGCACCGCATGCCCGGTTCCGAGCTGATCTTCCTGCAACGCGGTATCCACTCCGGGAGCCCGACACCGAGCCGCAACCGCGTCTGCCTGATGCCCCACCACCACCACGCTGTGGCGAGCTCCGAGCTCCGACAGCGATGCGAGGACGTGCTCGACCAAGGGTTTGCCTCCGAGGGGATGGAGCACCTTGGCCAGATCACTCTTCATGCGAGTTCCCTTGCCCGCGGCCAACACTACGGCGTAGATGTTCTTCAAAGGAATTCCTCCGGAAGTTCCTGTTGCATCGGCCAACGCCGGGCCAGATGGGCCGGCGTGCACTCGTCGAGCAAAGGAGCCAACCGAACCCGCTCCCTCCCGACTTCGAAACAACGGTTGTCCAAGAGCCGAGCCCCACCCACGGTGGCCGCCACTGCGGCCACCACGCGTCCCTCGACCATGTCGCTGCGTCCGAGATCCTCGACCCGACGGAGGTCCGCGTAGTCGACCCGCACTTCGGGCTGCGCCAATACCTCCTGCATCGCGGATTCGATGAGCTCCCGTCCACGCTCGCCCTCCTCCAGGAGGGCCTGGGCCCGATCGAGAGCACGGGGAAGAACCCTCGCCACCTCCCGCTCCTCAGGACTGAGGTAACGATTGCGACTGCTGAGGGCCAGACCATCTTCCGCTCGGCCGGTCGGCCCGATGCACAGATCGATGTCGAAGTGCAGATCACGCAGGAGCCGATGGATCACCAGACATTGCTGCGCGTCCTTCTGACCGAAGACCGCCACCTGGGGCCGTACGATGTTGAAGAGCTTGGTACAGACCGTGGTCACCCCGAGGAAGTGTCCTTCCCGATGCTGGCCACAGAGAGGGTCGGTCAACCCTCGAACCTCGACCCGGGTCTGATCTCCCGGGACGTAGACGTCGTCGACCGACGGCGCGTAGATCGCGTCCACCCCCAGTGCGCGGAGTCTCTCCCGATCGGCCTCGAGACGACGAGGATAGCGGTCGAAGTCCTCCCCAGGAGAAAACTGGGTAGGATTGACGAAGACCGAAACGATGGTCGGCCCGAAGCTCCTGGCGATGCGCACCAGGTCCAGATGCCCCTGATGGAGATCTCCCATCGTGGGAACGAAGACCACCGGATGGTCGCTCCCCTCGAGGTCGCGCCGCAGAGCGCGCAACTCTTCGGCCTTGCGCAGGATGGGGGTGGGCCCCGAGGACTCTCCCATTTCAGGAATCTCCGTCCGGACCCGCGGCATTCGGGGTGCTCTCTCGTTGACGCGGGCTCATGGAAAAGGAATGTTCCGAGGCCGGAAACTCTCCAGACCGGACTTCATCGGCGAAGCGCCGGAGGGCTTCGCCCAACAAGGTGGCTCCTTCGGCGTAGCGCTTCACGAAGCGGGGCTGGAAGTCCGCGATGAAGCCGAGGAGGTCATGGAAGACGAGCACCTGGCCGTCGCAACCGGGGCCGGCCCCGATGCCGATGGTCGGAATGCCGACATTGCCGGTGATCTCCTCCGCCAGACCGGCGGGGATGCACTCCAGGACCATCGCGCTGGCCCCCGCTGCCTCGATCTTCCGAGCCGCATCGACCATGCGCCGGGCATCGATGTCGTCACGCCCCTGGACGAGATACCCCCCGAAGGCGTGGACGGACTGCGGGGTGAGACCCAGGTGTCCCCAGACCGGAATGTCCGCCTTGGCCACCCTCTCGATGCAGAGGAGTCGGTCCTCCGCACCTTCGATCTTCACCGCTTCTGCCCCGGCCTCCTGCACCAGACGGATCGAGGCATCCAAGGTGGCTTCCGGGCCCCGTTGAAAGGTGCCGAAGGGAAGGTCCGCGACAAGGAGCGCGCTGGGCTTCGCCCGCGCCACGCAACGCGTGTGGTAGAGAAGGTCGTCCAAGCTCACCGGGAGCGTGGTCTCGTGGCCCTGGATCACCATTCCCAAACTGTCCCCGACCAACAGGGCGTCGACCCCTGCTCCGTCGACGATGCGCGCCGTGGTGTAATCGTAGGCCGTCAGCACCACGATGCGTTCTCCTCGACGCTTGAGCTCGATGAGATCCGGCGCGGTGGTCTTCTTCATGACTCATCCGACCATGAGGGGACGAAGTAGCGCGTCCCGTGAAACGACTGGAAGATCTGCGACTCCAATTCTTCGCGATGGCTCCGATGCCGCACGAAATCGAGGTCGTTGCAATTCACCACCAGCAGAGGACTCTCCTCGTAGTGAAAGAAGAAGTAGTTGTAGGCCTCGTTCAGGGTCTGGATGTATTCGACGTCCATGTCCAGCTCGAAGCTTCGTCCCCGCCACGCGATGCGCTGCATGATCACTTCGGTGCTGGCCTGCAAGTACACTACCAGATCGGGCCGAGGGACGCGCTCCTCGAGGACATCGGCCACGCTCTCGTAGAGGCGGAGCTCGTCATCGGCCAGATTGATGTTGGCGAAGATGCGATCCTTTGCGAAGAGATAGTCGGAGACCATCCTTTCTCCGAAGAGCTCCCGCTGCACCATCTGTTGCTGTTGACGATAGCGGCTCAACAGAAAGAACATTTGGGTCACGAAGGCGTGGGCCTCCCGGTCGCGGTAGAACTTCTCGAGAAAGGGATTCTCCTCCACCACTTCCAGATTGAGGGTCGCGCCGAGGGTCTCTCCCAACACTCGGCAGAGCGAAGTCTTGCCCACGCCGATGACCCCTTCCACCACGATGTAATTCCAGGGGCACTCCACACTCATGCCTCCCCCTTCCCGGCCAGAGCCCACAGCAGGTCGACATCTCCCAGGCGCCGAAGCCTCTGCCGCGCCACCTCGGGACTCCGAAGGCGCTCCTCCACCGGCACTCCACTCGGCAGGCGCAGCTGGGGATCGAGGTCCCGCAGCGGCTCGAGCACGAATCGGCGATCTTCCATCCGGGAATGAGGGAGGGTCAGGAGTTCGGAACTCCGCCGACATTGTCGGTGGACGAGAAGGTCGATGTCCAGTTCCCGCGGAGCCCGATGGGAATTCGGGGCGCGCCCCGCTCTACTCTCGAGGTCCTGGGTCCAGGCCAAGAGCTTCTCGGGATGGACCTCGATCACCGCCCGCAGACAGAGGTTCCAGTAGTCCGGCTGCGGCCCGCATTCCACCGCCGCGGTCTCGTAGACCCCACTCGTCTCCAGCTGACCGACCGCCGGCCAGGACCGAAGAGCGTCCAGGGCGGTGGCGAGCTGCCCCCCTCGATCGCCCTGGTTCGCACCCAGGCTCAAGTAGGTCCACCGCTCGCCCATCATGAGTGCGATGCCTCGCGGTGGCGCTGCAGGCGGATGGCGACCGGTCCTCGTGATGGGTCCCAGGGCGGACGAACTTTCTCCACCCGAAGGGTGATTCCTTCGACGCGGGCATCGCATAGGACCAGCTCCGACACCGCCTGGCCCAGGCCCTCCAGGAGGGCCCAGGTTCGGGACTGGACCAGAGCCTCGATTCGGTCGATCAGATCTGCGTAGTCCACGCTATCGGAGAGGCGGTCGCTCCTCCCGGCGCGGCGCAGATCCAGGTGGATGTGCAGGCTCAGCCGGAGGGTCTGCGGGTGATCGGACTCGCCGGGGGCCACACCGATCCGGCAGGCCACTCGGAGGTCGGGGACTTCGATGCGATCGAGCTGTGACGCGGGGGCGTTCATGGTGCGGTGAAGCTAGCGAGAATTGCCCCCGACGTCACGGGAAAGGGTGGATCAGCCCTGCTTCTGCTGGAGCTCTCGGATCTCGATGAGCTGCTTCTGGCGTCCGATCTCCTTGACCGCCTGGTCTCCCCAGTAGCTGTCGCTCCGGGCCTTCTCGAACATCGTGATCGCCTGCTCGTAGTCGGAATCCCGCTTCTCGTAGACCTTGCCCATCAAGAAGTACATCGCTCCGACCTGCCCATCGCTCTCCGGCCACTGGGCCACGGCGTCGGAGGCGAGGCGTCCGGCATCGGTCCACCGTCCCACCTCGGAATAGGCGAAACCGAGGGCAACGGCGATGTCGTGGCGGCTGGGTTTGAGCTCCAGGGCCTTCTCGTAGGCCTCGATGGCTTCCCGGTGCTTGCCCAGCGCGGTGAGCGACTGCCCCAGGTTCTTCCAACCCGCCACACTGGACGAGCTGCCCTCGAGGTACTTGCGGAAGGTCGCGACGGCGGCGCTCCACTCCTGGCGATTCATCTGATCCACGCCCACACCGAAGAGTCCACTCCCGCCACCGGCGGTCTGGAACCACTGATCGGCCTCCTGCCGGTCTCCCAGCTTCTCGTAGGCCTTCCCGATCCTCTTGGCATACTCGATCTTCTTGTCTCCCTCGCTCAGCCCGTAGAGGATCTGCAGGTGGTCGATGGCCTTGGCCAAGGACTCGGTCTTGGAGTAGGAGTAGACCAGACGCTCGTGGGCCTTGAGGTTGTTGGGATCCGTGCGCAGGATCGCTTCGTAGACCTGCTCCGCCCGGTCGAAGGCGCGATTCTTGAGCAGGACGAAGCCGAAGGGTTGCAACACCTGGGGACCGGCATCGAGGAGCATGCCCCCGAACTTCCCCTTGATCAGACGCTCGTAGTAGTCGACGGCGTCGGACCAGGCCCCCGTGCGCATCTTGGCCTGCGCCATGAGCTCCACGCTGGGCCAGTGCTCAGGGCATGAATCGATGGCCATCACCAGAGAGGGAATCGCCTCCGCCCACTGATTGCCCTGGGCGAATTGGTAGGCGGTGGAATAACTCTGCTCGGCTGAACTCTTGTCGGCCGCTCCGCACTCGGCTCGAGCCAGCGTGGCCCCGGCGACGAGGACGACGGCGGGGAGGACAGCGGTGAGACGAAGGAGGCGCTTCCTGCTCATAGGATTCTCCAAGATAGGTCGAGGAGGGTCTACTGCATCTCTCGGGCGACGGTCTGTCGATCCGGGATTCCAAAGACCCAGAAAAGTAGTATCGCTCCCACGGGACTGTCAATCGCCGTTGGTTATCCAACCCGGACCGCGGCCCCGAGTTCCCGTGGGTCTCAGAGGGCCTGGCGGATCTGCTGGACGATCACCATCAGAGCGGCCGGCCCCAGAGAATCGCTCGGAATCCGATCCAGCTGGTCCAGAGCCGCCTCCAGAGCCGGGAAGGAGGCCAGCCTCTCTTCGACCGAGCCCTCCCGTCCGCTGAGGCGCAGGACCATCTCACTCAGGAGATCGTGGAGCTGACGACGGAGGGCCTGGTAGGCCAGCGCGTCGTAGTAGGCCCGGGGCCGCAGCTCGTCGATCCATCGCATGGTGGCAAAGAGCCGGGACGCCCGACCGATGCGGAAATAGTCGCGCCCCAACTCCTCGGGGGAGCGCTCCGCCTCCTCGGCCAGATCGAGCACCACCAAGATCCGAGGAAGATAACGTACCAGGGCCAAGCGCCGTGACATGGCTTCGGGAATCCCGGCCGTGACGAAGGCCTCGCGGCGTCTCTGCGCACCTTCCCGGGACGAAGGATCCAGAATCTTCTCCACCCCCGCCTCGAAGGCCGCAAGGGTCTCCGCATAGGACCCGGTGTCGGCGAGGTAGTCGGCCACCACCTCGGCCGGCCAGTGCTCCAGGAGATGCCGGGTTCCCTGACGGAGCGCAGCCTCCACCACCAGCAACGCCTCGTACTTCGTCTCGGAGCCGACCTCGATCCCCAGATCCCAGATGCTGTCCTTGAGCGTCCACAGATCGGCCGCGCGATTGAGGAGCGAATAGGCCTCGAATATCCGCCGCGGTTCCGCGCCGAAATTCGTGGCCATCTCGTGGAAGAAGGTTGCCCCGGTGTGATCGAGAACCCGATTGGTCAGACGGGTGAGGGCAATCTCCCGGCGAAGACGATGCGCATCGATCGCGGCGGTGAACTTACGACGGATGAGAGGCGGGAAGTAGTTGTGCAAGGCCGGCAGCAGACCCTCCATGGAGAGACTCTCGTCCTCGAGGAGCTCACTGTAGAGCTTCATCTTGACGAAGCTCGAGACCGTGGCGAGCTCCGGCCGGGTCAAGCTCTCGCCTTGGGCCATGCGCTCGTCCATCTCCCGCGCGGTGGGCAATCCGAGTTGGCCTCGTTTGACCTGGAAGTGCCGACAGACCTCGTCGATCACCCCGTCGAAGGGCGCCAAGTCGTTCTGGCTGCGCCGTTCGTCGAGGCTGAGCATCAGAGCCTGGTCCCCATTGGCCTGCAAGACGTCGGCGGTGATCTGCTCTTCGATCTGCTCCAGGAGGCGATTGCGAACCGACTCCTTCAACCGGGACGCACGGAGTTCGGGGGCGAAGAGGATCTTGAGATTCACCTCGTGGTCGCTGGTATTCACCCCACCGGCATTGTCGATGAAATCGGTATTGATCTTTCCCCCGAGCTTGGCGAATTCGACGCGAGCTCCCTGGGTCAAACCCAGATTTCCTCCTTCGCCAACGACCCGGGCCCGGAGTTCCGAAGCGTCGATGCGCACGGCGTCGTTGGTCGGATCCTCGGCATCGGCGTGGGATTCGTGGCTCGCCTTCACATAGGTGCCGATCCCTCCGTTGTACCAGAGATCGACATCCATCCGTAGGATCGCGCTCACCACTTCGTTCCCGCTGAGCGTCGTCTCCTCCACCCCGAGCATGTCCCGAACCGCCGCGCTCAACTCGATCTTCTTGGCGTGCCGATCGAAGACCCCACCCCCTCGACTGATCTTCTTGGGGTCGTAGGCATCCCAACCGGAATAGGCCGCATCGAAGAGGCGCTTGCGCTCCCGGTAGGACTGCTTGGGGTCGGGATCTGGATCGAGGAAGATGTGGAGGTGATTGAATGCGGCCAACAGACGGGTCGTCGCATGCTCGATGAGCCCATTGCCGAAGACATCCCCTCCGAGATCTCCGATTCCGACACAGGTGAAGGTGTCCTTTTCCGGATGGATGCCGAGTTCGCGGAGGTGGTGACGAATGCAAACCCAGGCGCCCCGCGCGGTGATCCCGATCCCCTTGTGGTCGTAGCCATTGCTTCCACCGCTGGCGAAGGCATCGCCCAGCCAGAAGCTCCGCTCCGAGCTGATTCGATTCGCGGTGTCGCTGAGATGAGCCGTACCCTTGTCCGCAGCCACGACGAAGTAGGGATCCTCCTCGTCGTAGCAAACGACCTCTGGAGGCGGCACCACTTCGTCTCCGACCCGGTTGTCGGTCAGGTCCAGGAGGGCGTGGATGAAGATCTCGTAGTGCGCGTCACCCGCAGCCCGGCGCTCGGCCGGATCCGCCGGCAAACGCTTGACCACGAAGCCCCCTTTGGCTCCGACCGGAACGATCACCACATTCTTGACCATCTGCGTGGTCATCAGCCCCAGGATTTCGGTCCGAAAATCGTCGAGACGGTCGCTCCACCGAATGCCTCCTCGCGCGATCCTCCCTCCCCGCAGGTGCACACCTTCGAGATTGCGGTGGTGCACGAATATCTCACGCCAAGGGCGAGGGTCGGTCATCGCGGTGATTGAAGCGCAGTCGAATTTGTGGGCGATCGTGGAGTGGGCCTTCCCGTGACGGAAATAGCTCGTGCGCAGAGTCGCTTCCACTAGATTCGCGAAGGTTCGCAGAATACGGTCATCGTGGAAGGACTGCACACGGTCGATGGCCGAGATGATCTTGGCCCGGGCGGCTTCGCACCGGCGCAGACGAGAGGCCGAAGGTCGAGTCGGGATCCGTCCGTTGCGATCAGGGCCGAACTTGAGTTCGAAGAAGTCGATGATCGACTTGACGATGTCCGCGTGGCGGACCAGGACCGGCCACAGAGTCATCGGTGTGGTGACGTTGCCCAGCTGACGACTGTACTCCTGATAGCTCCGAAGAAGGTCGACCTCCTGCCACCGCAGGCGAGCCGGAAGCAATACCCGATTCAGGGCATCGCTCGCCATCTCGCCGTCGAAGACCGCTCGCAGAGCGGCGAGGAAGTTGGTCCGCAGCTCTTCGTCCTCCACCAGCGCGTCGTCCTGCAGCTCGAAGCGGAAGGTCTCCATCGCCAGGACTTCACCGCTCGACAGACGCGCATGATTCACGAAGCTGTTGACCACCCTCAGGCCGAAGTGGTCCAGAATCGGCATGACATCCGAGAGCAGAAGCTCGTCGCTCTCGTAGAGCCGCAGCTTCATGGTGTTCTGCTCTTGGTCTTCGGAATCTCGATAGAGTCCGAGCTGCATGCCTTCCCCAGCCCGGACTCGCTCCAGGCGGCGGATATCGGTGACCGCCTGCTCGGGGTCGGTGGAAACCTGGTAGCGAGGGCTCAGAGCCCGGCGATAGAGACGGTAGATCTCGATGGCCCGCTCGCGGTCCTCCGTTTGGAGCAACGCATCCCGCAGTCGATCCTCCCAGGTCGCCGAGAGGTGAGTGATCCTTTCCTCCACCTCCTGGACATCGAGCTTGGGAATGGGTCGCGGACTGGTCATGTAGAAGTGCAGCACCGCCACCCCATAGGTGCTCATGAGCACCCGATGGTCGGCGTAGTTCGCCCCCAGCACTCCCTGCAAGTACTCCTGAATCGTGGTCCTCAGCTCGTCGCTGAAGTTCTGCCGCGGCAGAACCACGAAGAGAAAGGCGCTGCGTCTCTCCTCACCGACGGAGAGATGGACCTCCATCCGGTGGGAACGTTCCGAGGCCAGAGTACGCCGAATGAGCCGGCGCAGATCGGGGATGCTGGCGCCGAAGAGATACTCGACCGGAAGTGCATTGAAGGCATTGACCACGGACTTGTAGTTGTAGGATCCAGCGACGACCTCCTCCTGCTCGATGAGCTCGTCGAGCTTGCGCCGCAGCAGGGGCACCGATGCGCCGCGGGCCTGAATTCCGCGGTAGGTGAAGAGGCCGTGGATGGCCAGACATCCGGTCGCTTGCCCCCGATCATCAAAGGTCCTCAGGAGGATCTCATCGATCTTGCCCCGACGATGGAGTCGGCTCTCCTCTCCGGTCTTGTAGATCCTGACCAGGTCCCGCGGCTTGCGCTTGGCGCGTTCCCGGGCGAAACGGCGCGCGTGGGAGTAAGAGAACTCGAAGGGATCCCGCTTGAGACGACTGAGTCCGAGTCGGAACTCATCTCCCCCGTCGCCCATCGCGAGACCTGAAATGCCCATGAAGACGAAGTTGTCGTCCGAGATCCACTCCAGGAATCCCCGAGCCTCGAGGATTTCGTCGCGGCGCTCAGGATAGAGACTCGCCAGGAACTCGTATTGGTTCACCTGATCCTTCAGGTGCCGCAGCATGCGGCGAAAATCGCCGGCCATGGCCCGCACTTGCAAGATCCGGTCGGTGATCTCTTTCTCGAGTTCGCGCCGGTCCTTGGCGCGGGTCAGTGCGGGAATCTCGAAGTGGGTAATGCTCTCCGACCTGGCGTCGTCCCGGTCGATGTCGATGGACTTGAGTTTGCCCGCGGCGGTGCGCCCCACGTTGACGATGACATTGAGCTGCAGAGAGGTGGGCAGTCCGAGCTGCTCGAAGCAGAGCCGCAGAGTATCCACCACGAAGACCTGGTCCGGCAGACAGGTATTGACCACCGAGTGATTGCGACCCGATGCCTCGTCCGGTCCGAGCACGCGGACCAACACCTCTCCCTTTCGCCTCTGTTCGATGAAGTGGAGGAGGGCCTCGCTGTCCTCGAGCCATCGCTGACCACCGGCCTCGAGGAGATAGTCCTCGTCCGCGCGCTTGGCGATGGCCCGCGCCACTCCCGCCAATAGCTTTCGGCGAGTCCCCTTGGTCCGCGGACGATAGGACTTCAGCTTCTTCTCGAGGCCGAGCTGCAATTCGTCGCTGGCCGTACTTTGCATCGCTCCTCCCGGAGACTCTGGCTCGAAGAAAAGAAAGGCCCCTAGAAGAGGGTCGCCTGAGCGTACTGGGCGCGCTGGATCCAATCCAGCCGGTAGCTCCGGTCACTGCCGTCGCGGTCGCTGTGAGCCATGAGATAGGCGGCCCCCGGACGACGCATCCAACCTCGGGGCCGAATGTCTCGAGTCTCCTGTCGCTTGCCTTCGGGCTCGTAGAGAATGGTCACCACTTGGTCTGCGGTGAGGCCATCCTCGAGAGCCTTCAGGTGCGGAGGCAACCACATCCAGAGTCGCTCGTCGGGACCGAAGCTAAGCGCGCCAGAGGTCAACGCCAAGAGGGCCTGGAAATCTTTGTCGGCCACGCTGTCCTCGATGAGCTTCAAGAAGGTGCGCATCAGAGTCTGGGAGTCCGCAAGCGCGCGGTGGTAGGTCGGAGCCGCGCAGTCGAGAGCCTTGGAGATGGTCTCGAGTTTGTGATTGGGGAGGTCGCTCCGGAGCGACCGCGATATCTCCACCGTATCCAACACCGGCAGCGGCGGCAGCGACACCCCATGCCGCACCGCCTCGTGGGACAAGAAGGACACGTCGAATTCTGCATTGTGGGCCAGAAGGACCGCTCCCTCCGCGAATCGAGCGAATGCCTGGAGAGCGACTCCGGCATCGGGCTGGTCCGCGACATCCGCATCGTGGATCCCGTGGACCCGGATGGCTGCGTCGGGAATCGGGCGCCCAGGGTTGACCAGGCTCTCGAAGGTCGAGAGTTCTCCGTCGAGGCGGAAGCGCACTCCGGAGACTTCGACGATGCGTTCATGGGCGGGCACGAGGCCGGTCGTCTCGGTGTCGAAGGCGACGAATTCCACCTCGTCGAGCGCACGGTGGAGCAGCTCCTGAGTCACGAGCAACCTTTCGTTGGAGAGCGGACAGGGGGCGACGGCGGCAGTATAGGTGCGCGGGGCTCGCGACTCAAGCCGAGTCGACCGAAGCGGGGTAGATCACGTAGATCCGGTCCTCCTGCAGGAACTGTTGCGCGGCCGGAGTGTCCTCCACTCCGGCGCGATCGGCGAGATCTCGTCGCTCGTCGCCGAGCAATTCCCCGAAACCCAGCCACCGCGCGCCGTGTTCCTCCCAGAGTTCCCGTCCGATCGAGAACATGGCGTCGATGTCACGCAGGGCGCCGAAGCCCGTCAGGAAGGGGATCCAGGGAACACCGCCCTCCAGACGACCGTCCCCGGTCGTGGACCGCGGCATCGACGCCAACAGATCCCCGACTTCCACCCGACGAGTGGGATCGGTCTGCCCCGGATCCGCGTGCACGACTTCAGGCGACCAAAGACGACCCAGGGCCTGAAGGTTGGCCACCGCGCAGGCGAAGGTGCATCCCCGTGGCAGGGCCGGCGGAGGAGCTTCGGGCCAGACCAGGGATCCGGTCGAGGCCTGCGCTTCGACCAGCACCACCTCCGCGCCGACGCATTCCGCCCACTCCCGTAGATCGACTTCCACTCCGGCCCTCTCCAGAATCGCACTTCCCTCCCGCTCGAGAATCTGTCGCACATCGACGTCGGTCTCCACCAACTCTCCGAAGTCTCCGGCCGGCGCCGGACCGGGGGCGCTGCGGGTGACCAGGACCCTTCGCCCCTCCCTACGATATTCCCGGTGGAGCCGCGCGATCAGGGTGGTCTTCGCACCACTCCCGACCACTGCGAGAACGCAGGGGAAATCCTGGGGAAGCATCTGCGTCCACGGCCGCAAAAAACGGAAGTCTTCCACCATCGTTCCACCTCTCCCCACCGCCTCCGGCGGGATCGGGGTTCGAGTTCTGGTCCCCCAGCCCGTGCTACACTTGATGCACCTCGCGGTCGAGCTCAGGAGCCGACATGCGTCTGTCCACACTTTCCCTGTCCCTCGTCGCCGCATCTCTCTTGCCGTCGACGGTCGTCGGTGCGGGACTCTCCGAGCTGCGCTTCGATCCGACGGCTCCGCTCCCCACTCCGCGCATCCTCGACGAAGGCCTGGTGCAGGACTGGAACCACGTTCCGGAGTACCGGTCGAAAGCCGCCAAGGAGAGCTACGTGGACATCCCCTGCGAGGTCTTTCTCCCCGGCAAAGCAGATCCCCAACAGTGGATGGCGACGGCCACCGTGGCCCGGGTCACCTCGGACGGGTTCAACTATCAGTACGGCTACGACCCCCTGGCACAGACCTACGATCTCCTCGTGAGCGGGCTGGCGCAGAGCGGTTACGTCCTCCAGGAGACGGTCGGGATCATGGCCGCTCACCTTCCCTCGCAACTCGTGGCCGGACAGATCCTCCGGGTCGAGGCCTGGTTCGAAGTCCTGTCCCAGAATCTCTATCCCTACGAGGGAGTGGGCATCACCGCCCTCGAGCGCAACATCACCCCCAACTCCTCCCTCGACAGCTTCGACATGCAGCGACTGTACGACGACGCCCGCGGCTACACCGGCGGGCTCTACTTCGTCGACCACTTCGCGACCGGCGCCCACGCCATCGACCTCGGGCAGACTGCGGTCCAGAACCTCTCCGATCGCATCGGGAATCAGGGGTGGTTCGGCGTGGGCTTTGCCGCCGACGGTTGGGATCTGAGTGGGAGCAACGGACAGACGGTATTCTGGAAGATGGCGGGCGGAGGTGGCTTGCCCGCGAGTGGACGTCCCTTCTTCCGGGTCTACTACAACGCCCCACCCGCCCCCTTCTTTCGGCAATCGCCCGCCAACGGTGCAGTTCTCACCGACAACCAACCCCTCCTCCAGTGGTCTCTTCCGGCAGACCCCAACGGGGACTCGCCGATCACCTTCCGCATTCGACTGGGCAGCGATCCCTCCCTGTCGACCGGAGCCGACATCGATGCAGCTACGGCGACCAGCCTCCAGCTCCCCTTCCCCCTGGCCGCGGGGACCTACTACTGGCAAGTCACCGCCTCCGATCCCCTGGGGGCCGAACGCTCGACTGCGATCGGAACCTTCACCGTGGTCAATGCCACCGCCGCGCCGTCGGCACCGACCGCACTGGCTCTGCGTGCGGTCCCCAATCCCTTCAATCCTCGCACCACTCTCCGCTTCGACCTCGCGACCGCAGGCCCCACGCGTCTGGAGATCTACGACGGCCGCGGTCGCCGAGTCCGCCGGCTGCTCCAAGACGACCTGGCCGCGGGATCCCACGTGCTTCCCTGGGACGGCACCGACGACCGGGGGGAGGCCTGTGCCAGCGGAGTCTACCTAGCCCGACTGGTGCACGGAGATCGGCGGGAGACGAGCCGTCTGGCCCTGGTGCGCTGAAGCGGCGCCGGCCTGGCGCGGCTGGGCCGAGACCCAGGACTATTGCACGTAGCCCAAGGACCGCAGCAATTCCTCGTCCGCGGCGGTGAGTCCCACTGCTTCCCCCCGCAGACGCTGGGCCAGGATCTGGTTGGCCCGGTGTAATCGGGCGATGGCTTCGACCGCCCGGTCGCGGAGCTCGGCACTCCCCTCCTGGGGATCGAGGAAGTCCACCCCTCCCGACTCGGACCACCGATAGTGCAGGCGAACCCCCTCCTGGGAGGTGATCGCATAGTCCTCTCCGCTGCGAGCGAAGGAGAACTCCCGAGGAGTCGGTCCCCCATCGGGCAAGGGATGGCCCTGCACCGGATCCGCGGGTGCCACCCCCATCACCGAGCAAAGGGTCGGGAGGAGGTCCACGGTCTCCGCGAGTTCCGCGGACCGCGCCTTCCGCACTCCGGACCAACTCGCGGGGTACTTGATCATCAGAGGAATGTGCAAGGTCACTTCGAGGAGCTCTTCGTGCATGTAGTGCGGACGCTCGCGTCCCATCTCTCCGAGGGCTTCTCCATGATCCGCCACCACGACGATCAGCGCCTCGTCGTATCGGCCCGCGGCTCGAAGGGCGTCGAGAAAGCTCCCCACCGCCGCGTCGGTCTCCGCAATCCCGGCATCGTAGAGCTCGCGCAGAGCCTGGCCCTGCGCCGCGTCGAGCTTCCACTTCCCCTGGCTGACGAGATACAGGGTCTCGCTGGCTCCCCCGGGACCGGCCCAACCCTCGAAGGCAGATGCGGCTCCTGGAGCAAAGCGCTGCCTCCACTTCGACTCCGAGAGATAGGGAATGGGGCCGCGATCACTGTGGGGGTCGTAGAAGTGGAGAAAGACGAAGGCGGGACCGTGATCGAGAAGACGATCGGCCATGGCTCGCGACCGGGTTCCCGCTCTCCATCGATTCACCTGATAGGAATCGAAGCCCTGTCCGTAGCCGAAACGGGGCTCGAGAAAGAGACAATCGTAGACGCTGCCGTAGGTCCTCCATCCCGCCTCCCGGAAGAGTTCGGGGAGGGTCCACACCTCCGGCGGCAGGGCACGACCGAAGTCGAGGCCGTGGACGTCGGGATAGAGGCTCGTGAGCATGGACATGTGGCTCGTCAGGGTCCACGGCTCCTGACAGTAGGCGCGGTCGAAGACCGTGGCGTCCTCCGCGAAGCGATTCAAGTTGGGGGCGAGTTCTGGCGGTCCCCCGTAGGCCTCGAGCCGATCGGCGCGAAAGGCATCGAGAGAGATCAGGATCACATCTCCCCCCGAGGGGAGGGGCCGGAGTCGGTCCAGAGGCGCCACGGAGAGGACCACCAGAGCCAAGGCTCCCACCAGAGCCAGACCTCGCCACCACCGGGGCGCCCGATAGCAGGCCAGTCGGGGCAGCACGAGCTTCCAGCCCCGCGCCAAGGCCCAGACCAAGATCAGCGCTCCCAGACTCAATCCCAGATTCACTCCCCACACCCGGGGACTGGTCAATGCCAACGGGAGCGAAGCAGGGCCCACGGAGGTCGTTTCTCTCCAGAGTTCGGGGATGCGGTATCGGTTGAACTGCAAGCCGAGATAGGCCCACGCCGGAAGCACCCCTCCCACCGACCAGAGCCAGGCCAGAAAGGGCCACCGCGGGGGATGAGCCCCCCATGCGCGCAGAGGAAGTTGGACGCAGAGAGCGAAGGCCGCGACCGCAACCAACGCGAGGCGACCGAGGTCCTGCAGACGCAGCGCCGCATTCACACTCAGGGGCCACAGGGAGTAGCGCTGGGCCAGGATGTCGTGCCCGCCGATCCAAGCGCAGACGCCGACCACCAAGAGCACTGCGGGCAGGCCGAGCCAACCCGCAAGTTGGGGGAGGCCCTTCCTTCTCATGCTGATGGCATGGCGCATGCGAATCCCCATCTCGACTAGGGCCGCGGGAGGGAACGTGATAGCCTCCGGCGCGGCAGATCCTCGATCCTACTCCGGTCCTCGCACCAACTCCAACCCGCGTTCCATCGTGTCCTCTCTCCACCGCCACATCGCAGTGCGCCTCCTGCAAGTCTCGAACCGCTTGCTGCCGGCACCCGCCCTGCCCGGGGACTCCGACTCCCTGGCCTACGCGCAGTGGGAGTACGACACCAGCGAGGTGGCGCTGCGCCTGTGGCGGAGCTGCCCGGGACCGGTCGAGAGGGCTCTGGACGTGGGCTGCGGATTGGGAGGCAAGACTCTCCGCCTGGTCGAAGCATCCGCGGCCTCCACCCGATGGTCCGCGCTGGACATCGACCACGACCACCTCGTCGCTGCCGAGGCCTATCGGATCTCCAGACGGGGCCCGTCCATCGCATGGACCCGGGGGGATGCGGCTCGCCTGCCCTTCGCATCCTCCACCTTCGACCGCATCGTCACCGCCGACGCCCTCGAACACCTTCCCGATCCGCGGAGCGCCCTCCGCGAGATGCGTCGGTGTCTGCGCGAGGACGGGCGACTCCTGCTCCTGTTCAACCCCTGGCTCTCGCCTCGGGGTTCCCACCTGGCCGATGTCCTGCACTTGCCGTGGTGCCAGGCCTTCTTCTCGAGAGAGACGCTGGCCGAAGCCAGCCGTCGGATCATCGAATCCCGCGCGGCGCAGGAGACCGATCCCGACCGGGCGAAGCGAATGCGATCTCACGGCCGAGACCTCGTCGAGCACTTCGAGTCCCACGTCCACCCCACCCGGATCGCCGACCTCCGTCGCTGGTTGTCGGAGGACCGGACCTTCGACATCGACCGCGAAGTGCGGGTGGGACCCGGAGCCCTCGCGGGCCTGGATTCCTTCCCCCCCCGGTCTTGGAAGAGTGGTTCAGTGCGACCTACGGCGCGGTGCTCGTGCCCCGTACCGCCTGAGCCAAGAGCCCTTCGATCCGCTCCACACTCCGCGACTGGTCGAAGAAGGCCCGGACGCGGTGCAAGGCCGCAGTGCTCATTTCACGGCGCCGGGATTCATCCTCCCAAAGCTCGACGATGGCCTCCCGCAGTCCCGAGGGGTCGCGAGGTGGGACTAGAACCGCGGTCTTTCCCTCCTCGTGCACCGAGGCCACTCCCCCCGAGGCCCGGCACACCACCAGAGGACATCCCGCCGCCATCGCCTCGAGCTGCACCACTCCAAAGGTCTCGGACCTCTCCTGGCTCGGCAGTACGAAGAGGCGCGCCCCTTGGTAGAGCGCACGCAAGGACTCCCGGCTCACCTCGCCCACGAAGTGCACCTGGTCGGCCAGTCCCAACACCTGGGCCAGGGTTTCCCACTCCGTGCGGAGGGGTCCCTCTCCCACGATGACCAGCGGAATCGTGGTCTCGCGGAGAGCTTCGAAGAGGACATCGATGCCTTTGTAATAGACCAGCCGCCCGACGCAGAGCGCGTAGTCGGGTCCGACCTTTTCGCGCCACCGCTGACTCCGAAGGGGATCGGGTTGGCGGAAGTAGTCCACCTCGACTCCGAAGGGCACGACCTGGCACTTCTGCCGATGCGGACGGAGATCACGGCTCTCGGCGGCCAGGGCCTCACTGCTCACGTGAATGATCCGAGCGAGCCCCAACACCTTCTGTCGATCCCGAGAGATGAGCCGCCCCAGCCATCGCTGACGCACGATGTCGCTGTGATAGGTCACCACCAACGGAGTGTTCCCCATCGACCACCGGCAAACCCACATGGCCAGGGGATGGGGCAGGTGAAGGTGGACCACATCGGGGCGCCACTGTGTCTGCAATCGGCGCAGCCGTGAGAAGAGCGTGGGAACCCAAGGGACCGATCGCAATTCCCCCCAATTCTCGAGTCGCTCCACCCTCACCCCATCGACCGACGCGATCGAAGCCGACCTGCCCTCGGCCGCGACCAGGGCGTGGACTTCGTGACCGCGGGCGACCAAGCCCCGGCAGAGCGCCTCGAGGCTGCTCTCCATTCCGCCGCGGTGCGGAGGGTAGTACTTTCCGACTTCGAGGATGCGCATGGACTTTCTGCATCGAATCGAGACAGGACGACGGCGACGGACTATGCTGCTCCCGACGGCGCTGACCCAGGAGAGTCACGCGCGGATGCTCCCATGCAGCGCCCAACCCACGGGGAGTCCCATGTTCGAAGAACCAGGCCAGCACGCCGATTACGAAGCCAAGTCTCTCGAACGTCAAGAGTACATCGCGGCCATCGTGCACCTCTACCGCGGGGAACTCTACCGCGCCAACTCCTGGCGCATGCGACTCGACAACACCACCAACTGGTCCATCATCACCACCGCGGGTCTGCTCACATTCAGCTTCGATGGCCAGAACCACACCCACTGGGTGCTCATCATCGGGATGCTGCTCATCACCGCCTTCCTCTCCTTCGAGGCCCGACGCTTCCGATTCTTCGATGTCTGGCGTTATCGAGTTCGAAAGATCGAAGAGAATTTCTACGGTCCCATCCTCCGCCGCGATCCAGTCAGTCAGGATGCGGCCTGGGGAGCGAGGGTGGCCGAAGATCTGCTCCATCCGGTCTTCAAGATCTCGTTCCGGGCCGCCTTGCGGGCCCGTTTCGTCCGCAACTACTGGGTGATCTACTGTGCGCTGATCGGAGGGTGGGTCCTGAAGATCCTGCTCCAACCCACACCGGTTCGGACCTGGGCGGAAATCGAAGAGAAGCTGGGCGGAGGACTCATCCCCTGGCAGCTCCCCTTGGGAGTGGTCATTCTGCTCATCCTGAGCCTGGCGATGATCTGGACCGTCTTCCCGAGGTCGGCCCTCAGTGAAGAATCCTACTGGGGCCACTCCGGCCACGGCGCGGATCGAGACCTCTCGGACCTCGACCGCTAGGCGCGACCGCTCAGCCGAGGCAACCCGGCGGCGATCGTCAGCCAGAGGAGAGCGCCTCCGAGCAGGACCCAGCCCAGGCCCTCGGGGCGGTGGAGCAAGAACCCACCCACCAGTCCCCCGAGAAAGGAGCCCGCGAATTCGCACATGTGATAGGCCCCGGCCGCGGTTCCTCTGGCCTCGTCACGGGCAAGGCGGGTGACCATGGCCGGCGCGGCGGGCTCTGCCACTGCCACCGCAGCGATGGCAGAGCCGATGGCGAAGACGATGGTCCAAAAGCGATCGGGCCCCAGGAGGAGAGCAATACCCCCTGCCGCCAGAAAGACCGACCCGGAGAGGATCGCCTCCTTCAGCCGCCCCCACCGATCCGCCACCGCGGCCGAGATTCCCATGAGGAGCAGACCCACGGGAACGAGAACGGAATAGACCCGGCCGTGATCGGAGACCGGAAGGTAGGCGGCCAGCCGTCCCGGACCCACGACGAACATGCAGGTGACCATGGTGTGCAGGAGGGTCGCCCCCAAGTCGAGGCGGCGCAGGGCCCCGAAGGCCCAGACCTCGCGAAGGTAGCCCGGCGTCCATTCCACGCTGGCATCGTGAACATGCTTGGGAGGCCGAGGGATACCGAAGCTGACGTAGACCGTGGCCACGGCGCTCAAGGCCGCGGTGAACCAGAAGAGTCCGGGGACTCCGAAACGCGCGGCCAAGCTGGGTCCACTGATCATGCCGATGGCGAAGGCCACCCCCACCGACGCTCCCAACACCGCCATCGCTTGGGCCCGACCCGAGGGTCGAGTGACATCGGCGATGAACGCCACCACCGCCGCCGCGATCCCCCCCGCCCCCTGCAGCGTACGACCGACGATCAACCAACCCACATTCGGGGCCATCGCCGCGATCACGCTGCCCAGGGTGAAGAGAACGAGGCCGCCCCCGATGACCCGGCGGCGGCCGTAGCGATCCGACCACACCCCGAAGGGAACCTGGAGGAGGGCCTGCGCCAGGCCGTAGGAACCCACCGCGATGCCGACCAGAATCGGAGTCTGCCCCTCGAGAGTGCTCGCGTAGAGAGAGAGCACCGGCAGAACCATGTACATGCCCAGCAGGCGCAGAAGATAGATGCCGGCCAGCCCGGCCACGGTGCGCTTCTCGTGGGCGTAGGTCAGGCCCTCGCTGCTGGCTTGCGACATCCAGAAGAGGAGTGGCTTGCGCCTACTCCTTCGCCTCGTTCAGAGCCGCGATCAATTCGGGAACCACCTCGTGAAGGTCTCCCACGATGCCGTAGGTCGCCTCCTGGAAGATGGCCGCGTTGGGATCTTTGTTGATCGCCACGATGCACTGAGATCCCCGCATCCCCACCAAGTGCTGGATGGCACCACTGATCCCCAAGGCCACGTAGAGCTTGGGCGCAACCACCTGACCGGAACTCCCGATCTGGCGCTGATGCTCGACCCACTCCGCGTCGCAGGGTGGACGCGAAGCTCCGACCGCAGCCCCCATGGCTTCCGCCAGATCGAAGACGATTTGGAACTTGTCCTTGTCGCCGACTCCGCGCCCCCCCGACACGATCTTCTCCGCCGCGGCGAGATCGACCTCGCCCACCTCGGCCGGAGCGATCTCGATCACCTTGCGGGGGGTGACTCCGGAGAGGTCGACGGAACAGGACTCGACCTGAGCTTCGCCCGAGAACTCGGTCACCGGGAAGGCGCCCTGCTGCAGGCTGACGAAGATCCGCACGCCCTCGGCGGGAACCGTCCGCGCATCGAGCTTGCCATTGATGACCTTCCGGGTGAAGGCGCCATCGGCATCCATGGCCGTGACATCGGGCACCAGCGCTCCCCCGTGGGCCGCGGCCAATCGGGGAAAGAAATCCATGGCCTGGTAGCTGTGTCCGATCACCACCATCGCCGGATCCTCTTTCGAGATGACCTGCGACAAGGCCTCCACGTAGGCCTCGGGGGTGTAGGGATCGAGCCCTGGGTCTTCGACCTGCAGACTTCGGCGGCCACCGCAGGCGGCCAGGGCGGGCGCGACCTGGGAGAGGTCGGCTCCGAGAGCCACCGATACCACTTCCGCCGAAAGAGAGTTGGAAGCGGCGGCCGCGAATACCATGGCCTCCTTGGAAATCCCCTTGAGCGCTCCGTCCCGGACCTCGGCCACGACGAGAATCTTGTTGTTCATCTTCATCTACCCCCTTTGGGCCCTACAGGACCTTGGCCTCGGTGCGGAGCTTGTCCACGAGTGTACGGGCCGCAGCTGCGGCATCACCTTCGATCATCTCGGCCTGACTGGTGCGGACTGGGAATCCCACCTTCTCGATCCGCAACTTGGGAGTCAGATCCTCTGCGCTCAAATCCAGCTCTTCGAGGGTCACTTTCTTCTGCGGCTTGGAGTTGGCCTGCATGATCCCCTTGAGGGAGGCATATCGCACATCGTTGATCCCGCTCTGGACTCCCAGGACTGCCGGCAACGACAATTCGATGGTCTCGATGAGGGCATTGTCAAGCTCATGGCTCACCCGGATACGCCCGTCCTCCACCGGATCCACACTCAATACGATCTGCGCGTGGGACATTCCCAGATGTTGGGCCAACATCTGCCCCACCGCATTGTAACCGAGGTCATCGGATTGCTGACCGGTGAGTACGAGGTCGAATCCCTCGTCTTCCACCGCTTTGGCCAAGACCTTGGAGATGACGAAGGGATCGGATCGGGTCAGCTCGTCGGTGATCACATGGATCGCGCGATCGCATCCCATGGCCAGGGCTTCCTTCACCGACTTCGAACCCTGTTCGCCGCCCACCAAGAGCACGGCCACTTCGCCATCCACCGCTTCCTTCAACCGCAATGCGGCTTCGACGGCGTAGCGATCACACTCGCTGATGGCAACGGCCAACCCCTCGGAATGGATCCAATCCCCGGAGTCGGCCACGCGAATGCGCGCATCTTTCTCCGGCACCTGCTTCACACAACAGAGGATCTTCATGGAACTCTCCTTCACTGTCCCGACCACGTCTCGCCGACCGGGCTCGGGCAGGCCCTGGCCGTGGGGCAGCTTAGCCGCAGCTTCGCCCCTTCGCCAGATCCATTCCCCGCGAAAGTCCACCCCGTCGCTCCCTTCCCTCGCCACCCCTGGGTCCTCGAAGGTGGATCTTTGGACGAGCCTGACCTAGCTTGGTCTCGGAGATCACGAGTTCACAATGGTCGTCCTCCCGGTCGACCTCGAACCGACCCCCGACGGCAGGTGGCCATGGCATTCGACGAGTTCAAACAACAGCTCCCCGATTTCGATCCCGCAGAAACCGAAGAATGGATCGAAGCTCTCGACTCCGTGGTGGAGGTGAGCGGTGCCGACCGCGCGCAATTCCTCCTCTACAAGTTGCTCAAGAGAGCGAGGATGCTGCGCGTGGGGCTCCCCGAACCGGTCAGCACCCGTCCCATCAATACCATCAGTCCCGAACAAGAACCCTGGTTCCCGGGCGACGAGGACATGGAGCGGCGGATCCGGCGACTGGTCCGGTGGAATGCGGCAGTGATGGTCACTCGGGCCAACCAACGCCATCCCGGCCTCGGCGGTCATATCTCCACCTACGCATCTGCCGCCAGCCTCTACGAAGTCGGTCTGAATCACTTCTTCCGTGGGCGCGATGCCGAAGGAGGCGGCGACCTGGTCTACTTCCAGGGCCATGGAGCTCCTGGAATCTACGCCCGGGCCTTTCTGGAGGGGCGCCTCAGCCCGCAACAGCTCGACCATTTCCGGCGCGAGTCCCGAGGGGGCGGACTTTCCTCCTACCCCCATCCGCGGCTCATGCCCGAGTTCTGGGAATTCCCCACCGTCTCCATGGGGCTGGGGCCGATCAACGCTCTCTACCAGGCTCGTTTTCTGCGCTACCTGCACAACCGAGGCCTGCGGGACACCAGCCAGCAACGGGTGTGGGCCTTCCTCGGTGATGGCGAGACCGACGAACCCGAGTCCCTCGGAGCGATCAGCCTGGCGGCCCGGGAGGGCCTGGACAATCTCGTCTTCGTCGTGAACTGCAACCTCCAACGTCTCGACGGCCCGGTCCGAGGCAACGGCCAGATCGTGACCGAGCTCGAGATGCGCCTGCGCGGCGCCGGCTGGAATGTGATCAAGGTCCTGCTGGGCCGAGAATGGGACGACCTCTTGGCGCGCGATGCCGAGGGAGTCCTGGTGAAGCGCATGACCGAGACCATGGACGGCGACTGGCAGCGCTATACGGTCGAGAGCGGAGCCACGATCCGCGAGCAGTTCTTCGGAGTCGATCCCCGCCTGCGCGCACTGGTGGAGCATCTCAGCGACGACGACCTGATCCGGCTGCGGATGGGCGGTCACGACTATCGGAAACTCTACGCGGCCTACCACCAAGCCACCCACACCACCGGGGCTCCCACCGCGATCCTGGCCCGAACGGTGAAGGGCTGGACCCTGGGCGAGGGCTTCGAAGCCCGCAATGTGACCCACCAGATGAAGCAGCTGAGCCAGAAGGAATTGCGGGTCTTTCGCGACCGCCTCGAGCTCCCCATCCCCGATGCGGACCTCGACGAGGCGCCCTACTACCACCCCGGACCCGACAGCGACGAGGTCCGCTATCTCTTGGAGCATCGTCGGGCCCTCGGTGGACCCATCCCCGAACGCAGGGTCAGTTCGCCGGGCTTCACTCCTCCGACCCAGGATCTCTACGCCGAATTCCACCGCGGCACCGGCCCCAAGGTCCCGGTCTCCACGACCATGGCCTTCGTACGACTCCTGCGTGCCCTGCTCAAGGACGATGACATCGGCAAGCACATCGTCCCCATCGTACCCGATGAGGCCCGAACGTTCGGAATGGAGTCTCTCTTCCGCGAATTCAAGATCTACGCCGCGCAGGGGCAGCAGTACACCCCCGTCGATCACGATGTGCTCCTCAGCTACGCCGAAGCCGCCGACGGCCAGATCCTCGAAGAAGGGATCACCGAGGCCGGTTCCCTGGCCTCCTTCACCGCCGCGGGCACGAGCTACTCGACCTGCGGCCACGCCACAGTGCCCTTCTTCATTTTCTATTCGATGTTCGGCTTCCAGCGGGTGGGCGACGCCATCTGGGCCTTCGCCGACAGCCGCGGCCGCGGCTTCCTGATGGGCGCCACCTACGGTCGCACCACCCTCAACGGTGAGGGACTGCAGCATCAGGATGGCCATTCGCTTCTGGTGGCCACCACCGTGCCCAACTGCCTGGCCTACGACCCCGCCTTCCACTACGAGACCGCGGTCATCGTCGAAGAGGGGCTGCGCAGGATGTACCAGGAGGAAGAGGACGTCTTCTACTACATCACTCTCTACAACGAGAACTACGAAATGCCGGACATGCCCAAAGGAGTCCGGGAAGGGATTCTGCGGGGGATGTATCTGCTGCGAAAGTCCAAACGGCCGACCGCGAAGATGGCCCGGGCCGTGCTCCTGGGAAGCGGAGTGATGGTGCAGGAGGCCCTCCGAGCCCAAGAGATGCTGCGTCGGGACTACTCCGTAGCGGCCGATGTCTACAGCGTGACGAGCTATAGTGAACTCCGCCGGGAGGCGTCGGCCATGGATCGGACCAACGCACTCCACCCCGAGAAACCACCCCACCGCTCCTACCTCACCGACCAGATCGCGAAATTTCCGGCCGGAGCCCCGGTCATCGCGACCTCGGATTCGGTGCAGGCAGTCCCCGAACAGATCGGAAGGTGGATCGAGACCCCTTACCGAGTTCTGGGAACGGACGGTTTCGGCCGCAGTGATACGCGCCAAGCGCTGCGAGCCTTCTACGAGACCGATGCCGAGCACATGGTCTACGCGACGGTCCATGCCCTGGCGCAGATGGATCGCCTCGATCAGGAAGTCGTCCTGGAAGCAAGAGAACGCCTCGGCATCGACCTCGACGGGATCGATCCGGCCCGCACCGACGAGATCGTCGGGAATCCCGCCCCGGAAGATGGAGACTCCCAGTCCTGAGTGATCAGGGCTGGGTCTCCGCTCCCGACAGAATCCGAGGCGCCGCAGGATCTGCTCGAAGTCGCTCGCCCAGCTCTCGGGCTCGGCGTCCGAGCGAGAGATAGGGCCGGGGCGCGGGGAAGATCGATTCGTCCCGGCTCAAGTCGAAGGCGCCGGTGCGTCCCTTGTGGCCCCCGGTATAGCCGAATCCCAGGCCGATTCGTCGGTCTCCTTCGCGGAAGAGCAGGAACCCGCTCAAGTCCACATCGTCGAGTTTGCCCCGCAGCAACTTGTCGAGCCAACCGTCGATGTCCATCACGATGCTCCCAGCCGAAATGACGAAGAGGTCGAGGTCCTCGGCCTCGAGCACCACCGTGCTGTCACCCTTCTCACTCGGAAGGCGCAGACTCTGTGAACCCAATTCCCAATGCTCCAACTCCACTATCCGGGAGGCTCGGATGCTGCCGGGATTGTACTTCAGGATCGAGTAGGGAATCGGTGTCTTCACCGGTCCCACGAAACGCAGGCGCAGTCGAGCGTCCGACTTCGACGAGGGCCGTCGTGATACGGATTCGAAGAGCTCGATCGGTAGACGGCTTCCTCCCCCGGCGCGGGCCAGAGAATCGAGGAGCGAAGCATCGGCCTCCCCGTAGAGACCGCGGTCGGTCACGTCCACCAAGAAGGCGAAGAGAGGATCCACCACGCCCTCGGCGTAGCCCACCTTCACCGGCCCGTGATCCATTCCGGACCACAGAGCCCCGGCGTGGGCCGAGCCGGTCCACGCCACCGAGCAGAGTATGAGCGCGAAGAGGGAGAGCTCAGGCCCGCGGAAGCGCACGCAGGAGGTCCTCGTTGGTGGGGTGCTTCGCCATCAACTTCAGCAGTCCTTCCATGGCCCGGTCCGGAGACATGTTCGAGAGCACACGACGCACCTTGTGGATCAACTCCATGATCTCCGGATCGTAGAGCTTCTCTTCCTTGCGTGTCCCGCTCTTGGCGATGTCCACGGCGGGGAAGATGCGCTTCTCGAAGAGTTGACGCGAGAGAACGATCTCGGTATTGCCGGTTCCCTTGAACTCCTGAAAAATGACTTCGTCCATCTTGGATCCGGTGTCGACGAGAGCAGTTCCGATGATGGTCAGACTTCCGCCATTCTCCAGATTCCTCGCCGCACCGAAGAGGCGCCGCGGCATCTGCATGGTATTCGCATCCAGCCCCCCGGTCAGAGTGCGTCCGGAATCACCGAGGGTCGTGTTGTAGGCGCGAGCGAGGCGAGTGATGGAGTCGAGCAACAGGACCACGTCCTCACCCGCGAGCACCGGCTCGAGAACTCGATCGATGGTGCTTTCCGTCGTTCGGACATGCTCCCGGGCCGTGCGATCACTGCTGGCCGCGATCACCTCCGCATGACAGGAACGGGTGAAGTGCGTCACTTCCTCCGGGCGTTCGTCCACGAGCAGGGCAAAGACCTTCGCGTCGGGATGGTTGGCGTGAAGAGACTCCGCGATCTCCAGGAGCAGCGTCGTCTTTCCCGCCTTCGGCGGGGCCACGATGAGACATCGTTGCCCGCGACCGATGGGCGCCACCAGATCGATCACCCGGGGAGTGAGGGATCCATCGTCGCGCGAGAGAATCCATCGCTCGCAGGGATCGATGCTGGTCTCGAGCTGGAGACGATCGAAGAGCTGACGAAGCCGTTGGTTGCGGCCGTTCCGTACGTCTCCCGAGTTCCGACGTCCCCGTCCTCCACTGGCCCCCGAAGGTCGTCCTCCCCGTCGTGAGCGCTGCTTGCGGCCGCCCCCCGAGGGTCGACCCTGACCCTGACCCTGGCCCGAGCGACGGCGCTGCCGCTCCTCGGGACGGGCAGTGTCCTCGGCTTCGGCATTGCGCCGGCCCGAAGAACGTTTGCGACGACGGGGCGAATTGCCCCCGCCGTTGGAAGAAGGCGGTTCGGATGCGGTGGGATCCGGCTGCACTGGAGCGGCGGATCGTCCGTTGCGGCGCCATCCGCTTCTGCGGGCGCGCGGCGACTTCGTTGGTGGCTTGGCCATGCTCTCGGTTCGAAAAAAGAATCTGACTTTCGTGTCCGAGGGTAGGCCGTAGCACTTGTCCGGACACGCATGCAACGCAGCTGAGCGGCGTCTCTTGCACTTTGTTGTGGATTCCAGGGAGGAGCCAAAGGCTCATCTCCCTCTCCGCCGCAACCTTCGATCCATCCGTGGGGGATGATCTTCTCGGCGGGAGATACTACAGCCTTACTCCATTTCCCTTGCCTCCGCAACGCTTTCTCTCGATTCTGTCTCTATTCTCCCCTCCTCGGGATCCATTCCATGACCCCGCAGCCGACCCTTCACGACCCCGCGTTCCGCCGGCGCGCCCTGCAGCACCTGAGCCAGGTGGACCCAGCCATGGGCCGTTGGATTCGGGAACAAGGCGATATCTGGCCGGTTCGGAAGGTGTCGTATTTCGTGTTGCTCTGCCGAATCATCCTCGACCAGCAGATCAGCGTGCAGGCAGGCCGTACGATCTTCGGCCGATGGCGGAGAAGCCTGGCCCGCTTCGATGCGGAGTGAAGCAGCCCCGAAACCGAACAATCTCTCGTCCCATCTCCGCGGTGGAGATATGCTCTGCGTTTTCCGCTCTCCCCTGCTGCTTCCCCTCGCGAGGTCACGATGAACGCACGCGCCTTGGCTCCACTGGTCCTTCTCGCCGCTTTCCTCTCCCCGTCGCCCTCGCACAGCGCGGCCGCCGAACTCGACCGAGTGGCCCCGCAACTCCTGGGCGCAGCCCACCGATCGACCGAGGCCTACGATCGCCTGGGCGAGCTCTGCGACGAGATCGGACATCGGATCACGGGATCTCCGCGCTTGGAGGAGGCCGTCACCTGGGCCGCCGACCTGATGCGAGACTACGGCTTGGAGAACGTCCACACCGAGGAGGTGGTCGTCCCCCACTGGATTCGCGGGAAGGAATCCGCGTGGCTGGTCTCGCCGAGCCGCCAACCGCTCCACATTCTGGGTCTTGGCCGAAGCGTGGGAACGGGCGAAGGAGGCGTCGAGGCCGAGGTCGTGGTGGTCGACAGCTTCGAGGACCTCGACTCCCGCCCCGAGGAAGAGATCGCGGGCAAGATCGTGCTCTTCGACGTTCCCTTCCAGGGCTACGGCAAGACCGTCGCCTACCGGGGACGGGGACCCAGCGCCGCGGCCAGGAGAGGGGCGGTGGCCTGTCTGGTCCGGTCAGTGGGACTCGACGGACTCCAGACCCCCCACACCGGAGCCCTTCGCTACGCAGAGGACGCGCCGCGGATTCCCGCGGCCGCGGTCACCATGGAAGACGCCCAGAGGATCGCGCGGATGGTGGGCCGGGGACGGACCGTCGTCGCCCACCTGGAAATGGAAGCCCGCAACGCAGAGGAGACCCTCTCCCACAACGTGGTGGGCGAGTGGCGGGGGAGTGAGGCTCCCGAAGAAATCGTGGTTCTGGGGGGCCACCTCGATTCCTGGGATGTGGGCCAGGGAGCCCAGGACGACGGCTCCGGGTGCATGATCGCTCTGCATGCAGTGCGTCTGATCCAGCAATTGGGCCTGCGTCCGAAACGCACCTTGAGGGTGGTGTTCTGGACCAATGAAGAGTACGGACTCCGAGGAGGCAGGGCCTACGCCGAGGCCCACGCCGACGAGATCGAGCACCATGTGGCCGCGATCGAGAGCGACGGCGGGAATGGTCGCGCCCGTGGCTTTCGACTCGACCTCCGCGAGGTCGAGTCCTCCGATCGCCCGACCGACGCATCGATCGAGGATCTGCGGGAACGGGCCCTGCGATTCCTGGACGTGGTGGGAGCGGAACTGCGCTTCGTGGGAGCCGACACCATGCGAGCCGGCGGCTCTGGCGCCGACATCAGTCCGCTGGCTCGAGCGGGTGTCCCCTGTCTCGGTCTGGACCATGAGATGTCCGAGTACTTTCGGATCCACCACACCGAAGCGGACACCTTCGACCGCATCGACCCCGATGACCTGGCCCACAACGTTGGAGTGATGGCGGTCATGGCCTTTGCCCTCGCCGACGCCCCCCGCGGCCTGCGGACCGGCGCCACCCCCTGATCCCCCCCTCGGGCCCCACATCGGCCGTCGATACGGGGCTGGCTTGGGTTTGCAGATCTTTCCCCAACGTCCCCATCGGGCCCTGGTGCGGTCGATTCGATCGGCAGACTTGTCTCCGAGGGGCAGAAAAATGTACACTCGACGGACGCGCCCCTCGCCAATCGCGCCCTAGTTGAAGCATCTCCAGGAGGCTCCCTCAGCATGAAGTCCACTCGCGGTCTCGCCATCCCCAGCGTGCTCCTCGCCGGAATCCTGAGTCTGTTCGTCGCCACGGGCTCCTTCGCCAAGGCGGTGGTTCAACCGACTCCCAGCTCTCCCGACCGACCGAATCTGGCGGAATACGATTCCAGCCTCCTCCTCCACGGCGGCCCCGCCGGACGCTTCGCCAAAGCGGTCGCTGACAGTTTCAATCTCTACGGCGGGGTCAAGTCCGACGGAACGAACGACCGACGCCCCGAGGGCCAGTTCGAAGATCCCCTCCTCGCTCCTCAGAGTCAGGGATGGTTCGGGGTCGACCGGACCGAGAATCCGACCTTCTGGCATCCCTCGACCTTCAACGCATCGACTCTCCCTCCTGGAGCAGGCAACACCGCGATGTTCTCGGGAGTGGAGGCCGGGACTCCCGGCTACCTGACCGCGCCGGGATACGGGAACAATTGGAACGATGTCCTGCAGTGGGAAGCCCTCACCAACCCCACCATCTTCACTCAGGTTCGGCTCCAATTCGACTACCACCACGACACCGAACCGGGCTATGACTTTTTCCACGTCGAATTCGATTCGGCGGGAACCTGGGTCTCGATGCTGACCATCGATTCGTCGAACCGCGACAGCACCGGCGCCTTCGTGCCCCAGGTCTTCGACCAGAGCGTGACCTTCACTCCCCTGATGTACACCGGCCCCCAGCTGGCCGGAATCCGGCTCCGCATCCGAATCACCAGCGACAGCGCATGGTCCGACGAAGACGGACTCTTCCCCACCGACGGCGCGGCACAGATCGACAACGTGCGGGTCTCCTTCAACGGAGTCCTGGTCACCACCAATGGAGACGACGGCGTCGCGACCTTCGAGGACACGGGCTCCGGGCCGGACACCGAGGGATGGACCCCCGTCTCCGCGGTCTTCGCCGGAGATTTCGCCAAAGTGATTCCGCAACTCCGCGACATCGATCCCTGCCGCCAGAATCTCTCGCCCCAGATCGGATTCGTCGACGACGGAACGCCTCCTTCGAACAGCTCGATCAGCACCGGAGGAACGATCTCCCCCAACTGGAACTATGGAGTGCGCGGCGGATGGGTCGTGAACTTCAACGGTGGCCTCAGCTTCGGGGGAGTCGAACTCAACAACGAATTCTGGTCCCCGGAAATCGCCTGGAACGACACGACCACCACTCTCGACGACGGACTCGTCGGCGGTGCATTCCTCCGCTTCTCCGTGTGGCAGCACCTGCCCTTCGACAACGGCATGTTCTGGACCTGGGCGGTGCGGAGTGAAGTCGGTGGAACCTGGTCGAATTGGCAGAATCGCAATTTCGTCTACTACGGCGGAGGAGTGCCGAATTACGCCAATGTCCAGACCGACGTCACGGATCTCCTGATCCCCAATCCCGATCATGTCCAAATCGCGCTGGGGGTGATCGATCTGGCCCAGGAATTCCTCGTTGCGGGCGACGATGCCACTCCGGCTCCGACCTTCGACAATGTGAGTTTCTGGCGCTACAACAAGACTGGCCCCGCCTTCAACGCGGAGGTCATCAATCTCTTCCAGGACAGCTTCCCCAATGGCGGCTCGATCGACGCGGTGGGCAATCCCGCCGGGCTGTCGGTGCGATTGGACATGGCCCGGGACGTCTCGTCCGGCGTCATGAACGTGGCCGGAGACTCCATCGTCGTCGACGTGACCCCATCGATTCCCGGCACCTCGCTCGCGGGTCTGCCGGTGATGAAGTGGATCCTCGATGCGAATCCGCTCTTCGATTCCGTCCGATCGATTCCTCCCGGAGCGACGAACCTGGGTCCCGGACCCAAGGGTTGGACCCGATGGATGGGAACGGTGACCGGGGACAGTGCCCGGACCTCGGCCGGCGCGGTGGTCGCGAACAAGTATTTCTTCGACGCCCCGAACGACGGCCCCCCCAATCCGAACGCGGCGTTGCAGCATGTCGAGCCGGCGATGTTCTTTCCGGGTGACCGATTCCGCTATTTCATCGAGGCGGTGGACGATCTCGGCAATGCTTCGATTCTTCCGGCGGACACCACCGGATTCATGGGTTCGGGAGACTACAACCGCGTGTTCACGGTCAAGGCCTTGCCTTCGATCGTCGATGACGGGGCCGGTGGCACCCAGCAGCCTCCGGTCCTGGTGGTCAACGACTTCGGTCATCGAGGGGGAGAGGGGGCCTTCCTGACCGCCTTCCATCAGAACGGTCTCTTCGAGGACACCGACTTCGATGTCTACACCGTTCAAGGCCCGAGCTCCCTGGTGAGCAATGGCATCGGCTCGGCCGGAGTCCACGGCGCGAACGCCCAGCAACTCGGCGGATACCGGATCTTGATGTACCTCGCCGGCAATCTCTCCACCGGCTTGATTTCGGATGGCTCGAACGCCAATGGTCACGACAAGAGTTCCGACGTCCAAACCCTCACCCAGTGGCATGGCCTGCCCGGAGATCGTTTCGCGGTCCATTTCGGGGATGACCTCTGCTCCTTCCTGGCCGGAGGAGGCGGAAACACCTCCACCTACCTGGCCACCATTCTCTCCGTGAACCTGGTGGACAACGATGTCCGCAACGACATCGAGGGACAGGCCGCCAGTCTCGTCCAACCCACGGGGGCGGCCGGGGGACTCTTCGCTCAGGAGTTCATCGCCTTCGGCGGCTGTTTGGGAATCAATCAATTCGACAATGTGCTCCCCCTCGCGCCTGCCGTCGCGACCCACAAATTCGTGTCGAATTCGACTCTCCTGCCTTTGGCCCCCGCCGCCAGCGTCTGGCATCAGCGAATCCAGAACATCGCCGGTGTCGACTACCAGAGAGTGGATCTGACCTTCCCCTACGGCTTCCACTACATCTTTGGCCCCATCGCCAAGGGAGCGGTCGGAAGCTCGACCAGCACCATCGTGCTCGCGGAGATTCTCAACGCCTTCGGTCAGGCGGTGAATCCGGGCGGCGCGGTTCCCGCTCCGCAGGCTCGAGGACGCCTCTCGGTCGAACCGAATCTCCCCAACCCCTTCAACCCCACCACCACCATCCGATTCGATGCCCCCCCTCGGGGAGAGGTGAGAGTCCGGATCTACAACCTCCGCGGCGAGCTCGTGCGCGATCTCCTGAACGGATCGGTCGAGGCCGGAAAGCATCGTGTGGTCTGGGACGGAACCGATACCAGTGGCAATTCCGTGGCGAGCGGAGTCTATGTCTACGAGGTGGAGGGTTTCGGAGATCGAGTCACCAAGAAGATGGCTCTGGTCAAGTAGCCAATAGAGCCCTGCAACGGAAGCCCCGGCCCCGCCATCTCCCGACGGCGGGGCCATTTCCTTCCCGCCGGCTTCGAAGCCGGCGAAAGGCCTTCACTGACGACGCGCGCGAATCGTGGATCCGAAGGGAGATGAAGGCTGCTCCGGGGCCTGATCCGCAGGCCCGGAGAACGGGGCCTGCGTTCGGTAGTCATAGCCGCCGGCCTCGGCCAACTCCCTCAGACTCGGCACGAATCCGGACCAGGTATCGCTCACCTGTCCTCCTTGCACCCAGATCGCAGCCGGGTACATGGTGGTCAGCTTCTCGAAGCGATCCAGGTCCAGCACGTGGATCGGATAAGTCGGCTGGAAGGCTTCCCGGAATTGTCCCAGGGATGCCGGGTCGGAGAAGGTCACTCCGTGGACCGTCACCCCCTCCAGGCGGCGATGCATCAGCTCCACGCCTCCGGCGAATGCCCAACAGTGGTCGCAATCCGCCGAGAAGAGAAAGAGAAGCTGGTCGCCGCGACTGAGGTCGAGCGGAGGATCGGCCTGCGACAGCGAAGCGAGGGCTTCGGCCGGAACTTCGAGCTTCTCGTCCGCCGGAAGCATGGGGTTGCCCGAGAGAAAGAGAACTCCCCCCAGAAGGAAGGCCGACCATCCGGTGACCGTGGTCACCCGATGACCGCTGGGGATCAGATCTTCACCCCAGGCCAGACTCAACCCCACGAAGAGGAGCAGCAGCATGTCGACGAAGAGTTCGACCGTCGGAGGCATCTGGACGACCTCGCCGAAACACCCACAATCGCTCAGCCCGTTTCGAATGGCGTAGACGATCATCGCCACGAAGAGTAGGACCAGCGGCAGCGAGACCTTGGTGGCCCACCTCCGTCCCACCCCCAACACCAGCATGACTCCCAGGGCCAATTCCAGCGCGGTCATTCCTGTCCCCGCGGGAAGCACCCAATGGCCCCCCAGAATCCCGTAGTCGGCAATCGAAGACAGAAAGGCCCTCGGGGCCAAGATCTTGGTGCCCGCCGAGAAGATGAACACGGCACCCAGACAGATCGCACTGACCAGGCCGATGGCGCGGCGGCCCGGACTCGGCGAGGAGAATTCTGCAGTCGAGTTCATCGCATTCCTCTCGAAACGAGGGAGAAGGGCTCTAGTCGTCTTGACCATGCAATCATATACTGGACCCGACGTCGGGCAAGATCACAGTCCCGGTGCATCGGCGCCATCTGAAACCGACTCCGACGCGACCCCTGCATGATAGGTGACACCATGGCGAAGACCGCAAGCCTGAGCAGCCCAGAGATCATCGAACTCACCGAGAAGGTGAGCGCCCACAACTACCACCCGCTTCCGGTGGTCCTCTGCGAGGCCGAAGGAGTATGGTGCCATGATCCCGAGGGCAAGCGCTACCTCGACTTCCTCTCGGCCTATTCCGCTGTGAACCAAGGTCACCGGCACCCCCATATCATCGGCGCGCTCAAGGACCAAGCCGACCGCCTCACCTTGACCAGCCGCGCCTTCCACAACGATCGGATGGCAGGGTTCCTCGAACATCTGTGCAATTACACAGGCTTTACGCGGGCTCTGCCGATGAACACCGGCGCCGAAGCGGTCGAAACCGCCCTCAAGATGGCCCGCTTGTGGGGCCACAAGGTCAAGGGAGTCCCCGACGGTCAGCAACGAATCATCTGCTGCGAAGAGAACTTCCACGGACGCACGATTGCCATCATCTCCTTCTCCACCGATCCCGAGGCGCGGGACGGCTTCGGGCCCTTCGCCGAAGGTTTCGATGTCGTGGCCTATGACGATGCGGCCGCCATCGAGGCTGCCATCACCGACGACACGGTCGCGGTCCTGCTCGAGCCCATCCAGGGTGAGGCCGGAGTACGGGTTCCCGGCGAGGGATACTTGCGAGCCGTCCGCGAGATCTGCACTCGCCACCAGGTGCTCATGATCGCGGACGAGGTGCAGACCGGATTCTGTCGTACCGGCCGCCCCTTCGCCTGCGACCACGAGGAAGTGCGCCCGGATGCCATGTGCTTGGGCAAGGCCCTGGGCGGCGGAGTCTTCCCCGTATCCGCAGTGGTGGCGAACGAGGAGGTCATGGGAGTGTTCACCCCGGGATCCCATGGGTCCACCTTCGGCGGGAATCCCCTCGCGGCGGCGGTTGCCGACGCCGCGCTCGATGTCCTCGAGGACGAGAAGCTCGACCAGCGCGCGGATCGACTCGGACGCCTCCTCCGTGAGGAGCTTCGCAAGATCGAGTGTTCCCGCATCGTCGAGATCCGAGGGAAGGGCCTGCTCAACGCCGTGGTCTTCGACGAAGGCTTCGAGGCCTGGGACACCTGTCTCGAGCTCAAGGAGCAGGGCCTGCTCGCGAAGCAAACCCACGGCAACATCATTCGCTTCGCTCCCCCTCTCGTCATCACCGACGAGGAGCTGGACCAGGCGATCGGCATCATCCGCAAGGTCTTCGAGTCCATCGACTGATCGCGGAATCCCCCCCCTGGATCGGACGCTCTCATGCGCACCAAGATCCCGATGCTCGCGGCCGGCGCACTCACGGTGGCCGCGTTGCTGACCACCTCCGGCATCGGTCTCTCCCGGGCCCAGAACGACCCAGAGGCGGTCACCATCGATCGGACCCCTCTCGGTCCCGGAATCGACATGCTCACCGGCCAAGGGGGCAATTTGGCCGTCTGTTCGGGTGCGGACGGGATCTTTCTCGTCGACGATCAATTCGCTCCGCTGAGCGTGAAGATTCTCGCGGCGATTCACGAGATCCAAGAGGCTCCGCTGCGCTTCGTGCTCAACACCCATTGGCATGGCGACCACACCGGCGGCAACGCGAATCTGGCCGGCGAGGGAGCGGTGATCGTGGCTCAGGACAACGTGCGACACCGCATGTCGACCGAGCAGATCAGCACGATCTGGGACCGGACCACGCCGCCTTCTCCGCCGAATGCCCTGCCGATCCTGACTTTCTCGGCCGAGGTGACCTTTCACATCAACGGGCAGACCATCGAGGTCTTCCACCTGCCTCACGCCCATACCGACGGAGATGCCATCGTCCACTTCGTCGAGGCCGATGTCTTCCACACCGGTGACATCTTCTTCAACGGCCTCTACCCCTTCGTGGACACCGACAGCGGCGGCAGTCTCGCGGGAGTGCTGGCGGCGGTCGACCTGCTCTTGGAACGATCCTCCGCCACCACGAAGTTCATCCCCGGCCACGGTCCCCTGGCCGCTCGCACCGATCTCGTCGCCTACCGGGACATGCTCCGCACCGTGGAGTCGCGGCTCGCCGCCGCCCGAGCCAAGGGTCAGACCTTCGAAGAATTCCTCTCCACCCATCCGACCGAGGAATACGACGACCACTGGGGTCAGGCATGGTTGGATGGCAGGAAATTCTTGGAGATTCTCTACACCGGCAGTGACCCCGAGGCCGACCACCACCACGATCCTCGGCCCTAGGCCTCGGGTTCTGGGGTGGGAAGAGCTCTCGGTCGGCGCACGACCTTCAACTGAACCTCTCGCCCACTTCGTCGATGCGGAGCTGGGTTCGGTACATCAGCTTCTCCAGGCCGGGTCGATCCAGCCCCAGAGCGGCCAATGGTTCCTCGAATTCTGCGTCGGCGGGCGGAGGCGAAGACGCCCCGAAGCCCAGGCCATTGGCCACGAGGTCGGCCAGATGCACGACCCAGGGAACGATCTCCAGCGCCTCTCCCGCGGCGGAACCCGCCTCGGGACGATGGTGATGTTCGATGCCCGCGACGATCGCCCGGGGGAGCTTCCAATGTCGAGCAACGACCCCACCGAGCTCGGCGTGGTCCACGTCGAGAAGCTCCTGCTCCGCCTCCGACAGCGACGCCCCGCTCTCGGCTCTCGCTCGGTGAAGAAGCGCCACCACCTCGGGGCGGAGATAGCGCGCCAGCACCAGTTTTCCCACGTCGTGAAGAAGCGCGGCGGTGAAGGACTCCGGCGGTACCTGCGCCTGACAGATCCCCCCGAGCGACTCCGCGGCCAGCGCGGTGGCCACCGAGTGCTGCCAGAGCTGCCCCTCCTCGAGGCCATATCCTTCCAGCCCCTCCATCATCCTACCCCGAATCCCGGCCGCGACGGCGATGGACAGGACGCTCCCGGTCCCGATTCGCATCACCGCCGCATTCACCGTCGCGATCTCCGACCTCGCGCCGCTGGCGGCCGAATTCGCAATGCGCAACAGCTTCACGGTGAGCGCGGAATCGAGGGAAATGGCTTCCACGATCGCGTTCATGTCGGAATTGGGATTGGCCACCAACGAGGCCAGTCGGGTGGAGGTCGCCGGCAGCGGTTCCAACTCCTGCGCCTGGACCAGGAGTTCGTCGTGATCGAGTACTTCCATGCTTCGTTGCCCCCCTCGCGCAGACTTCACCGCCCGGAAGGCTGCCGGGCGCGTCACGGCAGGGGTATCGGCCCAGCGGGTCCGAAAATGAAGGGAGAAATCGAGGGAATGGAGTCCACATCGGAACTACATCTCTAAGGCACGGTCGGGCAACCGATTAGCCGCGGATGGGGGCGGAATTAGTGCAAATGCATGATGGCGATCCCAGCGTGAGCCTTGAGATGGCCGGAATTGCAGTTTGGCATCACAGATTCGTATGGCTATTCTCTCCGGCGGCGACGGACGAGAAGAGAGCCGCCCGACCCGGGACCCGAGTCCTGACCGCGGAACCGGAAGTTCTTCTGCAACTCCCGGCTTCGTTCTCAGACCCGACCGCGCCGCATTTCGCCGCCCCCTGGATTCCCACGCCCTCCTCAGGGCCCAGGGGCCATTCGACTTCAGCGGATCCGGGAACACACCCGCATGGCGCAGCTATTCCACCGCAGCGCGAACGCAGTCGCGCGCTTCACGATCTTCGGAGGAGTCTTCCTCCTGGCCGGATTGGGCTACGTCGGCTGGATTTTCGCCCATTCGTCCTTCATGACCGGCGAAAACGTCTACCTCAAGCAGCCCGTGCCCTTCAGCCACGACCACCACACCGCGGGCCTGGGGATCGACTGCCGTTACTGCCACACCTCGGTGGAAGAGTCGAATTTCGCCGGGATCCCCCCCGTCGCCACCTGCATGAACTGCCACAACATCATGTGGAAGCGTGAGGACATGCTCGCGCCCATTCGGGAGGCCTACGCGGGCGGCGACGCCATTCAGTGGTCTCGGGTGAACGACATGCCCGACTACGTCTACTTCGACCACTCGATTCATGTCCGAAAGGGGATGGGTTGCGAAGTCTGCCACGGACGCGTCGATCGACAGCCGCTGATCCGTCAAGCCACCTCCATGCAGATGGCCTGGTGTTTGGACTGCCACCGCGATCCGGGGAAGTACATCCGGCCCCGTGAAGAGGTCTTCACCATGGGTTATCGCCCAACGGAGGATTCCCGAAGCATGGCCGAGCGCCTGTTGAAAGAATACGACGTCAACCCCGGCACCGACTGTGGTGTGTGCCACCGATGACCCCTCGACACCAATCGGGTGCCGACGATCCCACCCACCTCGAATCCAAGTCGCATGGAGAGCAGACAATGCCCGAGACTCGTCCGGACCGTGGACTGAAGGTCGAAGAGGTGCGTGCGCGCCTGGCTCAGCACTCGGGACCCAGGTACTGGCGCAGTCTCGACGAGTTGGCCGCCACCGAAGAGTTCCAGGACCTTCTGGAGCGAGAGTTCCCGCAGCTCCTCCCGGAGACGGGAAGTGGCTTGAGTCGACGCCGTTTCGTGCAGCTGATGGGCGCCTCCCTGGCCTTGGCGGGCATCAGTGGTTGCACCATCCAGCCCGACGAGAAGATCGTCCCCTATCTCCGGCAGCCCGAGGGATTGGTCCCCGGCAAACCTCTCTACTTTGCCAGCGCGACCTCGGTGGGGCCCTATGGCCGAGGAGTCCTGGTGGAGAGCCACACCGGACGTCCCACCAAGATCGAGGGCAATCCCGAGCACCCGAGTAGTCTCGGCGCCACGGATCTCTTCGACCAGGCCTCGGTTCTCGACCTCTACGATCCCGATCGCAGCAAGACGCCGACCCAGCTGGGGGATCTGCGTTCATGGGAACGCTTCAGCGAGGACATTGCGGCCGCGATGCAAGCTCAGAAGCAGCTCCAGGGAGAGGGACTCGCGGTGATCATGGCCAACAGCAGCTCCCCCACGCTGCGGCACCAGGTCGAACGGCTCCGCAACGACTACCCCAAAGCGAACTTCGTCTTCTACGATGCCGCCGGCAACGACAACCAGCGCGCCGGGTTGCGGATGGCCTTCGGCCAACCCACCGAGGTCCACTACGACTTGGCCCGGGCCGAGGTGATCCTCGCCTTCGACGCGGATTTCCTCACCGAAGGACCGGGCGCAGTCCGCTATGCCCGGGATTTCGGTCGTGGGCGTCGGGTGGTCGAGGACTCCGACCGCATGAACCGCCTCTACTGCGTGGAGGCCAGCCCGACGAACACCGGAGTGTTGGCGGACCACCGCTTCGCCCTCTCTCCCCACGCCGTCCGGGCCTTCGCTCTGAGTGTGGCCAGCGCACTGGGAATCGCCGAAGCGGATGACCAGGACCTGCCCACGGAGATTCGAGAGCCTGCGCTCCGGGTGGCCAAGGACCTTCGGGCGCACCGGGGTCGCAGTCTGGTGATCGCCGGCGATTCGTGCTCGCCCGAGATGCACGCTCTGGTGGCCGGGATCAATGCTTCTCTTCGCAACCTGGGCCGCACCGTGATCCTTCGGGACCCGGTGCTGCTGGGAGAGGAGGATGGCGCGGAGTCCCTGCGTCGACTCACGGCCGCCATTCACGCCGGGTCGGTGGAGCTCGCCATTCTTGTCGGCGGGAACCCGGCCTACGACGCCCCGGCGGAACTCGATTTCGCCGAGGCAATGCTGAAGATCCCCCGGCGCATCCGCGTAGGCCTCTACGAGGACGAAACTTCCCGACTCTGCCAATGGCACATCCCCCTGAGTCATCCGCTCGAGTCCTGGGGCGATCTCGTGAGCCACGACGGCACAGTAACCTTGATGCAACCGATCATCGAGCCCCTCTACGGGACCAAATCGGTTTCTGAAGTCCTCGAATGCCTCCTGGGAGACCCCAATGCGAAGGGTCACGATCTGGTCCAGAACTACTGGCGCCAGCGACAGGGGGGCTCGGGTTTCGAAAAGCGCTGGCGCCGGTGGGTTCACGACGGATTCATTCCCGACTCTGCCCCTGGACATCAGCCTCGCACTCTCCGACAGAACTCGGTCAAGCTCGCCGCTAGATCTCTCAGCGAGACGACGCACGATGAGGACGCGCTCACGCTGGTCTTCCGTCCCGATCCCACAGTGGGCGACGGAAATCGCGCCAACAATGGCTGGCTTCAGGAGTGCCCCAAGCCCCACACCCGGATCACCTGGGACAATGCAGCCCTTCTCTCGCCCCGGACCGCCGAGAAGCTCGCGGTCTCCAGCGAGGAGATGATCCGCATCGACGTCGATGGCCGAAGCCTCGAAATCGCCGCTTGGATTCTTCCCGGCCACGCCGACGACACCATCACCCTCCACCTCGGCTACGGACGTCATCACAGTGGTCGTGTGGGTACCGGCTGTGGCTTCGACGCCTACCGGCTGCGCACTCGAGCCGGACGGTGGGAAGTCGCGGGGGCGCGGGTGGAGGCCCTGGGCAAACGGTATCGACTGGCAACGACCCAGCTTCACCAGAACATGGAGGGTCGCGATCTCGTTCGGATGAACAACGTCGACGAGTTCCGGTCTGGTCACCTCCATGCACCCCATGAGCACGTCGATACCGAGGCGTCTCTCATGCCCGGATTCGACTACTCGGAAGGTTATCGTTGGGGCATGGCCATCGACCTCAGTACCTGCACGGGGTGCAACGCCTGTGTGGTGGCGTGTCACGCCGAGAACAATACGTCGATCGTCGGCAAGGACGAAGTCCTCATGGGCCGAGAACTTCACTGGCTCCGCATCGACCGCTACTTCGAAGGTGATCTGGACGATCCCCGCACATTCTTGCAGCCGGTCATGTGCCAACACTGCGAACAAGCGCCATGCGAGATCGTCTGCCCCGTGTCCGCCACCATGCATACGGACGAGGGCATCAATACCATGGCCTACAACCGTTGCGTGGGCACCCGCTACTGTTCGAACAATTGCCCCTACAAGGTCCGGCGATTCAACTACTACGAATACGCAGATCTCGACACCGAAACCCTTGCTCTGGGACGCAATCCGGATGTCACCGTACGGACGCGCGGGGTGATGGAGAAGTGCAGCTACTGCATTCAGCGAATCAACCACAAGAAGATCGAGGCCACGGTGCATGACCTCCCTCTCCAAGCGGTGGGACTCCAGAGCGCGTGTCAGCAGGTCTGCCCCACCGAGGCCATCCAGTTCGGGGATCTCAACGACCCCCAGAGCCGAGTGGCCCAATGGAAGAGCTCGGAGCTGAACTACGGCATCCTCGAGGAACTCGGGACTCGTCCCCGAACCACCTATCTGACTCGAATCGCCAATCCCAATCCCGAGCTGGAGAGGAGCTAGGAGTGGCAGATCCGCGACACGAACCGAGCACGGCCGCAAGGGCTGCTCTGCGACCTCCCATCGTGGGACCGGGACACACCCCGACGTCGGTGACCGACAAGATCGCCGCGGTGGTGACCGCGGGGACGCCTCGATGGTGGTTTCTGGGGGCGGGCGGAGCCTTTTCCCTCCTCGGGATCTTTGCAATCTCGGTCTTCTGGCTCTTCGCCAAAGGACCCGGCATCTGGGGAATCAACAATCCCGTGGCCTGGGGCTTCGCCATCATCAACTTCGTCTGGTGGATCGGAATCGGACATGCAGGCACCCTGATCTCGGCGATTCTGCTCTTGTTGAAGCAGGACTGGCGGAATTCGATCAACCGCTTCGCCGAAGCCATGACCATCTTCGCGGTGGCTTGCGCAGGAATGTTCCCCCTCCTGCACATGGGGCGTCCCTGGCGCTTCTACTACCTCCTGCCCATTCCCAACACCTTCACCCTCTGGCCCCAGTTCCGAAGCCCTCTCATCTGGGACGTCTTCGCGGTCACGACCTATGCGCTGGTCTCCATCCTTTTCTGGTACGTCGGATTGATCCCTGATCTTGCGACCCTCCGCGACCGCTCCAAGAATCGCTTCGCGGCGAGCATCTACGGACTTCTGGCCGCTGGATGGCGCGGATCCACCCGACATTGGCATCAGTACGAAGTCGCATCAATGCTTCTGGCGGGACTCGCCACTCCCTTGGTCGTTTCGGTCCACACCGTGGTCTCCTTCGACTTTGCAGTCGGCCAGGTCCCCGGCTGGCACACCACGATCTTCCCGCCCTACTTCGTGGCGGGAGCGGTGTTTGCCGGATTCGCCATGGTGATCACCCTGACCATTCCGCTGCGCTATCTCTTCGGACTCCAGGACTTCATCACTGCGCGGCACATGGAGAACATGGGCAAAGTGATGCTGGCCACCGGATTGATCGTAGTCTACGGATATGCGATCGAACTCTTCATTGCCTGGTACAGTGGCAATGGCTTCGAACAGTTCATGATTCACAATCGCATCACCGGTCCCTATCGCTACAGCTGGTTCGCCCTCATCCTCTGCAATTTCGTGGCGGTGCAATTCCTGTGGTCCAGTCGTGTCCGCAAGTCGGTACTCGGTTTGTTCATCGTGTCGATGTTCGTGAATGTGGGAATGTGGCTCGAGCGGTTCGTCATCGTGGTCACGAGTCTTCATCGTGACTTCATGCCCTCGAGCTGGGGAATGTACACCGGCACGATCTGGGACTGGGCCACCTACATCGGAACCATCGGACTGTTCCTTTCGCTCATGTTCCTGTTCATCCGCTTTCTGCCCATGATCTCCATCTTCGAGATGCGCATGATCCTGCCGGAAGCCAAGAACGCGAAGAAGGGGGCCTGATGTCACTCTCCAACTCGAGTCGCCCGCTCCGCGGATACCTCGCCGAATTCGACGCCCCCGAAAAGGTGGTCGATGCGATCCACCGGGTCAGAGAAGAGGGCTACGAGAAGTACGACACCTTTTCTCCCTATCCCTGCGAAGAGATGGCCGATGCGATGGATGTGCACCGCTCTTGGTTACCCTTCATCGTTCTCGGAGGCGGGATCACGGGGGCCCTCACGGGATGGGCGCTGCAGTTTCTGACCTCGACCCAGGTCTACCCCATGAACATCGGTGGCCGACCCTACAATTCCTGGCCCGCGTTCATCGTGGTGATCTTCGAGTGCACGATCCTCTTCGCCGCCTTCTCGGCGGTGCTCGGGATGTTCGCCTTGAATCGGCTCCCCCAACCGCACCATCCGCTCTTCGGGATCGAGTCGTTCAAACGGGCATCGCAGGATCGCTACTTTCTCTACGTCGAATCCACGGATCCCCGATTCGACATCCATTCGACTCGTGCGTTCATGGAGAGCCTGGACTCGAGCGAGGTGACCGCCGTTGAAGACTGATCGATGGGCGAGGAGCCTCGTCGCTACGGTTTCGGTGCTGATCTCGATGGCCGCCTTCACCGGCTGCGCGGACATGAAGGATCAGCCGCACCACGAGCCGCTCGAGTACTCGAGCTTCTTCGCCGATGGACGTTCGTCCAGGCCCCTGGTCGAGGGAACCGTCGCGCGCGGTCATTTGCGGGCGGACGACCGGATCTATCGGGGCCTCGAAGCCGATGGCTCCTTCGTGGCCCAGAACCCGCTCGTCGTGGACGCTGCTCTGTTGTCACGTGGGCGCAACCGCTTCGAAATCTACTGCACACCGTGCCACGGACGAGTCGGAGACGGGCAGGGGATGGTCGTGCAACGCGGATACAAGCAACCGTCGAGCTACCACATCGATCGGCTCCGAGGCGTCGAAGATGGATACTTCTACGACGTAATCACCAATGGCTTCGGCAAGATGTCCTCTTATGCCTCCCAGGTGAAACCGCGCGACCGTTGGGCCATTGTGGCTTACATCCGTGCCCTGCAACTGTCGCAATACGCCGACCTGCGGTCCGTGGACGCCGCGATCGGGGCCCGCCTCGAGGCTGGCGAAGTCATCGACACCCGCAGGCATGATGCAGAGGGAGAAGAAGAGCACCATGGAACGGGCCACTAATCGCTGGGCGCCTCCGGCGCAGATCGGCCAGCTTCGGAACGTCGCCTTCGCGGTGGGTGCGATTGCTGCCGTCGCGTCGGGGATCGGCGCCTTCCTCACCCCCCAGCGCTTCGTGCAGTCCTACCTCGTTGCCTATCTGTGGGTGCTGGCGGCCCCTCTGGGAGCCCTCGGGCTAATGATGCTGCATCACGTCAGTCGCGGCGCCTGGGGAGTCCTGATCCGACGCATCCTCGAAGCGGCCGCCCGAACTCTGCCCTTCATGGCGGTCCTCTTCCTACCCGTGTTGCTGCGGATGCAGGACCTCTACATCTGGAGCGATCCCGCAATCGTCTCCGAAGACGCTCTCTTGCAGGCCAAGACTCCTTGGCTCAACACGACCTTCTTCACTATCCGCGCCGGATTCTACTTCTTGGCCTGGATCGGTCTCACTACGGTATTGACGAGGATCAGTCGGTCGCAAGACCGTGCATCCGAAGGGCTCTCTGCCGCGCGGCGATTGCAATCGATCAGCGCCGGAGGCTTGGTACTCTTCGTCGTGACCGTGAGCTTCGCATCCTTCGACTGGTTGATGTCTCTCGATCCTCATTGGTACTCGAGCATCTACGGCATCTACTACATGATCGGCGCCGTTCTCACCGCACTCTGTCTCACCGTGGTGATTTCGCTGTGGCTCTCCGGACGGACCCCGATGGACGGAGCCCTGCGCCCGCTTCACTTCCATGACCTCGGCAAGCTGATGCTGGCCTTCCTCATGCTCTGGGCCTATTTCGCGGTGTCCCAGCTCATCATCATCTGGTCTGGCAACCTCCCCGAGGAGGTGCCCTGGTACATCGAGCGAACCACCGGGATGTGGAAGTGGTTCGCCCATGCCATCATTCTGGTCCATTTCGCCCTCCCCTTCGCCCTTCTGCTCAGTAGCGACCTGAAAGCCGACGCCAAGCGCCTGGTGGGAGTCGCGGGACTGGTTCTGGTGATGCGGTGGGTCGACATGTTCTGGCAGGCTGCGCCTTCCATGCACCTGCACCACCTCCACTGGCTCGATGTCACGACGGCCATTGCGCTGGGTGGGATCTGGACGGGGTTGTTCCTGACTCAGCTCCAGGGTACGGCCCTCATCCCGCGGAACGAACCCTTCCTCGAGGAGGCGTTGCAGCATGGTTGACCCCAAGATCAAGACCGGCGAGCCGCATGTCGACGGCGACTTCGACCAGGAACTCAGCTATCGAGGTATCGGGATTTTCATCGCCGCGATCGGGCTGCTCACCGTCCTCACCTTCGTCTTCTCCTGGCATCTGGACGGGGGACTGAAGCGGTACCTGGCCCACGGCGATCCTGAGCCCTCCCCACTGGCGGAAGCCCGCGTTCCCCGGGTGCCCCCAAGCCCCCACCTGCAGACCCTTCCCTATGAGGACCTCGTTCAGATGCATGCGATCGAGGACCGCGTGCTCCACTCCTACGGCATGGTCGATCCCGGCGCAGCCAAGATTCGCATTCCCATCGACGAGGCCATGTCACGTGTCGCCCGCGGCCATCTTCCCCACTGGCCCAAGCCAAGCCCGGAAGGTGGACAACTCTGATGGATTTCTCTCTGGGTCATCGGTCGATCTCACGGTTCTTGGCCGCGTCGCTGCTGGTCTCCGCTCTCGCTTCGGCAGCGACCGCCCAGCAGCCCCCGATTGCCAACATGCCCGGCCCGCTCCGCGAAGTCGGCTTCGAACAGAAGTTGGGCGCCACCGTCCCCAGCGGACTCTCCTTCGTCGATTCCGAAGGACGGGCGGTCTTGCTCGACGACTACTTCGACGACAAGCCGGTGGTCCTGGCTCTCGTCTACTACGAGTGTCCGATGCTGTGCAGCATGGTTCTGAACGGACTCGTGAGCAGCCTCGACATTCTGACCTTCGACGCCTCCAAGGACTTCGAAGTGGTCGTGGTCAGTTTCGACCCCGACGAGACGCCGGAGCTGGCCCGGGTGAAGCGGCAGGAGATCGTGGATCGCTATGATCGTCCCGGCACCGAAGCCGGGTTTCACTTCCTCACCGGCAATCCCCCCGAAATCGCCACCCTGACGAAGGCGGTTGGATTCAGCTACAAATACGACGAGGACAAGGATCAATTCGCACACGCAGCGGGGATCACCATCCTCACTCCCGGCCGCACCGTGTCCCGCTATCTCTTCGGCATCGAGTACGCACCCAAGGACTTGCGCTTGGCATTGGTCGAATCCGCAGAGGGATCGGTAGGCGGAATGGTCGACCAACTCCTGCTCTATTGCTACGCCTATGACCCCGCGACCGGAAGCTATGGTGCCGCCACCATGAACATTCTGCGGATCGCAGGGTTGTTCACGGTCGGTTCCATTCTCGGTTTTATTCTGCTCTCGAGGCGCCGGGACCGGCGGCGCGAGCGCGCCCACAAAGAGGATTTCGCTCAGTCATGAAGCTACCTTTCTTCCCCGAACAGGCATCGGCCATGGCCCAGCAGGTCGACGCGATCTCCCTCTTCGCGGTCAGCATTTCCTTTGTTGCCGGCGTGGGAATTGTCGCGGTGCTGACCTGGCTCGGTCTGCGCTACCGGCGGAGTCACCGTGACGAAGTCGGAAGCGCGGGGCACAGCAGCAATCTCCTCGAGATCATCTGGTCCGTGATTCCGGGGATCATCTTCATCGGACTCTTCTTCTGGGGCGCCAAGATCTACTTCGAGAACTACCGCATCCCCCCCGACGCCGTTCGATACTATGTCGTCGGCAAACAGTGGATGTGGAAGTACCAGCATCCTTCGGGGAACCGGGAAATCAACGATTTCCACGTGCCGGTGGACACTCCCATCGAGCTCGTGGTCACCTCTGAGGACGTGATTCACTCCTTCTTCGTTCCCGCTCTGCGAGTGAAGCGCGATGCCGTCCCCGGTCGATACTCCACAACCTGGTTCGAAGCCAATCGCACCGGAACCTTCGATATCTTCTGCGCTGAGTACTGCGGGGCCGAACACTCGCTGATGATCGGCAAGCTCCATGTGATGGAGCAGCACGACTACGAAGAGTGGCTCGAAGGCAACGAGCCCGCTCAATCATTGGCCATGAGTGGTGCAGCACTCTTCGAGCAGAACTCCTGCGGTACCTGCCACCGAAGCGACAGCTCGGCCCGGGCTCCCATTCTCGACGGAATCTACGGCCGGGAGATCGCTCTCCTCGGCGGCGGCGTCATCGTCGCGGACGACGCCTACATTCGCGAGTCGATCATGAATCCTCAGGCCAAGGTCGTGGCGGGGTACCAACCCATCATGCCAACCTTCCAGGGTCAGCTCCGAGAGGAAGAGATCCTCGAGTTGATCAGCTACATCCAGTCTCTCGGAAAGAAGGCCGAATCCCGCACCGAAGCGGCGGCGGCGGTCTCGGATGAAGGTGAATGAGATGAGCAGCGCGGCGTTGCACACGCAGTCGGACACCAACTATCTCAACGACGGATTCGGGATTCGTTCGTGGCTCCTCACGACCGACCACAAACGGATCGCCATTCTCTATCTCATCACCAATACGCTCTTCTTCTTCATGGGCAGCGTGATGGCAGCTCTGATCCGCATCGAGCTTCTGACTCCCGAAGGCGATCTCGTGCAACCAGACATGTACAATCGGCTGTTCACGATGCACGGCGTGATCATGGTCTTCCTCTTTCTGATTCCGACCATCCCCGCCGTCTTCGGAAACTTCCTCATTCCGATCATGATCGGAGCCAAGGACCTGGCCTTTCCCCGATTGAATCTGGGAAGCTGGTACGTCTTCAACGTCGGTGCGGCTCTTATCTTTTATTCAATCTTCAAGGGAGGTTTGGACACCGGGTGGACATTCTACGTCCCCTTCAGTTCGACCTACAGCGCCACGAACGTCATGACGGCGGCAGTGGGGATCTTCATTGCGGGCTTCGCCTCTATCATGACCGGGCTGAACTTCCTGGTCACCATCCACCGGATGCGGGCCCCAGGAATGACCTGGTTCCGAATGCCGCTCTTCGTGTGGGCCCACTACGCGACGAGCATCATCATCTTGCTCGGAACTCCAGTGGTCGCGGTCACGATCCTGATGGTCGGCGCAGAACGCGTGCTGCACTTGGGCATCTTCGATCCCGCCTACGGCGGCGACCCGATCCTCTTCCAGCATCTCTTCTGGTTCTACTCACATCCTGCAGTCTACATCATGGTGCTGCCAGCCATGGGGATCCAGAGCGAACTGGTGGCTGGAATGTGCCGCAACCGGGTCTTCGGCTACCGAGCCGTTTGCTACGCCAGCGTGGCCATTGCGGTATTGGGATTCCTCGTGTGGGGACACCACATGTACACCACTGGGCAATCTCCTTACGCGGGAACCATCTTCTCTTTCCTGACCATGCTGGTGGCGGTGCCTTCGGCGGTCAAGACCTTCAACTGGACCGCGACTCTCTATCGGGGGTCGATCTCATGGGAGACCCCGATGATCTACGCCGCGGCGTTCATCGGACTCTTCATCATTGGTGGAACCACCGGAGTCATGCTGGGTACCCTGGGCATCGATGTGCACGTACACGACACCTACTTCGTCGTAGCGCACTTCCACTACGTCATGGTTGGCGTCACCATGATGGGCTTCATGGGCGGCCTTCACTACTGGTGGCCAAAGATCACCGGGCGCATGTACGACGCATTCTGGTCCAAGATCTCGGCCTTGCTCATCTTCGTTGGATTCAACCTGACGTTCTTCCCCCAGTTCCTGTTGGGCTACATGGGAATGCCTCGACGCTACCACGCCTATCCGGAGCAGTGGCAGACCTTGAACGTGCTGTCCACCGCGGGCGCGTCGGTATTGGGCATCGGCTTCGTGCTTCCAGCAATCTACTTCCTGTGGTCCCTCAAGAAAGGGAAGAAAGCCGAGGCCAACCCCTGGGGGGCGGTGGGACTGGAGTGGGAGATCTCTTCTCCTCCCATCTCGCACAACTTCGAGGAGACTCCGGTGGTCATCAATGAGGCCTACGACTATCAGGCCGGACATGTGGGCGTGATCCCCAGCACCGAGAAGGAGGCCGACCTTGTCTGATTCGACTGGGGCGACCACTCGTCTCGCCCACTGGTACCGCAGTTACGAAGAGCAGACCGAATCCGTCACTCTCGGAATCTGGCTCTTCTTGGTCACCGAAGTGATGTTCTTCGGGGGCCTGTTCATGGCCTATACCCTCTACCGTTCGCTGAATCCCGAAGCATTTGCGGCCGCGAGTCACCACCTGAGCATATTCCTGGGAACCGTGAATACGGCCGTACTGATCGGATCGAGCTTCACCGTCGTGATGGCAGTGTGGTCGGCCGAACGTGGGAAACAGAAGAGCCTCGTCTTCTGGCTCGGAGCGACCATCGTCCTCGGCCTGGCGTTCTTGGGAATCAAAGCCAACGAGTATGCGCACAAGTGGCATGAAGGCCTCGTGCCCGGACCAGATTTCGTATTCCACGACACTCGTGAAGGAGTCCACGCCGCCGCCGATCCCAATCGCGCTCGGATGTTCTTCCACCTCTACTTCGGAATGACCGGATTGCATGCCCTGCACATGATCATCGGAATCGGCGTATTCCTGACGCTCATGGTCAATGCGATCCGAGGCAAGTACACCCGCCAGTGGCACGACCCCATTCCGGTCGCGGGTCTCTACTGGCATTTTGTCGACCTGGTATGGATCTTCCTCTTTCCCCTGTTGTACCTCATCGGTCGGCACTAGGAGACCATGATGTCCACGAAGCAACCCATCGGACTCCCAACCTACTTCGCGGTATTCGCGGCACTCCTCGTCTTGACCGGACTTACGGTGTGGGTGGCGTTCCAAGACTTCGGGGTCTACAACAACGTCATCGCTCTGGGGATTGCAGTCATCAAGTCAACCCTCGTCGTTCTGTTCTTCATGCATGTCATCCACAGCACACCATTGACCAAGTTGATCCTGGTGACTGCGGTGTTCTTCTTCTTGATCCTGGTAGCCTTCGTCTACGCGGATGTCTGGACTAGGGACATGCTGAACCTGCCCGGTCGTCCCCCGCTCATCGGTGGCTGATCCCCTGGCTCAGTCGAGTTCCACCCGACCGCGGTACTGATCAAGACACTCAGGATTGGCGAGAGCATCGCGATTGTCGAGGGCCTCGCCATGAATCGTCCGCTGCACGGCGATTTCGCTGATCTTCCCGCTCACCGTCCGCGGAATGTCACTGACGCACAGGATCTTCCGCGGCACATGGTGCGGACTGGCGTGATCACGGATCGCCTGCCGGAGCTCGGTCTCGAGGGCTGCGTCGAGGTCGACCCCCTCTCGCAGCACCACGAATAGGATCACCCGTACATCTCCTTCGAAGCGCTGCCCCACACACACCGCCTCGACCACGGAGTCATGGCCTTCCACCGCACGGTAGATCTCAGCCGTACCAATGCGCACTCCACCGGGGTTCAGGGTGGTGTCGCTGCGCCCGTGAAAGATCATCCCCCCGCTCGGTGTGAGTTCGACCCAATCCCCGTGGTGCCAAACCCCGGGGAATCGGGCGAAGTAGGCCTGATGGTAGCGCTCTCGATTCGGGTCCCGCCAGAATCCGACGGGCATCGAGGGAAAGGCTCGGGTGCACACGAGTTCGCCGGGCTGACCGGACGGTGCCTCCGCTCCGTCGGGTGATCGAACCTCGACCCGCATCCCCAAACCCCGAGTCTGGAGTTCACCTCGCCGAACCGGCAATACTGGATTGCCCAATGCGAAACAACTGACGATGTCCGTACCGCCGGAGATGCTCGAGAGTTGGAGGTCGGCCTTCACCTCTCGATAGACGTAGTCGAAGCTCTCGGGAGACAGCGGGCTGCCAGTGCTGAGAAGGGTCTCCAGTCGCGGAAAGTCCAGATCTCTCGCCGGACGAAGGCCCCGCTTCTCGGCCAGGCTCAGGAACTTCGCGCTTACCCCGAGGCAGGCAAGGCCCTCCTCGGCCGCAATCCTGAACAGCCGATCGGGCTGGGGATGGAAGGGGGATCCATCGATGAGGACCACTCTCGCTCCGAGCCCGAGCGCCGACACCAACCAATTCCACATCATCCATCCGCAGGTCGTGTAGTAGGCGACGTGGTCGCCGGGACCGAGGTCCGTGTGGAGCCCCAACTCCTTGAAGTGCTGCACCAAGGTGCCGCCCGCTCCGTGCACGATTCCCTTGGGAAGTCCGGTGGTGCCCGAGGAGAAGAGGATGTACACGGGATGATCGAAGGGCAAGGACTCGAAGGTCGGCTCACCGGACTCCGTCTCCAGAACTGCAAGCGCCCAATCTTCCTCGTCGGCATCGAGCTGCGACCCCGAGGTGCCGCCTCCTCGGACCACCAACAGTCGTTCGGCCGAGTCCATGGCCCGGAAGAGCGAACGAGCCCGCCCCAACACCGGACGTTCCTTGCCCGCGTAACGATAGGAGTCGACCGACACCAGCACCTTGGGTTCGATCTGACCCAAACGGTCCAGGGCCGCCTTCACTCCGAAGTCGGGGCTGCACGAGGACCAGATCGCGCCGATCGACGTGGTCGCCAGCATGGCCACCACGGTCTCGATACAATTCGGCATATAGGCAGCGACCCGATCTCCAGCTTCCACCCCCACACTGCGTAGCCAGGCCTGGCACTGCCCTACCCGCTCTCGCAGCTCATCACGGCTGATGGACCGTGGCATTCGACCCTCTGTGCGTTCCACCAGAGCGATTTCGGAACCTCGATGCCGCAACAAGTTCTCGGCGAAGTTGATGCGTGCCCCGCTGAACCACTTCGTGTCGAACATCCGATCGAGATCCTCGACGATCCGATCACCACGCTTCCCTTGGATCTCGAAGAAGTCCCAGATTTCGGCCCAAAAATCCGCCGGTTCCTCGATGCTCCAAGCGTAGAGATCTTCGGAGGTGGGACCGATCTGGGGATGTCGCTCCCGACAGCCCTTCGCGAATCGGTCCATGCGCGTCGAGGCGATGCGCTCGGCGCTCGGCTCCCACAACACTTCCCCCACCGACGATCGCTCTCTCAACTGGGCCGCTCCCGCGCTGGCAGGACCCGGCCTCTGCACTCCCCGAATCCGATGGGAACCGCACCCTCGGCTTCGCACCGCCCCCGGATCACGATCTCGTCACCGTCCTGCAGGAACTTCCGCTCTTCTCCGTGCGGAAGGACGATGGCCTCACTTCCTCGCCAGGTGATCTCGAGGAGACAACCGCGATTGACTTTCGCGGGGCCGGACACCGTCCCGCTGGCCATCAGATCACCCGGACGCAGGTTGCATCCATTGCTCGCGTGGTGAGCGAGCATCTGCGCGATGGTCCAGTACATCTCCCGAAAATTGCCCTGGCTCAGGCGATGATCGGCCAAGCCCTTCTCCCGCATGAGCGGCGTGCTCAAGTAGACTTCCAACTGAAGGTCGATGCCTCCACGTCGGCGATTCCCTTCGCTGTCGAGATGAGCGAGCGGTTGGGGATCGTCTGCCTCGCGCGCGAAGCTCGGGCAGCGGAATGGCTCGAGAGCGTCGAGAGTCACCACCCAGGGCGAAATGGTCGTCGCAAAGCTCTTGGCCAAGAACGGGCCCAGAGGCTGGTATTCCCACTTTTGCAGGTCCCGGGCCGACCAATCGTTCACCAGACACAGGCCGAAGACGCGGTCCTCCGCCGTCGCCAAATCGACGACCTCCCCCAAGCAATTCGAGTCGGCCACGAAGAACCCCACTTCGAGTTCGTAGTCGAGCAATCGAGAAGGGAGGTATTGCGGTGCGGCGTCCTCGCCCGTCACCGTCTGGCCCCAGGGACGGTGGAGTTCGGTTCCACTCACGACGACCGAAGATGCGCGGCCGTGATACCCCACCGGAATCCATTTGTAGTTGGGCAAGAGGGGGTTGTCCGGCCGGAACATGGAACCCACATTGGTCGCGTGATGAATCGAAGCGTAGAAATCCGTGTAGTCCCCGATGTCGGCGGGCAACAGCATCTCGACCTCGGATTGTCGGTGCAGAATCCGGTCCGCGTATTTCACCGCACTGCTGTCCGAGCCCAATACTTCGCTCAGCTGATGACGCAGCTCGCGGGCCACCGTTCGACCGAGAGACATCAGTCCATTGAGCCGTCCGGTTCCCGCCGACTGCACCGCCACTCGGGCGTCGCCGGTCAGGAGCCCCAATTCCTCGCACTTCTGCAAATCGAGGATTCGGTCTCCGATGGCCACCCCGATTCGCGGTCCTTCGTCTGCGGCGCAACGATAGCTGCCGAAGGGAAGATTCTGGAGAGGGAAGTCACTGCGAGGGTCGTTGGCGCTGTCGACCCAACTCTTCCGTTCGGGATCATGGGTGATGTCGAGTCGGTGGTTCATCGTATCTCCAATGCTCGTAAGTCATCGAGGGGTTCGACAAAGGAACAAGAGCCGAAAGAAAGGGCGATCCGTCTACGATAGTTCATCAAGTCGCTCACCCCGACCCGGTGGTGACGCCAGCCGGCTTGGTCACCATGAAGGTGAAAGGCCTTGGGATCCATCTCGCTCACCGTGCTCTCCATCTCCTCCGGACTCAAACCGACTCGAGCGTAGAGGAGTCCGGCCAAGAACAGGTTGACGAAGCCATGCATCATCGCGCGCGGCGCATTGGTCTCGTAGGTCAGGGGATATGCCCCCCGGAAGGGATGGTGCAAGCCCGCAGTCGCCTTGAAGGCCACCCCTCCGTCCAGGCATGCGCGGAGAAAGGAGCAAACCGTGGCCACCGGGGGAATCAGGCCGGCCTCCACTCCCCCGGTGCGGATCTTCGCCCGAAGACCAGCTCGGCCGAGGGCCTTCACCCACGGGCGCGGGTCCTCCCGCCAATCGAACTCGATGAAGGTCGGAATTGCCTCGGTGAGTTCCGCCAACCATGGCAAGTCCTCGACCGCCTGGGCCCTGGTCTCGATGCTCACGATCCGCACGCGGGAAGGATCGCGGGCCAGCGATCGCGTCAGCTCCGAATCGAGAGCAGGGTCGCGGGTCCAGAGCAGGCTCAGAGGCCATGCCTCTCCGCGGATCCATCCCCCTGCCAGAAGCTCTTCGACCCGGGAGACCGGAATGACGAAGGATCCCAGCGCCGACCGATCCGGGCCCCGCAGATAAGCACCGTAGTTGGTGGCCGCCTCCTCCAAGGGGAGGGCCGCAGGGGGGAAGAGCCCCGCGTAGTCGACGATTCCGTCGAGAAGTGCCTCGATCGCGTTCACATTGCTCCTGGGTAGGGCGAAAGAAGGAGTTTAGCGCCTCTTGGCGGCTCTTCCCACCCCAGATCGCCGAAGCTCGAATCGAGGTGAGGACGGCCTTCGGCCGTGGGAAATTCTCCCCAGATGTGCTAATTTCTCTCCGATCCCCGCGCCGGCTTCCCCGGTCCGGATCGCTTGTCCGCTACATTCCATGATCTTCCCGCGATCCCCGAGAGGTTCCTCCGTGAGCGAGAATCCGCTGAGACTCAAGCGCCTGCATCACGCCGAGTTCTGGGTGGGAAACGCCAAACAGGCGGCATTCTACTACACCCGCGCCTTCGGGTTCTCCCGCTTCGCCTACCAGGGCCTCGAGACCGGCAGTCGAGATCGGGCCAGCTATGCCCTCCAACAGGGGAAAGTCCGCTTCGTGCTCAGCTCGGCGCTCGAGCCCGACGCCGAGATCAATGCCTTCCTCACCCAGCACGGCGATGGGGTCAAGGACCTGGCCTTCGAGGTCGAGAACGCAGACTTTGCCTACGAAGAAGCTCTCCGCCGCGGCGCCAAGGGAGCCATCGCGCCACGGACTCTGTCGGACGCCAACGGGAAAGTACGACACTCTGCCGTTTGCACCTACGGAGACACCATTCATTCCTTCTACGATTTGCAGGATTATCGTGGACCCTTTCTCCCGGGTTATGTCGAAAGCGAAGAGGCAGGAGAGGGAGTGGGACTTCTGCTCATCGACCACTGCGTGGGGAACGTCGACTGGGGTGAGATGGAGGCCACGGCCCGGTGGTACGAGGAAGTGATGGGTTTCTCTCGCTACATCACCTTCGACGACAAGGACATCTCGACCGAGTACACCGCGCTGCAGAGCATCGTGATGAGCAATGATCAAGCATCGATTCGCTTTCCGATCAACGAGCCCGCAAAGGGGCTGAAGAAGAGCCAGATCGCAGAGTACATTGAGGCCTATCACGGACAAGGTGTCCAACACGTTGCCCTTCTCACCAAGGATATCATTTCTACCGTGGCCCGATTGCGCGCGAACGGAGTGGACTTTCTCGAGGTCCCCGACAACTACTACGACACGGTTTGGGACCGCGTCGGGGACCACGTGAAAGAAGACCGCGACGAGATTCGTCGACTGCGCATCTTGGTGGACAGCGATGAGCACGGCTATCTCCTCCAACTCTTCACTCAGCCAGTCCAAGATCGCCCAACTCTCTTCTTCGAAATCATCCAACGGGTCGGTGCACGCGGTTTCGGAAAGGGCAACTTCAAAGCCCTCTTCGAATCCATCGAGCGCGAGCAGGGACTCCGCGGAAACCTCTAGGCGGAACATGCCCATCTATCACCACCTCGGCAACCTCCCACGCAAACGGCACCAAGTTCTCGTCCGTCCCGACGGCGGGATGTACTTCGAAGAACTCATGGGAAACAAGGGTTTCGTCGGACCATCGACCCTGATGTACCACATGCGCTACCCCACCGAGGTTCGCGATCAACGCAGCGCCGGCATCTGTTCCTTGGAGGAAGCCACCCGCGATGACCTGCGACACTGTCATTTCCGGACGGCGTCGCTGGACTGTGGTCCGTCAGTCGTGCGCGACCGCGTGGGACTGCTCTTCAATGATGATGTTGCCCTCTTCGTTGCTCGGCCGGATGCAAGTGAGGAACCGCTGTTTCGCGACGGTGGGTCGGACGAGCTGATCTTCGTGGCCAAGGGCGAGGGCACCCTCCACAGCATGCTCGGGGACCTCCCCTTCCGAAGCGGAGACTACATCGTCATTCCGCGGGGAATCGTTCACCAATGGGAATTCGCCAACAACGATAATCATCTCCTCATCCTCGAGAGTCGAGGTGCGGTACGTACGCCGAAACACTATCGCAACGAGTTCGGGCAGCTACTCGAGGGCGCTCCTTTCAACGAACGCGATGTGCGTCCTCCCTCCAACTTGGTCACTCACGACGACGAAGGTGATTTCGCCGTGCTCACCAAGCATGGGCAGCGCTACACCGAGCAAGTCCTGAGTCATCATCCCTTCGATGTCGTGGGCTGGGATGGTTTCTACTACCCATGGGCTCTCAACATCGAGGACTTCGAGCCCAAAGTCGCCGCCTACCACCTTCCTCCTCCTGTGCATCAGACCTTCGAGTCGGAGGGTTTCGTCATCTGTTCCTTCTGCCCGCGTCCCTTCGACTATGGAGAAGGTGCCGTTCCGGCCCCCTACTTCCACTCGAATGTGTGGACCGACGAAGTGATTTTCTATGCCTGCGAAGAGTTCATGAGTCGAAAGGGGATCGGCTTCGCATCGATCACCCTCCATCCCGACGGGCTTCCTCACGGTCCTCAGCCCGGTCGCATGGAAGATTCGATCGGCGTGAAGTGGACCGACGAATTGGCAGTGATGCTCGACACCTTCGCTCCGCTGAAGATCGCCAAGTCGGCGTTGTCGATCGAAGACGAGGCCTATTACCGGAGCTGGCTCGGCTGATCGCCGGTCGCTTCGGTGAAGGGGACCAGCGAAGACTGTCCCCGAGCCTTCAAGTAGTGCTCGAGGGCCCAGTGGTTGGTGGGAAAGGCCAGATCCTGCCACGGAAGCTGGTCCACCGCGAAGAGTCCTACCTCCAGAGTTTCGTCGCCGGCCGCGACGCTCTCGCAGAGAAGTCGCCCCCGATAGATCATGTGGACCTGGCCAATGTGGGTCACACTGTAGACTCCGAGCAGGTCCACGATCTCCACTTCGGCTCCGGTCTCCTCCCTCACCTCGCGTATGGCCCCCTCGGAGGGAGTCTCGCCCAGCTCCAAGAAACCGGCCGGCACATTCCAGAATCCACGACGTGGTTCGATCGCACGTCGACCCAGAAGCAGTCGACCTTCCCACTCCGCCAGAACTCCCACGATGATCCGAGGATTCTCGTAGTGGATCCATCCGCAATCCCCGCAGACCAAGCGTGGACGGTTGTCGCCATCGGGCACCCGAGCCTCGAAATGCGGGTGAAGAGGATCTCCAGGACTCAAGCTGCCTCCAGAACCGTCTTGAGTCGGTCCAAACCGCGTTCGAAGTCCGGCCCCACCATCCAGTCCATCAGGACCCCGAACCACCGCTCCACCGGATTCGAACCCATCTCGCCGTCCATGCTCCAGGTCACTCGAGTGCCGTTCTCCACCGTCTCGTAGCGGAGCGCACCCTTCGTGCGATAGCGGCCATGATCGAAGTCGAGGTCGTATTCGACCCCCCAAGCGGGATCCACACTGCGGAAGGTGAGTTCTCCGTCCCCACTCTTTCCCGTCCAGCTCTGATGGGCCCCCACTCCGGTCGAATGCTCTCCGATGGTCACCACGATCGTGGGATCGGCCTCCTTCCAGGGCGTCCAGCGATCCCACTCCTCCAAATCGCCCACGAGAGCATGAACTTCGGTCACTGGCGCGCCGATCACCACCTCACGCTCCACATGGTAGCGGGCAGGCAGGACGAATCCCACGGCCAGGAAGAGGATGACGAGCAGGAGCAGAAGCCCCAGAATCCGGCGTAACCATTTCATCGGAGCCTCCCGGGTGGATGGAGTCTCCCATGCTAATCTCTGCTCCGGCCGCGGGGCAAGCAGGCATCCGCCTCGAAAGGATGTTCCAGTGCCGAGCCAGGATCCGAGCCGTGACCGCGTCGTGCGGAGGATCGCGCCCCTGCTGAGTGGTCCTCTGGCCTGGATCCTGTCCCAACTCCTCCCCGCTTCGGCCTGCGAATTCTGGGTCCGGCACCTGAGCGCGAATCTCACCTGGCCACTGGCAGAGGTCGCCACCCTCATTCCCATCTCTGCCTCCGAAATCCTGGTGGTGTCGATCGTGGCCGGGGTCGCGATCGATGGGTTGCGGCGTCTGCGCCAACGGGGACAGCCGCGCAGTTGGCGGATCGGAGCCTGGATCTTCGACCTGCTCCGGACCGCAAGCGTCTTGGTGGCCGCCTTCTACTTGCTGTGGGGATTCGGGTACCATGCGCCGCCGCTGGACCAACGCCTGGGCCTTCCGGCCCTGGATCCTGCGAACGCGGAGCGGACTCTCGAGACGATGGCCCGAAGTTGGATTGCGCTCACCAATGCCGCCTACGTCGAGATCCACGGCACTTCGGATTCCCGGTCTCCGACCCCCGCGCCTTCGCTGCGGGAAATGACCGCCTCCCTCCGTCGCAGTTTCGACGACTTGAAGCGTGAGCAGCCCAGCTTGCTTCTGATGCATGGAGGCCGGGCTCCGGTCAAGGAACTCCTCTCCGGAGAGGTCTTCCACCGTCTGGGGATCTCGGGAATCTATTCGCCCTTCTTTGCCGAGGCCCATGTCGTGGCCTCTCTCCCCGGCGCAGCCATGGGCCAGGTCCTGGGGCACGAAATGTCGCATCAGCGGGGAATCAATCGGGAGGACGAAGCCAGCTTCGTGGGTGTGCTGGTCGCAACCCGATCGGACCGCCCCGAACTGCGCTACTCCGCATGGCTCTTCGCCCAACGCCAGGCTCTTCAGACCCTGGCCGCCCAGGGGTCCACCGCGGTGCCCGAACTGATCGCAGCCCGCCTCCCCGGAGTGCAGCGCGATGTGGACTCTCTGCACGAGTACTGGAAGGTGGCCCGAGGTCGTGCCAGACTCCTCGCCACCCGGATGAACCACGCTTACCTTCGGTCGAATCGAGTGAGCGATGGAGTCGCCAGCTACCGGAGAAGTCTGGATCTTCTCCTCCGGTGGTACGCTTCCGATGTCCAGGATCGACCCACAATCCCGAAGGGCCTCCCGTGAACGACCACCCCGAAAAGCCGGATGCCTTCGAGAAATCCGAGTATCGTCGCCTCTTCGCGTGGAGTGATCGTCTCCAGAGAGAGTGGCCTCTCCTGGAGAGAATCCTGTCCACCGGCCCCCATCGCAGACTTCTCGATCTGGGGTGTGGAAGTGGTGAACACAGCGCATTCCTGCAGGAAAAAGGCTTCTCCGTCACTGGAGTCGACGCCTCACCGAAGCAGATCGAGAGTGCCCGCAGCCTGCAATCACCCACCGGGCCGGAATTCGTCCTCTCGACCATCGGAGATCTCGGGGGGCAGGTCGACGGCACCTTCGGGGCTGCACTCTGCGTGGGCAACGTCCTTCCCTACCTCGATGCCGACGAGCTGGATCGTTCCTTCGCCACCGTGGCCTCCTTGGTCGATCCCGGCGCGCCCTGGCTGTTGCAGATCGTCAACTATCCCGGCCTGCGAGAGCGAGGCGTCCGGACTCTGCCCGTGAACGTCCGGCCCGGGGACTCCGAGGATGAGGAACTGGTTCTCCTGCGACTGATGCGGTTTTCGGAGGAAGGCAAGGTTCTCTTCAGCCCTTCGACCCTTCGATGGCGTCCCGGCGAGGATCCTCCAGTGACCGTTCAGTGGACCAAGACGATCTTGCTCGAGGCCTGGAGCGCGGATGATCTCGTCGCAGTTGCCGCACGCCACAGCTTCGAGGAAGTGGAGCGCTTCGGAAGCGTAGAAGGTGAAGCTTTCGATCCGATCCACTCCCATGACATTATCTTGCACCTGCGACGGAAGTAGAACCATGCCGCGCTTTCCCGAGGTCTCGGCGAGGAGTGCCCGCATCTCGGGGTCGACCTTCGAGAAATTCCTACCCCGACTGCGGCAGCACCGAGACGGATTCTACAAGCTCCACATCGGTGACAGCGACCGCGGTCCGAATTATGTGCTGCCCTATCGAGAGGATTTCGCAGCGCAGAACCCCTACGCCTTCCAATACGCAAACACCTGGGGAATCACCCGGCTTCGACGAGCCATCGCCGAGAAACTGCGGGACGAGAACCATCTCTCGGTGGAGGCCGACGAGGTCCTGGTCACCGGAGGAGCCACGAATGCGCTGAGCGCCTGCGTTCACGCCATCGCCGATCCTCACGAAGAGATCTTGGTCCTGACTCCCTCCTGGCCCTTCTTCCGAGGCATGGTCCAGCTCGCGGGAGCCCACGTGCGGGAGCTCCCGTTCTACTGCGAGCTGCGACAGGGAAGCATTCCGAGGATCGAGACCTACCTCGAGTCGGCCATCACCAGCCGCTGCGTGGGGATCTATCTCAACTCGCCGAACAACCCCAGCGGGGTCACTCTCGACGAGGCCGAACTCACCGCCGTGCTCCGGGTGGCCGAAGCTCACCGGCTGTGGGTGGTCTCCGACGAGGCCTACGACCAGATGGCCTTCGACGGACGAAACACCCTCAGCCCCGCGGCTCTTGGAGTGGCCGCCGGACAGGTTCTCACCACCTTCACCTTCTCCAAGACCTATCGATTCGCGGGACTCCGGCTGGGCTGGGCGACCGGACCGAGAACCCTCCTGGAGGCGATGAACAAGATCATGGTCCACATGATCTACGGGCCCACGGTGCCCGGGCAGTACATGATGGTCGAGGCCCTGCGGACCCGTCGAGAGTGGGTGCCCTCCGTCCAGGCCGAGTACCAGCGACGGCGAGACGACTTCCTCGACGCCTTGGCCCTCGATCTTCACGCCCCTGAAGGAACCTACTTCGTCTTCTTCGACGCGCAGCAATTCCTCGGCAAAGAGCCCATCGACGCCCTGGTGGCACGATGCATCGATGCCGGGGTCGCCGTGACCCCAGGAGAAGATTTCGGAGACGATTACCGAAACTGGATTCGGGTGTGCTTCGCGGCCGAAGATCCCGAACGAAGCCGGCAGGCTGCCGTCCGCCTACGCGAGATCCTGGCCTGAGTCGCCTCTGCTAACGATACACAGCTTTGAGCGCCCCCACTGCGAGGACTCGACGGCCACCGCCGCCGGGCCCGAGAATGCGGCTGACGCCCGCGGACGGGGTTCCACGATTCGCAGTGCCGCTCAGCGGAAAGATGTCCCGTGCAAATGCAGGACTGGATGCGACCAAGAGCAAGAATAGGATCGCGACTTTCATGTCGGGACCCCTATCCATGACCAGGGTGTCTTCTTCTGAATGGAAGCGCGGTCTCACCACGAATGGCCAATACGACAGATGACGTAATTCCAGCGTTCCGACCGAGAGATGGATTGGATCAACGCGCGAGACCACCCTGGAGCCCGAACCCTGGTCTGCGCCCTGGGCCGGGGTCGATCGCCGTGGTCGCTCCCTCACCTCCGACCTACGGCTTTCTCCTGACGCGATCCTCTACCATCAGCAATATCTCTATTCGGTGTCGCCATTCGATGCGTCTGGTCGTCTGATCCGAAATTCCACGGGGGCCCGCAAGAACTTCGGTGAGCCGCAACTATTCGAGACAAACGGCGACGGTTGCGCCTGGGCGTCATGGGGGAGTCTTGAATGTGCTCCTGTGATTCGGACGCCGCCCAGTCACCAGAGTTTGGACCAGGGAGAAACACTCTGCCTTCGATGGCAAGGAGCGCCACGAAGTCCGATCCAACGCAAGAGCCCGCCCCCGAAGTCGGGAGCGGGCTCGGTTCCGCAGAGCGGAGTGAGCAGAGGGACAGACTACATCATGCCGCCCATGCCACCCATGCCGCCCATGTCGGGCATACCAGCGCCGGCCTTCTCCTGCTCCGGCTCATCGGTGATCAGGCACTCCGTGGTGAGAACCAACGAGGCGATGCTCGCGGCGTTCTGCAGGGTGGAGCGGGTCACCTTGGTCGGATCGACGATGCCGGCCTCGAACATGTCGACATACTCGTCGCAAGCGGCGTCATAGCCGATGTTCTTCTTCTCGTTGCGCAGACGCTCGACGACGATCGATCCATCCACGCCCGCGTTGTGAGCGATGGTGCGGACCGGTTCCTCGAGGGCACGCAGGACGATCTGAGCACCCACGAGCTCTTCGCCCTCCAGATCCATCTTCCGGATCTCCTTCTGAGCCCGCAGAAGAGTGACCCCGCCACCGGGGACGATACCTTCGTCCACCGCAGCCCGGGTCGCCGCCAGCGCATCCTCGACGCGCGCCTTCTTCTCCTTCATCTCCGTCTCGGTGGCCGCACCGACGCTGATCACCGCGACTCCACCGGCCAACTTCGCCAGACGCTCCTGGAGCTTCTCACGATCGTAGTCGCTGGTGGTCTTCTCGATCTGCTGACGGATTTGCGACTCGCGAGCCTTGATGTCGGCCTTCTTGCCACCACCCTCGACCAGAGTGGTGTTGTCCTTGTCGATGGTCACCCGACGAGCCCGTCCGAGATCGCTCATCGTGGTGTTCTCGAGCTTGAGGCCCGCATCCTCGCTCATGACGCGACCGCCAGTGAGCACCGCGATGTCCTCGAGCATCGCCTTGCGGCGATCTCCGAATCCCGGGGCCTTGACGGCGGCAATGTTGAGCGTACCGCGCAGCTTGTTCACCACCAAGGTTGCCAGGGCCTCGCCCTCGACATCTTCGGCAATGATGAGCAGAGGAGAACCGGACTGGGCAACCTTCTCCAGAACCGGCAGCAAGTCTTTCATGCTGCTGATCTTCTTGTCGTGGATGAGCACCAGAGGATTCTCGAGCACGGTCTCCATGCGCTCCGTGTCGGTCACGAAGTAGGGGGAGAGATAACCGCGATCGAACTGCATCCCCTCTTTGACCTCGTAGGTCGTGTCCATGCTCTTGGCTTCTTCGACGGTGATCACGCCGTCCTTGCCCACCGACTCCATGGAATCGGCAATGATGTTTCCGATCTCGGAATCGTTGTTCGCACTGATGGTCGCCACCTGAGCGATCTGATCGCGGTCACGAACCGACTTGCTCTGCTTGGTCACCTGTTCCACCGCAACGGAAACCGCCTTCGCGATGCCCTTCTTGACGAACATGGGGTTGGCACCGGCGGTGATCTGACGCAGGCCTTCCTTGATCATCATCTGCGCCAGAACCGTAGCAGTCGTGGTGCCGTCGCCGGCCACGTCCTGAGTCTTGGTGGCGACTTCCTTGACGAGCTGGGCACCCATGTTCTGGTAGGCATCCTTCAGCTCGATCTCTTTGGCAATGGTGACCCCATCGTTGGTCACCGTCGGGCTGCCAAACTTCTTGTCGAGGATGACATTCCGGCCCCGAGGACCGAGGGTCACCTTGACGGCGTTGGCAAGGGCATCGACACCCTTCTTGAGTTCATCGCGCGCATGCGCGTCGAAGGTAATCATCTTGGCCATGGTAATTCGCTCTCCTTGGTTCGATCAGGTTTGGGATCGAAGTGGATCGTCGGGCTCTAGGAAAAGAATCTGGCCTAGAGAATGGCCAGGATGTCGGTCTCGCGCAGAATGAGGAGGTCCTTGCTTTCGACCTCGATCTCCGTTCCGCTGTACTTTCCGAAGAGGACGACGTCGCCCTCCTTGACTTCGGGCTTCACACGATCGCCATTGTCACTGAGGCGACCGGCACCCACCGCCACGACCTTGCCCTGCTGCGGCTTCTCCTTGGCAGTGTCGGGAATGATGATGCCGCTCTTGCTGGTCTCGGCCTGCATGGCCTCTACGATGACTCGATCGCCCAGGGGCGTGATCTTCATCTTCGCCATTCTCGAACTCCTCCGGTTCGGCCCCCAGGGGCCGACTCTTGGATCGAAGACCCCGGGACTCGGGGCCTCCACTACAGATTGGGGTTCAGCAATCCGGGCTCTCGATTGCCAACCGATGCGCAAGATAGTCCAAGCGCCAGGAGTTGGCAACCCCCATTGGCGACTGCCAATGGAACGCCGAATCATTGGGCAAGTGCAAGTTTTTCAAGCAGTTGGAGTAGAGACCGGGCCGCCCTCCCCAGGCTGGGACTCGAGGAGTCCCACGGGCGGCCCGGTCGGAGCAGGCTCAGCTGGCCTGGAGACCGCGGGGACGGTGCCGGGCAAAGGCATTGAGGATGTCCATGGTCGAGAGGATCCCCACCAGGCGCGATGATTCGTCGAGCACGGCCAGATGATGGATCTGGTTCTCGAGCATGGTGACCGCGGCATCGGGCAAGGGAGTGGAGGCCGACACCGATACCACATTGGTGGACATGAAGTCCTCGACCATGGACTCGGAGAGTCCCGAACGTTCGAAGATGTCCACGAAGTCTTCCCGGCCCTCCTGACTCACAGTGGCCAATTCCTGGAGATCATGGTCGAGGCTGTGGGTGGGAGCGAGGAGATCCACGGCTGCGATCATCCCCACACAACGCCGTCCGTCGTCGATGACCGGCACGGTCGCCACACCGTTTTCGAGCATCACATCGAGGACTTCGTGGAGGGTTTGACCCACAGAAACCGTATGGACCTCGGGGACCATGACATCGCCAACGAGTTCGGAGTAGGCACCGTTCACGTCATTCCTCTCTGTAGTTCTGGGCAAGCGACGCTGTCCCGGCGACGCCGAAGACAGAATCGGACAAGGTCATGGGATTATTGAACGGAATGCCCGACCAGCTTGCATTATCGAAACTGTGAGGCGGACCAAATGCCGGATCTGACTCTGTGAGAGCCGTCCTATCCCTTCGGACCGAGGCGGGCGATCTCGGCTGCCCCCTCCAGGGTCAGGTCCGGGAGATAGAGCGGGCGACCGGGCAGCTCCGGTCCCAGCAGTTCCGCCATTCCCCCGGTCAGCAGGACCGCGAGCGGCCCCATCTCCCGACACAGGACCTCGATCACTCCCCCCACTCCTGCCAGGGCTTGGCGAAAACTTCCCGCCTCGATGGCCTCCCGCGTGTTCCGTCCGTAGAGGGTAGAACTGTGCACGAAGGGAATCTCCGGAAGAGCAGAGCCTCTCTCCACCAGACGCCGATGGGACTCCGCACAACCAGGAGCGATGAGTCCCCCTCGGAAGTGCCCTTGGAGAAGCAGGTCGAAGGTATTCGCCGTTCCCAAATCGACGACCAGGGCCGAGTCGAAACCTCGGGCTCGTGCACCGGCGATGTTGGCATAACGATCTGCCCCCACCGTCTCGGGGGATTCCACCTCGACGCTGAAGGGCATGCGGCAGCGATGGTCGATGAGGGTCCACGGAAGTCGGCGGACGGTGGCCTTCCCCTGAACGAGGTGGATCCAGAGTTGGGTCGCCGACTGGACCACCGAAGCGAAGGCCACCGACACGATGTCGGAATCCTCTTCGAGGCGATCCACGGACCAGTCGAAGAGCTCGGAGAGGTTCACACTGCCTTCGACCAGAGGTAGAGACAACGCGGTCTCCACGATCTGACCGTTCACGACTCCGGCCCGCATCCGCGTGTTGCCAACGTCGATGGCGAGCACCTTCATCCCGTCCCTCCTCCGAGATGTACCTCACCGGCGTGAATGGATTTCGAACGGCCATCCTCGAGGAGGACCTGCAGAGAACCCTCGTCGTCGACTCCCTGCGCGATCCCCCCCCACTCCCGCTCGTTCTCCACCCATCGGATTCTCCGACCGCGAAGGACACAGGCCCTATTCCACCGCTCCCGCCACGGGGCGAAACCGTCGGTCGAGAAGGTCGACCACGCTTCCTCGACCACCGGCAACCACCGCCGCAGGACCTCGGTGGGGGTCCATTCCTGAGACTGCTCCTCCAGCGAAGTGGCCTGCCCCTCGAGTTCTCCCCACCCTCGAGGAGGACGGCGCAGGTTGAGGCCCACTCCCACGATCACCTGCGTGGGCTCGCCGCCGAGACTCTCCAAGAGCACACCCCCGAACTTGCGGCCTTCCCACCAGAGATCATTCGGCCACTTCAGGCCGCAGGCCGCGGGCCTCCCCAGCGCCTCGCGCAGGGTCCATGCGACCAGAGGAGAAAAGCTCGGCAGACCCTTCGGGCGCCCGGGACTGCGCAGCACCAACGAAACGAAGAGGTTCCCGGGGCCGGGATCCACCCACTTCCGGCCCTGTCGACCTCTCCCCGCAGTCTGACGATCGACCAAGACCACGGCCCCCGACGGCGCGCCCGCATGAACCCAGGACCTCATGCAATCCTGAGTGCTCTGGGCCAACTCCAGATGCCACACCGGACGACCGGGGGCCCACACGGAGTCCACCACCGCTTCGGCGACCTTCCCGCGGTCGTTCAAGACTCCGCTCCCCGATCCACCAGATCCATGCCGATGTCCCAGGCCGGAGCCGAGTGGGTCAACGCCCCCACACTCACGCAGTCCGCGCCGGCCGCCGCCACTGCGGCCACGGTCTCCAGGCGAATGCCTCCCGAAACCTCCAGTCCCACCGGCGACTCCACCCGGTCACGGATCTCCCTGGCCCGGCGAATGTCCGCCAGGTCGAAGTTGTCGAGAAGGATTCGATCGGGACGGAGGGGTAGGACCTCCTCGAATTGATCGAGAGAATCCACCTCGATCACCACCGGCAGGTTGGCATTCTCCGCCCGGGCACGAGCGACGAGCTCCGTCCAGGAGAGCCCGCCGTGGCGATGGTTGTCCTTGACCAAGAAGCCGTCCGCGAGGTGGAAGCGATGATTCTCCCCGCCTCCGCAGCGCACCGCGTACTTCTGCAGCAGTCGAGCTCCGGGGTAGGTCTTGCGAGTGTCGAGGACCCGGCAGGTCGAGCCAGCGGCGTCCACGAAGGCCCGAGTCAGAGTAGCCGTGCCCGAGAGCATTCCCATGAGATTGAGAATGGTGCGCTCAGTCGACACGATGTCGCGCCACCTACCGGTGAGACGGACCAACTCCTCGCCCGCATCGCAGCGCTTTCCATCTGCGACCCGGGACTCGGCCCGCGCCGACGAAGCAAAGACCTCGAGAGTGATGGCCGCGATCTCCACACCACACACCGTCCCCCCCTCCCGATTGCGGATGACCACCTCCACGGTTGCGTCGGGGGAGAGCGCGAGGCGAGCGGTGAGATCCTCCTCCGCGTGATCTTCGGCCAAGGCAAGTTCGACCAGGACTCGGGCGGCCTCCCGCTCCTGCGGATTCATGCGGAAGTCGGTCACGCTCTTCCTCCTCGCCCTCGCGGCTTCTGGGCTGCGGGCCCATCGAGTTCGTGCTCGAGACGCAGCTCATCGATGCGGTCGCGCAGAGAGGCCGCAGTCTCGAAGTCGAGATTCTTGGCCGCCTGGTACATCTCCGCACTGAGCCGTTCCACCAATTCCATCGGGGTCGCCGTATCCAGCGAATCCAAGATGGATCGAAGTTCCTCCCGCCCCCGAGTGCCCCGCTCCGAACGTTTCTTCTCGCCCACGCTGTCGGCGGCCGAAGTCGCAGACATGATCTCGGTGGCGCTCTTGGTGATGCTCCGCGGGATGATTCCATGCTCCTCGTTGTAGCGAATCTGCTTCTCCCGGCGACGACTGGTCTCATCCATCGCTCTGCGCATGCTGCCAGTCACTCGATCTGCGTAGAGAATGACTCGCCCATCCACATTGCGGGCGGCGCGTCCGGCGGTCTGGATCAGACTGCGATCGCTGCGCAGGAAACCTTCCTTGTCAGCGTCGAGGATGGCCACCAGGCCGACCTCCGGCAGATCCAAACCCTCGCGCAGAAGATTGATCCCCACGAGAACGTCGAACTCCCCCATTCGCAGTCCGCGCAGGATCTCCACTCGATCGAGAGCCGCGATGTCACTGTGGAGATATTCGACCCGGATTCCCGCCTCTCGCAGGTAGTCTGTCAGATCTTCGGCCATGCGTTTGGTGAGGGTGGTCACCAGGACGCGGTACTGTGACTTCACGCTTCGATGGATCTCCGCCATCAGATCGTCGACCTGTCCGGTCACCGGGCGCACTTCGAGGACCGGATCCGTCAATCCCGTGGGTCGAATGACCTGCTCGACCACGACCCCCGCGCTTCGCTCGAGTTCGTAATCCGCCGGCGTTGCCGAGACGTAGATCGTCTGTGGTGCCACGGCTTCGAACTCCTCGAATCGCAGGGGACGGTTGTCGAGGGCGCTCGGAAGTCGGAAACCGTGTTGGACCAGGGTTTCCTTCCGCGAGCGGTCCCCATTGTACATCGCTCCGATCTGGGGAACCGTCACGTGGCTCTCGTCGATGATCAAGAGCCATCCGGGCGGGAAGTAGTCCAGCAGACAAGCCGGACGCTCGCCGGCCTGGCGCCGGTCGAAGTAGCGACTGTAGTTCTCGATGCCCGAGCAATAGCCGAGCTCCAGAATCATCTCCATGTCGTAGCGGGTGCGCGACTCGAGTCGCTGCATCTCCAGGAGGCGGCCATCCTGCTCGAATTCACTGAGCCGAGTCTCGAGATCCACCCCGATCTCGTGCACCACCTGTTCGAGCATGCTCCGCTCGGTCACGAAGTGGGTGGCGGGAAAGATGGCCACGTTTTCCAATCGGGAGAGCACATTCCCCGTGATCGGATCCACTTCGGTCAATCGGTCGATCTCGTCGCCGAAGAGTTCGACTCTCACGACTTCATCAGCGTAGGCGGGTTTGATTTCCACCGTATCGCCTCGAACCCGGAAGGAGCCTCGGCCGAAGGCCACGTCGTTGCGGCTGTACTGGATCTCGACCAGCCGCGCGAGCAATTCGTCTCGCTCGAGGGTCTGGCCCACGCGCATTCCCAGAACTTGTCGCCGGATGTTCTCGGGGTTTCCCAGTCCGAAGATACAGCTCACGCTGGCCACGACGATCACATCCGACCGGGACAACAACGAACTCGTGGCGCGCAGGCGCAGCCGCTCGATTTCGTCGTTGATACTGGCATCCTTCTCGATGTAGGTGCTGGTCGATGGGATGAACGCTTCGGGCTGATAGTAGTCGTAGTAGCTGATGAAGTACTCGACGGCGTTGTGCGGAAAGAATCCTCTCAGCTCCCCGTAGAGCTGCGCGGCCAGAGTCTTGTTGTGGCTCAGCACCAATGCGGGACGTCCACACTCCGCAATGACATTGGCCATGGTGAAGGTCTTGCCGCTGCCCGTCACGCCCAGCAGAGTCTGGTGACTCAGGCCATCCTGGATGCCTCGGACCAATTCCGCGATGGCCTGAGGCTGATCCCCGGTCGGCTCGAAGGGGCGATGTAGATCGAAGACGGGCAAAACGGTCCTTCTCCCCGGCCGAGAGTCCTGAATCCATGCCCCGCCGGAGCGACACCACTGCGCCCGACAGAAGCTTCGTCAGTTCGGATAGATCAACCACTCGCTGCGAAGTCCTCGAGGAGCCTCGCGCCGCACTCCGTCGAGTTCGACGATGACCGCGCCGACGTCGGAGAACTCGACCGCAAAATGGTCATAACCCTCGACCACCCAGACTTCACCTTCCCGCAGGGTGCGGGTCTTCTTGGCCTTTCCGTCGGCGCTGACCCGGGCGCTGACCACATCGAGAGCCCGCAAACTGAGCTTCATCAGCTTCAGCTCGGCATCTGCCGGACGAAGCACACTGGGGATTCCAGGCGAGGCCTTCTCGTCGTAGGGAACCCGTTCTTGGTCCTCGAAGCGAGTGCCCGAGGCAGCGACCACCTTCTTCACGGTGGTTGTGGCCGTCTCGCCCGCGACCTCCTCGACCTCGGGGGAAGCCTCGTCGGCGGCGAGGGTATCCGTGGAGAGAGGACTCACGGACTCGGCCTGCGTGTCGAGCGACATGGAGGACTCCCCGAGGGTTGGAGCCTTCGTCGACTCCGACTGCGGCAGGAAGGTCCGCCCCATCCAGAACAGGAGAACCACTGCGACGGCCACCAATGCCCACCACAGGCGCTTTGGCACCCGAAGAGACGACGACGCCCGGAAACGCCGCACTCGAGCGTTGTCCACCGTTTCGATGGTCCAGGTGGCTTCGGTCGTCGGCGCCGACTCCGCTTCCGCCGTCGCATCCGCAACTGGAGCCAGGGATGGACTCGGGGGCAGCACCGGGGTCACCGGAATCGATTCCCCAACGGACTCGAGCTGGGCCTCGAGCTTGGTCATCATCCACTCGCGGTCGAGACCATAGAGCTGGCACAAACTCCGGAGGAATCCTCGCGCGTAGACCGGCCCGTTCAAGCCGGCAAGGTCGTCTCCCTCCAGAGCATGGATCTGGCGAGGAGCGATCTTGGTCCTTTCGCTCACATCCTCCACAGACCATCCCCGGCCCTCACGGGCATCGGAGAGAATCTCTCCGAGGGAACGATAGTCGCGGCGATCTTCCTCGCTCATTTCGACTCCAGACTCGCCAACTGGGCTTCGACCCGGGCGAAAGTCTCCTCGAGTTCTCGCACGAGTTCCTTTTCCCGCGCCACCACCGCCTCGGGCGCCTTGGACACGAAGCTCTCGTTTCGGAGCTTGGCTCGGGCCGCACTCAGACGGCCCAGGAGTTGGTCTCGCTCCTTGCCGAGGCGCGCTCGCTCCTTGTCGAGGTCGACGAGGCCTTCGAGGGGCATGACCAGATCCACATCATCCACCACTGCGGTGACGCACTGTGACGGCCGCTCCCGCCTTCCCTCGACCTCGACCGATGCCATCTTCGCCAGAGTCTCCACATGGGAGGAGATTCGCGAAAGATCTCGTTGCCGTCCTTGCTCCGCCTGCAGTCGCAGCAGCCCGCGCTTGCCCGGAGCTACTCCGATTTCGCTCCGAAGGTTTCGCACCGACGCCACCAACTCCTGGGCCAGACCGAAGAGTCCCGCCTCCTCCGCCGCCGGAGCCACGCCCTCGAAGTGGGGCATCGGAGCCTGCGCGATGAGGCCAGAAGTCGCCGGGTGCAGACTCCACAGCTCCTCGGTGATGTAGGGAAGGAAGGGATGCAGCATCCTCAAGAGAATGTTGTGGACACAGAGGGCAACCACCAGAGCGGTCTGCCGAGACGCATCGTCCTCTCCCCGGAGACGGGGCTTGATGGCCTCGAGATACCAGTCACAGAACTCGTGCCAGAAACAGTCATAGCCCGCGTAGGCCGCATCGTTCAGGCGCCGCGACTCGAGCTCCTTCTCCAGGCGCTGCGCCGCGCACACCACCCGGTGCAGAATCCACCGATCCTCGAGAGCCAACGGGGACCGCTCTCCTTCCGGAAGGTCTGCTCCGAAGCTCCGAGCGTAGAGGCGCACGAACCACTCCTCGACATCTTCGCCCTCCTCGACGCCGACCTCCCTTCGCATCGCCTTCGCATCGGCGGAGGGAAAGGACAACCCGCACTCTTCGACATTGGTCCACAGCAGACGCGTGGCATTCCAGATCTTGTTGCAGAAATTGCGACCGGTTTCGACCGTCTCTTCGCTGAAATTCATGTCCTGCCCGGTCGGGGTCAACATGATCAGAACGAAGCGGAGAGCATCCGCCCCATAGCGGTCCATCAGCTCGAGCGGATCGGGACTGTTGCCGAGCGACTTGCTGAGCTTTCGCCCTTTTTCGTCCCGGATGATCCCGGTGTAGAGCACTTCGGTGAAGGGTGGCTCCCCGAGGAATTCATAGGACGCCATGATCATGCGGGCGACCCAGAAAAAGAGGATGTCCGCACCGGTCACCAGTACGCTGGTAGGGTGGAAGCGCCGCAGGTCCTCGGTCTCTTCGGGCCAACCCAGCGGACTGAAGGTCCATAGCCAACTGCTGAACCAGGTGTCGAGCACGTCGGGATCCTGCACCAGGTCGCGGCGACCGCATTCTTCGCAGGCTTCTGGCTCCGAGCGGTGTACCTGTCCATGACCGCAAGCGGCACACTCCCAGTAGGGAATCCGGTGCCCCCACCAGAGTTGGCGACTGATGCACCAATCCCGGATGTTGCGCATCCAGTTGTAGTAGACCCCGATCCAACGTTCGGGGTACATCCGGATGGCTCCAATCTCGACCGCCTCGATGGCCGGACGGGCCAACTCTTCCATCTTGAGAAACCACTGCTTGGAGATGTAGGGCTCGATGACCGTGTCCGTGCGATCGTGGTAGCCCACCTTGTGGACGTGATCTTCGGTCTTCACCAGCCGCCCTTCGGCGGCCATGTCCGCGACCACTCGACGGCGAGCCTCGAAGCGGTCCAGGCCCCGATAGACCTCCGGAACTGCGTCGTTCAGTCGGCCATCGGGCTCGAGGATGTTCACGAAGTCCAGTCCATGGCGTTTGCCGATCTCGTAGTCGTTCGGATCGTGGGCGGGAGTCACCTTCACGCAGCCCGTCCCGAATTCGGGATCCACGTGCTCGTCTTCCACGATGGGAATCCGCCGACCGACCAGCGGAAGAATGACCTCCTTCCTCTTGAGGTGTGCGGTCTTGTCCGCCGTGGGATGAATGGCGATCGCGGTGTCCCCCAACATCGTCTCGGGCCGAGTGGTGGCCACGACCACCTCTCCCCCTCCCTCGAGGTCGTAACGAAAGTGCCAGAGCTTTCCCTTCACTTCCTTGTGAACCACCTCCTCGTCACTCACCGCGCTCTGCTGGGCAACCGACCAGTTGACCATGTAGTCAGCCCGGTAGATCCAACCCTTTTCGTAGAGGCGAAGGAAGGCCTCCCGCACGGCTTCGGACCGCGGTTCATCCAGGGTGAAGGCCTCCCGCTGCCAATCCAGGCTCACCCCGTAACGCCGAAACTGATCGACGATCACATCGTGATGGTCATCGGACCATTTTCGAGCCCGCTCGAGGAAAGCCTCACGACCGATCGTCTTGGGATCCTTCCCCTCCTCCTCGAGTGCACGCGCCACCTTGTTCTCGGTCGCGATGCTGGCGTGATCGGTTCCCGGGACGAAGAGAGTGGGACGACCGCACATCCGGTAGTAACGAACCAGGGCATCCATGATCCCCGCGCCGAGGCAATGGCCGATGTGGAGGATCCCGGTGACATTCGGAGGGGGGAGCGTGATCACGAAGGCATCGTCCGTCCCGTCGTGGGGACGAAAGACTCCCGCCTCCTCCCAACGGGGATACCATTTGGACTCGAGTCCACTGGGGTCGTACTGCTTGTCCATGGTCTACCTTCGCCCTGGCAAGAAAGCTTGGCGGCAGCGTGAGGCCTTCCCCACGTCGAAGCCGTCCGGAGCCCGTGAGGTTAGTCGGGAAGCCTGGGGGTGTCAAAGAAACGGCGGCGGTGCGCGGGGGAGCAAATCGGGGTCAGCGCAGGAGCGCGACGAGGTCGTAGACCCCATGGGATCGTGCGATCTCATCGCCCGCGGTGCCCCCCTTCTCGCCGCTGAAGTCCCGCTCGGAGCGGTATCGAACCCTCGCCCTCCAGAGGAGTTCGCCCGCCTCGAGGTCGACGAGACAACCCACCAGCTTCCCCTCGAGCTGAGCATAGCTCGCGCGGCGCACGTCCACCGAGAAATCGACATCGACATAGTCGCCCGGGAGGTCCTCGAGCCCCACCACTTCACGCTCGTCCACCCAAGCCACGAGGATGTAGCGTTCGTGAATCACGGCTCCGAGATCTCGGGTCGATTCCGACCCGATCGCTTCCTCCCGCACCAGCCGGCGGCGCAACTGCCGAAAGCCCTCCAGTCCGGAGTCCCCCGCCTCGCCCAAACGTTGCAAGACGAGGTCCGGAGCGATGATGTCGACCCCTCGAAGCTGGGTCATGCATTCGAGGTAGAGCGCATTCGACACCTCTGCGGCGACGTCAGCCGAATCCGAGACCGAACGCAGGTGGGCCGCCGGCGCCACCGCGAAGCCCCGTTCGAAAGCCTCCGGCAGTCGATCGGACGCGAAAATGACTTCGGTTCGAAGACCCTGGCCCGGAGCACAGGCTCCCAGGAGGAAAGTTCCCAGGAGGAGGCCACACTTCGAGAAACGCTGCATCGCCGCTGCTTTCGTGAAGAAAACGGTCCCTCGACCCCGCAAAACGACCTCGATTTCCCAGTCGATCGTTTCAGCCTACTTGCGCAGGGCTTTCGACGGCAAGTCGAAACCTCACTCCCTCCAGCCGACGCCCCAGATATCCCCCTTGTGCGAAAGAGGGCCAGGCGTCTAGAATGCACTCAGCTCGTCGATCTCGGGTCACCCGCGGACTTCTTCGCCCCCTGGCGGGGAACTGTGAGCGCTGACTGGTCCCAACGGCACCTCGACTCGGCATCTCCTGGTCGTCGCCACACCAGCCCGAGATCAATTGCATCGTTCGTGCTCGCCGCACCACGAATGACAAGCTCATCCATTGGAAAGGATGCTCATGCGATCCTTGTGCAATCTGCGCGTGGGAATGGTCTCGACCTGGATCTTTGCCATCGCTCTGACTCTCCTTCCGAATCCTTCGCTGGCCGCACGCTCGGCGCTCGAAGTCCAACAGCTCGACCAGGACTACCGCGCCGCCGGCTATGTCCTGCATTGGGACCCCGACCGTGGAATTCCCGACCGCATCTACGACGGCCAGCTGGGGCTGCGTCGTGGCACCCCGCCGAGCGGGAGCGCCGAATCCATCTCCGAGACCTTCCTCCGGGACAACGCTCCGCTGCTCTTCGGCACCACCGACGTGACCTTCACCAACGACGGACTGCGCAAGGTCGGCGGTGCTTCCTTCGAACTGCGCGTGGTCCAGACGCGGGAAAGCCTCTCGGGTACGCAGGTCATTCGGCAACAGTATTCCAATGGAATCCCGGTCGACGGAGCCACCGTTCAGGTGAATCTGAACAAGGTGGGCGAGGTCCTCTCGGCCATCAACGAGATCGATCCGACCGCAGTCCTGGTCAACACGGTTCCGACCATCACCCGGAGCGAGGCCATCGCGGCCACTCTGGCTCCGCTCACCAAGGTCGGCCCCGAGCGCGTGCCGCCGACGGCCGAGCTCGTGGCGGTCAACAACGCGGGACGAACGGTCCTCGTGTGGAAGACCTCGGTTCCGCTGTGGTCTCCGTACAGCGATCAGATCGCTTACATCGATGCCACCACCGGCGAGACCTTGCGCCAATACGATGCAATGCTGAACTGCTCCAACAAGCTGCCCTCCGGCGACAACGAACGCATCGACATCACGCCGCCGGTCGCCCAGCCCGAACCGGCGAATCCCGGATTCGCCAAGGGGGCCACCGCTGTCGGATCGGGGAACGTTCTTCCGGCGAATCCTCTGAATGGACATCCCGAACGCTATAACCTCCGGGACGGCGATCCCGTGGTGGGCTTCGTTCAGAACCAGGTCCTGAATCGCCTCGATGGATCGGGCTTCTTGCGTGGCGACTACTGCGACGCCAACAACAGCGACCAACCGCGGGCGAATGATCCTACCCTCACTTTCAACTTCAGTCCCGATGTACTCAACGGTCATTTCCACGAAGTGAATGTCTATTGGCACATCGACGAGTTCCAGAACTACATCCAGACGGTTCTGGGGATCACTGGGGCGAACAACCGTCAGCAGCCGGCCTTCGCTCACCAGGGCGAAGACGACAACTCATCCTACAGCCCCGCGACCGGGGACGTGCGCTTCGGCGATGGCGGAGTCGATGATTCGGAGGACGGCGAGGTCGTCCTCCACGAATACGGGCACGCGATTCACGACAACATCTCTGGAATCGGCGGCGGAGAAGCCGGCGCGATTTCGGAGGGATTCGGTGACTACGTGGGTGCGACCTTCGGAGACAATCCCCTTGTCGCCGAATGGGATGCCACCGCCTACAACCCCGGCCCTCCCCCCAACCTGCGCCGAACCGACACCACCAAGCACTATCCCGAAGATCTCACCGGCGAGGTCCACGCCGACGGAGAGATCATCGCTTCCACCTGGTGGGATGCGAGGGTAGCCCTCGGGGCGACCATCGCCGACCAGCTCACGATCGAGAGCTTCTTCCTCGTCGGTCCCAATGCGACCATGAGTGACATGGCCAATGCCTATGTCCAGGCCGATCAGGCCCTCTATGGAGGCGCTCACCTGGGGATCATCTTCAGCGTTTGGGGAAATCGAGGGATCGGTCCGGCCTACTTGCTCGAGATCGGCCACACCCCCCTCTCGGACACCGAAGACACCGCTGGACCTTACATGGTCCAGGCCTCGATCGCCCATACCTCCCCCATCACCGGCGCCGGTGCGGTGCAGATGCACTGGCGCTTTGCGGGAGACCCGACCTTCACCGATGTGGTGATGACCTCGACTGGAATCGACCAGTGGGCGGCGTCCATCCCCGGGCCCGGGGCTGACGCCACCATCGAGTACTACATCAGCGTGACCGACGATCAGGCGGTCTCCGCCAATCTGCCGGCGACCGCACCGACCACTAGCTTCAGCTTCAACGTGGGTACGGACTTCGTGCCCCCGGTGGTCGTCCACAACCCTCTCGGCAATCAGCCCCTGCTCACTTGGCCCGCTGAGGTCCGCGCTTCGGTGACGGACAATCTGGGGCTGGCCAGCGTGAGTTGTGACTGGTCACTCAATGGCGTGCCGCAACCGAGCTTTCCGCTCTTCGTGGCCGGAGGCACCGACTGGGCGGCGGACTTCCCGATTCCCGCCACGAATCTGAGTATCGGCGATCAGATCGTGTACACCGTGGTGGCCGTGGACGCCTCCTCGGCGAGCAACATGACCTCGTCGGGCCCGCATACCTTCCAGGTGATCGATGCGAAGGGCGTGGTATTGCTCATTGATGACGACACCACGGCTGCATCCGGGTCGGCGAAACAGTTGCCCGACAAGACCACGGTCCAACCCGGTCCCCCACGGTCGGAACTGTCCAAGGGCGCCTCGGCCAGTCAGATGGCAGCGGCCCTCACCGCCGCGGGTTATGTGGTCACCACCGAGACGGTGGCCGCCACGGATCCCGCAACCTGGTCCACCTACAGCTTCCTCATCTCCAGCTCGGGTGCGAACAACTCGCCGCTGGCGGATGCTGCCTACCGCGCCGCCCTGGTGGCCTACACTCAGGCTGGAGGCAAGTTGGTGGTCGAAGGTGGAGAGGTCGGCTACGCGTCGGCGAGTTCTCCCGGGTACCCCGAAATCGTCGCTGACGTCATTCACGCCTTCGACTGGGACGCCGACAATGCGGGGGCACTGACGGAGATCGCGGGACAGGAGCTCCATCCGCTCCGAACGACCCCGAATCCGCTGCCCGCCACCATTGGGGTGACCTATTCGGGCAACTACGGCGATCAGGATTCGGTGAAACCGAATCCCGAGGCTTATCTCGTCTACGGAACCACGGCTCAGCCCGCCAACGCGGGAATCCTGGTCTTCGATGACAACCCTGCTCCGCAGAGCGCCCAGATCGTCTATCTGGCCTTCGCGATGTCCCAGGTCACGGACCCGGCCCAGGCCGACGCCCTGATCGAGAACGTCGCGGACTTCCTCCTGGCCAGCGAAGGTGGCGCAAGCTCCACGATCAGCGGTCGGGTGCTCGTTCAGAACCGTTCCACCCATGCCGGAGTCACCGTCGAGGCCGGCGGAGTGACCGCGACCACCAATCATGACGGCATCTACACCCTGAGTGGACTCTTCGCGGGAACCTACACCGTGACTGCGTCCCTGCCCGGTTGGGGTACCGCCCGTCAGATGGTTACCGTCGGCGACGGTCAGACCGTGTCGAACGTGAACTTCGAGCTGAGAGAGATCGCGACGGTCCAGGTCTGTGATCAGGCCAACATCGCGATTCCCGATGCCGATCCTGTGGGCATCCTGCGCACCATCGACGTGGTGGATGCGGGAGAGCTCGGCGACGTCAAGATGAGCGTCGACATTTCCCACACCTGGCGTGGCGACCTCATCGTCGAATTGACCAGTCCGCAGGGAACCACGGTACGGGTGCACAACCGCACGGGGGGGGCGGCCTCCGACCTCGTCGCGAATTATGATGGCGATACCCTGCCGGATGGGCCCGGGACCATGGATGACTTCGACGGAGAAGAAGCCCTCGGAACCTGGACCCTCATGGTGAGCGACAATGCCAACTTCGACACCGGAACCCTGAACTCCTGGTGCCTGGATTTGGGCATCCTCCAGGCGGGATCGGTGCCGGTTGCGGTGACCAGTTTCGGTCTCACCAATCTCGAATCGGGCATCGAAGTCAGCTGGGAAGCCGTCGACATTCGAGCGGTGAAGGCCTTCCAGGTGCGAAGAATCGTCCGCGGTCTCGATCGCATTGCGAACAAGGCACCCATTACCCCCGAGCAGGGGACGATGCGCTTCTTCGATCCCCTCGAAGGCGTCGAGCCCGGAACCGAGGTCGCCTACGTTCTGGATGCTCTGATGACCGATGGCAGCTGGCAGCAGATGAGTGAGTTGACCAAGATCAGCTACGCTCCCACGCGGCCCGCGAATTACGCCCTCGATCAGAACCTTCCCAACCCCTTCAATCCTCGAACCGAGATCCATTTCGCCCTGGTGCGGAGCGGGGTCACCACCCTGCGGATCTACGATGTGTCGGGACGTTTGGTGAAGGAACTCCTCAACCAGGAGCTGGGCGCCGGACGCCACACCGCGGTGTGGGAAGGTCTGGACGAGCGCGGACGCCGCGTCTCGACTGGAACCTACTTCTACCAGTTGCACAGTGGTGACTACACCCAGACCCGTAGCATGGTGATGGTGAAGTAGTCTCCTCCCAACCCTCCTCCTCAGGTCACGGTGCCCTCGGGGCTCCGTGACCTGGGAGAGGGTCTTTCTCTGCTCCCCCCCGACGTGGTATATTCTAAGCATCCGGCGGATGGTCCTCGCTCCCCCGCCGGGGACCTCACCCCCATTCGAGAGGCTTCGCATGCGCGCACGCCCTTCGCTGCTGACGCTCCTCCCCTTCCTCGTGGCACTCGCGATGTCGACAGACGTCCTGGCCGGAACTGCGGTCTATCGCCTCGGACCCCAGACCCGCCTTCCCGCCGCGGTCGAGACGGAGGTCATCCTACGCGATCTTCCCGGTCTGCGATTGGCGCTGCTCCCCGACTCCACTCCGGTCCCCCCCACGGCTGGAATGACTCTCATCACTCCAGCTCCGGGAGAAGAACTCTACCTCGTCGATCTGGGACACGACGCCGACCTCGACCTCTTGTCTAGAGAAGGTCGGGTCCTGGTCGTGGGGAATGACCTCACCGTGATCTCGATTGCCCCGGATCACCTGCGGCGTTTCGATCGGCTCGGCGTCTGCAAAGAACGACTGAAGTGGCTCCCGCGCGTGCCACGCCAAGCGGGACCCGCCCGACCGCAGTTCCTTTCGAAAGTCGATGCGCAGGTCAAGCAAGCGATCGTGGATGCGGTCAGTCAATCGCGCTTTTCCCAGATCGACCGAGAGCTCTCCGGAGATCTGGTTTTCTGGCTGAACGGCAATCTCATTTCCAATGATGACCGCTACACCCACAGCGCTGGATCGGGCACGGATATCGATGTCGCCGCAGACTACCTCACGGACCGGTTCCAAGCAGCCGGCTACTCGGTGATCCGTCAACCCTTCACCGTCGGATCCACGACCACCGAGAACATCATCGCCGTGAAGACCGGGACGGTGTACCCGGATTCCGTCGTCGTCGTGGGGGCACACTACGACTCCACGAGCGAGATCCCGACCGTCAAGGCCCCCGGCGCCGAAGACAACGGCAGCGGAACCGCCGCCGTCCTACAACTGGCCGAGATCTTCGCCAACTACACCACCGAACGCACCATTCACTTCGTATGTTTCAGCGGTGAGGAACAGGGCCTGTACGGAAGTCAGTACTACGTCAGTCAGCTCAATGCCAATGGGTGGAATGTGACCCAGTCGCTGATCATGGACATGATCGCGACTTGGAAGACCAACTACAAAGTGATCATCGAAGGGCAACCGGCGTGGGCCGGACTCATGGCCAATTTCGAAACCAACGTCACCACTTTCGCTCAGATTGCCTCCCGCAAGGACTGGGTGAGCTGGGGATCCGACCACGTCCCCTTCCAGAATGCAGGCATCCCCTGCTTCCTCGCCATCGACTGGGATTACGACGCCTACGCTCACTACCACCGAAGCACTGACGAGTGGACCTACCTCGATCCGACCCTTGCGGTCAGGATCGCCAAGGCCATTGGAGCCACCTTGGCCGACCTCGCCAATCCCTCGGTGATCGGAACCCCCGTTCCACCCCAGAGGGTGGAGTACCAGCTGGACCAGAATCTTCCCAATCCCTTCAACCCGCGCACGCGCATTTCCTATACCTTGGGTCGCGAGGGCGCGGTGAAGCTGGAGATCTTCGACCTCGCCGGGCGAAGGGTTCGAAGCCTCGTCGACATGGAACAGGATGCCGGCATTCACGCCGTGGACTGGGACGGAAGGGACTCTTCGGGCCGTCGGGTGAGCTCGGGGCTGTACCTCTATCGCTTGGTCCACCCCGACGGGGTCCTCTCCCGGCGGATGGTCCTCGCCAAGTGAGAAAGCGGACCGAGGTGCACCGAAACCCCACCACGGAGAGGGTTTCAAGCCACCCTTGACGCGGCGGCACCGGCCAGGCAGAGTGGGATCTCTGGGGAGGTCGCCCTTTTGCCGTCTCTCGCCCGAAAACCCACCTGGCGCCGCACTCTCTTCTTCGTGGCGGCTCTCCTGCTCGCCACCGAAGTCCCCGGCGTCATCGAGACGCTTCGCATGCCGGACACCGGCTTTCAAATCCGGCAGTGCACCATCATGTCGGTTCGGCCTCGCGGTCCCGCAGCATCCATTCTGCGCCCCGGCGACCGACTCGAACGCGGCAATGGCGTTCCGCTCCGGGGATTCGCCGATCTCCGATCCGTGCTTCACGGAACCTCGCCCGGCGACGAACTCCGTTTGACTCTCCGCCGCGACGGAGAAGTCCTCGAGTTCCCCATCCAGCTCCAGGCGAAGGATCTCGAGAGCCGCGTCTACGGACTGCTCTTGAGCGCGGTGGCGGTGGCCTTCTTGTTCCTGGGCTTCGTGACCTATTACCGGCGCGACGACGAACTCGGGCACGCCTTCTTTCTCACCTGCCTCTTCCTGGCCTATCCCTTCCTCGACCTCCCCACTTCGAGTCGTCCAGTAGTGATGCGGATCCTCGAAGGGCTGCACGACACCGCCCAGGTCTTCATGCCCGCCTTGCTCCTCCGCTTCCTCCTCATCTTTCCCGAGGGAGTCGACTCCTCGCAAGCGGCCTACCGCAAACAGCGCTGGCTCCTTCTACCACCGGCACTCCTGACTCCCTTGCATTTCTGGTCCCATTTCGCGCCGCGGACCCCGGCCGCGGAGCGTCTCCTCGCGATGCTCTTCGCAGCGACCACTCTGGTGTTCGTGGTCTACGTCGTCGCGGCGCTCTGGGTCTTCGCCATGAAGATCCGGCGCCGCGACCGCTGGGTGCTCTGGAGCAAGCTGCGCCTGGCCCTGAGCGGCCTCGCGGCGGGGCTCCTGCCCCTGCTCGGGGTCACCGTCCTGCGCCAAGTCCACCCCACCGAGCAGCTCTACCTCGATCGGATGGCCGTCCTGCTCCTGCCTCTCGTCCCCGCCAGCTTCAGCATGGCGATGCTGCGGACCGGTGCCATCGACGTCACCGACTTGCGGCGGCAGTTGGCCATCGGTGCCTTCGTGGTCGGTCCCACCGCGTTGCTGCTGGGCCTCGTTCCCCAAGTGACGAGGCTTCTGGGAGTCGAAGCTCCGGCCGGATTCGGGCGAGTCCCCCTTCTCGTGGGCATTCCCGCCCTGCTCCTGGTCACCCGCCTTCCCCAACGGATGGGAAGTCTCCTCGCCGACCGGGTGCTGGACCCCGAACTCCAGGAATTGCGTCGCGAGGCGGCCACGTTGGGTCAGAGTCTGAGCGAACGCAAGAGCCCCGAGGAGATCGCGGAGATCTTCGCGCAGGGACTCCTGCCCCTGGTGGGCGCAGACCGAGTCACCATCTACCTGCGGGAGGATTCCCGCTTCCGGCGAATCGCCGAGCACCACCGCCACCAGGAAATGCCCACCGGCGTCGAGAGTTTCCGGGCGGACATTCCTCTGGTCCAGTCGGTCCTCGCGGACCGGGAGCTCGTCCTCGTCGAAGCGCTCTTGGAAGGAGGTCGACGTCACGTCGATCCGGTGAGCCGCCGGTGGCTGGATCGAAGCGATGCCTCGGTGATCTTCCCTCTCGTGGCCAGCGGCGATGTGATCGGCATGGGGCTGCTCGCCGGACCCACCGGCCGACAGACCTACAGCGCGGGACAACTCTACCACCTCCAGTCTCTGGCCCAGTTGGCAGGGGCCGCCCTCGAGAATGCTCAGCTCCACCAAGACGACATGGCGAGAGAGAGGCTCCAGACCGAGTTGGCCCTGGCCCACGAGATCCAGGAGCGGCTGCTCCCCCAGGAGAGCCTTCGAGGACCAGACTTCGAGATCTGCGGTCGGACCGTGAGCTGCCGTGAGGTCGGCGGTGACCTCTTCGACCACTTCCACCTCTCCGACGGACGAGTCGTGGTGGCCGTGGCTGACGCCTCGGGGAAAGGAGTCCCGGCAAGCCTCCTCATCAGCGGGCTCAGAACCTCGATTCGCGAAACCATCCGGCCGGGACTCCCCCTCGAGGAGGCCGTGAGCCACATCAACCGCGATCTCCACGCGACCACCCAAGTGGGGCACTTCATTGCGGCATTCCTGGCGATCTACGACCCCGACCACGCGGAACTCGAATATGCCGTGGCCGGAATCGAGCCGCCGCTCTGGGTCCGAGCGAGCCAAGGCCGGGTGGAACGACTCCACCGGGGTGGTCCGGTTCTGGGCATCGAGCCCGATGCCCGATTCCGGAGCGGAATCGTGCGATTGGCCCCCGAAGATTGCGTTTTGGCCTATTCGGACGGAGTCACCGACCAGGTAAATCCTTCCGACGAGCCCTTCGGTGCAGATCGCCTCGAGGCCATTGCACGATCCGACCACTCCCACCAAGCCCAGGACCTCCTCGACGCCGTATTCCGCGCCCTGCAGGCCTTCCGCGGCCACGAGATCGTGGACGATACGACCCTCTTGGTCCTCAGGCGTTCCCACTGTTCCACCGCCGGCACGATGTCTGCTTGAAGATCACACAAACGGAAGAAGCCGGGCGGTGTGGGGACGGGAAACCATCATCCTCCAAGCCACAGGAAGGGGGTCGCCATGGGCGTCAATGACTTCCTGGCCCTCTTGGGACTCAGCGCAGACATCTTCTGGTGGTTGCGCCGCTAGACACAAAGGAGAACACGATCCATGGAGTCCAACTGATGCCCCGTCGCGTTTCTCGCGGCGGGGCTTCTTCGTCGGAGCCTCAGCCCCAAGACGGCCCCGGCCAATGCAGCAACAGGAAGCGGACCCCCAGCTCGTACCACCCTCCCACTTGGGCCGACACCAATAGCAGCACGCCGATCGCTCCCACCCACCGTCCGATGGTCGAAGGCACTCGTCGGAAGCAGATCACTGCGAGGCCATAGACCAGGGCAAGGCCGATTCCGCTTCCGAGATGGTAGCGAAAGAGGAGGAAGCGATCCGGAGTGGACTGCCAACTTCCGCGTAGCACTCCCAGCTGAGGACCGAAGACATCGAGGCGGAGGAGAATCGCCGCCGAGGCCAGAAGGAGAGCCCAGACCACCGTGCTCGCGTGCAGGTTTCCCTGGCCACGACGACCGAGATCTGCACCGAAGAACAGGATGCCGACCAGAACCCACCGGGTCATCGAGTCGGGGCTGGACACTCCCCGCTGCGAGAGCGCCAGGCCGAAGAGGAGGATCATCACCACCGCGCTCAGGCCGTGCTCGGCGACTGACCGATTCCTCGCCGAGCCGGCCCCCGCGATCACCACCAAGCCCACGCTGATGGACAAGGCCACGGTGAAGGTCGCTGCCAGACCCGCGAACAAGATTCCCATGGATGTCCTCGGAACAAGGGCCGAACGCAGAGCCTAACGCAGAGGGAGTTCTTCGCGCTGGTCCACTTCGTAGATCACCATGATCTGGTTGAGATTGTAGGCCAGGATTTCTTCGATTCCATCCCCGTCGATGTCGAAGAGCTCGATCATGTCTCCGAAGGGATCCGTTTCCCACTCCGGCTCCCCTCGGGCCACATCGATGACCGATCCGGTGTTCAACACGATTTCGAGGTCCGCGTCGGTGTCGACATTGCCCACGGCCATTTCGGTCGCCTGATAGGTCTGGGTGGATTGATACTCTCGATTGAAACCCTGCCCATCGATGTAGTCGAGGCGCCCGTCCGAAAGAAGAATGATCTCGTAGGCAACGTCGTTGTCGACATTCGCGATCGCCATCGCGGTGACGTTCCGATAGTCCTCCGGCAAACTCTCCCACTTGAGAGAGTAGTCATCCGAGTAGACATAGATCCGGCCGAGCTGATTGCGAGCGATGATCTCGGCGCGCCCGTCCCCATCGAGGTCCTCCACCAGGATCTCCAACGCGCTTCCGCCCTCGAGTCGACGGCTGCGCCACTCCTCGTTGACACGATCTTCGGTGACCCGAAGCACGCGTAGGAAGCCGAAACGATCACCGTAGACCATACGTTGACCTCCCCGTCCATCGACGGGCAGGAGCGCGATCACCTTCAACCGCATGGCGCTGCGATCCATGGCCAGAAGTCGGAAATAGTCGATGTTCGCCACCGACTCGGCTTGGGCCACGGGGATCGAGATCTCCGCGGACAGTACGGCGAGCAATAGAATCGTCATCCACTTCATCTGGGTATACCTCCAGGGGGAGCTTCTTTCGACGGCAATCCTGGGATCTCGGTCAAGTCGACTCGTCGTCCCTCCCGATGAGCAAGATAGCAGGCCTCGGCCATTCTCAGGGTTTCCACACCCTCCTCGAGGGGAATGGGATTGTCGCGTTCTTCTCGGGCGAAGGCGAGAAAATCCTCGAGAATCGCAGGAAGCGTGGGCCGCGCCGGAGGAGCTTCGATCTTTTCCCACTGGGTGGCTCGGAGCTCTCGCACTTCCCCGCCAAGATAGTCCACGAAGCACTGACCGCGGGTTCCCACGGTCTCCAACCGAGCGCAGCGGCTGGACGAGCACTTGGCGACTTCGGCCGAGACGATTCGTTCCTCCTGCCGATAGTGGAAGGTCGCGGTGAACAGATTCTCGAGGGGGTGCCCTTGCACCGAGAGCTGGTCGGAAACCACCGAATCCGGAGTGCGTCCCCACCACCAGCGAATCTGATCGAAGAGGTGGACTCCCGTCAACAGGACCGATCCTCCCCCCGCCAGAGCCGGATCTCGCTGCCAGCTCAGATCGCTGGGCTCGAGCCTCTGACTCCACCGTTGGAAATGCACCGGTCCCAAGGACTCCCGCCGAGACCGACCAAAGATCAGAGTGGGGTGATAACGCAGGGTCTGGGCCACCATCACGCGGTCTCGCTGAGCCGGTGAGACCATCGCGAGTTGGGCAAGATCGCCTGCGACCGGCTTCTCGCAGAGCACAGGCTTGGGAGAGGCTTCCAGTCGACGCAAGGACTGCGCGTGCAGGCCGGGCGGAGAGGCGACGATCACCGCCTGTACTCGCGGGTCCTCCAGAGCGCGGTTCTCCTCCTCGACATAGTCCACCGCATAGCGTGCGGCCAGACTCTCGCCAAGCTCTCGACTGCGCCGTTGGATCACGACGACGCGTGCACCAGCCACATCTCCTGCCGCGATGTGGCGCAAGTAACGCTCGCCATGCCGACCGCAGCCCAATATGGCCAAACCCATCTCTTTCACGATATCCGCTCCCCGCTGACTTCTCGATAGAGTTCGAGGTGACTCTCGTAGAAGCTATCGAAACGGTAGCGCTCTCGAGCCAACGCCGCGGCAGCCTCCCCCATCCTCATGAGCTCGGCTTTCCCTCCTTCGACCCGTTTCAGGGTCTCTGCCCACGCCGTCGGATCTCCGGGCGCAACCCGCCACCCGTTGACCCCCTCCTCCACCATCTCCACCAAGCCGCCATGATCAGCGGCGATCACCGCCCGCCCGCTGTGAAAAGCCTCGATCGCGGTGAGGGGGGCATTCTCGTACCACACCGAGGGTACTGCGATCGCCCAGGCGCGGGCACGCTCCCGCCCGAGTTCGGCCGCGTCGAGACTTCCCAACCATCGCAACTGTTCGAGTTCCGAATAGGTCGCTCGCAACTCAGCCGCGAGGGGACCATCTCCGGCAATCCGAATCTCCACCCCGGGGGTGTCCCGACTGGCCTCGAGAATCACCCGCAGGCCCTTTTCCTCGCTGAGACGTCCTGCGACCAGGACCGTGGGACCCTCACTCCACTCGGAAGTGGGGGCGACGTCGATGTCGAAGCGCGGCGCATTGGGGATGACCCGCACTTCTCTCTCACCAAGACCCTGACGTCTGACCACCGCAGCCAGGAAGTGACTCGGCGAGATGAAAACCGAGATGCTGCGTTCGTAACTTCTTCGCCAACGGTGCCACGTCGATTCGATGGCCAAGACCAACCCCTCGGACCGACTGCCCCGCGAGCAGGAATGCCAGAACACCCCCCAGGGGAGCCGCCGCCCCACGCATTCTTCGCACACCTCGTTGCCGCGGAACAAGCGATAGGCCGGACACACCAGTTTGTAGTCGTGAAGCGTCATCACCGCCGGAATTCCCCGCGAACGAAGCTCGTCGAGGATCGATGGACTCAGTTGGTGATAGATATTGTGCAAGTGCACGACTTCGGGTCGAAAGTCGTCCAGAATGCGCGAGAAGGACTTCCGCGCCTGCCAATCGTAGATCGTGGCGAATGCATGGCCCAGCCGATCCAACGGCGAAGGATTCTCGTAGTCTCGGCCCTCGGCGAAGTACTCACGCCACGGACTCTCGCGGTTGCGATCCTCGCGGGTTGCGAATACCGCCGTTTCGTGACCATCCTCTCGCAGGGCTTCTTCGAGATCGAAGAGGACTCTTTCCGTCCCTCCTCTCAGGTCGTAGAATTTGTTCACCAGCAAGATGCGCACGACAACCCCGATCGCTCGCTGAGATTCGATGACCCAACACGAATTGCCGGACCAGTATCTCACGGTGGCCCGCGTTTCCAAAGCCGAGACCAAGGTCAAGGGCTCGCGTTTCCTGGCCGAGGTCCATCCGGCAGTCGACGAATCCCAGGCTCGCGGCATTGTGCACTCCATCGAGAAGCGGGACTACGACGCCACGCATCACTGCAGTGCTTGGCGAATCGCGCCGCCCGAAGCCGTCGTCGAGCGATTCGACGACGACGGTGAACCGAGCGGGAGCGCGGGCCGCCCTCTCCTCAACGCTCTCCGCTCTCGACAACTCTACGGTGCTGTGGTGGTGGTGACCCGGTGGTTCGGAGGCACCAAGCTCGGCGTGGGAGGCTTGGCCCGGGCCTATGGAGAGGCCGCAATGGCGGCCGTCGGCGCCGCGACGCTTCGAACCATCTACCGAGAAGTGGAGATCTTGGTGCGCGCGAACTACGACCACGTAGGAGCGGTCGAGGCCATCCTGGGGCGCGAGGCCGCAAAGCTACGAGGAGTCGAAAGGGACTACGGCAGTGCCCTGAAGGTACGGGTCCGCATTCTGCGAGGCGATCAGGATCGCTTCGTGTCGCTCCTCCGCGAGGGAACCGGAGGACAGGCAAGTTGTGAGGTGAGAATTCTGCGGAGTGAGTGAGAACCCGACAAACTTGCGTCGGGGCCCATCGAGCGACCCCCCTGTTTGTCGCTGAGACGAACCCCGACGCTCGAACATTGCTCGCCAAGGTCTACGCGCCCTGCTGTCCGGTGTGACTTCGACGGACCGGGGTTGTGCCGCTTTTTCCTCGAGGCTATGATCGCCGTCCCCCTCTTCGTTGGAGTTGTCGTGATTCGTGCTACCCCAGATTGCCGCCGGTCCTGGTTCGGTGGGCCCAAGAATCTCCACCTCGCCTTGGCCGTCGTGTCCGTCCTTCTGGTGAGCGGGTGCGACGGCGCCTCCCCGCACCGATCGGCCTCCTCTCAGGTGATCTCCTTCGTGACCGAGAACGGGCTCCGAGCGGAACTCCTCCCCCCAAGGGGGAGCGGACTCATCGCTTCGAATGTCTTCGTGGGAGCGGGCTCCACCCGTGAGCAGGATCACAATGCCGGCGCCTCCCATTTTCTGGAGCACCTCCTCTTCAACGGAACGACTTCCCGGACTCAGGAAGAGCTCTACGCCGAAACCGACCGTATCGGCGCCTACAACAATGCGACGACTCGGCAGGAATACACCCACTACATGATGGTCGCTCCCCGGGAGCAATTCGCCCGAGCTCTCGAGATTCAGTCCGACATGCTGCTCCACAGCACGCTCCCCCCCGAGAAATTCGAAAAAGAGCGCGGCATCGTGGTGGAGGAATTGCGCAAGGACCAGGACACCTTGAGCTACCAGCGCCAGCGCACCCTGGCCCAGGCCTTCTACTCCGATGACAATCCCTACCGCCGTGCGGTCCTGGGATCCGCGGAAACCATCCAGTCGCTCCGGCGAGAGGAAGTCCTGGACTACTACCGCTCCCAGTACCAACCCCAGAACATGCGCCTCCTCCTCATGGGGGACTTCGATCCGACCGAGGCGCGGGGTCTCCTCGAGAAGCTCTTCCCCAGGGCCGACGGCACGCCGCAGCCCGCGCCGGCCCAGGAGCCCTTGCGAGGAGGTCGGTGGCACGATCGACGGCTCGACGACGAGGCCCTCACGGTGGCCCTGCGCATGCCCGCTCCCGCGCCGGGGTCGGAGGACCGAGCCGCCTTCGAGATCTTGGCCCAAGTTCTGGCCGAAGGAGAGGGCAGCCGCATTTCTCGAGCTTTCGACCGAGCCGACCTCACTCCCCACCACTTCGGCTCGTCGTTCTTGATTCAGGAGGGGCAATCGCAGATCGAATTCAGCGGTGAATTCGACTCCGATGTGGATCCGGCGGTGGTGGTGAACGCGATCCTGACCTCGATCGCCACCGTCGGGCGCAACGGAATCCGAGCCAGCGAGTGGGCTCCAGCCCGGACCACTCTCCTGGCCTCCTCCGTTCGCCACCTCTCCCAGCTCCACTACTACGCCCTCTACGAGGGAGATCGGATCTGGCATGTCGGTGCCGCCGGCGAGAATTCACGGCTGGTCGACCTCGAGCAGAGCTACCCCCGCCTGCGCGAAACTGCACGGATCTGGTGCCAGGATCCGGCGGTCGAGATCGTCTGCACCGGACCGAAACTCTCGGACCGGGATTCGGACTTCGACCTCGCCCACGCGGGATTCGTCGCCGACCCGAAGGTGGAGCCCTCGGCCGAATTGCCCGGTGAA
>JAJRXK010000019.1 GCA_024276305.1 Candidatus Krumholzibacteriota bacterium
CGGCCGATGAGGATCTGCTCCACAATCTCGAACTCACCCAGGCCATGGTCGAATCTTCGGAGTCTCAGTCCACCGATGGCGGTGATTCTCAGGACCAGCAGGACCAGCAGGACCAGCAGGACCAGCAGGATCAACAGGATCAGCAGGACCAGCAGGACCAACAGGATCAGCAGGATCAGCAGGACCAGCAGGACCAACAGGATCAACAGGATCAACAGGATCAACAGGACCAGCCGGACAGCACGGAATCTTCTTCGGCGGCGCCCGATACCAACTCGGTGGCTCAGGGTGATAGCTTGCAGACCCTTCCCGAGGGGATGACTCCTCAGGAGGCGATGCAGCTTCTCGACGCCCTCGATCACGACGAGGAGGAGCTTCGACGATCCATCCAACGTCGTCTGCGAGGCGGAGAAACGGAGAACGCTGGTGAGTGGTAGCCTCAGACTCCGCTGGAGGTTGGGCATTCTGGGATGCCTGGCCCTGGCGTCGACACCGCTCCTGGCCCGGGCCGCGGTCGAGGTCGGAGTGGAGATCGACCGCGAGGAGGTCGTGATTGGCGAGCAGGTGGTTCTCACGATTTCGGTGAATGGAGATGTGCGCGACGTTCGCGAACCGGAGCTCGGAACGGTCGAGGGGCTGGAGATCTACGGGGGAGGGCAGTCTCGGCGGTACAATTTCGTCAATGGTAGAGTCAGCGCGGTACATTCCTTCACCTTCTATCTCCGTCCGCTCCACGCAGGGAGCTATCGCCTCGACTCGATGCGGGTCGTGGTCGAAGGCCGGTCGATCGAAGTGCGCCCGGTGGAGTTTCGGGCTCTTCCGGCCAATGCAAGGACGAAGACCGAGGATCCATCCTCGGCTCCGCCGGCCCAGTCCGGAGACGCGGATGTATTCATCACTCTCACCGTGGATCAGGATTCGGTGGTGGTGGGCCAGCAGGTGATCCTCACCTTCGGCTACTACCGGGCCACGCGAGCCTCGGCCTTCGACTCTCCGGAGTACACCCCGCCCACCACCGAGGGTTTCTGGAGGGAGGACCTTCCCCCGAATCGACGGACCTCCCGCGTGATCCGTAGCCGTCGTTATCAGGTCACCGAGATTCGCTATGCCCTTTTTCCGACCCACGCGGGCGAACTCACCATCGGCCCGGCGCAGTTGCGGCTGACCGAGGACGTCTTCGGTTCCTTCTTCCGCTCCCGCCGGAGACGCGGCCCAACGGTGATGCGCACCGAGGACCTCACCGTTCATGTGGACCCTCTTCCCCCGCCTCCGCCAGGCTTCTCAGGAGCGGTGGGTCGAAACTTCGCCTTCGAGGCCAGCGTGGATCGCCAGGAATTGGCGGTGGGCGATGCGCTCACCCTCACGCTGCGCCTCGAAGGAGATGGCCACCTGGCCAGCGCTCGGGATCCCGAGATCGACGGGGGTGAGTTGTTTCGCCTGCACGATGCGGGGGGCGGAGTGGACAGCCGACCCACTCTGGCGGGACTGCGCGGAGTGCGGGTGGTGCAGAAGCTGCTGATCCCGGCCCGCCCCGGGGCGCACTCCATCCCAGCGGTGGACTACATCGTCTTCGATACCGACGCGATGGACTACCGCACCCTGCGGACCTCTCCCATCCCCCTGCAGATCGTGCCCGCGGAAGGGGGAGGGACGGCGACGGTGGTGGCGGGAGGACGACAGTCCGAGATCGCCTTGCTCGCGCGGGACATTCTTCACATTCGGAGCATCGACCCGGACCTCGAGCCAGTGGGCGGACCCCTGGTCCGGCGACCGGTATTCTGGGCTCTGCTCGTGGGTCCGATCTTCTTCTGGGTCGGCAGCGGGGAATTGGCCCGGCGCAGACGGGCCCTCGCGGCCGATCCCCAGAGGTTGAGAGACCGGAGAGCCCGCCGACGGGCCCAGGAGATCCTGGACTCGAGTCGGCCTGCGGACGAAAAGGTCGACGCCGCACTCCGAGCCTATGTCGCTGATCGCAGCGGACTCAGTCCGGCGGGACTCCGTCGAGCGCAATTGCGCCAGGTGGTCGTCGATCTGGGCGCGGACGAGGTCGAGGCGGAGGAAGTCCTGGCGATTCTCGACGAGTGCGATGCTCTCCGTTTCGCACCGGGATCGGGTGAGAGCGAATCGCTGACCGATCGGGCGGCGGCTCTTTTGGACCGACTGGAGGCTCATCGTGCTTAGTCCTCGGGGCTACCGACGAGCGCGGGTCTTCGGGATTCTCGCGGTGGCGGCGCTGAGCTTGGCCGGCTCCCTCTCCTTCGCCGCGACCGGTGGTTCGGCCAGAGATCTGGCTTCGGCTCGGGAGGCTGCGATCGCCGCTTCGAAGGCCTATGAAGAGGGAAACTTCGCCCGGGCCATCGAACTCTACGAAGAGGCGATCGCAAGCGGGCTCGACCATCCGGTCCTCGACTACGACCTGGGCAACGCCTACTACAAAAAGGGGGATCTGGGTCGGGCGATCCTCTGGTACGAACGGGCCCGGCGGAACGCTCCCCGAGACCGAGCGATCGCCCACAATTTGGCCCAGGCCCGGTCCCAGATGCAGGATCAAGAGATCTCCACCCATCTGGCTCCCATGCTGCTGCGTCCGGTGAGTTGGGTCCGTGACCAGCTCTCTCTGAACGGTTGGTCGACCTTGGTCTTGATCAGCCTCTTGGTGGTCGTGGTCACGGGAGTCTGGCGGCAGTGGTCGACTGACCGTCGCTCGTTGACCCGGCGGATCCTGGAGCTGTCGATGGCCTTGACGCTCCTCTCCGCTACCATGACTCTCTCCCTCTACCGCAGTCAGTACTGGAGTCAACGAGCGGTGGTGGTGGCGGAGAAGGCCGAAGTCCGGTCGGGTCCCGGGGCGGACTACGATCTGGCCTTCCGCATCCATGCCGGCTTGATCGTGAATGTGGATCAGAGCCGGGGGGAGTGGGTGAGGATCGACCTCGGCGGAGATCTGGTGGGCTGGGTGCTCACCGAGTCCCTCGAGGATCTCTGAGTCGCTGATGACCGCGGCGGACGAAGAACAGAGAGGATCGGGGCCGGTGCGAGACCAAAGCATGGACAGCTCAGTCGAAGACCGTCTGGGTGCAGGCACGGTCTTCGCGGTGGTGGTCATTGCCTCCCTCCTCTTGCGTTTGGTCTACCTCTACTTCTTGCGACAGGACATTCTCTTTGCCCAGCCCATCATGGATGCTGCGGTGCACGACGGATGGGCGAGGGGCGACGAGTCGATCGTCGCCATCTTCGAGAGAGGGGTTCCCTACTTTCGCGCGCCTCTCTACATCTGGTTCCTGAAGCTCGTCTACAGCCTCAACGACTCCTATCTCGCTCCGCGATTCGTGCAGGCATTGCTCTCGGCGGTGACCGCAGGGTTGGTGGCCGACCTGGGGAGGCGCCTGGCGGGACCGATCGCGGGGCTCTTGGGGGGGTTGCTCCTGGCGATGGCCTGGCCGGTGATCTACTTCTCCGGAGAGCTGCTCATCGTGACCTTCTTCATGACCCTGGTCATGGGGGCGCTCTGGCTCCTGGTCGTGGGAAGTGCGAGAGACAGCCGTCGGTGGGTCATGGGGGGAGCGCTGCTTCTGGGCCTCTCCGCCCTGGCGCGCCCGACTTCGTTGGTTTTGGTCCCGGCTCTGATTCTGGCGCCCTGGTTGGTCTGGCCTCAGGAGGGTGGGGAGAGGCTCCGCTCCTGGAGAAGGTCGCGAGCTGCGATCTGGATGATCGTCTTGACCTTGGCGCCGGGCGGCGCGCTCACCCTTCGCAACCGGGTGGTGGGCCATGATTGGGTATTCATCGCCAGCCAGGGCGGGGTCAATCTCTTCATCGGGAACAATCCGCTTGCGGACGGACGCACCGCGGTGGTGCCGGGGACCCGCGCGACGTGGTTGGGGGGATTCGAAGACACCCGCCGACGGGCCGAAGTCGACGCCGGTCGTCCTCTGCGGCCCAGCCAGGTCAGCCGCTACTACCTTCGCAAGTCCTTGGAGAGTTGGCGCGACGCGCCTCGGGCCATGGTGCGCCTCTACGCCAAGAAGATTCGCTATCTCGTGGGGGCCGGAGAACGACCGAACAACAAGAATCTTCACTTCTGGAGAAGCCGGAATCCCATGTTGCGGCTGCCGGTCTGGCCGAGCTGGGCCACGCTCTTCGCGCTGGGATTGGGCGGGATCCTTCTCATCGAGCGAAGGCGGCGCGCCTACTATGTGCTGGCCTTTCTGGGCCTCTATGCGTTGGGTCTGCTTCCCTTCTTTCTCAACGAGCGGTTTCGCCTGCCCCTCATGATTTCTCTGGGAGTGTTCGCCGGCGTTCCATTGGCCCGCGGATTGGCCGCCCTGTGGCAGCGCCGCTTTCGCTTGGCCCTGGTGGCCTTCGTGCCGGTCGCCCTGCTCTTCACACTGAGCGAGTTGGATCGGCTCGATTTTCGGGATGACCGCATCGATGCGGATGCATTCAGTCGTTACACGCTGGGGAATCTCTACGCCGAAAGAGGAGAGACCGACCTGGCGTTGCGCAGCTATCAGGAGGCCTTCGACATTGCCCACCGCTTCGGGCTCAAGAACTTCGATTCGGTCGAAACGATGCTGCGAACGAACATGGTCCGGCTCCTGATCCGGAAAGGCCGTCTGCAGGAGGCAGACCAGCACCTCAGCATCTTGGAAGATCAGGGACCGCCGAGCCCCGAGGTCGTGCTCCTGAGGGCTCAGCTGCGTCTTCGGCGTCACGAATACGCGGAAGCGTTGCCCCTGCTGAAGATGGTGCTCGACATCGCTCCCGACCAGCCCCAGGCCCTCTTGGGCCTGGGTTGGTGTCAGGTGGAGAATCACGCCTTCATTGCGGCGCAGAAGACCTTTCGGCACCAACAAGAGGTTGCGGGAGTGAATGCCGAGGCACTGGCCGGGATCGGAGTCACAGAGCTGTTGGGGAACCAGAATGCGGTCCTGGCCCGGAGCTTTCTCGATCGGGCACTGGCCCTCGACCCCACGGTGGCGCCGGCCCACCAATATCTGGCCGAGATCTACCGCAAAGAAGGCAATATCGCGAAGATGACGGTGCACCTGCGTGAGGCTCTCCGCTATGACCCCCTGAACGATCGGGTGCGACGCTTCTACAACCGGCTGCAGCTCCCCCAGAAGAAACCCGCTCCCTCGCCTCGGGACTAGTGGCCCATCTGGACCGAAGCCGATCCTCCCAACCCGTGGACGGAGATACCCTTGCACCGTGAGATCCGTGTTCGTGGCGCCCGCCAGCACAATCTGAAGAACATCGACTGTACCATTCCCCGAGATCGACTGACGGTCTTCACCGGCGTGTCGGGAAGCGGGAAGTCATCGTTGGCATTCGACACCCTCTACGCCGAAGGTCAGCGCCGCTATGTCGAGTCCCTCTCGAGCTATGCCCGGCAATTCCTGGGGCAATTGGAAAAGCCCCACGTCGATCGGATCGAAGGGCTCTCTCCCGCGATCTCCATCGATCAGAAAGCTCCCAGCCGCAACCCCCGATCGACGGTGGGGACGGTGACCGAGATCCACGACTATCTTCGTGTCCTCTTCGCCCGACTCGGAGTCCAGCGCTGCCATCGTTGCGACCGTGAGGTGGGGAGGCAGTCGCCTCAACAGATGGCCGAGGCTCTTCAGAGCCATGGTGAAGGGACGCGTCTCTTTCTCTTTGCTCCCCTGGTGCGGTCTCGAAAAGGGGAGTACCGAACTCTGCTGGAAGGCCTGGTCGCGGAGGGGTTCACCAGGGTTCGAATCGATGGCGAGTTGCACGACCTCCAATCCGGCTCTCTGCCGAAACTCTCTCGTACCATGAGCCACGACATCGAAGTGTTGGTGGACCGCTTGGTTCTCGGCAAGGTGAAGCGGTCGAGATTGGTGGACTCCATCGAGACTGCGCTGGGATTGTCCGAAGGGCTTCTTCTGGGAGAAACGGAGTCTGGAGATCAGACCTTGCTCGGCGAGCAGCGGGCCTGCGTCCACTGTGCGGTCGCCTTCGAGGAGCTCATTCCCCAGCACTTCAGCTTCAATTCCCCGCGCGGAGCCTGTCCGCGCTGCAATGGTCTAGGGACCCTCCTGACCGCAGATCCCGATCGACTGATCACCGATCCCGCGCTCTCGGTGATGGATGGAGCCATCGCGCTCATGGGCAAGTTGGCCGAGAAGGAGAGCATCGGCTGGGGGGCGCAGAAGCTCATGCGGATCGCCGAGGTCTACGGCATCGATCTGGATCGTCCCTGGAATCGCCTCTCCAGAGCTCACCGAGAAATCCTGCTCTACGGCGATGATCGTCGGATCCAGTACCGCTACGAAGGCACGAACTTCAAGGGGGACTTCGAGGGGGATGTGGTGGGTGTCGCCACCGAGATCGAAAGACTGGTCAAGCAGACTCGCAGTGAACGGCGTCGCCGCTACTACGCGCAGTTTCTTCACGAAGGCCGCTGCCCCGCCTGCAACGGGGCCAAACTGAAGCCCGAGAGTTTGGCGGTCCGTCTCGGTGGGCGCAACGTCGCTGAAATCGGAGCAATGTCGATCTCCGATGCCCACGACTTCTTCTCTACGATCGACCTCCCGCCTGAGCAGTTGGAGATGGCCCAAGATGCACTTCGAGAAGTGACCAACCGTCTGAGCTTTCTTCTGAATGTGGGGCTGGAGTACCTCACTCTGGACCGGTCTGCTCCGAGTCTCAGCGGGGGAGAGAGTCAGAGAATTCGACTGGGGAGTCAGATCGGATCGGCCCTGGTGGGAGTGCTGTACATTCTGGACGAGCCCAGCATCGGTCTGCATCAGCGGGACAACGCGCGCTTGCTGCGAACCCTGGAAGGGTTGCGGGACTTGGGTAACACCGTGGTGGTGGTGGAGCACGACGAAGAGACGATCGCAGCCGCGGACCACGTGATCGACTTCGGTCCGGGTGCGGGCATCAAGGGGGGAGAGGTCGTCTTCAGTGGCTCGGTGGCCCAGTTGCGGCGCAGCGCAGGCAAGAGCCTCACCGCGGCCTATCTCACCGGTCGTCTGGACGTGGTGCAGCCCAGACCTCCCCGGCCCCCAGGCCGCGGTCGATTGGGAGTCCGTGGCGCATCCCTGAACAACCTGAAGAAGATCGATGTCGATTTTCCGATTGGGCTCTTCACGGTGGTGACTGGAGTCTCGGGGAGCGGAAATAGCAGTTTGGTGAACGAGACGCTCTTTCCCGCTCTCGCAAGAGAGCTGGGGGCGACTCGCCGGCGCGTCGGTCCCCACCGACGGCTCACCGGGCTGCGCCATGTCGACAAGGTCATCGACATCAACCAAGATCCCATTGGACGGACTCCCCGCAGCAATCCGGCGACCTACGTCAAGGTCTTCGGTCTCATCCGCGAGATCTTCGCTCAACACCCCCTGGCCCGATCACGGGGATACCAGCCCGGACGGTTCAGTTTCAACGTGAAGGGCGGTCGCTGTGAATCGTGCGAGGGACATGGTCAGAATCGGATCGAGATGCACTTCCTTTCCGACGTATGGGTCCGCTGCCATGCCTGCCGAGGCCATCGATTCAATCCCGAGACCCTCGAGGTGCGCTACCGCGGCAAGAGCATCGCGGACGTCTTGGAGATGGACGTGCAGGAGGCCCTCGAGTTCTTTGCGAATCATCCCCGGATCGGCCAGATTCTCCAAACCCTCCACGATGTGGGTCTCGACTATCTCAAACTGGGTCAGCCCGCGACCACGTTGAGCGGAGGGGAGGCCCAGCGGATCAAACTGAGCCGGGAGCTCGCTCGACGCGCCACTGGCAATACCGTGTATATCCTCGACGAGCCCACCACCGGGCTGCACTTCCACGACATCCGGCGCCTGCTCGAAGTTCTGCACCGCTTGGTGGATGCGGGCAACACGGTCATCGTGATCGAACACAATCTCGACGTCATCCGCAGCGCGGACTGGGTCGTCGACCTCGGTCCCGAGGGTGGGGACGGAGGTGGTCGAGTGGTCGCGGAGGGGCCTCCGGTGGCAGTAGCCAAAGTGAAGAAGAGCCACACCGGCCGTCATCTGGCGAGAGCACTGGCCGCCAAGAGGAAGGCCCGAGCGCATGGGGCCTGAGGTTCACTACGCCGTCGGTGCGGTCGATGCCCTCGACATCGGACATCATGTCTTCCCCACCGAGAAGTACGGGCTGGTGCGTGACGGACTGATCCATCGCTTGGGCGTCGCAGCGAGCCGCATCCACTCGGCGCACGAGATCGAAGACGAAGATCTCGAGCGTGTGCACACCCCTGCCTACCTGCGCGACCTTGCAGCAGCCCGCCGCACTTGGGCCACCGAGAGCAGCGAGATGCCGGTGGAGGCCGAGGTCATTGCGGCTTTCCGTCAAATGGCCGGTGCCAGCAAGACGACGGTGGAACTCGCCGCACGCTGGGGCATCGGATTCCATGTCGGAGGTGGGTTCCACCACGCCTTCCCGGACCACGCGGAGGGATTCTGCTATCTGCACGACATGGCGATCGCGGTGGAATGGTGGAGGGCCGAGGAAGGACTGGACCGCGTTCTCTTCGTCGATGTGGATGTGCATCAGGGAAACGGGACCGCGGTGATCTACGCGGGAGATTCCGAGACCTTCACTTATTCCATCCACCAACAGAGAAACTATCCGCAGAAGCAGCGCAGTGACCTCGACCGAGGCTTGGAGGACGGAATCGGTGACGGGGACTATCTGGAGATCCTGTCGCAGGATCTAGACGCGATCGACGCCATCTTCCAACCCGACCTGGTGTGCTACGTGGCGGGCGTGGACCCGCATCGCGACGACATTCTCGGGGGTTTGGGACTGAGCTCCGAGGGACTGCTGAGGAGAGATCGTCTGGTCCTCGACCGCTTCGGGCGGCGGGGGATTCCCATCGCGGTCTTTCTCGCGGGTGGCTATGCCCCGCAACCGCAGCTCACCGCCGAGTTGCACTTGCAAACGGCTCGTGCCGCCGAAGAGATCGCAATGCAGTACGGTCAGCTCCGGTCCGGCCCTTCGTAGACGCAGCGAGTCGTGCAGGTCTCCGCCACCGTCACCCTTTTCAATTGGGGGAGGCGAGGTCGCACGCGATCGTAGATCCAGGCCGCGAGAATCTCCGAGGTGGGGTTCTCGAGCCCTTCGATCTCATTGAGATATCGATGGTCGAGCTCATCGCGGACCGGTTCGTAGGCCGCTTTGATGTCGGCGTAGTCGACGAGCCACCCCTGGTTCTGGTTCACGGGCCCTTCCACCTCGAGGGTGACGCGGAAGGAGTGCCCATGCAATCGAGAGCACTTGTGGCCTTCGGCCACCCGGGGGAGCCGATGGGCGGCTTCGAATCCGAACTCTTTCTCCAGGCGTACGCGCATCGACATTCTTTCCTCCGCTGGGTGGCGGTCACAATCTGCGATGGACTCGAAGGTGCCGCCACCGCCGGGTCGGCGCGAGCTTTGCTCCTCTGAAGGAGACCCCGCATTCTGGGCTGATTGGGCCGAGAACCCCCGCTGCCTTGGGATTCCGCACGACCATGACCGAAACGACCGCAGAAGCTTCCTCCGCTCGGCGGCAGATCTTGCCCGCCGAAGACCTGCTCACGCCGATGCGAGAGGCCCTGGCTGCGATGTGTGAGGCCCAGAAGCGGAGCGAAGAGGCGATGCAGACCGTTCTCGACGGCCTCGAGCGGGCGGTTCGCGAGCCGGTCGAGATGGACGAGTCTCCCGCGGAGACTGCCTCCCGTGAGGCGGACGAGTCTCCCTCGGAGACGCCCTCCCCCGAGGCGGACCCACCTTCACCGCCCTCTCCCGGTCCGGATTCCCCCTCCGAGCCGACGACGGACGCCGATCCTCGGCTCTTGCTGCGTCGTCGGATGGTGGCGATGCAGAAACGGGCTTCGGAGATCGACCGGATGACCACCAGTGACGAGATGGCGGATCATCTCTCCGCGGTGGCTTCCTCTTTCGGCTTGCGCCAGATGCTCCTCATCGAAAAGGGACGGAACCTTCATGCCACCTCCTGCCGGGGCTTTCCCAACCTCGACGACCGCGCGGGGAGCCTGAGCCGGGTGGTGGTTCCCTTCGACCGGGAGGGGCTCTTCGGGGTCACGGTGGCCGAAGAGCAAGTCTATTCGGGGCCTCGGCCTCTGCGGGGAATGCCCGTCGATCTGGTTCTGGTCATGGGCAAGCGCGCCCCGGCCTGGTGCCTGGTCATTCCGCTGCGCTATCGCAATCGGTGGGGCAAGTTCCTCTACGTCGATGCCGCCGCAGACCAGCTCGAGGACATTTTCGAACTCGAGCTGCTGGCCCGGATCGCGGTGCTGCAGTTGCGAGCCGCACGGTCCCGCCCGCACCAACCAGCAGAGGGTCTGCGCAAACTCCGGAATCTCACCCTCCGGGAGCGGCACGCACGAAAGGTCAAGGTGGCTCCGCCGGCGAAGGCCGAAGTGATGGAAGAGAACGCTGTGGTCGAGGATCCCCTCTCGAAGAAGAAGGCTTCGGCGGAGAAGAAGATCGAATTGCGGGAAGCGAGCAAACACGCTCGTTTCGATGCGGACGGCCACCTCGTACAGGCTTTGCAGCCCAAGCAGATTCTGGCGCACATCGGAGAGATTCCCCCCATGCCCCACGTGGCTTCGCAGGTGCTCTCCAAACTGAACGATCCGGATACCACCGTCGCCTCTCTCCAGGAGATCATCGCCACCGACCAAGCCCTTTCGGCGCGCCTGCTCCAGATCGCCAACAGTTCGCTCTATGGGAACATGCGCGAAGTATCGGTCATCGGGGAGGCAGTCATGAGGTTGGGCTTCAATGCCATCCGATCCTGGCTGCTGTCCACGATCACTCGGAGTGTGTTCACCGCGGCGGGGTCGTCCTCCGAAGCCCATCGCCTGTGGCGCCAGTCCGTGCTCTGCGCGATGGTCTCCCAGACCCTGGCCGAGCGCACCGGTCGGTGTGATCCGGAAGTGGCCTTCGTGGCGGGTCTGTTGCAGAACATCGGACTCCTCCTTCTGGCGCGGAATCATCCCGACATCTTCTTGGAGATTCACGAGAATTGTTGCGAATCGCTGCAGTCCTACTACTTGGGAGAACGGCGAGCGCTGGGCTTCGATCATGCCGACCTTGGAGCTCTGCTGCTGAGTAAGTGGGGATTGGGCGACGAACTCACGGCGGCGGTGGCCAGCCACCATCGTTTGGAGTCCGCAGGCGAGTCCCGCGATCTGGCGGCCACGATCGCCCTCGGTGAGGAAGTGGCGCTGCGGCTCGGAGAGGGTCCAACCGAGTCTTCGGACGCCCCCCTCTCGGAGACCGAGGGGGCGTTGGTTCTCTCGATGGGAGAGGCGGAACTCGAAGCCGTCTACGAACGGGTCGCGGAGCTGGCCCTCGACCGCAGCCTCTTTCAGGCCTGAGTCTCAGCCCTGCTCTCGGTCTGCGGTCACGCCGGGCGCTTCGTCTTCGGGCGCTTCGAAGTGATAACGGCAGCGGGCCTCGTACATCCCCTGTGCGCCGATCTCGATCCGTTCGTGCGAAGTGGTGAGCCGCTGGGTGTAGTTCGCGGGCGCGCCACAGACCATGCAAATGGCCAGTTGCTTCGAGACATACTCCGCCGCCGCGAGGATCTGGGGCATGGGGTGGAAGGGCTCTCCCCGATAGTCCAGATCGAGTCCGGCCACGATGACCCTCTTGCCACGATTGGCCAATCGTGTCGCGACCGTCAGCAATTCCTGGTCGAAGAATTGGGCTTCATCGATGCCGATCACATCGGCTCGGTCGTCCACTCCGGCCAGCAGCTCGGCTGCCGTCGATACGCAGATCGAGCTGAGTTTCATCTGGGAGTGGCTGACGATGTGATCCTCTTCGTAGCGAGTGTCCAGCCGCGGCTTGAAGATCTGCACCCGCTGGCGCGCAATGACGGCGCGTCGAAGCCGCCGAATGAGCTCCTCGCTCTTTCCGCTGAACATGCAACCGGTGATGGCTTCGATCCAGCCACCGGAGGTGTGCAATCGCTGCATGGGTCAGGACTCCTGAGAGGTTGCCGAATGAATTCGGGCACCTCATCATAGACGTGGAACTCCGGAGGAACAAGAGTGGGGGCGGACAGAGTTCCCCCCCGACCCGAGGCGTGCTACACTCCCGCCCTGCGCTCCGCCGACACTCCAACCATGGAATTGCGATGCCCCCCGAACCGCTCTCCCGCGAGGCCTTCCGCCGATGGATCTCGCCTCCCATCTGGGCCATGGTGCATCTGGCCCCTCTTCCGGGCAGCCCCCAATATGCGGGGAGCATGCATGCGGTGGTGGAAAGGGCTCGGGAGGACGCCGCCAAGCTGGTCGAGGCGGGATTTCGAGGCCTGGTGATCGAGAATTTCGGTGATCTGCCGTTCTATCGGGACCACGTGCCTCCGGTGACCGCCGCGGGTCTGACCCGGGTCTGCGCCCAGCTCAAGGCGGACTGGCCAGACCTGCGCTGGATGGTCAACTGCTTGCGCAACGACGCCAACACCGCGGTCTCGGTGGCGGCGGTCTGCGAGGCCGACGCGATCCGGATCAACGTCCACACCGGGGCGGCGCTCACCGACCAAGGAGTGATCGAGGGGAATGCGGGGGAGACTCTGAGGCTGCGACGCAACCTCGGGAGCGAGGTCCGGGTCTTCGCCGATGTGGCGGTGAAACATGCGGCTCCGCTGGCTCCGCGTTCCTTGGCCGTCGAAGCCTCGGACCTTCGTCTGCGGGGGCAGGCGGACGCCCTGCTGGTCACCGGGAGCGGAACCGGAACGGCGGCGGATCCGGGGCAGGTGGCGCAGTTGAGGGCAGGTGCGCTCGATGCGCCGATTCTCGTCGCCAGCGGAGTGAACGAGGCGAACGCCAGGGAATGGGCGGCCCTGGTCGACGGCGCCATCATCGGGAGCAGTCTCATGAATCAGGGCCTCGCGGGTCATGGAGTGGACATCGATCGCGCGCGGCGGGTCTTCGAATCCTGGATGGAGGCGGTTGCGACCTCGTCGCCCGCTTCGGGGGAGAGAACATGAAGGGCGTGATACTCGCGGGAGGATTGGGCTCCCGCCTGCATCCCCTCACCAAGGTGACGAACAAGCATCTGCTGCCCGTCTTCGATCGGCCGATGATCTACTACCCCATCGAGGCGCTGGTCCGTGCTGGAGTCGAGGACGTGTTGGTGGTCACCGGGGGAAATAGCGCGGGAGACTTTCTCAAGCTTCTCGGGAACGGTCGTGATTTCGGTCTGCCGACCATGAACTACACTTACCAGGAGGGAGAGGGAGGCATCGCCGACGCTCTCCGCCTGGCGAAGCACTTCGCGCGGGGCGACGATATCTGCGTGATCCTCGGCGACAACATCTTCGAGCGGAGCATCCGGCATGCGGTCGCGGCCTACCAGGACCAGGGAGGGGGGGCTCGGATCCTCTTGAAAAAGGTTCCCGATCCCGAGCGTTTCGGAGTGCCGATTCTCGATGGCGACAAAGTGGTGCGCATCGAGGAGAAGCCCGAATCTCCTCAGAGTGATTTTGCCGTGGTGGGGATCTACATGTACGACAATCGGGTCTTCGAGATCATCGAGACCCTCGAGCCGTCTCAACGGGGCGAGCTCGAGATCACCGATGTGAACAACTGGTACATCGACCAGGGCGCCATGTCCTGGAGCGAGATGGAGGGCTGGTGGACCGACGCCGGGACCTTCGAATCGCTGCTGAGAGCGAATCAACTCGTGGCCTCGACTGGCGCGAACAACCCCTGATTGCGGGAGATGGTGTGAAAGTCCTGGTCACTGGAGGCGCCGGATTCATCGGCAGCAATTTCGTCCTTCATCTGCTCGAACGCGACCCCGAGATCGAGATTCTCAACTTCGATGCGCTCACCTACGCGGGCAATCTCGAGAACCTCCGTGCCGTCGAATCGGACTCCCGGCATCGCTTCGTGAAGGGAGACATCTGCGATCATCACGCGGTCGCCGAAGCCCTCGACGAGAGCATCGATGCGGTGGTGCACTTCGCGGCCGAGAGCCACGTGGATCGTTCGGTGGAAGGCCCCGGCATCTTCCTGCGTACCAATGTCGTGGGGACCCAGGTTCTGCTCGAGCGCTTGCGACAACTCGGCCACCTCGATCGTCAGCGTTTCGTGATGGTGAGCACCGATGAGGTCTACGGAAGCCTGGGTCCGAGCGGAGCCTTCACCGAGACTACGCCTCTTGGTCCGAACTCGCCCTATTCCGCGAGCAAGGCCTCCGCAGATCTGGTCTGTCGAGCCTATCACCACACCTTCGGCCTGGACGTGGTGACGACGCGGTGCAGCAACAATTACGGCCCCTTCCAATTCCCGGAAAAGCTCATCCCGCTCATGATCGCCAACGCTCTCGAGGAGAAGAGCTTGCCGGTCTACGGCGACGGCCGGAACGTTCGGGATTGGCTCCACGTTCGGGATCACTGTACGGCCATCGACACGGTGATGCGCCACGGACGAAGCGGAGAGATCTACAACATCGGGGGAAACAGCGAGCGAGAGAACATCGAGGTGGTACGCTTCATTCTCGACCATCTCGAGAAATCTCACGAGCTCATCAACTACGTCACGGATCGCCCCGGCCACGATCGGCGCTACGCCATCGATGCCTCGAAGATTCGTGACGAACTCGGCTGGGAGCCCCAGATCGATTTCGAGCGAGGGATGGGAGAGACCATCGATTGGTACCTCGCCCACGCGGATTGGCTCGATCAGGTGCGCAGCGGGGCCTACCGCGGATACTACGAGCAGATGTACGGCAATCGGGGAGCGCATCGGGGCTGAGCTCCCGCCACGGGGCTTCCTTGACAAGGGTGCGGAGATCCGGGAAGCTGCTCGTCTTCAACCCCATGATTCTCCCGAGGAACGGACCCATGCGCTACCGTCGAGTCTGAACGAAAGACCGGGGCGCAGGTCTGCGTCCCTCCTAGATTCCCCTCGGATCTCCGTCGCTCCGGAGTTCGGGGCGAGTCGCCGTCGAGGCGGTGGCTGCTGGTGTCGTCTTCGATGACCCAGGAGTTCTACGAATGAATGGATCGATGCGCAGGATGCGCGCTCTGGCGGTGGTGAGTGTCTTCTGCCTCGGTGCCTGTGCTCAGGATTCGACGGTTGCTCTGCGCTTCACCGCGATTCCCGATGACAATACTTCTGAGTTGAAGCGTAAGTTCGAGCCCCTGGCGGAGTACTTGGCCTCGGCCCTGGGGGTCGAGGTGCAGTACATCCCCTCGTCGGACTACGGCGCTTCGGTCGAGATGTTCAAGAATGGCGATGTGCAGTTGGCCTGGTTCGGCGGGTTGACCGGAGCCCAGGCGCGCCAAGCGGTCCCCGGCGCGCATGCGATCGCTCAAGGGGAGGAAGACCGGGCCTACTACAGCTACTTCATCGTCAACGCATCGACGGGACTCCAGCCCACCGATGCCTTTCCCCTCGCGCTGGCGGATCTGACCTTCACCTTCGGATCTCCCCAATCCACTTCTGGCCGGCTGATGCCCGAGTATTTCCTGCGGCAGGCCACGGGAAAGTCACCGCGAGAATTCTTCGACCGGCCCTATTCCTTTTCCGGTTCCCACGCCCAGACTCTGGCCTTGGTGGCCACGGGGAGCTTCGAGGCGGGCGCGGTGAATTATCGCAGCTACGAAGCGGAAGTGGCGTCGGGGAAGATCGACCCTTCCCGGGTTCGAGTGATCTGGAAGACCCCGGCCTTCGCCGACTACAACTTCACGGCCCACCCATCACTCGAAACTCGATTCGGAGAGGGCTTCACCGAGAGGTTGAGAACGGCGCTGATCGCCCTCGACGATCCCGAGATCTTGACCGCCCTTCGGCGATCCAAGTTGGTGAGGGCCGAGGACGGAGACTATGAGGAACTCTCCACCATCGCCCGATCTCTCGAATTGCTGCGATAGATTCGGGATGGACGTCGCATTCGAAACCGATCGGGTGTCGGTGGTCTTCGGCGGCCGGAGGGCTCTCGACGCGGTGTCGTTGCGGATCGGCGCGGACGAAGCGGTCGCGGTCGTGGGTCGCAGTGGGGCGGGCAAGACCACCTTGCTGCGTCTGGCCTCGGCTTCGGTGCTGCCCACCGAGGGAGGGGTCGAGGTCTTCGGAGAGCCCCTGGCCGAAATCTCGATGCGGCAGCTGCAGACTCTGCGTCGGCGTCTGGCCACAGTGCCGCAGGATGGCGCTCTGGTCGGGGAATTGCGGGTCCTGGAGAATCTCCTCGCGGCCCATCCCCACCGCCAACGCTGGTGGCACCTTCTCCGTGACAGTCTCTGGCCGCCCCCCTCCGAGGTCCTCCGGGCCCACGGTCTCCTGGAGAGTTTGGGCGTGGGCGACACCCTCTATCTGCCGACGGGCAGTCTCTCGGGAGGGGAAGCGCAGCGGGTCGCGGTGGCCCGGGCGCTCTTCCGTCGCCCCGGCCTACTGCTGGCGGACGAACCGGTGGCCAGCGTCGACCCCACCCGGGCGGAGGAAGTGCTGGCCCTGATGCTCGACTCCCAACGGCGTCGAGGGGGGGCGACGGTGGTGAGCCTCCACCAGCCGGAATTCGCATCGGCCTTCTTCGATCGAGTGGTGGGTCTCCGAGACGGGCGGGTGGTCTTCGACACCTCTCCGACGGAGCTCGGCGCGGAGGACTGGGCCGCGCTCTACCGCGGGAGCCAAGCCGGGGGTGAGGCCTCTTGAGGGTCGAAGAGCGGAGGTGGACGGGAGCGGTGATCTGGGTGGGGGGCCTGGTCGCGGTGGCGATGGCATCGACCTATCTCGGATTGGGAGCCGATCTCCCCTGGCGGCATCTGCGATGGGAGCAGGGCCGCGAATTCCTGGCCGCGGCGCTGCACCCGACCCTGGTCTCGGAGGAGACCCATCGCTCGCTCTTCGCGGACCTGGTCCAAGCGCTGAGGGGAACGGTGGTCTTTGCGGTGGCCGGAATGAGCCTGGCCCTGCCGCTGGGTCTCCTTCTGGGTCTGGGGGCATGGGACGGATGGTGGCGGGAGAGCCGGTCGCCGCTCCTGCGGGGGCTGGGGCGGATCCTGCGTTCGAGTGCCCGCACGCTGGCGGCGGCGCTGCGATCGGTCCATGAGCTCCTCTGGGCCATGCTCTGGCTGAGCGCGTGGGGGCTTTCGCCCTTCGCGGCGGTGCTGGCCATCGCGCTGCCCTACGCCGGGATCTTGGCCAAGGTCTTCACGGAACTCGCCGACGAAGCGCCGCGCCGTCCCTACCAGGCCCTTCGAGAGGGCGGGGCGAGCCAGGCGGCGGCGCTGCGCTGGGGGCTTCTGCCCCAGGTGGGAGCCGACTTCTCCGCCTATGCCTTCTACCGCTTCGAATGCGCTCTTCGTTCGGCGGCCATCCTGGGATTCTTCGGCTTCCCGACCGCGGGGTACTACATCTCTCTGGCCTTCGAGAACCTCCACTACCGTGAACTCTGGACCTTTCTCTACCTCTTGCTCGCGATGGCCGCGGTCATGGAATCCTGGAGTGGCCGTCTGCGCCTCGAGAGTCGGAGGTGCGGGTGAGCGAAGCGATGTCTCCGATCCGTCGATTGCACCGACACCGGCCCCGGCGGCCCTTCGTGAGGGGAAGTGCGACCCTGATGCTGGTCACGGTGGTCGCGGTCTGGTGGGGAGGAGGCCTGTGGTCTGCGCCGACTCCGGGAGTGGCGAGGTGGGAGAACCTACGGCGTTTCCTGACCGAATTGCGTCCCTATCCCCTGCAAGGGCGAGATTGGGACCTGGGGCTGGCCTGGGAGTGGTGGTCGGAGCGGATTGGGCCGGTGGTGGTCGAGGCATCTCTGTCCACCCTCGCCCTGGCGGTGGTCGCCGTCGCGGCGGCCGCGGCGGGTGGGTGGTTGGTCTCGGTGGTCGCGGCACGACCTCTGGGCTGGAAGGATCCCTTCCTCCGGCCCTCCCGGAGCCGGGGCATGCGAGTCCTGACCGCGGTGCCAAGGTATGCGACCCGGGGAGGCCTGGTGCTCCTGCGGGGAATTCCCGTCTACGTCTGGGCCTTCTTGCTCCTGGGGATCATGGGGATCGGGGCCTGGACCGCGGTGGTGGCGTTGGCGATCCACAATGCGGGCATTCTGGGCCGACTCTTCGCCGAAGGAATCGAGAATCTGCCTCCGGCGACGGCCCAGCGGGCGCGAGCGGAGGGGGCGGCGCGGAGCGCGCTGTGGGTCTGGACGCTGCGACCCCAGCTGGAAGCCCGGTCGTGGATCTACGTCTTCTACCGCTTCGAGACCTGCGTGCGGGAGTCCACCGTGCTGGGCCTGCTGGGGCTCAACTCGCTCGGCTGGTTCATCCAAGACGCTCGGGCGGGGCAGAGGTTGGACGAGATGTGGGCCTTCGTCCTGTTGGGATCGGGAATCATCGTGGCCAGTGATCTCATGTCCCACGAGATTCGGACCCGACTGCGACGATCGTCGCAGTCTCAGTCCTCCGCCGCGAGTCTGCCGTAACGGCGAGTCACCGACAGACGCATCAGGGCGCGCTGGGCGACCGTCCCGACCCGGTCTCCGAATCCATCGCGCTCGGGGTCGTCGATCCACAGGCGGAGGTGGGGTTCGGCCGCCGCGTCCCCGATATTGCCGAGAAGATAGGCGGCTTCGGCCCGAACGTTGGGCGAGTCGTCGTAGAGGGCTCGGATGAGCTTGGCCTGGGCGCTGCGACCGAGGGTATCGGCCAGGGCGCTGCAGGCCACGATCCGGACTTCGGCACTGCTGTCGCTGAGAGCTCGCTCGAGGGCGTCGAGGACCTCCGCTCCGCCGAGCTTGCCCAGCGCGAGAACGGCCTCCTGTCGTACGTCGTGATCCTCGTCGTCGAGGAGGTTGCGCAAGCGGCGCACTGCCTGTCGATCACCGATCTCTCCCAGCGCATTCGCTGCTTCTTCGCGGATGATGGGATCGCGGCTCTGCAGGAGGCCGAGGAGAGCGAGGAGCGCGCGCTCCGGCCGAATCTTTCGGAGGGCGATGACCACTTCTCGGTGCCAGAGCGAGTCGTCTCGGTGAAGCATGTCGACCAGGCAACGCACGGAGCTCCGGCTCCCGATCTCGCCCAGGGCGGCGATGGCATCTCCGCGCACTGCGGCCCGAGTCTCGTGGGCGACACAATTGCGGAGCACTCGTTCCGCCCTTCGAGCGGTGTCGGTTCCGAAGTCCGGTTCCAGCGCCGCGTCGGCCAGGCGCTGAAGGGCCCGCACCGCGGCCAGGGGGTCGGGGTGGGTCAGCCGTCGCACCAGGGGTTCGGCCAAGTGACGCACCAACGCCCGGGTGTCGATTCGAGAGCGGTGTCCACAGAGTCCATCGGACGCTCGCCTTCGCACGCTCTGGTCGGGATGGTCCATGAAGCCGATCAGGATCCCGGTGCCGCAGAGGTCGGGGACGTCGGAGAGCACTTCGACCAACCACCGCGCACCCGAGGGGCGGGCGGCCAGCGCCTCGGCCCACGCGGTCAATCCCGCCATTCCCCGACGGGCGAGCAGATCCGCCGCGAGATCCATCGATTCGCCTACTTCCTGCTCCCCGCAGTGATCGAGGAAGGTGATCAGCGCATCGTTCTCCCAGGTACAGAGGTCGGCCAGGATCTCTTCCCGCCACGCGGGAAAGTTGCAGTAGAGATGGAAGACCTCGACGAAGGGATCGTGCAGCCCTCCCCGAGCGTCGAAGCCCGATCCCAGGCGTCCGAGAAGTTGGATCGCAGAGCTGCGATCTGGCTGTGGAGAGAAGTCGATCATGTTGGTATAAGCATTCGACGACGCGGCCCGCTCTGTCAATCGTAGACGCAATGCGATGCCGAGAATTCCGAGGAGTTGACGCCATGTTGAAGTTCCGACTGGCCCCGGAGCTGTCCGAGAAGGTGAGCGCCTGGTCCGTGCACGTGGATTCGATCACGGTCCAGAATGACGGGAGAGCGTGGGCCGAATTGGAGAAGTGCGCGCGCGAATGGGAGAAGCGTTGCGCGGGGCTCACCGCCGGGCAGGTCGAAGGGATTGCGGAGGCCCGCCGACTCTATCGGGAATTCGGGGTCGATCCCACGCGGACTCGTCCGAGCAGTGAGGCCCTTCTGCGCCGCGCGCTGAAGGGGCAGAGTCTCTACCGCCTCTCGAATGTCGTCGATGTGGGGAACTGGGTTTCGCTGGAATTCCTCCTCCCTCTGGGGCTCTACGATCGCTCGCGCATCGTCGGCGACGAGGCCCTGGTCAGGATCGGAGGCGAGGGCGAGGAGTACGCGGGGATCCGCAAGGGACCGGTGCACCTTCAGGGACGGCTCTGCGTGGTCGATGCCGAGGGGCCTTTCGGCAGCCCGACCAGCGATTCCCTGCGTTGCTCCATCACCGAGAGTTGCCGGGAGGTCAGCGCCATCGTTTTCGCTCCGGCGGACATCGATCCCCACCGTCTCGAAAGAGCGGGAGAGGCGTTGGCACAACGCCTCTGCGACTTTGCGGGGGGACAGCGGGTGCGAAGCGGCCGGGTGCAGAGGGGGGGAGACTCAGGCGCCCCGGTCTGAAGATCTCAGGCGCAATCCCGTGTGGATCACCGCTAGACTCCCGCAGATCGCGGCCAGGAGAAAGGGAGCCCGCAGTCCCAGGGGAGAGACCAGAGCTCCCCCGACCAGGGGAATCGTGGCCGAGGCCACTCCCAGAACGGCTTCGTGGACCCCGGCTTGGCTCCCGCGGGAGTGGGGGGCGTCGAGGGAGTAGTAGATCGAGGACTGGTAGGCGAATCCCAGCGCGATGCCCAGTCCGGCTCCCAGCGGCACCAAGAGGAAGATCTGTGGAGACTGGGGCAGGAGGCCCGCCGCGGCCACCAGGAGAAGTTGGGCCGCAATGAGGTACCCCTTCCGATAGTGCCACCACTGGCGGCTTCCGGCCTGCAGGAAGAAGAGGGTTTGGCTGAGGAAGACCACCGCCAGAAGAGTGCCGACCTCCCGCTCGCCCTCACCCCATCGCACCGCCAATTGAGGGAGGTGGTGGTTCACCGTGGCCACGATCCCGAAGCCCACACCGTTGGCGATCCAGGCGCTGTGAAGGAAGGCGCGGTGGCGGTGGGGAGCGGGTCGCCGGGGATCTGCTCTGACGGCCAGGTGGTGGTCGCGCGGGCGGTCCATCCAGGGCAGGACCACTGCCGCCATGGCGTAGGCCGCCGCCGCCAGGATGCTGACGAAGCCCGGACCCATCCGAGCGAGCAGGATCGAGCCGAGCAGCATTCCCCCTCCCTTGCCTGCACTCCAGCTCACATTGAAGAGACTCACCATGGCCAGGAGACGGTGGCCGCGGTGGAGTTCGGAGAATCCCGCTTGGAGGGAGGGCCAGAAGAAACCGAGTCCGACCCCGATGAAGGGGATCGACGCGAAGAGCGTGGGCAAATCGTCCGCTCGCGCCAACGAGAGCGCACCCAGGACTGCGAAGGCCAGGCCGACGCGAATCGGCCTTCTGCGGGGCCATCGATCCGAGAGCCGGCCCGCCGTGGCGGCGACCAGACTATAGGGTGTGGCGTAGAGAACCGGAACCAGGCCCAACTGCAGAGCCCCCCCTCCAAGGGCGAGAACCCGGAAGGGCAGGCTCAGCATCAGCAGATACAGACCGAAATCCGTGCAGAATGCAGCCAGCGCGAGTCGAGCGGAGGGTTTCATGTTCTGGATTTAGCACGGAGGTAGACCTTTGGTCACCTTCGACTTTTGCTTGAGCCGAGGCGGTCTTGCTGAGTACTCTTGGCGCCGTCCAATTCAGGTATTCCCGAAAGAGAGTGCGTGAGGATTCTCTTCGCACTGGGCACCGACGGCGGTGATCGGGAATGGAGGAGGTTGTCGTGAAGCGTTTTCTGTGCTGGATCGCGACTGCGGCTCTCGGTCTCTCTGCGACCGTGGCTTCGGCCGGTGGGTTCAACATCTACGAAATGGGTGCGCGCGCCACCGCGTTGGGGGGGGCCTTCACTGCCACCGCTGATGATGGTTCGGCCGTGTTCTACAACCCGGCCGGGCTCTCCTGGCTCGACGAGGGATGGCATGCGAGCGCAAACCTGGCGCTCATTCTTCCCACGTCCAAGTATGTCCGCGCCGATGGGCTGACCAGTCAGCTCTACCCCGGTTCGGCGACCGCCAAGACCAAGGATCGGGTCTTTCCCCCCGGTGGCGCTTACTTGACCTACCGCACCTCCTCCGACTGGTCCTTCGGCTTCGGCTTCTTCACTCCCTTCGGGCTCGGGGTGGACTGGGATGACCCCGACAATTTCGCCGGCCGGAAGATCGCCACGAATTCCGAGATCCAAGGCCTGTACTTCAGTCCGGTGGTGAGTTGGCGGCCCGCGGACTCCATCGCGATCGCCGGCGGATTCCACGCGGTGATCACCACCCTGACCCTCGAGCGTCTTCTGGTCGGAGGCACGAACCTCGATCAGAATCTCGGCGACATCAAGATATCGGGGACCAGCGACGTGGCCTACGCGCCGGCTTTTTCGGTCATGCTGCGACCCAGCGACCGATTCAGTTTCGGGATCAACTTCAAGGGCGGAGTGACCAATCACTTCGAGAAGCAGGATGCGGAATTGGTGAGCCGTCTCGATGGCAGCACCACGAGCGACAAGGTCTCGGGAGATCTCGACTATCCTTCCATCGTGGCCATCGGAACGCGCTTCGCGGCCAGCGACCGGTTGTCCTTGATGCTGGACTTCACCTGGTTCGACTGGAGTGTTTTCGACAAGGTCCAGTTGAGTTTCTCCGAGGGGAACTTCCCGACCACGACCTTGGTCGAGAAATACGAGGACGGCCAGCAGTGGCGCATGGGTGCCGAGTACGAGGTCAACGACAACTTCTCGTTGCTCTTCGGCTACGTCCGCGACTACACCCCCCAACCTCGCTTCTCGATGAGTCCGTTGCTTCCCGATGCCAATCGCAACGACTACAGCATCGGCTTCACCTACCGCAGCGGGAGTTATGAATTCACCGGCGGCTACATGCTCGTCGACTTCGCGGAGCGCTCCACCGTGGAAAGTGGTGTTGGAACCTCACTCGATGGTTTCGACGGGAGCTACAATTCGGTGGCGCACATCCCCACCTTCGGTGTGAGCAAGTCCTTCTAGGAGGGGATGAACATGAACAAAGCAAGAAATCCATTCCTTCTCTTCTTGGTGGCGGTCTCAGCGGGTCTCTTCGCCTGTAGTCCCGACGACCCCAACGCCCCGACCATTGTCGGCAGCAAGGTCTACACGCCGATTCGGGTGGTGGCCCTGGGCAACAGCCTGACCGCTGGATTCATGAACGGGGGGCTGCGCATCGACGGACAGATGGCCGGCTATGCCAACCGCGTGGCCACTCAGGTGACCACGGCGCTCACCGGAGCGCCTCGGCCGATGAACATTCCCTTCGTGGCCAGTCCGGGAATCGGCAGTACGCCAGGGATGGGACCTCTCTACGTGAATTCGATGGGCCAGGTCACTTCCGATTCGCTCACGGTGGATCCGCGGTCCCTGCTCTTGGCCGCTCGCTTGCCTCAGCCCTACGACAACCTCGGGGTTCCCGGAGCGACGACCAGCGACATCACCAATGCCACCGATTCGACGAACAGTCAGAAGCCGGGCAATTCCTACTTCGATGCGATCCTGCGCAATTCGGCTCTTCCGCCGGGTGGAGCAACGCAGCTCGATCAGCTCGAGGCTCTGGTAGAGGTCGGCCTCCCCCGGACTCTGGTGCTCATGTTGTGGATCGGCAACAACGACATCCTCGGCGGAGCCCTCGGTGGCGATCCGGTCGTGGGACAGACCATCACTCCGAGTTCGGTCTTTGGGTCCATGCTCGACGGGATCTTGGCCCGCATCGATGCGTTGGGGATTCCCATGGTGGCCATCGCCAACATTCCCAGTATCACTTCGGCGCCCTATTTCACCGCGGTGCCGAGGGCCTTCCCCGACGGCCAGGGCGGCTTCCTCCCGCCCTTCAACACCGATGAGTCCGACGTCGCGCTGATTCTTCTGCCGGCGCAGACCCTGATCCTCAACCCCGATGGCACGCCTAATGCCGACTATCTGCCGGGCGGGTCGTCTTCCCTTCCCTCGACCCTGACCCTCACCAACGCCGAAGTCGCGGCGGTGGAGGCAGAGGTCGCAGCCTACAATGCGATCATCGCCGCCCGGGCCGCTGATCGAGGATGGGCTCTGGCGGACATGAATGGAGTGTTGGCGGGCCTTCCCAACAACCCCCTCGATCCGGGGACCTTTGCCGTCCTCAACGCGGTCTACCCTCTGCAACCCGACCTCGTGAATGGGGGATTGTTCCAGAATGCGCAGAGCGCCTTCAGTCTCGACGGGATCCACCCCAGCGAGAAGGGTTATGCGCGGACGGCGAATGTCTTCCTGGAGGCTCTGAACGCGGCCTACGCTCAGAACTTCGCCATGGTCGACGTGGATGCGGTGACCAATGTGGCGGGCTTCGAGCAATTCGGTCAGTCCAAAGTGGTCTCCCAGCTCAGCTTCGATCCTCGGGCATCTCGGGTGTTGAGCGATCTGCCCCAGCTGCTGGGATTGGAGTAGTCGGTTCCCGTTCGCTACGGAAGGACGCGAAAAGGCCCCCTCCCACGGGAGGGGGCCTTTCTGCAGGAACGCCGGGAGGATGGCTAGACGTACATCTCTTCGATGAGATCCGCATAGCGCTCGACCACGACCTTGCGCTTGACCTTGAGACTTGGAGTGAGATGCCCGTCTTCGAGGGTGAATTCGTGGTCGAGTACCCGGAAGTACTTGATCCTTTCGAATTGGGCGAGATTCTCGTTGGCTTCGTGCACCGCGCGAGCGTAGATGTCTTGGACCTCGTCGCTCGCGATGAACTCCGCCATATTCGCGATTTCCACTCCGCGGCTCGCCGCGTAGCTGCGCAACTGCTCGAGGTCTGGAACCAGGAGCACCACCAGATACTTTCGCCGGTCACCGATGAGCACGGCCTCGCTGATGTACTTGTTCATCTTGAGTTCGTTCTCCACCGGTTGGGGAGCGACATTCTTCCCTCCGGCGGTCACGAGCAGGGCCTTCTTGCGGTCGGTGATGTAGAGAAATCCGTCATCATCGATGCGTCCGATGTCACCGGTGTGAAGCCACCCGTCCACGATGGTCTCGGCCGTTTCTTCGGGGAGCTTGTAGTAGCCCTTCATGACGTAGGGGCTCCGGGTGAGGATCTCACCGTCGTCGGCGATGCGGACCTCGGCTCCCGGCACCGGAGGCCCCACGCTTCCGGGTCGGAAGCGGTCGTGGGTGTTCACGGTGATCACTGGAGAGGTCTCGGTGAGGCCGTAGCCCTCGAGGATGGTCAGACCGGCCGAATAGAAGAACTCCGCGATCTCCTTGGCCAGGGGGGCTCCCCCCGAGACGAAGAAGCGCATTCGCCCTCCCGTTCGGGCTCGCAACTTCTTGAACACCAGGGTATCTGCGATCTTCTGCTGCAGACTCAGACCGGGGCCCACGCTCTCGCCGGCGACTTTCTTGGCGGTCCAACGTTCGCCGACGCCTTTGGCCCAGAAGAAGAGCTTGCGCTTGAGCGGGCTACCCGAACTCGCAGCGTCGAGGACCCGCGAATAGATCTTCTCGTAAAGGCGGGGAACCGAAATCATCACCGTGGGGGAGGTTTCAGCCAGATCCGCGGCCACCGTCTCGACCGACTGGGCGAAGTTGATGGTCACCCCCTGCCGCAGCATCAGGTAGTAGCCAGCCATCCGTTCGAGGATGTGCGAGAGCGGGAGGAAGGAGAGGCAGGAGTCGGTCGAGTTGACGGGCAGCACCTCCAGGCAGGCGCTGACATTGCGGGCGATATTCCCGTGGGTGAGCACGACTCCCTTGGGGTTGCCGGTGGTGCCGCTGGTGTAGATGACGGTCGCGGCGTCTTCCGGAGTGACCGCCGCCGCGCGCTCCTCGACGGCTCCCTCGTGGTTGCGCAGATGGACCTCGCCGAGCTGACGCAGCTTGGAAAGCGAAATCGCCTCGGAGTGAGGGGTGGCTTCGAAGCAGATGATGTGCCGGAGCGACGGGATTCGTTCGAGGGCTTGGTCGACCTTGGCCAATTGCCCCGCGTCTTCGACGAAGACCGCGGTAGGGGCTGCGTCGCGCAGGATGTACTCGACTTGATTGGCGAGCAGAGTGGGGTAGATGGGCACCACCAGCGCGCCCACTCCCAGGATGGCCAGATCCGCCTGCATCCATTCCAGACGGTTGTGGCTGAGCAGAGCCACCAGGTCTCCCTTTTCCACTCCCAGCGACACCAGTCCGTGGGCGCTTTCCCGAACTGCGATTTCGAATTCGTCGGTGGAGACGCTCTCCCACTTTCCGTCGACTTTCCGGCGGAACATGTCTGGCTTGCGATGTCGCGCCAGCGCGTCTCGGTAGAGTCGGTTGAGTGTGTCAGCGGCCATGGAGCGAAGACCTCCGGCGGGAAAAGGGGGCGAGCGACGAGTCTCGACGGTTGTTCGACGGACGCGCTTCGTCGTATCGTGCGGAGCATGGCCAACACTGTCAACAATCATGGCATGCGTCCCGCTCAGCTGCGTCGCCTCGCGGACGAGCTTCTGCGGTGGTTCGAGGAGCACCGCCGGGACCTCCCCTGGCGTCGGAGTCGGGATCCCTATGCGATCTGGGTCAGCGAGGTGATGCTCCAGCAGACGCGGGTCGAAGCGGTGGTGGCCCCCTTCGACCGCTTTCTCCGCCGTTTTCCGGATCTGCCCAGCCTGGCCGCGGCCTCCGAGAACGAGGTGCTGGCCCAGTGGGCGGGTCTGGGCTACTACCGCCGAGCGCGCCAGCTCCACGCCGCGGCCCGTCTCCTGGCCGAGGACGGGCAGGGGCAGTTGCCGCGGAGTTCGGCCGCCCTGCGCCTGCTGCCCGGATTCGGTCCCTACACCGCGGGAGCGGTGGCCAGCATCGCTTTTGGAGAGGCGGTGCCCGCGATCGACGGGAATGTCCAGCGGGTCCTGGCCCGGGTCCTGGCCCTCGAGGAGGACCCCTCCCGTCGCAGCGGATCGGCTCCCATCGAGGTTCTGGCCCGAGGACTCTTGGGGGGAAGCCCTCCCTCGGAACTCAACCAGGCCCTGATGGAACTGGGAGCCTTGGTCTGCACTCCTCGAAAGCCCTTCTGTGAGACCTGTCCCTGGACCCAGAGCTGCCGGGCGCGCAGGGCCGGAGTGGCCGAACTTCTGCCACGACGGACGCCGCGGCCGGAGACTTCGACGGTCTCCTGCTACGCGGCGGTGGTTCGGGACGGGCCTCGTTTCCTGTGGAGACAGCGGGAGGAGGGAGAGCACAACGCCGGACTCTGGGAACTCCCGACCACCCGCTGGCACGCAGGAGAGCCGGATCCGGGGCGGGGACACCGTGAGCTCGAGGGACTGGGGGAGGAGCTCGGGAGAGAGTGGCGAGTCGGGGACGCAATGGTCACCGTGCGCCACTCCATCACCCGCTATCGAGTGCGGTGCGTGGGGCATGAGATCCTCGATTCCCAGGGCCAGGAATCCGAAGGCCTGCGCTGGGGAAGCTCCGAGGAGGCCGAGGCCTGGGGAATCACCGCGGCCGCCCGCAAGTTCTTGGCGAAACTGCCCCCGCTGTTCTGAATCGGGGCAACTCTCCGGCTTCGGGGCCGGAGCTGAGGTTGCCAGCCGCATGCCTTGGGGCTAGACTGGATCCGAGTTTGTCGAATCTCATGCAACTATTTGCGGCACAAGGAATTGCAAGAATGACCACCAAGCAGGAAGCGGTCGGCACCCGCAGCTCTTACGGTCCTGGGTTGAAGCACCAAGTGCGTTTCGTCACCGCCGCCAGTCTCTTCGACGGCCACGATGCGGCCATCAACATCTTTCGTCGACTTCTTCAGCGCGGCGGAGCGGAGGTCATCCACCTCGGTCACAATCGCTCGGTGGAAGAGGTCGTCGATGCGGCCATCCAAGAGGATGCGCAGGCGGTCGCGATCAGCAGCTATCAGGGCGGCCACATGGAGTACTTCCGCTACGTGAAGGATCAGCTCCGAGAGAAAGGCGCGCCCCACATCCGGGTCTTCGGGGGGGGAGGTGGAGTCATCGTCCCCGAAGAGATCGAGGAACTCGAGGCCTACGGGATCGACAAGATCTTCAGCCCGGACGACGGCCGGCGCATGGGGCTCGAGGGAATCATCTCCTACATGCTCGAGCGGAGCGACTCGCCGACTCCCGCCGGAGACGGCAGGACCGGGACCTGCGCACATTGGAGGGAGATTGCCCATGCCATCACCCTCGCCGAAAGCGGAGCGAGGGTGGATTTCGAGGCGGCGCTCGATGGACTTCGGGCTCGGTCCTCCTCGAACCACGCGCCGGTGGTGGGGATCACGGGCACCGGTGGAGCGGGAAAGAGCTGTCTCACGGACGAGATCGTACGACGGTTCTTACGGGACTTCGAGGACCGGAGCATCGCGGTGCTTTCGGTCGACCCGACCCGGCGACGGAGTGGAGGAGCCCTGCTGGGAGATCGTCTGCGCATGAATGCGGTCTACGACCCACGCGCCTACATGCGCAGCCTCGCCACTCGTCAGCGCGGGGGAGAACTCAGCTCGGCCATCGAGGATGCGATCGCAGTGTGCAGAGCTGCCGGCTACGACCTCATCCTCGTCGAGACCAGTGGGATTGGGCAATCCGATGCGGGAATCGTCGATGTGAGCGAGATCCCGGTCTACGTCATGACCAGTGAATTCGGCGCAGCCAGCCAGCTCGAGAAGATCGAAATGCTCGACCTGGCATCCATCGTGGTGGTCAACAAATTCGATCGCCAGGGGAGCGTGGACGCCTTTCGGGCGGTCTGCAAGCAGGTCAAGCGAGAGCACGATCTCGACCCGACGACGCCGGTCGAGGACCTGCCGGTCTTCGGGACCATGGCCGCGCATTTCAATGATCCCGTAGTGAATGCTTTCTATCGGGCGCTCATCGAGGAAGTCGATCGGCGCGCGGAACAGACCTGGAAGTCCACCCTGGAAATGCCGGTGGCCCAGCGGAGCGATGTTCAACAGACTCTCATCCCACCTCGTCGGGCGCGCTATCTCTCGGAGGTTGCGGATGCTTCGCGTCATCGGCGTCGAGTGACCGAGGAGCAGTCGGATCTCGTGCGCCGCCTCGATCATCTCGAAGGGACTCTCCGGGAACTGGCCGAATCGTCCCCGGCCCGTGAGGAAGTGGAACGCGCGCGCGACCACCTTCGTTCGCAAATCCTACCCGAGGTGCTGCGGCAACTCTCCGAATGGCCCGCGCTGCGAGAATCCTATTCGGGGGAGCAGATCGTGGTGAAGGTCCGCGATCGGGAGTTCGTCAACGATCTCGGTCACGAGTCCCTGTCGGGAACGCGGATCCCGCGCGTGGCCTTGCCTCGCACCGAGGACCGGGGCGAGATTCTGCGCTTTCTCCGAGAGGAGAACCTTCCGGGCCACTGGCCCTTCACCGCGGGGGTCTTCCCCTTCAAACGGACCGAAGAGGATCCCAAGCGTCAGTTCGCGGGGGAGGGCCCTCCCGAACGCACGAATCGCCGCTTTCATTACGTGTGCAAGGACGACGCGGCCAAGCGTCTGTACACGGCCTTCGATTCGGTGACCCTCTACGGGGAAGATCCCGGTGAGCGGCCGGACATCTACGGCAAGGTCGGCGAGAGCGGAGTATCGATCTGCTGTGTCGATGACATGAAGAAACTCTACAGTGGCTTCGATCTCTTGGCTCCCTTGACGAGTGTGTCGATGACCATCAATGGGCCGGCGCCCATTCTCTTGGCCATGTTCTTCAACGCGGCGATCGACCAGGCCTGTGAGCGCTGGTTGAAGGAACACGGAGAGTGGGAAGAGGCTCTGGCAACTCGGCACCGCATCTTCCAGGAAAAAGGGATCGACCCTCCTCGCTATCAGGGAGAGGTTCCCGATGGCAATGACGGCCTGGGTCTGGGGCTGCTCGGGGTCAGTGGTGATCAGCTTCTGCCCCCGGAAGTCTACGCTCAGCTGCGTGCGCAGACTCTGAGGACGGTGCGGGGGACGGTGCAGGCCGACATCCTCAAAGAGGATCAGGCTCAGAACACCTGCATCTTCTCCATCGATTTCGCGTTGAGGATGATGGGCGATATTCAACAGTTCTTCGTCGACGAGAGAGTTCGCAACTACTACAGCGTATCGATCAGCGGCTACCACATCGCCGAAGCGGGAGCGAATCCCATCACCCAGTTGGCGCTCACTCTGGCCAATGGATTCACCTACGTCGAATACTACCTGGGCCGGGGCATGAGCATCGATGATGTCGCTCCCAACCTCAGTTTCTTCTTCAGCAACGGTCTCGACCCCGAGTATACGGTGATCGGGCGGGTGGCCCGTCGCATCTGGTCCACGGCGATGCGAGAGATCTACGGCGCCAACGAGCGCAGCCAGAAACTCAAGTATCACATCCAGACCAGCGGACGATCCCTCCACGCCCAGGAGATCGCGTTCAACGACATTCGAACGACCCTGCAGGCTCTGCTGGCGATCCAGGACAATTGCAACAGCTTGCACACCAATGCCTATGACGAGGCCATCACCACTCCCACCGAAGAAAGTGTGCGGCGAGCGATGGCCATCCAGCTCATCATCGCGCGAGAGTTCGGTCTCTCCAAGAATGAGAACCCGCTCCAAGGCAGCTATGTGGTGGAGGAGCTCACCGACCTCGTGGAAGAAGCGGTATTGGCCGAGTTCGATCGGCTCACCGAGCGGGGAGGAGTTCTCGGAGCCATGGAGACGCAGTATCAGCGGAGCAAGATTCAAGAAGAGAGCCTGCTCTACGAAACGCGGAAGCACAGCGGTGAACTACCGGTGGTCGGAGTGAACACTTTTCTCGACCCGAGCCGCGGTGACAATACCCTTGAGACCGGAGAGCTCATCCGCGCCAGTTCCGAAGAGAAGCGGCGCCAGATCGATGCCTGTCATCGCTTTCAGGCTCGTCATGCGCAGGAATCGGGCCCGGCCCTCGAGCACCTGCAGGAAGTCGCTCTGGCCGGAGAGAATGTCTTCGCCGAGTTGATGAACACGGTGAAGGTGGCGACTCTCGGTCAGATCACTCGGGCTCTCTACGAAGTCGGCGGGGAATACCGCCGGATGGTCTGATCTTGAAGATCGCGTTCATCGGCACCCACGGGGTCGGCAAGACCACCCTGTGTTTCGACTTGGCGGCCCGGCTCAAGCGTCTGGATCTGTCGGTGGACTTGGTGAAGGAAGTGGCGCGTCGCTGCCCCCTGCCCATCAACCAAGAGACCACGTTCGATGCCCAGGCGTGGATCTTTCACACCCAGATCGCGGAGGAGATCGACGCCTGTTCCCGTTTCGAAGCGGTGATCTGCGATCGTAGTGTGGTGGACAACTACGCCTACCTCGTCCACCGGGTGGGAGAGCGACCGGAATTCGAGGACACTCTCCGAAACTGGGTCCAGACCTACGACGGTCTCTTCTGGGTGCCGGTATGGGAGATTCCCAGTTTTGACGGAACCCGCGATACCAGTGTGGAGTTCCAACGCGAGATCGATCGGATTCTGGAGGGACTCATCGAGCGCTTCGAGGTGCCAGCCCATCGGCTCGAAGCCGGAGACCGCGACTCGTGGATCCCGGCCGTGCTCCGGGCCATGGGCCTGCCTCTCGAACCCCCTCAGTATTCTCTCTTTGGCGATTCTCCCCCATGATTCTTTGTTGAATCGGGGGCGGATGCGGTACATTCCTCCTTTGTTTCGGAGCATCTCTTGGATCTCGATCGACTCTATGCCTTGTTGAAGTCTTCTCCTCGTGACGCCCGCTGGTTGATGCGCCGGGTAGGCGATGACTACATCGATGTGGTGGAGCAGTTGAGGGCTCAGGGACGTCCCGTCGAAGTAAAGATGGAAGAGGTCGACGGGATGCACCGTGCGGTGTACCGGGCAGCCGATCAAGCGGAGTTGTTTCCCCCGGTGGCACGCAAGCGTCGCCGACGTCGGAGGCGTGTTTCATGAAGTCCGTCGGTCGTACCCACGTTGGAATGCGACGTGAGCAGAACCAGGACAGCATTCTTCTCCTCGTGGACTGCGGCGTATTCGCGGTGGCGGACGGGATGGGGGGCCACCGTGGAGGACAGGTTGCGAGCCGGCTGGTGACCGACGGGATTTCTCGCGCGGTGCTGGGTCTGCAGTCGCAGATCGACGCACAGGCCCTGGCCGAGATCCTCGAAGCGGTGAATCAGTCCGTCCACGAGGCGGGGCTGGCCAACGAAGGACTCCGGTCGATGGGTTCGACCTGCGTACTCGTCCATGTCGATCCCGAGACGGTCCATGTCGCGCACGTCGGAGACAGCCGCCTCTATCTGCTCTCTTCCGAGGGTACGGCGCTTCTGACCCACGATCACCGTGCGATTCAGCCGATGATCGATGATGGCCTGCTCACCGCGGAAGAGTCTCGCCATCACCCCTTGCGATGTGTGCTCACCCGGAGCATCGGGGTCGACGCCGGAGTCAGTGCCGAGGCCTCGGCCCGGGATTGGAATCGCGGCGATCGGCTCCTGCTCTGCAGCGATGGGCTCAGCGACTATGTCGTCGAAGAGGAATTCCTCGCCGTGGCACGGGAGACCGAGGACCTGGAGCTCGCAGGTGATCGATTGATCGAAATGGCCAATGCGGCGGGGGGGGACGACAACATCTCGGTGATCCTCGTGGAGAACGACTGAATCATGGCCCGAGGCGGAGGTGCGATACTCATGCGTTGTGGTTCTGTCCTACCCGCAGTAGTTCTGGTCGGCGCCTTGGTCTCCTGCGTCGGAGTCGCGGCGGGCCAGGACCAGAAAAGCCAAGAGGGCGATCACGAGCCCGCCTATCCGCCGGCGTTGGAAGTTCGGGACGACACGATCTACCCTGAATTCCCAGATTCTCCGCCCGACGCTCCGACCCCTCGCCTGCGGATCGTCTTCGACTTGGTCTCCGGTGCGACCGAGCGTCACGTCGAGCCCGAAGAGCCCTTCGAGTTTTTCGTCGTGGCCCATGACGTACAGGTGGCTCTTCGGGCCTGGGAGGCCAAGATCGTTCTGGATCCCCGGATTCTGGTGGTCGAGCGAGTCTTCGACGGCATGAATGTGGGCCGCGACGACGAGATCGTCACTGCCCTCAAGCCCCAGGACTGCAAGTGGGGGACTCCCATCACCCTGGTTCGGTTCAAGGCCATCCTTCCCCCAGGTGAGTCGAATGATCTAGTGCTGGGTCTGGCTCCCATTGACAAGTCGAGCTTCGATCCGCCGTCCCCAGGATATTTGGTCTGTCGTCCGGAACCGGATCTGAGGGCCTTCGATGCATGCGACACCTGTGCGGTGATCAATCCTCAGCACGTGCGTCCCCCGTCGGATCGACCGAGTTCTCTCGATGCGATCCTGCGACCGGTGAAGGGCCGCGAACGCTGATCATTCTCAGTCGAGGTGGGCGCGGTCGCTGTCTCCCATTTCCACGTCGCCGTCGGGGAAATACTCCTTCCATCGCTGCTCGACCTTGCGTGCAGTGTCGGGATCGCAGAAGAGTTCCTGGGGAAAGTTCTCCCCCAGGCGCGCGTCGATGAGCACGGGGGCCTCGTAGCTCAGGTGCTGACGCTGGACTGAGATTCGGCGGGCACAGATGTCCGCCGCCGGTTCGAATCGCGTGAAGGTCGTCCACAGGAAATTGAAGGGAGAACGCACGGCCTGTTCGGCATCGTCGACGAGGACCAAGAGGGGCCAATCCTCGAAGGCCGGAAGCGAGACGATCTCCTGGGCGGTTCTCGCGGATTTTCCCCGAGCGTCGGCCTCGATCACCAGGCACCCCCGGCAGAAGACTTCGAACCTGCGCAGCGACGAGGGAAGCTCGCGGTCGAAGACCTGCGGGAGGGTCCGGATGGGATCTCCAAGCCCCAGCATCACTCCCTTGCTCCCCTCATTGACCCTCGGGCCGGTGTAATCCAGGGTGTCCATGGCCAGATTGTCGAAGACGTAGAGATCCCGACCGAAGTCGCAGCGCTCGAGTAGGTGCTCGAGAGTTCCGCGGAAGTCGCGAAGGTCTCGCGGTTGATCGAGAATCAGGAGGAACTTGGTCAGGGACAACTGCCCTTCCCCCAGGATCCTGAAGGCGGCAGCCATCGCCTCGCGTTTGTAGCGTTGGCGTACCACGGCCGCGCTCAGCGAGTGATACCCCGTTTCGCCGTAGCTCCACAGATCCATGACATTGGGCATCACCAGGGGAAATACCGGCGAGAGCAGGTGCTGGAGGTAATCTCCGATGTAGAAGTCCTCCTGACGCGGCTTGCCCACCACCGTCGCCGGAAGGATGGCATCGCGTCGGCGCAAGAGAGTGTCGAGGTGGAAGACCGGATAGTCGTGACGAAGAGAGTAATAGCCGTAGTGGTCTCCGAAGGGGCCCTCGGTCCGGCGCTGGTGAGGGTCGACATGACCGGAGAGGACGTACTCACAGGTCGAAACCAAAGGGAGGGGTCCCGCAGGGTTCGGAGAGACGGGGATCTTGGCACCGGCCAGAAGAGACGCGAGCATCAACTCGGGAACGTTCTCGGGCAGGGGAGAAATCGCAGCCAGGATCAGGGCGGGAGGACCGCCCAGGAAGACATTCACCGGCAGGGACTGGTTTCTGGATTCCGCCACCTGATAGTGGAATCCTCCGCCCTTGCCGATTTGCCAGTGGATCCCGAACTGAGTGTCGTCGTAGCGCTGCATGCGGTACATGCCCAGATTCGGCGCGCCGCGGCTGGGGCCTTCGGGGTGCTCGGTGTAGACCAGAGGCAAGGTGAGGAAGGGCCCCCCGTCTTCGGCCCAGGTGCGGAGAAGCGGCATTTCGGTGGCTCGAGGCGGAGACTGGGCGACCTCCAGGACCGGAGCGGATCGACTGCGGCCCACGCCCCAGCGCAGCATCTTGGCGGCGAGGTCTCGCTGGCTCCAGAGGCTTCCGAGGGAGGGAGGTAGGAGAGTGTGGGGCAGGGCTGCGATTCTGCGGACGAACTCCTCGGGGCCAGGACCGAAGGCCAACTCGACCCGGTCGGAGCGGCCGAAGAGGTTGGTGACCGCACTCGCACCCCGGCCGTCGAGGTTGCGAAAGAGGAGGGCGGGGCCGCCTGCGGCGATGACTCGGCGGTGGATCTCCGCCGCTTCGAGATCCGTGTCGACGGCAGCGTGAACCTCGACGAGATCCTGGCGCTGGCGCAGACGCTCCAGGAAGCTTCGCAGGTCGAGGAGTGCATCGGGCATCGGCAAGAGGTCCTTTGGTCTGGAGGTTCGCGACAGCATAGCGCGGATGGCCAGCTCTGGCATCAGCTCGTCGGGGGCGAGGGGTCTTGTTCGCGGGCTTCAGAATGTGTAGCCTCTGCATCGGCCCCAGCCTGGAGACGAAGTTTGGTCGACATCACCAGTTGCGAGGTCTGCGGTCGGACGATTCCCGCCATCGGACAGGATTGTCCCTATTGCCAGCGAGACCGCGGGGATCGTGAAAGCGCGGAGAGGCCCTATCTGGGGCTGGCCTTGCGGTTGTTGGTCTACCTGTTCCTGGCCGATGTGGTATCGACGTTGGTGTTGGCCATCCTGACCATGGTCCAGAACCGAGAGGAGAGTCTGGGGGCGGCGGTGATTCTGATCGCCGCGGCTGCGCGCCTGCTCCTCGGCGCAGCGACCCTCAAGGCCTTCTTTCTCCGCGAAGCTCGCGCGCGCACTCTGCCGTTGATCTTCTTGGCCTACGAAGGTCTGACCGCAGGGGCGGTCCTGGCTGGATGGTTTCCCATCGATCGGTGGAGCGGGGGCTTGGTGGCTCCATTCTGGAAACTACTCTTCGTGGTGCTCTTTCTGCGCTCGGACGTGAAGGCCTACCTGGACCCAGGTCTTGCCGATCGGCGGCGCCTGGGAGAACTCCTGCGAGAGGTGGAGAGAGGCCAGCGCTGAATCAATCGGAGTGGGCCGGGCCTGCTTCAACCGACCCACCGTAGTGGCGCCGGACGTAGTCCTCGAGGAGGCGGGCGAAGTCCTCGGCGATCCGAGGCCCCTGCAAGGTGGTCGAGAGAGCGCCGTCGATGTAGACCGGAGCCTTGGGATCTTCCCCTGTTCCCGGGAGGGAAATCCCGATGTTGGCGTGCTTGCTTTCTCCGGGTCCGTTCACGATGCATCCCATGACCGCCACCGAGAGTTCCTCCACCCCCGGATAGAGATTGCGCCACTGGATCATTCTTTCGACCAGATTCCGCTGAATCTCTTCGGCCAGTTCCTGGAAGAGGGTGCTGGTGGTCCTGCCGCAGCCCGGGCAGGCGGTGACCTGGGGGAAGAAACTCCGGATCTCCATGGATTGAAGGATCTGTTGCGCGACCCGGACCTCTTCGCTGCGATCCCCTCCCGCGGTGGGAGTGAGGCTCACCCGGATGGTGTCGCCGATGCCCTCCTGGAGAAGGAGGGCCAGCGCGGCGGTGCTGGCGACGATGCCCTTGCGTCCCATGCCGGCCTCGGTGAGCCCGAGGTGCAGGGGCAGGTCGGTGCGTCGGGCCAGACGATGGTAGACCTCCAGGAGATCGGGAACGGTGCTCACCTTGGCGCTGAGGATGATGTGGTCCGGTGGAAGTCCGAGAGACTCCGCGGAGACGGCCGACCGAAGGGCACTCTCGACGATGGCTTCCAGCATGACTTCTCGCGCTTCTGCCGGCTCGTCGAGAGCGGCATTGGCGTCCATCATTTCGGTGAGCAGCCCGGGGTCGAGGGATCCCCAATTGACTCCGATGCGCACGGGACGGTCGTGGTCGATGGCCACCCGGATCATGGTGGCGAAGTTCTCGTCGTGCCGGCTGCGGCTTCCCACATTTCCCGGATTGATGCGGTACTTGGCCAGGGTGGAGGCACAGTCCGGGTATTCGCGGAGAAGCTTGTGCCCGTTGTAGTGGAAGTCGCCCACCAGGGGGACGTTCAGCCCGGCATCCGCCACTCGGCGCCCGATTTCCGCGACTTGGCGCGCAGCCTCGGGGGTGTTCACGGTGATCCGCACCAATTCGCTCCCGGCCCGCGCCAGTTCGATGACTTGGGCCGCGGTTGCGGAGGCATCTTCGGTGTCGGTGTTGGTCATCGACTGGACGACCACGGGATGGCAGCTCCCCACGGGCACGTCGCCGACGTAGCAGGTTGGAGTCGATCTGCGAGGGATCTTCATGGTCTGGATCCTCAGTTCGCGAGGATCTGATCGATGGTGTTCGAGGTCATCGAATGGTAGGTCGGCCGGGCGGTGGAATAGATTCGCTCGGCGCGTTCGCGGCCGGTGTCGGTCTTGACGAGTTCCTCGAAGAGGGGCTGCACGAACTTGCGGCGCCCGACCCGATGGAGGAAATCATCGGCCCGGTCGTAGGCCGGAGAGTAGTCACTGCTGATACCCAGTCGCAGCCATTCGCAGAGGATCTCGGCATTGCCGGTGTCGGTGAGCGAGAAGGACGCGTCGAGGGCTTCGAGGCGGTCGCGGTCCAGGCCTCGAGGGAGGCGGCGCAGGAAGTGGATCCACTGCAGCGGATTCCACTTGGAGGTGCCCTCGGGGAGAGCGCCGGTCGCGACGAAGGCTTCGGCCGCCTCCTCTCCGCGCTCGAAGGCATCGCTCTGCGCTCGGGGCGCGGTGTCCGGAATCCCCGGTCCGTGGATCCAGGCTTCGAGGTCGATGCGAGCCGCGGCTGCAGGATCCTGGGTGAAGAGTTCCTTGCGCAGGTAGTCGATGAATCGTGCGGTGGTCATGGTCTCGAAAGCATGAGCGTCGAAGTAGGCCCGCAGGAAGCGATCGAATCGTTCCCGTCCGAAGCTCTCCTCCATCAGCCGGAGCAGGAGGTAGCCCTTCTCGTAGGGAACGTCGGTCATGCTGTCATCGGGATGGCGATCGCCCAGGTCGAGCTCCAGCCAGGTGTCTCGCGACTCGGGGCCCAGTTCTTCGAGGGTGTCCTCGAGGCGAGACCGGCCGATCATGGCTTCCATTTCCGACCGCGCACGGCCGTAGAGCTCCTCCTGGATGCGCCGTTCGAGGTAGACGGTGAATCCCTCGTTGAGCCAGAAGTCGTTCCAGGTCTCGTTGGTGACCAGATTCCCGCTCCAACTATGAGCCAGTTCGTGGGCGATCAGGGCCACCAGTGACTTGTCGCCCGCTAGGATGGTCGGGGTGGCGAAGGTCAGGCGCGGATTCTCCATGCCTCCCAGGGGAAAGCTCGGTGGCAGCACGATGACGTCATAGCGCCCCCATCGGTACTCGCCAAACATTCGCTCCACCGCTTCGACCATCTTTTCGGTGTCGCTGAGTTCGGCGGCCGCACGGGCGAGCATGCAGGGTTCGGTCCACACTCCGGTCCGGGGACCGAGGGGCTCGAAGGCCAGATCTCCGACCGCCATGGCCACGAGGTAAGACGGAATGGGCTGAGGCATGCGGTAGCGATAGACTCCCTGCCGGGCCTCCGCTTCGACACTTTGGTCTTCCGCGGCCATCACCGCCCGCAGCCCCGCAGGAACGCGCAGGACGGCCGAGAAGGTGATGCGGCGGGCGGGATCGTCGAAGCAGGGGATCCAGCTGCGATTGTGGATGGATTGGCCCTGGGAATAGACGAAGGGGAAAGTGCCGCCGGCGGTTTGCGGGGGTTCGAGCCATTGCAGGCCAGGGGCCTGGGGGGAGGTCCGGTAGGTGATCCTCAGGCGGGTTGCCCCCTCGGGGATCTCCACGTGCAGGATCTCTCCCTGGACGTCATCGGTCGCATCGAGCCGATGAGTGGCGGCTCGCCAGCCTCGAGGCTCTTCGATTTCCACCGAATCGATCCGCAGGTCGCGGGTGTGAAGAATGGCTTCGGGGCGGTCGGATTCTTCTAGGTGGTGCTCGACCGAGCCCTGGAGGGTGCGGTGGTCGAAGTCGACCGTCAGATCCAGATCGAAGTGGTGCATGGAGGACCTCGGGAGGGGTTAGTCGGTGGAGTCGGGCTCAGCGGGCGGCCGCGATCTTCGCATCGCGGAAGGAGGGAGAACGACTCCCCGATTGTGCCGACCATCTACCAGAATGCGCAACGGATGCGAAAGCCGCAAATGACGAATGTACTTCGTCTCGTGTTCGGCCGGGCGTGATGCGAGCCAGTCCCAGTCCACCCGGTCCTCCTCACTGCGGTTGTTGACCGTGAAATAGCGAATGCGAAGCGAGGTCATGTTCTGGAAGAAGTGGGTCCCCTGGCTCGGGGTGACCTGGAAGTCGGGGAGCGAGGTCTCGACGATGGTCCTGGCCTGGGAAATCTGGTCCCAGCTCACCGGGACGCCCAGCCAGGGGTCCGCGCTGCCCCAACGACCGGGTCCGATGAGCAGATAGGGCCGTTCCTCTGCGGCCAGGCGGGCATTGAGCTCGCCGACCTCGGTCGCGATGGTGCGGGATTGGCTCGCGTCGAAGGTCTCGGGGCGGACGTAGACGATGTCTTCGACATCTTCGAGGAGGCCGTTGCCGAGGGCCATGGGACTGGAACAGATGCTCTGGGCGTATTCCTCGGGACCGATGCGGACGTCATCGGGTTCTCCTCCGGCCACCAGCCGTCTCAACTGAAGAAAGCCGAAGGTCCGGGGACTGCTTTCGAGGTCCACCGCGAATTCCAGCTCCACCGGAGACCCCATCCCCCGCGCGGCGATGCTCAGGATTCGCCGAAGGATGGCTGCGAGGGGGAAGACCTCGCTGTTGAGCACCGGTGCAAAGGTCACCACCGGGTAGCCCTCGTCACGGAGCCCCTCGTAGAGACGGTCGTTCTCGGCCGAGTAGGTCGAAGCCACCAAGCGCAGAGTCCCGTCTTCGCGGGCAGCATCCAAATCCAGTTTGGTCAGCGTGGCCTCTTCGTCGAAGGAGGGCATTTGATGAGGATGGCTCAAGTCCAAGGCGTAGAATTGACGCTGCGCCGCGGCCAGGGTCGACTCGGTCGAGCTGAAAGCAGGGACGTGGCGCGGGTGGTGGGGCGAGAATCGGAGGGCCTGCAGCCCACCTGCGACCTGACGCCCCAGTCCGAGGGCTACGATGGCCAAACCATCTTGCCGACGCATGGGGGCGATGGGGTAGAAGTTGTGGGACCTTGCGACTCCGGAGATGTGGGGATAGAAGCGATTTCCGTGGGCTTGGCCGATCACCTGCTGGAGGATGACGGCCATCTTTTCGTCTTCGATGCGAGTGGCGGTCGAGGCGGAGTAGCTCTTGGAAACGCGACTGAAGGTCGAAGCGTAGACGAGTTTCACCGCCCGCGCGAGCTGGGCCAGCCTCACTTGGGAGTTCGGGTGGTTGTTCGGCAGCATGTAGGTGCGGTAGATGCCGGCGAAAGGTTGAGTGCTGCTGTCTTCGAGCTGACCGGAGCTTCGGATCGCCAAGGGGTAGCGAACCCGGTCGAGGAAGGACTCCAGATCCTGTCGTACCGATTCGGGAAGGCGTGCCGCGACGAAACGGTGGGCGATCTCCTCGTCCGTACTCGAGCCGTAGGCCAGGTCGTGCAATTCATTGATGCTCAAGAACTCGTCGAAGATGTCGGTTGCGATGATCGAACTCGGAGGCACTTGCACCGTCACATCTTCGTATTGCTCACTCACCGCGTAGTGGGCGAGCATGGCGTTCGCGAAGGCCAGACCCCGGCCTTTCCCGCCCAGACTCCCCTGGCCGATGCGCATGAACTCGCGTCCGCTGTCGAAACGTTGGGGCGAGAAGTCCGTGATCACGCCGCGTTGCAATTGCAGCCGGTGCGAGCGCAGCGTATCGCTCAAGTAGCGGCGGAGGGATTCCTTGGAGTCGAAGTCGGCGAGTTGGAAGGGGCGGATGCTCTGGGCCAACCCGAACTCGGTCCGTGCTCTCAGCCAATTCGAGAAGTCGTTGCGTGAAGAGTGGTAGAGGAGAGAATCCTCTGGAATGTGGGGAATCGCATCTTCGAGATCGCGAAGGCTCTGCGCCCGCCCCCATTCGGTGCCGTCGGGATGTCGAAAGACGAAATCGCCGAATCCGAAATTGTTTTCGATATAACGACGCACGTCTTTGAGTAGGCGTGGAGACCTCTTGTTGATGAAGTGGAGCTGCGCCGCTTTGGCGAGGTCATAAGCATCTTCGTTCGATGACTGTAGAAGGGCCGGAAGGTAGGGATCTTGACTGCGGATGTAGCGGAGAAGATCCAAACCTGCGCTCTTGGACTTGTGACCTTCCCTCGGAAAGCTGAGGTCACTGATCACTCCCAGAAGATAGGGCCGGTATTGCTCGTAGATCTCCATGGCCTCTTCGTAGGTGCGGGCCAGAAGGATTTTCGGACGGGCCCGCAAACGCAGGAGGCGGTCGGCCAGGTTGATTCCCTCGTCCATGAGCCGTTCGGTCTGCTGCACGATGATGGTGTAGAGCAGGGGGAGGTAGAGCGAGATGAAGCGGACCGAATCCTCGACCAGGAGAATCGTTCGCACTCGCGCGACTCGAGTGTCGTGGTCGAGATTCCACTGATCTTCATACATCTTGATGATCGCGATGAACAAACGAGCATCGCCGGTCCACAGAAACATTTGGTCGACAGCCTCGGTCGATCCTTCTGACCGCAGGCGCTCGAGTTCTCCGATGTCGAAGGCGAGCAGGACCACGGGCAGGTCGTGGTGGATTTCTCGGATTCTCGAGGCGAGGGTGATCCCGTTCATTCGCCCGATCTGGGCCATGGTGATCACGAGGTGGAAGCTCTGTTGAGCCAGGAGGTCGAGGGCCTCAGCTCCGGTCGAGACGCGGGTTACCCGAGGGGCATCACTGAGGTTGAGATTGACGAATTCGCGTAGTACGAGTTCTGCAAGTCGTCCGCCCTCGTCGAGGGTGAATGCGTCGTAGGGGCTCGCGACCACGAGAACATTGCGCACCCGATGGGGCATGAGCTTGTCGAAGCTCACCGCAGTCGCCATGGTCGGGGCGAAGAGATCCGACGAGCGCGTGGGCTCGGGCATGGATGCTCTCCCGGGTTGGAGAAAAAGACGGGCCGCGCCGCGGTGAGGATGGCCTCTTGCGACGCGGCCCGTCAACTCTCAGCTCTCAGAGAGCGAGGATTCCACTACACCAAGCCGTGGTCGAGCATGGCGTCGGCAACCTTCACGAAGCCACCGATATTCGCTCCGTTCACGTAATTGCCCGGCGTGCCGTACTTCTCCGCGGTGGAGTAGCAGTTCTCGTGGATGGCGATCATGATGCGATGCAGGTGACCATCCACTTCTTCGCGAGACCAGTTCATTCGCTGGTCGTTCTGAGCCATCTCCAGACCCGACACGGCAACGCCACCGGCGTTGGCAGCTTTGCCCGGACCGTAGAGGAGCTTCTTCTCGACGAAAAACTCCACGGCATCCGGAGTCGAGGGCATGTTGGCTCCCTCGCTCACCGCGATGCAACCCGCGTCGATCAAGGCCTTCGCGTCGTCGAGGTCGAGCTCGTTCTGGGTTGCGCAGGGCAGAGCGACGTCGCCGCCGACCTTCCACACTCCGCGGCCTTCGTGATACTCGCAGCCGAACTTCTCGGCGTACTCCTTGATCCGTCCTCGACGGACGTTCTTCAGCTCCATGACATAGGCAAGTTTCTCCTCGTCGATCCCATCGCGGTCGACGATGAATCCGGAGCTATCCGAGAGAGTGATGGGCTTGCCGCCGAGCTGGATCACCTTCTCCGAAGCGTACTGAGCCACGTTGCCCGAGCCGGAGATGAGAACGGTCTTGCCCTCGAAGCTCTCGTTGCGAGTCTTGAGCATCTCTTCAGCGAAGTAGACGCAACCATAACCGGTGGCTTCGGGGCGAATGAGGCTGCCGCCCCAGTTCAGGCCCTTGCCGGTGAGTACGCCGGCGTCGAAGCGGTTCTTGAGCCGCTTGTACTGTCCGAACATGAACCCGATCTCGCGGCCTCCCACTCCGATGTCGCCCGCGGGTACGTCGGTGTCGGGACCGATGTGGCGCTGGAGTTCGGTCATGAAACTCTGGCAGAAGCGCATGACTTCGTCATCGCTCTTGCCCTTGGGGTCGAAGTCGCTCCCGCCCTTGCCGCCGCCCATGGCCAGGGTGGTGAGGGAATTCTTGAAGACCTGTTCGAAGGCCAGGAACTTCAGGATGCCCAGATTGACACTAGGGTGAAAGCGGAGCCCGCCCTTGTAGGGACCGAGCGCGCTGTTCATCTCGATCCGGAAACCGCGGTTGACGTGGACGGTTCCGTCGTCGCCCTGCCAGGGCACGCGGAACATCAGGACCCTCTCGGGCTCGGTGATGCGCTCGAGGATTTTCGCCTTCTGGTATTCAGGATGCTGCTCGACCACCGGATAGATGGAGTCGATGACCTCGTGTACAGCCTGATGGAATTCCTTCTCAGCCGGGTTCTTCGCGATGACGCCTTCCATGAAGGCTTCGACTGCAGCGGACATCTCCCATTCCTCCCTATCGGTGACCGGGAACCCCTCCCGGGGTCGATCCGTGAATCCAGGATCGGATTCGTGGATCTCCAGCAAGAATGCGGGGGGATCCCCCGCGACCGTCGGTAGTTTAAGGAGGGACTGCCAGGAGTCCAACAATCGATTCTGTGAGTATCGGGGGGTGGACCCACGCCGCCGCCTGTGGCAGGCTCCTCCCCCCGCTCAGCCCTTCGACAGGAGATCGAATGAGTCGAACCCATCTTCGCCGGGGCCGATGGCTCTGGATCGTGGTCTTGGTGGTCGGCTTCGGCGCTCGGACCGCAACGGCAGAGGCCGAGGAGACGAGCGCGGTGGTCCTGGAAGCGGGATTCATCTGTACTCAAGGGGTGTTCACACCGAACTCACCGCACCCTGGGACGTCTTCGAGCACACGCGGTACCGGGATCCGAAGAACTACATCCGATGTTCCTTGGTCACCGAGGATGGTGGTCCACTGATCACGGCCGAGGGCCTTCGCATGGGTGCAGACTACTCTTTTGCCGACTGTCCGGAGCTCGACATCGTGGTCATCCCGAGCAGTGAGGGGAGCAAGGACGCCGATCTGGGCAACGAGGTCTTCCTCTCATTCCTCCGAGCCCGGATCGACCGAGCGCAATGGGTGGTCACTCTCTGCGACGGGGCCTTTCCCCTGGCTGCGACGGGGAGCTTGGACGGCCGGGTCGCCACGACCTTCCCCGGAGATCGGGACCTCCTGGCCGAGACCTTTTCCCGGGTCGACGTCCGCCATGACCTGCGCTTCGTGGTGGACGGCAAGTTCATCACTTCGACCGGTGGTGCGCCGAGCTTCGAGCCGGCCTTCTATCTCGTCGACCGTCTCTTCGGCCGCGAACATGCCCTTCGGACCGCTCAGGGGCTGGTATTCCCCTGGTCGACGGCCGAGATTCCCCATCTGGTCGTCCCCCCCCGTTCTCGTTGAGGCTCCTTCGGAGGGCGATTCGGCTATACTCCCTTCACCCCCTTCCCAGTCCTCCCCCTATGGATTCCCATCGTGAACCAGACCCTCCGTAGCCTGGCTCTGGCCCTGGCCCTGGCGCTGCCGAATCTCCCGGTCTCTGCTGCGGCCCTCACTCGCTGGGTGCCGGGCGAATACTCCACCGTGGCCGCGGCGCTCTCCGTCTCCGTCGGGGGCGACAGCGTGGTCGTCGCGCCCGGAATCTATGCGCCGAGTACCAATGGAGAGACCTTCCCCCTGATCCTTCCCCCGGGGGTGGTCTTGGTGGGGGCGGGCCTCGACCAGAGTATTCTCGATGCCGAAGACAGTGGCGGGGTCCTGCGTTTCGAGAGCGGTTCCGCGGTGGTGCGGGGGTTCCGCATCACGGGAGGCAACGCCGACCGAGGGGGGGGCGCGCAGATTCTCGGGGGCAGTCCGGAGATCAGCCGCTGTCTGTTTCTCCGTAATCGCGCTCTGCGCCGCGGCTCCGGGATCAATGTCCAAGGAACGGCGGCCCCCTGGATCCATCACAACGTGGTTTGGGAATCCTTCGACGCCCAGCTCTCGCATCCGGGAGATCCGCATGGGATCCAATTGGGGGAAAGTGCGACTGGGGTGGTCGAGCACAACTTGATCGGACGGGGAGACAGCAACGGACTGTTGGTGGGAGAGAGCGCAGCGGTGGTGATTCGGCACAACATCTTTTTCGAGAATGGGATCGATGGAGTGCGAGGTCGTGGAATCTGCAACCTCGGAGACCCCTCCACCGTGGTGTCCTACAATCTCTTCTATGGCAACTCCATCGCGGCCATGGTGATTCGGGATCCCGCCGGAGGCTTCGCGGATCTGAGCGGAGCGGCCGCCAGCGATTTCGATGCCACGGACTCGATCTATGCCAATTTCGATGGGGACCCCCGGCTGGTCTCACCTGGCCTGCTCCTCTTCCAGTTGCAGGGAGACAGCCCGGCCATCGATGCTGGAGATCCCACTCTGCCCGGCGACCCCGACGGCAGCATCGCCGATCTCGGTCCCTACTACTATCCACGCATGGTGAGTGCTTCCCCGGTTTCGCGGGCGGCTCTGAGTCTGGCCCCCAATGTCCCCAATCCATTCAATCCGCGGACGGAATTGCGATTCGAAGTGAGAGAGGCAGGGGAGATCACTCTCGACATCCTGGACGCGCGGGGACGTCGGGTGCGGAGGGTCGTTCGGGCTCACTTCGAGGCCGGAGAGAATCGTCTGCAGTGGGATGGTCGGGACGGACGAGGACGGGCGGTGCCATCCGGGGCCTACGCGGTACGACTCTGGAGCCGAGCAGGAGTGGCAACCCGGTGGATCACATTGGTGCGTTGACCGCCCCTCGAGTTGGGAGTTGACTCCTTCCTGCCGACGAGAGTGATCACCTCGAACCACGGATGGGCGGACCCATGGGCCGGATGACTTCAGTCATGGTGCGAAAAGGATCGAAGAGGACGGTCGTCCTCATCGCTCTCGCCGTGGGCCTCTCGAGTTGTGTCAGTCGGCTCGCTTCGGGCCCGTGGCCCTCGAGCAGCGACCGCGAAGTCGTCGGTTTGGACCATCCTTCGTGGGAGACTCATCTCGCGAGTCTTCTCCCCTTTGCCGACCATCGGGTGGTCTTCTTCGGAGACCAACGCGCGTTGGCGGACGGCGAGTGGCAGGCCATGATCGAGGCGATCGTCGAACGGGAGGGGCGAATGGAGGCGTTGAGCCCCTTGATCGGGATCATCGACTCGGGAGACATCGTCTTCGACGGGAATCATCGCGATCAGTTTCACATGCTGGCGGAGATTCTGGCTCCCCTGCGCCCGTGGCCCTACTTGGTGGGAGTCGGAAACCACGAGGTCCATGCCAATCGAGGAGCGAAGGCCCGCAGAAATGTTGTCGATTTCCTGGGCCCCTCGATCGGTCCCGAGTTCAGGGTCGACCGACTCTACTATCGCAAGGACGCGCCGGGGCATCACCTCATCTTTCTCGACACCAACGATCTCGTCTACGGAGCGGACGGATCCAGAAGTCGCCGGATGGACCTCGACGACCGCGGCAGAGCGCAGATGCAGTGGCTGGTCCGAGAACTCGGATCCATCGACGAGGAGGAGTGGACCACAGTCATCCTGCACCATCCCTTTCTGACCTCGAGCACCAAGCACGAGGGCCACGCGCAGAAGGTATGGAGTCTGCGCTTCGAGGGACTGACCCTCCCTCAGATCCTGGCCGAAGGTGGGGTGGATCTGGTGCTCGCTGGCCATACCCACACCTACGAGAGGTTCCACCTCCAGACGCGCACCGGCGCAGGATTCGACCTCATCAATGTATCGGGTCGTCCCCGGGGAGAATTCCTGGGAATTGGCAAGGGCGGACGCCGGGCTCGACGCATCGCGGGAGAAGAGATCGCGGACCTGAAGCGCCGAGGTTGGAAGGACCTCGAGGGGTGGCGGATCGAACAGCTCGACGCCATGGTCGACGCCGAGGCGGACCAATGGGTAGAATTGAGGATCGCATCCGCAGACTCGGTGGTGGGGGAGGTCTTCTTCCTCAGAGATGGCCGAAGCGCCGTCAGCGGCGGATCCTTCATCCTTGGTGGCGCGGACTAGTCACGACCGGGAAAGCAGGTCGCTCACCTCTCCCTGAAGCGGGAATCGTCCGGTCTCGGCCTTGTCGTAGACGATGTCGCCGTCCACTTCGACTTCGAAGATCCCGCCGGAGCCTTCGATCAATTCGACTTCGACGGAGTGGGACTCGAGGATTTCGGCCGCCACCCGGGAGGCCTCGGGAAGGTAGTTTCAGACTCCGCAGTAGCGAATGACGATACGCATGGTTCCCTCTGGATCGCGGGGGTGGAGGTCGAGAAAAAGGGATCACCGACTGGCGACCCCTTCTTCGATTTGGTTGCGGGGGAGGGATTCGAACCCTCGACCTTTGGGTTATGAGCCCAACGAGCTACCAGACTGCTCCACCCCGCGTCAAGTTTGGACGAGCAACCTAATTCCGTCGCGTCTCCTTGTCAAGCCGAGGTGCGTCCTCTGAGGCATCGAGTACGTGGATGACCGTTTCCCCTTTGCGCTTCATCAGATAGCGCTCCCGAGCGACCTTCTCGAGGAGGGGGCTGGCGGGTCGCTGGATCTCGGTGACCTGCTGCTGAAGCTCGAGGGTGCGGGCTTGCAACTGGGCTGATTCCTCACGCAGCGCCTGCACGGCGTGCTCCTCCGCGCGCACCCGCAACCAGCCCGTCTCGCCGAAGAACAGGACCCAGATGGCACCGGTGACTCCGATCGATCCCAGAATCCACCGCGAGAGGTGGTGGCGACGCCGCCGGCCACCCTCGACACGGTAGAAACGCCGATTGGTCTTCGGGGAACGGCGCGGCAAGCTCAGTCCTCCTCCACACTGCCCAGGTTGTAGAAGCAATCCTCTCCGGGATAGATCGCCACGTCACCGAGGTATTCTTCGATGCGAATGAGCTCGTTGTATTTTGCGACCCGGTCGGTACGCGACATCGAGCCGGTCTTGATCTGTCCCGAGTTCGTCGCGACCGCGAGGTGAGCGAGGCTCACGTCCTCGGTTTCACCGCTCCGGTGGCTGACGACATTGGTATACGAGGCGACCTTGGCGAGCTCCATGGTGTGCAGGGTCTCGCTCACGGTTCCGATCTGATTGAGTTTGATGAGGATGCTGTTCGCGATCCCCTCTTCGATTCCTCGTTCTAGCCGGGTGCTGTTGGTCACGAAGATGTCGTCACCCACGATCTGTACCTGCTCGCCCAGCTCATCGGTCAAGATCTTCCATCCATCCCAATCGTCCTCCGCCAGACCGTCCTCGAGCGACACGATGGGATATTCGTCCACCAGACGACGATAGAAGTTCACCATGTCCGTGGCGCTCCATTCCGCTCCGCCCTCGGCTTCGAGGACGTAGGCGCCATCCCGGTAGAACTCGCTGGCTGCAGCGTCGAGAGCGAGGGCAATGTCTTCGCCGGGGACATAGCCGGCATTCTGGATCGCAGCCATGATGACGTCCAGCGCTTCCGCGTTGCTCTTGAGGTTGGGAGCGAAGCCCCCTTCGTCTCCTACGCTGGTGGCATAACCCTTGGCCGCGAGCACCTTCTTGAGGTGGTGGAAGGTTTCCGATCCCATCCGAATGGCCTCGGAGAAACTCGCGGCCCCGATCGGCATGATCATGAATTCCTGAATGTCGACATTGTTGTCGGCATGCTGGCCACCGTTGAGGACATTCATCATCGGTACGGGCAGAGTCTTGGCCGCGACTCCTCCGAGATAGCGAAAGAAGGGGAGGTCGCAGGCCATCGCCGCGGCTCGCGCGGTGGCCAGGCTCGCGCCCAGGATGGCGTTCGCCCCGAGCTTCGACTTGTTCGGCGTTCCGTCGAGTTCGATGAGGAGTTGATCCACGCGTCCCTGGTCGAGGGCATCCTCCCCTTCGAGCTCGTCTGCAATGACCCCATTCACATGGGCCACTGCATCTTCCACGCTCTTTCCCAGGAACCGGGCCTGGTCCCCGTCGCGCAGCTCCACCGCTTCGTGTTCGCCGGTCGAAGCCCCGGAGGGCACGGCGGCTCGGCCGCTGGCTCCACTCTCGAGCACGACTTCGACCTCGACGGTGGGGTTTCCGCGGGAATCGATGATCTGGCGTCCGTGCACATCGAGGATTTCGCTCATGAGGCTCAACTTCCTTGCGATCGAGGGTGCTGCTCCTGGACCGGACCGGGGTTGGGAGGCCGGAGCGCCGGGAGCATAGATCCCGGTTGGAGGTGGGTCAAGATGGTCCATTCGCGCCAATCGGGAGCCATCTTGTCTCCCGATTCCCGGTCCCGAGGGCTCCAGACCGGGTAGAAGTCGCTTTGCCCCCTCCGGGGACGGAGAAACAATTTCGGGGACACCATCCCTGCCCTTACCATCCCGCCCAGCGATTTCCCCCGATCGTCAGAATTCCGTGCAACCCCCCCGCCGCGCGGGGCGTAGGCCTGGCGTCACCGACGCCTCGCCTCGGGGTGGGCTCGGGCTCAACCGCCAGTGGGCCTCGCAGGGATGTCCCGACCAGGAGTGCGACGGTGCAGAGTGATTCCATGGTGATCTCCCGGGCCCGCCGGGGAGAGCAAGCGGCATTTGCAGAGCTGCTCTCCCGCTACCGGGCCCCGGTCTTCAACCTCTGTCTGAGGATGTTGAAGAACCGTGATGACGCCGAGGACATCGCTCAAGAGGTATTCATCAAGGTCTTCGGCATGCTCGAGCGCTATGACGAACGCTACGCATTCCGGAGTTGGTTGTTCAAGATCGCGGCGAACCAGTGCATCGATTTCATCCGAAAGAACCGGGTGAAACTCCTGAGCCTGGATGAGCCGATGAAGTATCAGGGGGAGGAGATCGAGAGGGAGTTCCCGGACGAGCGCGAGACGCCCGACCAAGAGTTGGAGCGCGAGCAGCTCGGGGAAATCCTGATGGCGATCGCGAGTGAGCTGCCTCCGCACTATCGATCCATGATCGTGCTGCGGCACCAGGAGCAGCTCAGTTACGACGAGATCGCCGAGATTCTCGATCTGCCGCTGGGCACGGTCAAGGCACGCATCCACCGGGCGCGCGCAATGATGAAGGAGAAGCTGCGGCGGCGACGCCTGGCTCTCGGCCCTCAGTAGCTTCGCCCCCAACGGTCACGACGAGTGGATAAGTACGTCGGGGGATGAACCGCTCGTTGTGGAGGAGGTGGGTGGCCCCAACTTCGGTTCGGGGCCACCGGCCTCCGACAACCCCGCCCCAGGGCGGATTCGTGGCGATTCGGGCTTCGGCGGCCACGAATCGCGGTGCCAGAACCGGGTCTCGACGGCCCAGGTCAGGAGATTCAGGCATGGACAACCGAGAGAGCCGTGAACGGGGATCGCCCGGTGAAATGCCGCCCGATGCGGAGGCCATCCGCCGGAGCTGGCAGGATTCTCTGCAGGACTATGTCGACGGCACTCTGGACGAAAAGAAGGCTCTTCGCCTGCACCTCGATGCGCAGCGAATTGAGGCCCTGCAACGCGATCTCGACGAGATGCGGGAGCTCTTCTCCGCCCTCGATCGCACTCCGCGGGCGGAGCCGGGGGCCGACTTCGACCAGGCCGTTCTCGAAGGTCTTCCCTACGAATTCTATGCCTCGGCTCCGCGGCGTCCGCAGCGTGTTCTCATCTTTGCAGACGCGGACGCATCGGCGGTGACCCGGGGGCTGGGATACGGACAACGGCTGTCGATCATCCTCCTGCTCCTCGATCTCGGAGTTCTCGCTTTCGGTCGCACGATCGTGGCGCGACCCTTCGTCGCGGTCGCAGCGTGGTTGGGTGGGGGAGTCGAAGCTCTGGTCGATTCCACGGCCTCGTGGGGCTTCCTCCATTCGGTTGCTCTGGCGACGGCCTCGGGATACTCTGCGTTGCAAAGCTTCGTGAGCAGTACTGCCACGGGGCAGGCGTCGATCTGGATCCCGTTGACCCTGGTGTCGATCGTCGTGACGACCACTCTCCTGGCCCGGGTGCGGCTGCACCGTGAGCAAGCCGAGGTGGGGGCGAGTCGCTGAATTCGCCCCGCCTTGCCAGGACTGAATTCGCGGAAGCGTGAGGGGAAAGCATTCGGGTGAGGGCATCATGACGCGGCGGCGCACACTCCTGCGCAACTCGGTGTTGGGCACCTTCTGGGTGTTGGCACTGTTCTGTGGCCCCGGCATCCTCCAGGCCCAATCGCCTCCCCCGGAGACCCCCCCCACGCCTTCGACGGACGGGCCTTCGTCCCAGACCAGAAGCCTGTTGCAGGACCTCTACCGCCAGGTCTACGAACTCCAGCTGGAGCTCTCGCGCGTCGATTCCGAGGTGGACCGTCAGCGATTGGAAATCGTTCGCTCCGACTTGCTGCGGCGGATCGAGAGTGTTCGCGATCGAGTGGCCAAAATGGAGCGGGATCAGGGCGAGGGAGACGGCGCTGCGGACTCTTCGGGCTTCGGCGCCATCGCGAGTGAGCTCGAGAAAATGGGGATCGACGCGGATTGGGAGTACCTCGGCAAGATCTTCCAGGACAATGCTCAGACCCTTGGACGGAGTCTGACCGAGATCGGTCGGCAGCTCGAGAAGATGAGTGTCGATGTGGACGAAGAGCGGTCGAGGATTCGGATCGATACCGGTCAGGGAGGCAAGTTCTCCTTCACCGTACCCGAAGACGTCCAGAAGGAAATCCGTCGGGGCATTGCGCAGATGGGAGTGGAGTTGCAGCGAGTCCTCGCGGACAGCTCGGGCGGGAGTCTACCGGCCGAAGTGCGAGCACTTCTGAACGAGTTTCCCGAGGGGATGAGGCGATCGTGGCGTTTGGAGCGATCCGTCCCGCGGCATGTGGTCGCCCGCAACGTGTTCAAGTCTTTCGATGACTTCGAAGTCGCGGAGGACGAAATCATCGCTGGGGATCTCATCGTGATCGGTGGCGACGCCTATGTTGCTGGCGAGGTGCGAGGAAATATCTGGGTGCTCTTTGGCGATGTCCTCGTCGAGGGTCAGGGGGAGGTCGCCAAGGATGCGATCAGCGTTGGCGGTGAGGTGGTGGTCGAGGATGACGCCAGAGTGATGGGCAGCCGCTTCGACGCCGCGAGTTTCATTCCCGGGATCGGAATCGGATGGATCAGTCCCCATGAGTCTTCCCACTGGTTGTTGCACACGGTTCGGGTGGGAGTGCTGGCACTCTTGGCCCTGGTGGGTTTCGCTCTGGCCGGAGACCGTATTTCGACCATGGTCGATCACAGCTCGAGGGCTCCGGGCCGGGATCTATTGGCCGGCGCGCTCTGGTTCCCGATGGCACTGGGCGCCTTCGTCGTCTCGTCCGTTGGATTGGCCATCTCGGTCATCGGCATCCCCGTGGTCATCGTATTGGCCGCCGCCTTCGGAACGGTGCTCCTCTTGGCCTATTTCAGCGCCTGTCTCTATCTCGGGCGCCGATTCTTCGAACTCTTCGCGGACCGGGATGGTCGACCGGACTGGGTCTATGCCCTTCTCGGACTGGGCTTGTTGGAGATGCCTGCGGTGTTGGTTCTCTCTCTCGCGGCGGCCACCGACGAGACCACCATGGTCGTGGGAGTGCAGGTGGTCGACTACCTGCTGAAGTTCTTGGCCTTGGCTCTGGGCTTCGGTTCTCTGGTCGCCACTCGCCTCGGGGGACGGCCCCCGGAGCGGACTCCCGAGGGTTCCGGGGTGCTCCCGGCGCCGTCGGACCTCTGAGGCGCTCTGGGCGCATCCTTTCCGATTGCACCTCCTTCCTCTCCATCGTGTCCGATGATTCCCCCCCTTTCTGCGGGATCGGCGACCGCGGCCCCTGGCGAGCGGTGGATCTGCTAGGCTTTCGCGGTGGGGGAATAGCGAACATGATGACGATGACCAGTACTTACTCTTTTCGAAACAGTCCGCTGCGGCCTCCGGCCCCGGCTCCGGTCCTGACCTTCGTCACCACCGGGCTGTGGGTGGTCTGCCTGCTCCTGTTCTCTTCTTCGGAGGGCCGAGCGGCGTTGCGTCCCGAAGTGATCGATGCCTCCTCCCTGACGAAGTCTGGGACGACGACCCCGGATGGACGGTGGCTGGACTTCGTCTCCCGGGACGGCTACCCCCTTCGGCTGCTCATCTCTCCCGATCCCAGTGACATTCTCAACCCCGCGTTCGACGGACAGCTCCATCCGGTTCGGGCGGGGCAGGTGCGGGAGGCCTTGGCCGAGACCCGGGAGCTCGAGGGCGGTCCGACCGAAGTGGTGTTCTACTGCCTGCCCGGTTTGCCCGAGAAGGTGGGGCGGTCCTTCTCGGTGGGACGAGAGGTCTTTCTCAGCCCGACCTTCGGGCCGGCGGCTCTTCCCCAGATCGCGGCCACGGTGGTTCACGAGCTGGGGCATGTGGTGCAGCACGATCGCATCCCCTCCCTCGACTCGCGGGCGTGGCGGACCTATCGAGATCTGAGAGGTCTCGATCCCCAGACCTTCCGTGCGGATGCCGTCCACCGGAACCGGCCGAAGGAAATCTTCGCCGAGGATTTCCGGATGCTCTACGGCGGTGCTCTGGCCAACTACAGCGGAAGTCACGAGAATCACGACCTCGTCGATCCCGCTCGGGTGGAGGGATTGACCGAATACTTTCACGCTCTCCTCGTCGGTGGCTATTCCGAAGGACGGCCGGTGGCGGAAGTCAGCAACCATCCCAATCCCTTCAATCCCCAGACCACCATCGAGATTCGTCTGAGGCCGGAGCAAATCGCGGTCGCGCCGCGGGTGAAAGTGGACATCTACGATCTGCGCGGGCGGCGCGTGCGGAACTTCGATCCAATCCCGGCCGCTTCGGTCATCCTCTTGCCCTGGGACGGGAGTGACGATCGAGGGCAGAGTGTGGCCTCGGGTCGCTACACCTACCGTGTGCAGGTCGCCAACGAGTCGGTGTTCGGCTCCATGGTGTTGCTGCAGTGAAAGGGCGATGGGTGTTCAGTCCTTGCGACGCTTCAGAGCGCGGCCCCGAGGGGCCCCGCTTCGTCGTTCTTGGCGATGCACGAGTTGGCCGCAGGCCCCCGAAACCTCCCGGCCCCGGCTGTCCCTCACGGTGGCCACGATTCCGTGCTGCCAGAGGTGATCGACCATGGCGTCGATCCGCGTTGGAGATGGTCTTTGGCCTGCGAAGCTCTCGATGGGATTGAGCGGGATCAGATTGACCTTGAAAGGACCGCTCCGCGCCAGCGACACCAGGATCTTCGCCTGTGCCAGGTCGTCATTCTCGCCGGCGATGATCGCGCATTCCAATGTGACCTTCCGACGGGAGCTCCGGCCGTAGTCCGCGGCGGCTTGGAGCAGCTCGGCCACCGGCACCTGCCCGGCGACGGGCATGAGCCTTCGGCGATCCTCGTCTCGGCCCGTGGTCAAGGAAATCGCGAGTCCCACCGGGCGCTGAAGATCCCCGAGCGCGGAGATGCCTTCCATCAGTCCCGATGTGCTCACGGTGATGCGTCGCGCTCCGATTCCGATCCCCTCTTCGTGCATGAGGATCCGCAGAGCGGGGAGCAGGGCCTCGAGGTTGTCGAAGGGCTATCCCATTCCCATGAACACGAGGTTGGGCTTGGAACGACCTGGGTTCAGGCGGGAGAGGAGTCGCACTTGTTCGACGATCTCGGCGGTGGAGAGCTGGCGAATGATCCCCATCCGGCCCGTGGCGCAGAAAACGCACCCCATTCGGCATCCGACTTGTGAGGACAGGCAGTAGGTGAAGTTTGCGTCCTCGCGGGGAATCGCGACCGCTTCGATGCGCGCGCCGTCCGCCAACGCGATCAGGTGCTTCGTCGATCCTCCAGCCGTGGACTCCGACGCCACCACCTGGAGGGGAGCCAATCCCGGGTGGCGGGACCACCGCTCCCGCAGGGCCTGCGGGAGGACGGTCACTTCGTCGAGGGTGGCGACATTCTGAACGTAGAGGGCGCGAGCGAGTTGCCGTCCTCGATATGCCGGCTGGCCTTCGTCTAGGGCGAAGTCCTCGAGTTCCTCGGGGCTGAGGTCGGTGAGAGTCTGGGGCAACACGGCATTCCCACTTCTCGAGTCGGGTGTCTTGACAGGCTTGTCCCGTTGAGAGAAGTTCGGCGGGAGTTCCGTCACCACTCCATCGCCACTCCACGGGGAGGAAGGGCTGCGCCGATGACCTCTTCGGTTCAAGATCCCATGCATGGTAGCGTGGATCGATCCGGCCCGCTCTCCTCCGCGAGGGCGGCCCTGCTGGCGGCAGTAGCCGACCCGGTGCGCCAGAGGATCCTCTTCGAACTCACCGAAGCGACGACCGTGGGGGAGCTGTGCCGCCGGTTGGACATGGCGCAGCCCCGGGTCTCTCACCACCTCGCCGTGCTGCGTCAGGCAGGTTTGGTGGTGGCCGAGGCCCAGGGACGTCAACGGCCTCATCGCTGGGCCGAAGCTCCGGCGGGTTCGGATCTGGAGCGGATTCAGGACTTGTTGAGAAGTTGGAGCGGGGGCGAAAGCAGAACTCGTCCCCCTTCATCTCCCCAGGCTGCCAATCTCGAAGATTTCCTTCTGTAGGGCCGAGAGAGGGTCGATGGACCACCCAGGAGAGACGAAGGCATGACCGAAGCCAAGGCGCGGATCCTGATCGCGGATGACGAGGTGGCCATACGCCAGAGCCTTGGCAGCATCCTGGGTTACGAGGGTTTCGAAGTCTGCGAAGCCGAGAACGGGCCCGCGGCCCTGGCGAAATTGGCCGCAGAAAGGATCGATCTCCTCCTTCTCGATGTGAAGATGCCCCAGATGGACGGTTTCGAGGTCATCGCTCGGCTTCGCGAGGAAGGTCTGGATCTGCCAGTGGTGGTGATCAGCGGTCACGATGCAGTCAGCAACGCGGTGGAGGCCATCAAACGGGGAGCCTACGATTTCCTGGAGAAACCCTTCAAGAAGGAGGAGCTGCTCGTTCGGGTGAACAACGCCCTCGAACACGGCCGAGTGCGCCGGGCGAATCGGGAGCTCCTCGAGAGCACGCGGTCCGGAATGCAGCTCATCGGAGACAGTCCCGCGATGCACGAGGTGAAGTCTCTCATCGAAAAGGTCGCTCCGACCCCGGCCCGCGTTCTCATCACCGGGGAGAACGGAACGGGCAAGGAGCTGGTGGCCAAGGCCATCCACGCCGCCTCGACCCGGTCCAAGGCTCCCTTCGTGGAGGTGAATTGCGCCGCATTGCCCGAGGAACTCGTCGAGAGCGAGCTCTTCGGTCACGAGAAGGGCGCCTTCACCGGGGCGCAGCGTCGTCGCGAGGGAAAGTTCGAACGGGCCCACGGCGGGACGCTCTTCCTCGACGAGATCGGGGACATGAGCCCTTCGGCCCAGGCCAAGGTGCTTCGAGCTCTCGAGGACCAACGGATCGAACGCGTGGGGGGATCGGGACCCATCGACGTGGATGTCCGAATCCTCGCGGCCACCAATCGGGATCTCCAGGACGACGACCTCGGTTTTCGTCAGGACCTCTTCTTTCGTCTCAACGTGATCTCGATCCACCTTCCGGCCCTTCGGGAGCGGCCCGAAGACATTCCCGCCCTCTTCGACCACTTTCTGGCCCGGGCGGCGGTGGAGATGAAGCAGAAGCCCAAGCCCTTGGATCCAGAAGTAGTCAATAAGCTGATCGCATACGACTGGCCGGGCAATGTTCGGGAATTGCGGAATCTGGCCGAGCGTCTGGCGATCGTGGCTCCCGCAGAGGGGATCCGGGTGGCAGATCTTCCCGCTTCCATGGGAGGCCGGGAAACGGTGAGGGGAGGGGCGGAGTTCCTCGATGCGCCGACCTTTCAGGACTTCAAGGCGGCGAGCGAGGCCGTTTTCCTGCAGGCCAAACTGGCGGAGAACGACTACAACATCAGCCGCACCGCGGAGCAGCTGGAAATGCAGCGCAGCAACCTCTACAAGAAGATTCAACGCTACGACCTGCGGACATCACAGAAGGACTGAGAGAGCGACGGTGGTGATCGCGTTCTGGCGATTGACAGCAACCCCACGGCGTACGTATCGTAGTAGGGTCATCTCGTGGGCTGGAGTGGGCTGCAGCGGGATCGACGACCCGCCCGTCGTGGATCTGCAAGGCGGCCCCCCGTGGTCCTGACCAGAAGCGCCCTCGAAGGAGGGTGGGATGACAAGATCCGAAACCTAGGGAGTACGAACCCATGAAGAGCCACGTATCTGCCGGATTGGCTCTGGCCCTCGTGGTGCTGGTTCTGTTGAGTGCGGTGCCTTCGTCAGCATTCGCTGGCGACGGCGAAGAGGACTTGACCCTGGGATTGGTGCGACCCACGACGGTTGCGCCCACCGCAACGCGCGGTCTCCCCACCGGAGGTACTGACCCCGGAACGGGTACCGTGAACGGTGATCCCGAGGATTGGTTGGGCGGACAGAATCTGAAGCCGGATTCGAATCCTGGCAAGAATCTGACGGCGCCCGATCCTCCCAGTAGTCTCTTTGTCCAGATCCAGCAATGGTGGCAGTCGATGCTTCGCCTTTCCGCGGAGACCATGGCTGGCCGCTGACCCGAACCGGCGCCTGAATCCGATGCACCTGGAGGGTGCAGCAGGCACCTCGAAATCTCGCGCAATGATGGAATCATCGCGAGGCACCTTTGAACCCCTTCTCGCCCAAGGGATGCCCGATGCAGGACTTTCGTGACGGCCGCGAACCGAGTTCTTCGTTGCCGCACAACTTTCACTCAGGTCCCGCCCTCTCCTTCGAGCGGCTCGAGGAGGTGGGCGACCTTCACTTCCACGCGGCAGCCTACACTTCTGCCGTGGACTACTACCGTACTGCTCTCGATGCTTCACCCGCCGATGCCGATGCGCAGTCGACGCTTCTCAGGATTCGGTGCAAGCTGGCCGATTGTTTTCGGGTGCAGGGGCAGCTTCGGCGGGCCCTCGAGGAGTTCGAGACGGCGTCCACGGAGGCCGCGGGACTGGGGACGATCGAGACCGCAGCGACCGACGTGCGAATCGCCCGGGTACTGCAGGCTCAAGGCCGCTATTCGGATGCCATCGATCTCGCGACTCGATCCTTCACCGTCCTTTCTCTGACCGACCGACACGGTGACGTTGCCATCGCGCAGATGGTTCTCGGTATTGCCCACGCTTGCCGTGGTCAGCTCGTCAAGGCGGAGGAATTCTTCCAAGACGCGCTGTCGACCTATCGCCGGATCGGGGATGAGGTCTCTCAGGCCCATGTGCTCAACAACCTCGCGCTGCTGGCCAAGAGGAATTGCCGGTGGACGCGGGCCCTCCAGCTCTACGAGCGGGCCGAGAAGCTCTTCCACCGCCACGGCGCAAATGTCGAAATCTGTGCGCTCTATCTGAACAAAGCGGTGCTCCTGAGAAAGACCGGTCATCGAGTCGAATCGATGGCGTCGGCGCTCCAAGGCCTGCGATTGGCCCGGACCCGTGGAGACCAGGGAGGAATCCTGCGTTTCGATCTGATCCTGGGACAGCTCAAGATCGACGAATCTGCCTTTGCCGAGGCCCAGGATTACCTCCTCGAGGCCCGGGTCCTGGCGGAATCCGAGGACTCCCGTCGTGATCTCGCCTTGGCGGATGAGTTCCTCGGGGATTTGATGTTCGCCAAGGGAGAGTTGGACGACGCGATGTCCAACTACGATCGTGCGGCGGAGAGAGCGCTCGAGCTGAGTCCCACCAACGATATTCTGGCCGAAGTCTCGCGACGTCGCGCCGAACTCCACCTCCGGCGCGAAGAGCCGGAGCTCGCACTCGAGGAAGTGCACCGAGGTGTGGAGCTGGTCGACGCTTCGGGTGAGGAGTTCGAACGCGGCTTCTTGGAGCGGACGCGGGGGGGGGCCCTCACTCTCCTGGATCATGTCGAGGAGGGCTTGATCTCCTACCGCGAGAGCCTCGACACCTTCCGGCGGCTGCATCTGGATCTGGAGGTCTTCCGCACTCTGCTGTGCTTGTCCGAGGCGTTGGTTCGGCGCGGGGGAGAGAAGAACCTCGTCGTGGCCCGGGCTCGGTTGAACGAAGCCCTGGCCTTGGAGCTGCCCCCGGAGAGCGGAGTGCGTCCCGGACGGGCTCAGTTTGCATTGGCTCGCGTGGAGTTGTCCCTGGGGAACTTCGACGAGGCCTTGATCACTCTCTGCGATTTGGAACGCAGCGCTGGCGATGACGATGCACTGCACGATGCGGAGCTGTCCCTGCTCCGAGAGGAAATCGAACACGCGGTGTCGGCGGATGCCAGGGGTGGGGTGGAGTCCTTCCACTTCGTGCGTGATCTCTCGGATCGAGTGGCTCCGAACGGGCGACACGACGAGGCGACGATCTCGTCGACGCTGGTGACCGCAGCCGAGCAATTGGGGGCGCAGCGTGCGTTCGTGGCCCTTCGCGACGAGCGTGGCAGGGTACGGATTCTTGCGAACCACGAGATGGCGCTCGTGCACGCGCGCGCTCTCGCGCTGCGAGCGTGGGAGCAATTGTCGGGTCAGGAGCCGGGCCACGCTCGGGTGTGGTCGCAGGCCGCATCGGATCCGGCGTGGATCGGCGGGGTGGCCGAGAACCGGCGTCCTCTCGATTCCGTCGTGGGGATACGACTCTTCGACGCCGCATCGGGAAGGGAAGGGCTCTTCTACTTCGATGCGGCGGTGAAGGACAGGATCCCCTTCAGTCCCGACTCCATCGCCATGGCGTCGGCTTGTGTGGCCATGTTGGGCGAAAGCATCCTTCACCGCGTCCCCTCCGACAGCCTGCTCGACGATGAAGCCAGTCCCTTCTCTCGCTTTCTCACCCAGAGTGATCGGGTTCGCGAGGTTCTGAGTCTCTGTGCGAAGGTGGCCCCGAGTCCCTACACCGTGTTGTTCACCGGAGAGACCGGGACGGGCAAGGGCCTGTTGGCCCGGATCATCCATGATCTGAGTCCGCGCTGCGACCGCAGCTTCGTCACCGTCAATTGCGCGGCTATTCCGGAGACTCTCCTCGAGAGCGAGCTCTTCGGACACGTTCGGGGGGCCTTTACCGGGGCCGACCGTGACAAGGATGGACTCATCGTCTCGGCGGAGGGCGGGACGCTCTTCCTGGACGAGATCGGGAAGATGCCTCTGCCCATGCAGGCGAAACTCCTACAGTTCCTCGACTCGCGCGAGGTGCGTCCGGTGGGGTCTTCGCAGATGCGATCCGTCGATGTCCGGGTCATTTGCGCCAGCAAGCGCAATCTCGAGACCATGATCACCACCGGCGAGTTCCTGGAGGACCTCTACTACCGCCTCTTGGATTTTCCGGTGTCCATTCCCCCTCTGCGCGACCGAGGAGACGACATCGTACTCCTGGCGCGGGAGTTCGTGGCGCGAAGTTGCGAGGACCTGGGGCGACCGGAGCCGGTGTTGACTCGGGGTTTCGTCTCGAGGCTGCGGGCCTACGATTGGCCGGGCAATGTGCGGCAGATGGAAAAGGTCATGCGGCGGGCGGTGGTGCTCGCTGCTTCGGAGGAGCGCCTGCGAGAGATGCATCTCCCCGCCGATCTGGGTCCGGCCGCCGTGGACGATTCCGACGGCGATCCCCCGGAGTTTCGCCCGCTCAAGGAGCAGGTCGCGGAACTCGAGCGGAGCGTGCTCCGGCGCAGTCTGGAATCGACGGGATGGAATCGTTCGGAGACCGCCCGACGGCTGAAGATTTCCTATCCGACCCTGCTGCAGAAGATCCGCAGTTATGGGTTGAAGGAAAACTGCTGACCGGCCTTTCCTCTATCGTCTTTTTTGATAGATGCCAAGTCATTGAAAAGCAATGACTTCAATGCAGCGTAGTCCCTCGCTCTCTAAACTTTCTTTCCAGTTGCCGGCGAGGGTTTCGGGCCATCTTCCCGCAGTGGTGTCTGGAGTCGTAAAGCGTTGTCGATCAACACATTAGCTTTTCGCAAAAGATGGCATGCCGGCATGGATGGTGCAGTGGCTCCTCTTGATCGGTCACCAAAGCAGTCGTGTACCGGTCGTCCAGTGAGGCCTTCGGGTCCACACAGCGGGGGGTGGCGGGAGAGTTTCTCTCCGATCACCGGCCAGAATGAGGTGGAGGCCCTTCAATTCGCTCTTTCCGTTGCCGTACAGGAGGTGGGGTCCTCGTGGGGTGATGGTCAGAGGTTCGGGTCTTTGCCCTCGCTCGCACTCTCCGTGCATTTCGAAAGGATCTTGGTCCTTCAGTCGGCGAGCCGCAGAGGCATCCGCATCAGGGTTTGGCGAGATCCCTGATGCAAGCATGGAGCCCCTGGTTCGATCGAGGGACCGCGGTCTGGACGCAGGCGGGTCGCCCCTTCGGGGGCGGCCCGTTTTTGTGAATGTGCTGGAATGACGGGGCTTTCGGGCGGCAAGAGGCCGAGTTCGCTGTCCTCGTCGGGCTACAATCTCTGTCGCCCGCCCGCTACGATCTGGCTCCGAGACGGCCCTCGTCTGCCTCCAGGCTCATTCCCACTGCGGATCCGGCCGCCGTCCGACAGGATTCAAGTCATGTAGATACAACAGCTTAGCATCTGTTACACCGAATTGGCGGGCCCGGGGACCCAGAGCAGGATTGATTGTGGACCGTGGCACGAGGGGTGCGAGAGCAGGGTTGTGCTCCCCCAGCACCCTGCGGAGGTGAATGCCATGCTCTCCGATCGAAAACCTTCCTGCTCTCGCGGCGGATTCCGAAGTCTCAGGCTTTGGACTCTTTTGGGCGGCGCAGTCGCCCTCCTCTTCGCGGGATGCGGCGAAGATGTGGTGGATCGAACTCCTCCCGCGATCCCCTCGGGAGTCTACAGTATTACTGCCGACCAGCAGGTGATCCTGCGGTGGACTCCGAACCGCGAAGCCGATTTGGCCGGATATTCGGTCCTGTGGAACGACGACGGCGGAGCCGAATACTTCATCATCGCCACCTTCGACGCTCTCGACGAGAACCACTTCATGGTCGTCGATGTCCAGGATCCGTCGCTGGACTACGTGGAGTTCGCGGACCGAGGGGACGACGGAACGGGTTTGGCCAATGGTTCGGAGAATTGGTATGCGGTTCTGGCCTTCGACCACGAAGGAAACGAGTCCGACCTCAGCCTCGAGGAGATTCGGGACGTTCCCCGTCCGGAGGGCAAGGTGCAGCTGCGCGACCTGAACTTCTTGGCCGCGGAGTCGGGCTTCGACTTCTCCGGAGAAGTGATTCGACCGGCGACCGATCCCGCCGCTGACTTCTGGTTCGAGACCGTGGGCAACGCCGGATTCCTGAACGCAAACGTCGCTCGAGTGCGGGTCCAGGACTATGGGAACGTGGGCTTCGACGTCCTGTCCGAGGCGCCGATCGGAGGTTGGTCCGTGGTCGGGCGAGTCGAGGCGATTGTCGGACACACTTATGCATTCGAGATCGCGGCCGGTTCCTCGGATGTACGATATGCCAAGGTGACGGTGTTCGACATGGACGTCGTCGGTCGGATCGTGGACCTGGATTGGGCCTACCAGCCCGTGGTCAACGAATACCAGCTCAAGGGTCTCTCCACGAGGAGATCCGGCGCGGTGCGCGTTCGCAAGAGCGCGCCCTGATGCGAAGGAGACCACAATGAAGACTTCGAGAGCCTTTGGTTGGTGGAGTTACCTGTTCATTGCCCTCTCGGTCCTGGGCGGGAGCGTGCTGTCGCTTTCATCGGCGCACGCTGCGGCTCCGACCTCACGGGCGGTCTACGCATTTCTTCAGGGGGGAGAGATCGACGCGGACTTGGTCGGAGATCCGGCCACGCCCAGCCGGGATCTGAGAGTGAATGTTTGGCACGGCCGTGAGGACAACGACACCTATCGGCGCGGCGAAGCGATGACCGTGCACTTCCGCACGAATGCAGATCTCTACGTGGTCGTCTACCGCATCGACAGCGATGGGCAGGTAGAAGTGCTGTGGCCGACCACTCGATACGATGACGGATTCGTCTACGCCGATCACACCTACACTCTTCCCCGTCCGGGTTCGCCGGTGCGGCTGCGTGCGAGTCAGTTGCGTGGTGTGGAATACATCGAGGCCATCGCCAGCGAATATCCTTTCGATCTCCGCAATCTGGCCATCGATTTTCGTTTCGATCCGGATGCGCGGACGAACTACGACTACGAGGTATCGGGCGATCCCTTCCTGGCGGTGAACGACATCAACTTCGCCATCACTGGACTCGACGCAGATGTCGAGTACGTGGTGACCGATTGGGCTCACCTCTATGTGGAGTCCAAGGTGGAGTATGCGCGCTATACCTGCCGACAGTGCCACGATCAGGATGACGACGAGTACCATCCCTATGTCGACAAGTGTTCGACGGTGAACATCTACAACGATTGGGGTTGGCAGACGAGTTGGTACGATCGATTCGGTTGGTATCCCCTCTACTACGAACCCCCTTACTACTATTGGGACATCTCTTTCGGACGTCCCTATTGGTATCCCTACTATCCGCTCGTCTACAGTTGGCCTGCCTACTCGGTCTACAGTCGACCTTATCCCGTCTACTGGTGGTACGACTCTCCTTACGACTATGTCGACTACCGGGTGCGCTACAAGAAGAACTGGCGCCACTACCGATCTCTCTACGATCTGGACAATCCGCGAGTCCGCAGGGCGGTGCGTGATTTCGATCAGGCGCGAGGCACGGACCGGAGCCCGGTGAGCATGCGCGATGGGCTTCGCTCTCGGTCGGCTCGGGGAAGGATCGACGAGGATCGGCTGGTTCGGAGTCGGATGCCCGCGCGCAAGCACCGTGGGGACGTGGGGCCTCTGGTCCAGAGTCGGCGGGGAGGGTCGGATTTGGGCGACCGCACGCGGAGCCGCGGGGGACGAGTCCGCACGGATCTGTCGCGGCGGTCCCAGACCCGTCGGCTCGAGAGCCTGCCTCGAGTGAGGGACGCGGATCGGAGTCGGGACCTTCGCAACCGTGGGGAACGTCGGTGGACCCGGCCGGTCATTCGCAATCGTGAGGAGCCGCACAAGGGCCGAAACCGGTCAGGATCCGCGGTCGATCGAGATCGCAGTCGCCGCCGGTCGGAGTCTGTGGTCGACCGAGATCGCAGTCGTCGCCGGTCAGGATCCGCGGTCGACAAGGATCGCCGGCGACAACGATCGCAGTCGGAGGCCCGGAAGGATCGGAGCGGGGGACGGGAACGCAGCCGTGAGGTGCGCCCGCCGAGTGGAGAACGTCGAGGGCGCAAGGGCGGTGGAGATGTGGCGCCGACTCGGAAGGAAGCTCCGCGATCCCGAGGGCAGAAGGTCGAGCCCACGCGGCGTCAACGGGGATCCCGCGGTGGAGGCCGCGAGGTGGCTCCGTCCCGAGGAAGTCGGTCTCCCTCGAAATCTTCCGCTCCTCGGCGGTCTTCCAGGAAGAGCGGTGGTAATTCCAGACACGGATCCCGAGGCCGAAAGGGCTGAAACATGATTGGACGTGGCGTTCCTCGACAGCCGCTTTGAGTGGACGATTCGAGCGTCGGCTCTTCCCGAGATGGTTGGCAGCCGGAAGCGGGGGGAGGGCAGTGCTGGGTCGGAGGAAACGCCTGCGGGGAGAGGGAGTAGGAATTGGGTCGTCGATCAGGGGTGGCGATCTGTTCCGGACCTCCCTCTTCCCGAGTTTTTTGTCGGATGCGGCTGTCGTTGACCGTGGGTGGGGACGATTCCTATACTGCGCCGTCTTCATCCCCGTGAGGTAGCCATGTCGATTCCAGCGCTGAGAGGTCCCGGGCTCGTCATCGCGATTGCAGCCCTGACTCTCGCCTCGGCCGGGGGTCGCAGCGCCGGGGCGGAACCGGTGGCCTTCCCCTCCCTCGATCGGATGAAGGAGGCGACCCGCCTCTTGGTAGAAGGAGGACCGGGATTGAGTCCGCGCAACATGAAGGACGTTCAACTCGATCGCCTTCTCCGCAAAGCGGCTCCATCCCAGCTCCGAGTATTGGTCGTCGGTTGCGATTTCAGTGACAGCTTGATGTGGGGGCGTGACCGCAGCGCCTTCGTGGGCTGGCCGGAGGGCCGGCGCATCGCGCAGCGGATTCCGGGCACCGACATTCCCATGTTCACAGCTCACGACTCCACCTACTTCGATCTGCAGATGAGTCGGGTGAACGAATACTTCCGGAGCGTGAGCTTCGACCGTTTTCGTCTGCAGTGGGATGTGTACGGGTCAATCGTCAATCTCCCGCGACCGATGGGATGGTACGGCGATCCGGACAGTAGTGATGTGCGGACCGTCGCGATGGCCCAGGAAGTCATCGATGCGGTGGATGCGGAAATCGATTTCGGAGCTTACGACACCTTGGTGTTGATCCACGCGGGAGCAGGGAGCGAGACGGATATTCTCGGAGACAGTCCACAGCAGATCCCCAGCAACTACCTCGATCGGCGCGACTTTTCCAGGGCATCGGAGGCGGGGCTCTTGGCTCAACCGCAGTTGCTCAGTGGCGAGGGCCCGGTCGAGCACGTCTTGATCCTACCCGAAGCCGAAAGCCAGGATCCTTTCCCCGAGGCGGGACTGTCGGGGTTCTTCGACGTCCTGGGCGTCTATTGCTTCGAGTTCGGGCTGCGGCTCGGAATGCTCAGTTTGACCGACTTCACCCCCGAAGGGCGTCCCGACAGTCAGGGGATCGGGAACTTCGGACTGATGGGGTTCGGACTCTTCACCGGCCTGTCGATCGTTCCTTCCGCGCCGAGCGCGATCAATCGCTACCTCATGGGTTGGGTGGATGCGGTCGAGGTGAGAGCGGATGCCGACCTGCGTCTGAGGGCGATGGGACCCACGGTGGCGGATGGAGATACACTTCTGATCAAAGTTCCGATCAACGATCGGGAGTACTGGCTTCTGGAGTACCGGCTCCAGGATCCCAACGGCGATCTCTTCTACACCTTCGCCGACTCCAACGGGGATCGAGTGCCGGACTATTGGGATGCCGACAGCAGCCTTGGCAACGGCCGTCCCACTTCATCCTACGATCCCGCCACCGACTGGTGGGAGAGCACGCTGAATTCGGAGTGGGACTATTTCATGAGCGAGAATCCGGCGCGCAGTGACGACCGCTGCATGCGAGCCGGTGGCAGCGGAGTCTACATTTATCACATCGACGAACGCGTCATCGAGAACTCGATTCTGTCTGGAGTGAACACCATCAACGCAGACCCGGATCACAAGGGAGTCGATGTCGAGGAAGCCGATGGCATTCAAGACCTCGACTCGTCTCGGCCGAGCGAGTACCTCCTGGGCTGGGACGGAGATGCTTGGCGGGGCGAGGGCTCGACCGACTTCGGACCGGACACTCTTCCCGCGACGGACACTGCTTCGGGTCTGCCCACCGGGATCCGCTTTTCTCGCTTCTCCACGGTGACGGTGGACACCCTGCCCCGAGATGATCAGGGCAATTGCACGGGATTCTCCTATCGACCGGCGATGACCTTTCGAGTCGAGTTTCTCGGGTCCAGTGGCGGGCAATCCCTGGCCCACCGCCTCTCGTTTCGAGGAATCGCTCCGCTTTCGGCGGCACGAGTCGTGGATCTGGGATCGGGCCCTTCCGATCCCAGCCCGGATGGTCTGCTCGAGATCGTCGCCCTGGCGGATTCGGGTCGGGTGCTGGCATTCGACCGGGCCCTGGGGGACTGGACTGACGGGGACGGAGATCCCACCACCATCGGAGTCCTGGCGGTGGTGAACGGTCCGTCCCGAGTCGCGCGTTGGATCGGTGACCCTGCGGTGGTGGACTTCGACGGCGATGGCGACCTCGAGGTGCTGGCGGCGGCAACGACGGGAATCATCGCCCTCTCCTTCGACGGGTCGGAGTTGATCGATGGAGATCGGAATCCGGCAACCCGCGGGGTGATGTGGACCTCGGCGCAGTGGGCTCCGGTGAGCGCGCCGGCGATCCTCGACGATCCCGATCGCAGCTGCATGCAGGTGGTCAGCGATGGCAGCCGGATTGCGGCGCTACGACTGAAGTGGGTCTCGGGAGTGGTGGAGGCAACGCTCTCCTCTGCGGTGAGCGGCCGGTTGCGGGGGCAGCCCGCTCTGGTGGAGGAGCCCGAGCCCCGCATCGTGGTCCCCTGGTCGGATGAGGAAGGGCCCGGATTTCTCTTCTTTCCCACGGGGTCGACCGAGGGGATTTCGAGAATGCGGACCGATCGTGCCCCGGCGGACCTGCCGGTGGTGACCTGGAAAGAGGCGCCGGTCGGGCCGGTGGTCCTCTGGACGGATTCGTTGGGTACGAGTCATCGCACCGAGATTCCGCCGAAGAACGCCGGATCGCTCGGCTCCGTGGCAGACGTGGCCTGGGAAGACCGCCGAGGTGACGAGGTGCCCGGAGCGCCGAGCATCCTCGTGGGTGCTGCACCCCGAGCGGCAGCGACGGATGTGGTATGGGCCCGAGCTGCGGGAGGGGAACTCCATGCCCTCGATGCATCTCTTCGACTTCGTTCGGGATTTCCCATGAGTCCCCTGAGGAGCACCCCGGTTGCGGTGACCGATTCCTTGGTGGCGCCGCCCGCCATGGTCGATCTGGACGGGGATGGTCGGATCGAATTGATCTGGCACGAGGGCGAGGGGGCCTTGCATGCGGTGGACCTCGAGGGACGGGAACTCGTGGGCTGGCCCATCGCGGGGCCCGCGGAACCCTTGGGAGGTCCGATTCTTGCCGATCTGGACGGAGATCTCCTTCTGGAAATGGTCCTGATGGGCCGTTTCGAGTCCCTCGAAGCGGTGGATTCGCCAGGGCGTGGTTTCGCTTCGCAGGCCCGGGGGGAAGTGAGGATCTATGATCTAGGGACGAGGGCGGACAGCTACGCGCCCGTGCGCCTGGGCGCGGTGGGCCTTCGAAATCAGGGGATCGTCCGCGCGGGTCCCGTCCGTGCTCCGGCGGGGTCGGCAGCCTTGGACGAGGCGAGCGTGGCCTTGCAGCCCAATCCTGCCGTGGGCTCTACTCTGCGGGTACGAGTGGTCGCAGGACGATCGGGGCCGGTCCGCGCGATTCTCTACAACCTCGAGGGCCAGGAAGTGGCAGCGAGCGCGGCGGTGTTCACGGAGTCCGCGAGTGCTTTCGATGAGTCGATCGATATTTCCGGGCTCCGCTCGGGGCTGTATGTTTGTCGAATCGTTTCGGGTTCCGAATCGATTCTCAGGTCCTTCGCGGTGGCTCGATGAAACGAAGCCGCCGATGCAATGGCAATACGAGGAGAATCTCCATGATGCATCGCCCGCTCAATCTGGCCTTGGCAGGCCTCCTCGGCGTGGCTGTTCTCAGCTTCGCCCATCCTTCGACCGTGGACGCGGGCCAGCCTGGCGACGCGGGTCTGTTGTCGATGCGCTTGGGAATGGGGGGACGATCCGGAGGCATGGGAGAAACCGGAGTGGCGACCACCCAGGATGCTACGGCGATGTACTGGAATCCGGCGAACATGGCCTATGCCAAGGGCACGCAGATCGCAGTGCAGCACATGGAGTACTTCGGACTCTTTCGCAAGGAAACCATGACCCTCGCTCACGAGACCGACTACGGCAGCTTCGGACTGCTCTTCAGCGGTTTCTACAGTGAGGACATCGATCGGACTGCACCGGATCCGGTGGGAGTGACCCAGGGGAGTTTTCGACCCTACGACGTGGTCGTGGGGGTCGGCTATGCGCGGGCCTTCGATCAGTTCTCTCTGGGGATCGTCACCAAGTTCGTCTACGAGCGCATCGATGCCTATTCCGGGAGCGCGGGGGCGATCGACCTGGGAGTGACCCACCACGCGGCGATCGAAGGTCTCACCCTCGCGGCGGCAGTGCAGAACTTGGGGTCTTCGATGACTCTCAATCAGGAGAGCTTCGATCTGCCCCGCACCTTTCGCGCGGGTCTGGCCTACCGTCCCATGCCCCTCAGCTGGGCCGGTAGATTCCTGGGCACGGCCGAAATCGTCCTTCCCAATGATGGCAATAGTCGCCTCCATGCCGGGCTCGAGATCGAGCTCGATCCATCCTTCCATCTGCGAGTGGGACACCGCTTCCAGTACGACACCTGGGGCCCGACCTTCGGAGCAGGTTTCCAGCGTGCGGGCCTACGAGTGGACTACGCCTATATGGCCAACGACAACGATTTCGACACCACTCACCGATTCTCGCTCAGCTTGACCTCTCGCGACTAGGCGGGTCGAGGTCGAAGTGTTCGAGGACATCCAACACCTCGAGACGCCCCTCATGGAGGCGTCCCACGGTGTAGCTGCTCACCCAATCGCCCAGGTTCGTGAAGGTCCAATCCTCGAATTCGATTTGGCAGGGCGTGTGGACATGGCCGGTCACCAAGTGATCCACATCGGCGTGGGAATGGGATTCGCCATAGCGTTCGATGAGGCGGAGGATCTCCGGTCGACTGCTGCGGCCCGCGGCCCGCGACCGTCGTGAGATGAACAGGGCGAGACGGTGGAGGATCTCGGGGTGGATGGCCTTGGCGATGAAGACCAGAGTCGGATGTCGGACCGCCCTCCGGAAGAGCGAGTAGAATCGATCGGAGCTGAGAAGCCCGTCTCCGTGATTCAGGCGGAGGCGTAAGCCCTGGTGTTCGACGACGGCCCCGGCTTCGAGACTGGGGATCCCCAGCGATTCTCGGAGATAATCGGCACACCACACGTCGTGATTCCCACCCAAGAAGCGGATCTCGACTCCGCGGTCGAGGAGACGGCGCAGGGCGTAGAGGACCTCGAGGTGGGTCTTGGGCATGAAGGTGGGGTAGTCGAGCCAGAAATCGAAGATGTCTCCGAGCAGGTAGAGATGGGAGGCATCATCGAGCTGGCCGACCCACGTACAGAATCGTTGCACCCGGAGGGAGTGGTCCTTCGGCTCTCCCGCACCGAAATGAGTGTCGCTGACGAAATAGACGCTCTTGGCCATGGATTCGGGAGTTCCTGGCTCCCTGGCGCGATGAATGCGTGGAGAGGGAAGGGCTTCGAATGGGCCGCGGCAGCCGAGCCGGAGCCCAGAAGAAGATGATCGAGACTCGCCAAAGGAGCAAGTGCAGGCCAGAGGGGAGGCTTCGGCAATCGGTCGGTGGAGGCCTGGATTGACGGACGGGTGTCCGTGGACTAATCTCAATCCAAGAGTTTCGAGGTCATCCCGCTCTGTGGACCGACCCATCTCAAGGGGCCCCACCCCTCCGGGCACGCAGAAGCGAAGAGCGATGCCGAAGCTCTCACTGGACGACGGCGCAGATTGCTCGCTCGTTTGCGGTTCGGATAGGTCACCGGTAGGGCGCCGATTGAGGCGTTGAGCCAACCGCAACATGGAGGAGAGGCAGGATGCTCTTGCGTCGTTTGCATACCCGGATTCTCATCCCAAGCGCCAGCGGAGACGCGTCGCGTGCGGCCCGTGTCGTGGGGCTGTGGATGGCGCTCGCGCTGGGGACGTGGTCTTCGGCGGCGGCCTCGCCGGCCACCGACGGAGATGGGGTGAATGTTGGAGTGGAGAGCCCCTTCGCGGTGGTCGCCGAGCATGTGATGCCGGCAGTGGTCTCGATCACGAGCAGCAAGTCCTTCACCCATCCCGATATCGAGGGAGACGATCCGGGGGACGATCTCTTCCGTTTCTTTCCCCGTCAGCGGCGTCTGCCCGGTCAGCGCTTCGAGATGCCCAGTTCGGGGAGCGGCTTTCTCGTCAGTGACGAGGGATACATCCTGACCAACAACCACGTGGTGTCCGATGCGACGGAAGTGGAAGTTCTTCTGCCCGATGAGGTCCAGCCACGCAAGGCCGAGATCGTGGGCCTCGATCCCAGCACCGATCTGGCAGTGCTGAAGATCGACGTCTCCGACCGCAAGATCGCCTATCTTCGCTTCGGCGACTCGGATGAAGTTCGCGTGGGGGATTGGGCCATCGCCATCGGAAACCCGTTGGGAGAGCTCGCCGGCAGCCTCACCGTCGGAGTGATCAGCGCGAAGGGGCGGAGTGACCTGAACATCCAAGGAGGCGCGCCGCGCTATCAGGATTTTCTCCAGACCGATGCGGCCATCAATTTCGGCAATAGCGGAGGCCCGCTGGTCGATATCCACGGGCAAGTCATCGGAATCAATACCGCGATCAATGCGAGCGGCCAGAACATCGGATTCACCATTCCCATCAATCTTGCGGCCCACATCTTCGAAGAGATTCGTGACCATGGTCGAGTGGTCCGAGGTTATCTCGGGGTGCGCATGCGGACCTTGACTCCCGAGCTTGCAGCAGGTAGGGACCTCTCGATCGACGAAGGAGTTCTCATCGTCGAAGTCCGGCCGGATACCCCGGCCGAGAGAGGCGGGGTGAAGGTTGGGGATGTGATCGTGGAGTTCGACGGACAACCGATCCGCGAAGATCGGGATCTTCAGTTCCGGGTGGCCGACGCCAAGGTTGGATCGAGGCCGGTGCTGCAGGTGATTCGGGATGGAGAGCGGCTCGATCTGCCCGTCGAGCTGGTGGAATACCGTGAAGAAGATGTCCTTGCGGCCAGCGACGCTCCGTTGGAGACGGGTGAGGTCTGGCTCGGAATCCGGGCGGCGGACGTGGCGGATGAGTCCAATCCGGAGGTCGGTCGTCTGCGAGATGCTTTCGAGGTCACAGAGGACCGAGGGGTCATCGTATTGGAAGTCGAAGCGGGGAGTGCGGCGGAGGCCGCCCGCCTGCAGGCGGGAGACGTGATCGTGGAGGTCGTGAACACTCCGATCGACTCGTTGGCGGACTTCGTGGCGGCATCGGAGCGCTATCGGGACCGAACCAAACCCATTGCTCTTCTCGTGAGGCGGGGAGAGATGACGAGCTATCTCACGATTGATCCGGTCGACCAGTGATGGTCCGGCCAGGGAGATCCGAATTCGCGGTCGGAGAGCCACTCGCCATGGCTCGCGGCCACAACCAGGACCCGGACTGCTTCGAAGGGTGGTGGTAGAACAGCCCGTCTCTCGGTACACCGGTACCGGGCAACTTCCCCAGGTCAGGAACCTGAACCATGAATCGCCGAAAGGTCAGTAATCAGGGTAGCTACGAACGAAGCCTGGAAAGCTACCTCAAGGACATTGGAAGATACGCACTCCTCTCCCGGGAGGAGGAATGTGTCCTCGCCAGGCGCATCCGCTCGGGGGACGAAGAGGCGTTGCACGAGTTGGTGCGCGCGAACCTTCGTTTCGTCGTGAGTGTGGCCAAGAAATACCTGGGTCAGGGCCTCTCCCTGGAGGACCTGATCAACGAGGGCAACATCGGTTTGCTCAAGGCCGGACGCCGTTTCGACGAGCGTCGCGGTTTCAAATTCATCAGTTATGCGGTGTGGTGGGTGCGCCAATCCATCCTCCAAGCCCTGGCGGATCAGTCGAGGGTGGTGCGTCTGCCGCAGAACCGAACGGTGATCCTCCACAAGGTGCACCGATCCTTCGGACGTCTGCAGCAGCGCTTGGGGCGTCCGCCACGCGCCGAAGAGATCGCCGAGGATGCGGAGCTCCGGATCGAAGAGGTCCGCGAGGCGTTGTTGGTGGGGCAACCCGAGGCCTATCTCGACGAAAAAGTCTCGGCCGATGACGATCGGACCCTGGCCGATGCCATTGCCGATCCCTCGGAGAATGCGGCCGCCGATCGGTCTCTCCTCGAGAGAACTCGGCGGGAAGATCTCCGAGAGGCCTTGAGTGGTCTGCCCGAGAGGGAGGCCCGGATCCTCTGTCTCTACTACGGGATCGGTCAGCCTCGGTCGCTGACCCTGGAGGAGATCGGGACCCAATTCGGGCTCACTCGGGAAAGGATTCGGCAGCTCAAGGAACGAGCGCTGGGTCGTCTGCGGCGGGAGGAGCACGCAGAAGTGCTCAAAGTCCACCACGAGAGCGCCTGAGGGCGTTGCAGTCCAGGACACTGTCGGCGGGGCCGCTTTCGGGAGAGGGCGGCCCCTCGGCGTCCAGGACGGCGATCCTGCGGCTTTGGGTGGGTCGATGGGGGGTGGAATGGCTCTTGCTGACTCCCCAGGGTGTCTTGACAGGCCATGGGCCCTTTCTTAACCTCCCGCTCCAAAGCCCTGGGCCACCGCCCGGCTGCGCGAGGTCACCCGCGATGCGATTTGCGAGGACGAAGCTCCCTTGAAGCGCAATTCCTGGACATTTCTCTACGTCCCCGAGGGCGAAGGCGGAGTTCGCACCTTCCGCGTGAGCAAGGGGCTGGCCCGCGCCTTGGTGATGCTGGTCGGTCTGTGCATGGTCGGGGTCGGAGTACTTCTGGCGAACTACATTCGTCAGGAACACGTGCTCCACGACGTGCGCGAGCGTGAAGAGGAGATCGCCGCACTTCGGTCGAGGATCGCAGAGTTCGAGGAAATGGCGTCGGACTACGAAGCGGCGATGGACGAGGCTCGGCAGCTGCGCGAACGAGCCAATCTCATTGCGGGCCTCGGCGATCTGGCTGGCGATGGCCTCTCCGCCATGGGCATGGGAGGGGAAGAGAATCCAGGAGTGCCGGAGGACCTCGGTCCCGCGGAGGACCTCAACCGAAGCCGGCTCCGGGAACTCCACCTCCAGCTCGATCGTTTGCTTCGGGAAGCCCGCTACGAACGGGAGAACTACGCGCAGGTTCTGGAGACCTTGCGCGAAGACCAGCAACTTCGGGACAGTACGCCGAGCATTCGGCCGGTCCAGGGCGGATATCTCTCGAGCCGTTTCGGACGGCGCATCGATCCCTTCACCGGTCGGCCTGCCTTCCACCGAGGCCTCGACTTCTCCGCTCGCATCGGGACTCCGGTGCATGCGCCGGCCGCAGGTCGGGTCACGCGTGCCTCTCGCAAGGGTTCGTTGGGGCAGCTCATCGAGATCGACCATGGCAATGGAGTCTTCACGCGCTACGGGCACCTCGATCAGTTCTTGGTCAAGAAGGGTGATTGGGTCCGGCGGGGTCAGGTCATCGGCCGGGTGGGGACGACGGGTCGGAGCACGGGCCCTCATCTGCACTACGAAGTCGTCCAGAACGGGAAATGGCAGAATCCCTGGCTGTACATCGTTCGCAACTGATTCCTCCTCTGCGAGACTGTTCCCTTGGTGCAGGGCCGGGTCGGGCGTGACCTGCGCCCCGTTTCGGACTACTCTTTCGCGCGATGCCGCTGCGTTGGGGTGACGGCGTCCGGTCAGGCGCGGCAGTGGGACCGCAATCGAGTGAGATCATGTTCGACAGAATCGGCGTCAAGATCGTCTGCGTGGTGGTGGCTCTGCTGCTCTGGGTTCAGGTCGCAAGCACCGTGAATGTCGAGCATCTGGTCCGCCTTCCGGTGGTGGTGGTCGGGGTCCCCGATTCTCTCTCCGTTCGTGAGAGTGTGCTGCCGGATCGGGTGGGAGTCCGGCTGCGCGGAACGCGGCTCCAGCTCCTTCTCTCGGACCTCATCTCCCGGGACTTGGGTCAGATCCAGATCGACTTGACCGGCAAGGGACCGGGGCGTCATACCTACGAACTGAGCGTTCTCGATGCGGTCGTCAATGCGACGGCGTTGGAGATCGTCCCCGCCACTACCCTGGTGCTGGACGTCCAGCCCAAGGTCCGCCGGAGTGTGCCGGTCCATCTCTCGCTCACCGGAGACTTTCCCGAGGACCGAACTCTGGCCGCTCCGCCGGAGATCACCCCCCCGCAGGTCGAAGTCACCGGTCCGGAGTCCCTGGTGGAGGGACTGGCGGAGATCCGAACCACGGACCTCGACTTGCGTCGCCACGGGGAATCCTTCGAGACCAAGTTGTCTCTGGTCAATCCGGATCCCGACCTCGTTCTTTCGCCGGTGGAAGTGGAAGTCTCGGTGGGGGTGGACCGGATCGTCGAACGGCAATTCCGTGAGGTGCCGGTGACGGTGCTGAGTGATCTGGATCCTGCACGAGTGCATCTGGAGCCCACCCACGCCCAGGTCGCGGTCAGGGGAGCGGCGGCGGTGGTCGATGCTCTTTCTCCCGAAGATGTGGAAGTGGTCCTGCACATCGATGCCGAAGCAGCGGGGGTGAGCGAAGTGGGCGCTCAGGTGATTCTGCCCGCGGGCATGTTCACCTCGAGCCTCGAGCCCGCGAACTTCCAAGTCGTGGTCGATCCGCTCCCCGAGGACGCCAATCGAGGCGCGGAGTCGAATGAGTGACCGGTCACAGACCGCGGGTGGAAGTTCGTCGGCGTGGAGCCGGACGACCTGGGTGCTCTTCCTGCTGGTGATCGTGACCGCGGCCAGCACCTTGGTGAAGGTGAGGCATCCCGACCTTCCCGGAACCCTTCGACTGGGAGTGGTGCGGACGGGGACTCCCCAGCCGGTGGACCAAGTCCTGGCGCCTCTGGCCCGCTATCTGGGGCAGGAACTCCACCGGCACGTGGTCGTGGAGGCCATCGAGCCCGGAAAGCTGAAGGAGGCCCTGGTCGACTTCGATCTGGCCCTGGTTCCTCTGCACGGGGATCTGAAACGGAGTGACGTCTCTCTTCTGGCTTGGGCCAAACCTGCGGGACGCTCCGGATGGAGGTCCGCATTCGGAATCCTTCGATCGCGAGACACTCCCTGGCCTCCACCTCCGGGCAGCCGACTCATCTTCGGAGACGGACAGAGTTGGAGCGGTTCCCGGGGGTGCTATGCCGCTCTGAGAGCTTGGGGTTGGTCCGAAGAGGAGATCCGCGACGCGCCTCGAGGGAAAGACCCCTTCGACCACCAGTCGGTGATCGCGGCCCTGGTCTACGGGGCCTTCGACTATGCGGTGGTTCGGGAGTCCGCGGTGACCGCAGCTCGGCGCATCCGGCGTCTACCGGCGGAGGGTTTCGTGTACACCCGGGTGGGGCAGGCGCGGGGCGACTTCGCGCTGGTCGCGGGAGAGGGGCTCTCCCCCGCGGCGAGGAAGAAGGTGCGGGTGGCCGCCCTCAATCTCGATCACTATCGGCAGGATCCTGCGCGTCAAGGCGCGGGCGCCGCGTCCCACGCGTTGGGAGAGCTCGGACTGGCCGGCTTCGCGCCGGACGAGCTCTTGCCGGACCTCCGTCCCTGAAGCATCCGAGGCTTGGCATTGCACGACCCCCGCTCGAATCTTCGCTATTGGATGCCCCTGGTCCTCTGGATCCTCTCGATCCTCTTGGTCTCGTCGATCCCGGGGTCGACCATGAGTCGCGTGGGTTTCGAAGTGCAGGACAAAGTGGCGCATTTTCTGGAGTACTCCATTCTTGGATTCCTGGTGGGGCGTTGGGAGCGAAACCAATACGGACACGGATGGATTCGGTCGGTGGTGACCTCGTTGTTGCTCGGGTCTTCGATCGCTCTTCTCGACGAAGCCTACCAGGGCTGGATTCCGGGCCGGACCCCTTCGGCGATGGACTGGCTCGCCGACCTGGCGGGCATCTCGCTGGGGCTGGCTTTCTCCCTCATTCGTTATCGTGACGGCCGGTCGCGGGAAGCGACGGCGACAAAGGACGAGGTCTCATGAAGAAGCTCAGAAGAACCGTGCGATGCGGAGACCTCCGCGGAGACCATGCGGGCGAAGAAGTGGTCCTCAATGGGTGGGTGGCATCGCGAAGGGATCACGGAGGCCTGGTCTTCGTCGATCTCCGCGACCGTTACGGCCTGACTCAAGTGGTCTTCGAAGTCGAAGGCGAGATGAGGGACCGGGCGCATGGACTCAGAGCGGAGGCGGTGGTGGCCGTAAGGGGGACGGTACGCCGGCGACCGGAGGAAATGGTGAATCCGGAGATGGCCACGGGTGAGATCGAAGTCGTGGCCGCGGAACTCGAGATCCTGAATCCTTCGAAGACCCTGCCCTTCACTCTCGAGGAGGCAGACAACGCCACCGACGAATTGAAGTTCCGGCACCGCTATCTTCACTTGAGGATTCCCCGCCTGCAGCGAAACCTCCAGGCGCGGCACGAGGTGGCCAGGGCGGCCCGGGAGCACCTCGCGGGACAGGACTTCCTCGAGATCGAGACCCCGTTGATGATTCGGACCACACCGGAGGGGGCGCGGGACTACGTGGTTCCGAGTCGAGTGCATCCGGGGTGCTTCTATGCTTTGCCCCAGAGCCCCCAACTCTACAAGCAGACCCTGATGATGAGCGGCGTGGACCGCTACTACCAGCTCGCGCGTTGCCTCCGCGACGAAGACCTGCGGGCCGATCGACAGCCGGAACACACGCAGATCGATCTGGAGATGAGCTTCGTGGACGAAGAGGACATCTTCGACCTCGTCGAGGGAATGATGTCGGAGGTGGTCCGCCGGGTGCGTCGTCTGGAGGTGGACACTCCCTTTCCTCGTCTGAGTTACGAGGATGCGATGGACACCTATGGCAGCGACAAACCCGATCGTCGCTTCGGCCTGGAATTGGAAGATCTCAGTGACCTCGCGGCCGAAGGCGAGTTCGGGGTCTTTCACTCGGTTCTTGCAGACGGAGGTCGGGTCAAGGCGGTGCTGGGCGAACAACTCGCGGAATTGAGCCGCAAGGACATCGGCGAATTCGAGGAGCTGGCCAAGCGCCACGGGGCCAAGGGTCTGGCGTGGCTCAAGTGGAAGGACGGGGCGATCAGCGGCTCGTTCCGGAAATTCTTTTCGGATGACCTCCTCGAGAAGTTCTTCGAGCGCTGCGGCGGCCGAGAGGGAGATCTGCTCTTCGTGGTGGCCGATCGTCGCTCCACCGCCAACCGGGCCCTCGGCGCATTGCGCTTGGAGGTGGGACGTCGCCGTGGCTATACCCAGGGCGAGGAGCTCAATTTCTGTTGGGTCCACCGATTTCCCCTCTTCGAGGAAGTTTCGGAGGGAAAGTGGACGGCCATGCACCACATGTTCACCATGCCTCGAGACGAAGACCTCGAGATCCTGGAAGAGGATCCCGGACGGGTTCACGCGACCCTCTACGATCTGGTGTGCAATGGTGTGGAATTGGGCAGTGGCAGTGTGAGGATTCACCGGCGAGACCTGCAGGAAAGGGTGCTGAGGATCTGCGGGATCGGCGAGGAAGAGGCCGAAGCGAAGTTCGGATGGTTCCTTCGGGCCCTGGAGTACGGCGCACCCCCGCATGGGGGCATTGCCCTCGGTTTGGACCGCTTGGTGGCGGTTTTGGTCGGGGAGACCAGTATTCGCGAGGTCATCGCCTTCCCGAAGACCACCGCCGCGACCAATCCTCTCGACGGGGCGCCCTCGCCGGTGGCCGAAGACCAGCTCGAGGAGCTCGGTCTGGCACTGCACTTGCCCGAGGAAGCCGAAGTGGAGAAGGAAGACGATTCCTCCTCTTCGGCCGGTTAGGGGTGTACACGCGGGGCCGGGAGCCGATTTCCGGGTCGGATAGGGCTTGACTTGGCGTTCTGCCGGTGTACATTGCGACCGCGCGACGGGGGATCCGTCGCGAAACTATCGTCATTGCCCAGAACTCGGGTCGAAACGGAGATCCCGGGCGGGCACAACAGGAGGCGAGTGCACCTTGAAGACCAGAGACCTGCGAAGCGTCTTGGTTCTGGCGGGCCTGTCGGTGACCCTGTTCGCGGCGGGTTGCAGCGAGAATCCTCCCTGCAACACGGATCCGTCACAGCTAGACAGCGCGCGGACGACCCTCAACGACGCGGAGAACAAGGTCGAAACGGCGAAGGCCGATCTGGCCGAGGCGCGCCAGAAGCAGACCGATCTCCAGAAGAAGATCGCAGCTCTCCCCGAACCGGATGATCTAGAAAGCCGGCTCGAAGAGCTCAAAAAGGGCAGCGGCCGCTAGGCCGGGGAGGAAAGAAGGACCATGCGTTACGGAATGATGAGCCGTTTGGTGCTTCTGGCCGTTCCCGCCTCCCTGGTGGTGATGGCCGGTTGCAGTCCCAAGGTGACCCGCACTGCGAATATCAGTGAGGGCGACTACTACAGCGCGGAGGAGTTCAAGAACCTCTCCCGCGAACAGCGTGATGCCTATTGCGCAGATCTGGACGATCAGCTCGCGCAGCTGAATTCCTCGGCCGAACGCAATCAGCGCGAGGCCAAGGATCTGAGCGGCGAGTTTGCGAGCATCGATCGCAAGGTGCGAGACCTCCAGGCCAAGTACGATGCGTCGAAGACCGAGGTCGACGGTCTCGAGAAGGAGATCGACTACTTCGAGAGCCTTCCTCGAACCCATGTGGTCGAGGATGGGGAGTTCCTGCAGAAGATCTCCGGCTACGAGAAGATCTACGCCGATCCCTTGAAGTGGCCGCGAATCTATCGGGCCAACAAGGACAAGATCGAGGACCCGAACCTGATCTACCCGGGATGGGAGCTGACCATTCCTCGCGATTGGCCGCATTCGTGGACCGTCAAGCAGGACGAGTATCTCAGCCGCATCGCCTCTTATTGGGAGGTCTATGGGGATGGCACCGCGTGGACGAAGATCTACGAGGCCAACCGGGACCAGGTGTCCGATCCGGACATGATCTGGCCGGACTGGGAGCTCGCGATTCCTCGCGACTGACGATGCACCGATCTTCGGTACGAAAACGCCTCTGCCCGGCCGGGCGGGGGCGTTTCTTTCCATCGGGGCTCTGGCCGACAGCGGGAACGAATGAGTGACGTTCGCCACACCGTAGCACTCGATTCGATCGAGATCCTCGACTTCGTCGGGGCTCAGGACGCCAATCTGCGCATGCTCGAAGAGGGCTTCGAGGGCCGCCTCATCCTCCGTGGACAAGAGATTCGCATCGAGGGGGAGGCGGCCGAAGTCCAGCGGATGGTGGGAGTCGTAGAGGCGATGGTGAATTGGGTCCGCAGCGGTCGCCCCCTCGATCCCTCGGCCCTCGCGCGGATCCTCGAGGGAGCCGCCATCGCTCCGGTGGAAGCCCAGCGTCGACAGGTGCAGTTCAACTCGGGTCGGCGGGGCACGGTCGAGCCGCGGACGCCCGGCCAGGCCCTCTACCTCGATGCCATCGGTCATCACGAAGTGGTCTTCGGGGTGGGACCGGCGGGGACGGGCAAGACCTTCTTGGCCGTGGTGATGGCGGTGCGCGCGTTGCTGGCGGGGGAGATCGATCGGATCTTTCTGGTGCGGCCGGCGGTCGAAGCCGGAGAGCAGCTCGGTTTTCTGCCGGGAGACCTCCAAGACAAAGTCGATCCCTATCTGCGCCCTCTCTACGATGCGCTGACCGATTGCTTGGGTTCGACGAAAGTGGCACGATTCCTGGCCAACGGGACGATCGAAGTCGCACCGCTGGCCTATATGCGGGGACGGACTCTGAACCGAGCCTTCGTGATCCTCGATGAGGGTCAGAACACGACCCTCACCCAGATGAAGATGTTCCTCACTCGGCTTGGACCGGGGACTCGGGCGGTGGTCACCGGGGACGTCACGCAGATCGATTTGGGCGATCCGAGAGCGAGTGGTCTGGTGCTCGTGCGGCAGATCCTCCAGGGAGTGGATGGGATTGCCTTCGTCGACTTCGGCGAAGGTGATGTGGTGCGTCACCCTCTGGTCCGACGAATCGTGGCGGCCTTCGACGACGAAGGGAAGAGTCCGCGGTGACTGGATTTTCGCGCTTTCGGGTCTCACGCCGTCTTCCCTCCCGGGGAGACTCCCTCCGACGTCCCCCTCAGGACTGGATGGCGCGGCTACGACTGATTCTGGTCTGGGGTGGGCCTCCGCTCTTGCTGGTGGTGCTCCATCTGCTTCTCTTCCCTCCGCTCCGGTCGGTGGAGCGCATCCGCTTCGAGGTTGGAGACATCACCGATCAGCAGGTGAGAGCTCCCTTCGGGTTCACGGCCCCCCGGCCGGTGGAGGAGGTGGAAGAGGCCCGGCGCGTCGCAGCTCAGCGGGTGGAGCCGATCTACCGCGTGGACCAAGCCGCCATTCGCCGGAGTCGAGAGTCGGTGCAGGAGTTCTTCGATCGGGCGGCCGCCATCGCCAGCGCCGATTCGCTGACGCGGGCCGAACAGCTCAATGCTCTGCGGGAAGCGGCCCCGGCCCTTCAGCTGACGGCATCGGCGACCTTGCTCGACAGCCTTCGAGTCGAAAAAGTGCGGCGAGAAGTGGTGAAGATCGTCGACGAGATGATCGAGGCGGGAGTCGCCGATGTCACTCCGCGAGGAACCTATCAATTCGTCAGCATCGTGGATGAGGACAACAACTATCGGCGCGTGCCGGTCGGAGGCCTGATTCTGTCCTACCGGCTCACCGAGAGCCTGCGCCAGCGATTGGCGAGCCGCTTGACTCGAGCCCAGGAACGGGACGCCGCGATGGCGGTTGCGCGCTACTTCCTGTTGCCCACCCTGGAGTACGACGATGTGGCGACCACCGAACGTCGGGAGGAGGCGGTGGCCGCGGTTCCGACCGAGCGCGACTGGGCCCGGAACGAACGGATTCTCGATGCGGGAGAGCGAGTGAGCCGCGACGACGTAGCGGTACTCGAGGCCCTCGAGCAGGAACGGGTCCAGCGAGCCCTGCGATCGGATCACGGCACCCGTCGGCGGATGCTGGCCGGTCGGGCGCTCCTTCTGGCTTCGATCCTGGCGGGGCTGGTGGCGTTGGTGCGTCAGGTCGACCCCACGGTGATCTGGCAGCCACACCGTTATCTGCTTCTCTTCCTTCTCCTGGGGATCTTCGTGGTGCTCTCCGCTCTGGGGTTGAAGAATCCCGACTGGGGGGGAGTCGCCGCAGTGCCGGTCGCACTGCTGGCGATGCTGGCGGTGATCCTCTACGGCGAGGAGTTGGCCTATCGGGTGGCCGGGGCCGCGATTCTGCTCATGCTGGCGATGCCCGAACACCTTTCGTCCATCGCTCTGGCCTGGTCGGCCATCGCCGTCGCGTCGATCCGGTCCCTGCGTCGGGTTCGCAATCGCAACCAGTTCTATCGGGCCCTGCTCTCGGTTTCCGCCGTGGCCGCGGTGATGGTCATCGGGGTCGAATTCGCAGAGGCCAGCCCTCTGGGAGTGGCCTTTCGGCAGGTCTTGGTGGCAGTGTTCACGGTTGCGATCTGCACTGCGCTGACTCTCTTCCTCCTGCCCTTGTTCGAGGCCCTCTTCGGAGTGACCACCGAGCTCACCCTTCTCGAGTTGAGCGATCTCAACCACCCCTTGCTGCGAAGGATGGCGCTGGAGTCGCCGGGAACCTTCCACCACAGTCAGGTCGTAGGTCTGCTGGCAGAGGCCGGAGCTCGGGCCATTCGGGCGAACCCCCTCCTCACCCGGGTGGGGGCCAACTTCCACGACATCGGCAAGATGCTCAAGCCGCGCTACTTCGCCGAGAACCAGGGCGGGACCAATCCCCACGACGAACTCCTGCCTCGGATGAGCGCATTGGTGATCGCCAGTCATGTCAAGGAGGGCATCGAACTCGGACGGGAATGGGGGCTTCCCGAGAGCGTTCTGGCCTTCATTCCCGAACATCACGGCACGAGTGTGATGCAGTTCTTCTACCGCAAGGCCCTCGAGCGCGACGACGGAGACGCGGTGAAGGTCGACGACTTCCGCTATCCCGGGCCTCGGCCCCGCTCGCGCGAGACCGCGGTGCTGATGCTGGCCGATGGAGCCGAAGCTTCGGTTCGGAGTCTCCGGCGTCCCACCGCGAGTCGAGTGAGAGAAATGGTGCGCAAGATCATCGACTCGAAGATGGCCGAAGGGGAACTCGATGAGAGTGGCCTCACTCTGAGAGATGTCGCCCAGGTCCGAGAGGCCTTCGTACCCGTTCTTGTCGGCATTCATCACCATCGCGTCTCCTACCCCGGACAGAAGGAACACGAAGAGCAAAAGGAAAAGGAGAGTCGTGAAGCTCGAGCTCGTTCTCGATGAAGGCGAATGGACCTGGACTCCCCGGGCCGTGACCCTCGATCATCTGGGTGAGTTGGTCGCCGCCCTGGGGCCTTCCGATGTCAGTGTTCAGGTCGTACTCACCGGAGACGATACCCTTCGGGAGCACAACCGAGAATATCGGGGGCAGGACCGACCGACCGATGTGCTCTCCTTCTCCTACTTCGAAGGGCATGGTCCGTCGAGGGGGACCTTGCTGAAGGGAGAGGCGGTCGGGAGAGATTTCTTGGACCTTCACTATTCCGAGGAGGAGGCTCTCGCCGGTCAGGTCCTCGTGAGCTTGGATACCCTCCGGGCCCGCGGACCCGTCCACGCCCAGAATCTCGACGACGAGCTTGCCTTCATGGTCGTCCATGGGTTGCTTCATGTTCTGGGCTTCGATCACGGCACCGACGAGGAGGCGGAGGAGATGCAGGCCGAAGAGAAGGCGATCCTGCAGATCTACCATCGTATCGGAGAGAAGGAAAGGGAGGGAGATCGGAGCTGATGGAGAGTGCGTCGGTAGCAGAGGCGATGGGGGCCTCGGTGACCCTGGTCATCTGGCTGGCACTGAGCTTCTTGTGCGCGGGAGGGATCTCTTCACTCACCACCCTTCTGCGCATGCGAGCAGGGGGGTTGTTGAGTCAGGAGAGCCGCATCCCCTTCGAACGACTGTTGGAGGCGCCGCGCCCCGCTCTGCTCACCCTCACGGTGATGAACCTCATCGGAGTGGCGCTCTCTGCGGCGGCCTGGAGGGATTTCGGCGAAACGGTCCTGCCCCCCCGGGCTATCTGGCAGCTCGTCTTGTGGTGGACGGTCTATCTCTTGGTGATCGTCGTGGGTTCGGTCTCCTTCAAGGCTCTCGCCCTTTCGAGGACCCTGGCCTATCACCGAGCCTTCGGTGGGATTCATCTGGTCATCTTCCTCGTGCTGCGGCCTTTCACCTTTGCCGTGGAATGGCTCATGGACCGGATGGTTCCTTCGATCTGGAGTCTGGACCTCTCTCCGCCTCTGAGTGGGCAGGAGATCCGGGGGCTGCTGGCGGACGAAGAGGCCTCCGCCCACATGGAACCCGATGAAGTCGATTGGGCGAGGTCCATCTTCGAACTCGGCGATACCGAAATCAGCGAGATCATGGTGCCGCGCATCGATATGGTGGCTCTCGACGTGACCACGACTTTCGAGGAAGCCCTGCCCTTCGCGGCGGCTTCGCGCTTCACCCGTTTGCCCGTCTACGAGGATGGGCCGGACAAGATCCTCGGGATTCTCCATACCAAGGATCTGCTGTCGGCTTCGGTACGGGGAGAGACGCCCACGATCCGGGAACTCATTCGTCCGGCGCATTTTCTTCCCGAGAGCAAACGCATCGACGATGCCCTAGCGGAGTTTCGGGAGGGACGGATCCATCTGGCAGTCGTGGTGGACGAGTACGGAGGGACGGCGGGCATCGTCACGCTGGAGGATATTCTCGAAGAGATCGTGGGCGAGATTCGGGACGAATTCGACCAAGAGGGTGAGCTTCTGCGGTGGGTGGACGACCACCACGTGGTCGTGGATCCACGCATCGATCTCGACGACTTCAACGAGGCTTTGGGCCTGCAGCTCCCCACCGACGACCATGACACCCTCGCCGGGCTTCTCTACCAGATGTCCGGGAAGGTTCCCTCGCGGGGCGATGTGATCGAGCGGCCGGGTCTGCGCTTCACCGTGGACCGGATCGAGGGACAGCGGATTCGCCAGGTGTCCCTCGAATCGAGCGAAGCGCTGGTGGCTCCAGTCCGCGGCTCTTTCGCGGCCGGGGAGAATGGGCGATGAGCACCCTTCGACGGGCCTTTCTGACCGGATTGCTGGTGTTGGCGCCACTGGGGCTGACCCTCTGGGTCTTCGTCTGGTTGTTTCGGAGCATCGATGATTGGATGCGGCCGCTTCTGTCCCGGGCCCCCTATCTGAGCGCCACCCTGCCCGAGGAGGGGTTCACCGGAATCGGAGTGGTCACCGCGATCCTGCTGGTCATTCTGGTCGGCGTATTCGCGAACAACCTGCTGGGAAAGGCATTCTTCGGGGGACTGGACCGGATCATCAATCGAATCCCCTGGATCAAGGGAGTCTACGGCGCGGCCAAGGAGATCAGTGGAGTGGTCTTCGTGGAAGAGGGGAGCGCCTTCCGCCAGGTGATCATCTTCGAGTACCCGCGGCGCGGTCTCTACTCCATCGGCTTCGTCACTTTCGAGTCCGAGGAGGAAGAAGACGAGAGCGATCTCTATCATGTCTTTCTGCCCACGACCCCCAATCCCACCAGTGGTTACTTCTTGATGGTGCCGCGTGGGGATGCGAAGGTCTTGCCGATCACGGTCGAACACGGGCTGAAGCTCATCGTCTCGGCCGGCTCAGTGGTGGCGGAGGAGGACCTGGAAGCTCTGCATCGGGCCGCACACGACCTCGGCGGCCACCGCTCCTGATCGTCTCGCAACGAAGATCCCCGTCCCACGGGAGGTGAGAGGTGGAGCAGCAACTCGAGCAGCTGTACGCGCGGGCCCGGACCCACCTCGATGCAGGTGAAGTGGCCGCGGTGGCAGAACTCCTCGCCGAAGAGCACCCCTCCCTCATTGCCGATCTCTTCCGGAGTCTGGAAGCGGAGGAGCGGGTCGCCTTGGTTCGGGCCCTCGACGCGCCCTTGGCCGCATCGGTGCTCTGCGAGATCGACGATCGAGGCAACGAAGAAGTGCTCTCGGTCCTCGAGGATGGCGAAGTCGTCGAACTTCTCGACCACCTGCCATCCGATGACGCGGCCGACTTGGTCGCGCACATCGATCCCGAAGCGCGGCCTCGGATCCTGGATCTTCTCGACCGAGTCGATCACCAGGACGCGGTGGAGCTCAAGGAGCTCTTGCGCTATCCGGAGGACAGCGCGGGTGGCCTCATGGCCAAGGAGTATCTGTCGGTCCGCGAGGACCAGTCGATCTCCGCCGTCTTGCCCGCTCTGCGGCAGCTCGAGGACGAAGAGCTCTCTTCCATGCAGGTCTGCTTCGTGGTCGATCGCGACCACCGATTGGTGGGACAGATTCCCCTACTGCGACTGTTGTTGAGCGACCGGGGTCGCAAGGCTCACGAGGTGATGGAGGCCGACCCGCTGGTGGCCCATGTCGACGACGATCAGGAGGAGGTGGCCAACCTCTTTCTCTCCCAGGACTTGCTCTCCTTGCCGATCGTCGATCATTCCGGACGCTTGGTGGGACGGATCACCGTCGACGACGCGATGGACGTCCTCTCCGAAGAGGCCACCGAGGATCTGGCCAGAATGGCAGGGTCGAGCGCGGTCGAGTTGGGAGAAACCTCCACCTGGCGGATCTCACGGGCTCGTCTGCCGTGGCTGGTCCTGGGGCTCTGCGGCGAGCTGATCGCGGCCTTCGTGCTCTCGCACTTCGAGCGCAACCTCCAGGATCGGGTGATCCTGGCCTTTTTCATTCCTCTCATCGTAGCCACCGGAGGGAACACCGGGATCCAGACCAGCGCCATCATGATTCGCCGCTTGGTGATGCGGGAATTCGACACCTTTCGGGCCGGACGGGCGTTGGCGCGAGAGTTCTCGGTGAGCCTGGTGAACGGGGCTCTGCTGGGAGCGACGATGGTGGTGGTTCTCTACGTCTGGCAGGGGCAGATCGACGTCGGAATCGTCATCGGTCTGACCCTGATGACGGTGGTGTTTCTGGCCACTCTGACCGGGAGTGCGGTTCCCCTCCTCCTCGACCGCATGGGGATCGATCCCACCGTGGCCACCGGTCCCTTCATCACGACGACCAACGATGTCATCGGGCTTCTGGTCTATCTCGGCATCGCCCACTGGCTCCTGACGCCGAGTTGACCCATGAGCACCGGTCCCGTACGCGATGAAGTCCTGGTTCTGCGTTGCATCGCATTGGGCGAGAGCTCCAAGATCGTCAGCGCCCTCTCCGGGGAGTGGGGCAAGGTCAGATTGGTGGCCAAGGGAGCGCGATCGCTCCGGTCGAAGATGGCGAGCCTGCTCGAGGTGGGGAACGAGATCGAGGTCGTATTCTATCCCCGCGAGGGCCGGGAACTCTGGACCCTCTCGGATGCTGCACTGCGCCGGGCCGCCTTGACGGGCGCCAACAGCCTCGATAAGCTGTCCCACCTCTTCGCAGCTCTGGAGCTTGGAGACCGGCTCCTTCCCGATTTCGAAGGGGCTGCGGAGTACGAACCCATTTTCCGCCGCTTCCTGGATTTGTGGCATGCGGGCGAGGACGCCGAGATGGCCTCGCTCTTTTTTGCGCTCGAACTCCGGATGCTCGACGGCAGCGGATGGGGGGTCGATCCCGGTTCCTGCGCTCAATGCGGCAAGGCTCTGTGCGAGATCGGGGCTCGGTGGTCGGCGGCCGAGGGACGTCTGGAGTGCTCGCAATGCGCGCAGCTCGGAGGTCGTCGGATCGCCCCGGAGGTGATCGCAGCTCTGATGGCGGTCGATGCGGTCGATTTCTCGGAGAGGGTTTCCGGGGCACGAGGAGTGGAGCTGACGGCGGACCAGCGGCGCGGGGTGGGGCGACTGTTGCACGAACACATGGGCTACCATTTGCCGCACTACCGTTTGCCGAAGTCTCTCTACTGGCTGCAGGCATCCACGGGCGACGGCGTGGCGGAGGCGCGATGAATTACCAAGAGATGATCCACCAGCTCCAGGGTTTCTGGATGCGTCATGGTTGCGTGATCTCGCAGCCCTACAACTCCGAAGTCGGAGCGGGGACCTTCAATCCCAACACCTTTCTGCGATGCTTGGGGCCCGAACCGTGGAAGGTGGCCTATGTGGAGCCCAGCAAGCGGCCCAAGGACGGGCGCTACGGAGAGAATCCCAATCGGGTCCACCAATTCCTACAGTATCAGGTGTTGCTCAAGCCCGCGCCCGAGGATGTGCAGGACCTCTATCTCGCGAGTCTGCGCGAGATCGGATTCGACCCGGCGGACCACGACATTCGTTTCGTGGAGGATGATTGGGAGTCCCCGACCCTGGGTGCGGCCGGCCTGGGCTGGGAAGTGTGGCTCGATGGCATGGAGGTGACCCAGTTCACCTATTTTCAGCAGGCGGGGGGAATCGAACTCGAGGTGGTGAGCTGCGAGATCACCTACGGACTCCTGAGGCTGGCCATGTTTCGCCAGGATTGCGACCACGTGATGGATCTGGACTGGGGGGGAGGTCTGCGCTGGGGCGAGATTAACGGTCAGAGCGAGCGCGAGTTCAGCGAGTTCAATTTCAAAGCGGCCCAGCCCGAGCTCTACTTTCGGTGGTTCGAGGAGCGGGAAAAGGAGGCCGAGGCTCTGTTGCGGGCGGGGTTGGTCTTCCCCGGCTATGACGCAGTGTGCAAGTGCAGTCATTACTTCAATGTTCTCGAGGCGCGGGGAGCGATCAGCGTCACCGAACGAACGGGATACATTGGCCGCGTACGCCGCTTGGCCCGGATGGCGGCCAAAGCCTACGTGACGAAGCGCGAAGAGATGGGATGGCCGATGCTGGCGGAGGGGGATGGTCGTGAAGAAGGTTGATCTGCTGGTCGAGATCGGCAGCGAAGAGATCCCGGCCAGTTATGTGGGCCCCGCGGTGGCCGCGCTCCGGGATCGAGTGGTCGAGTGGATGGAATCCTCCAACCTTTCTCATGACCCCGAGCGGGTGGAGACCTTCGCGACTCCTCGGCGTTTGGCGGTGCGGGTGGGGGGACTCGGTTCGGAGCAGGCCACGCGAGAGGAAACTCGTTTGGGCCCGGCGGTGAAGGCCGCCTTCGATCCCTCGGGCAATCCCACTGCGGCGGCTCTGGGTTTCGCCCGCGGAGCGGGCGTCGCGGTGGGAGACCTGCAACGGGTGGAGACCGATCGCGGCGAGCGTATCGCAGCCCTGGTCCGGACGGGGGGCAAGAGCGCTCGCGACCTGCTGCTGGCCGATGGACTCCTCGAGAAGTGGACCCGTCTGCCGTTTCCCAAGACCATGCGGTGGATTCCCGGCGACGATTTTCGCTATGCTCGGCCGATCCGATGGGTCGTGCTTCTCTTGGGAGAGGAGGCCGTCCCGGCTCGGCTGCGGCACTTGACCGCGGGCGCTCTCAGCCGCGGACATCGGACCCTGGCCCCGGGAGAGGTCGAGATCCGCCGACCTTCGGATTACGAGAGGAAGCTGGCCGAGCACCACGTGGTGGTCCGTGTCGAGGAGCGGCAGTCTCGGATCGAGTCCGGGGCCCACCGTCTGGCAGAGAGTCTGGGGGGACGCCTTCACGAGGACCCTGCGCTGGTCGAGGAGGTCACTCACCTCACCGAGCATCCCCAGCCTCTCTCCGGCAGCTTCGATCCCGAGCTGGTGAAGACCCTCCCCGCCGAAGTCATCATCACCGCGATGCGTTCCCATCAGCGCTACTTCAGCGTCGAGGACGCTGCGGGCGGATTGCTGCCGGTCTTCATCACCTTTCGAGATGGGGGCGACACCGGTCTCGAGAGGGTTGCTCAGGGCAACGAGAGGGTCCTGCGCGCGCGCCTCGACGATGCCCTCTTCTACTGGAATGAAGACTGTAGCCGCAGCAGCGACGAGAAGCTGGAGGACCTCGAGCGGGTGGTGTGGCTGGAGGGTCTCGGGAGCGTGGCCGACAAGTGTCGGCGGATCGCGAAACTGGCGGAGGCACTTCGAGAGGAATGGGGTCTGGAGGGCGTGGATCCGACCCAGCTCCACCGGGCGGCCCTTCTCTCCAAGAGCGACCTCGCCACGGAGATGATCCGTGACGGCAAGGAGTTCACCAAGCTACAGGGGATCATGGGCCGCTACTATGCCCTCGAAGCGGGGGAGTTGGAGGAAGTGGCGGACGCCATCGCCGAGCATCTCTATCCGAAGCATGCCCGGGATCGCCTTCCGCTGGGAGAGCTGGCGATGCTGGTGGGACTGGCCGACCGATTCGACAGCATCGCGGGTTCGTTGTTGGCCGGTTTCGCCCCCACCGGAAGTCAGGACCCCTATGCGCTCCGCAGACAGAGCCTGGCCATCCTGAGAATGCTGATCGAGAGAGAGAGGCATCTCGACCTCGAGGTGTGGCTCGACCGCAGTCTGGAGGGATTCGAGGCGGAGGAGGACGCCCGGGAAGTGGCTCGGACTCAGGGACTGGACCTCTTCGGGGGACGGATCGAGTCGATGTTGGAGGACCTTCCGGTCGAGATCGTGCGCGGGATCCTCGCAGTCCGCCGCGCCGATCCTCTGGCGATCGTTGGAGCGGCCCGAAGCCTGAGCGAATTGGCGGGGTCGGATTCTTTCCAGAGTCTTCTCGCCGGGGCCAAACGCTGCCGGAATCTGCTCCTGAAGGAGAAGCGCCTCGAGGAAGAGGCATGTGAGGCCCCTCGTCGGCCCGCCCGGTTGAGGAAACTTGCGGCCGAGACCTTCCAACGGTGGTTCGACCACGTCCAGAACGGAGCTGCTCTGAGCTTCGAGGCTGCCTCCTTCCAGGATCCGGCCGAGGAGAAGCTCTACTCGGCCGTGGTGGCGGCGGTGCCCGAGCTCCACGAGGCCTTCGAAAGCGACGATGCGACCGCGGCCTATCGGGTGCTCTCCTCCCTCGGCCCGACCATCGACGAGTATTTCGAGACGGTATTGGTGAACGCGCCCGATCCGGGCCTTCGGAACAATCGCCTGGGTTTTCTCCAGGACCTTCACTATTTGTTCGTGTTCTGGGCCGACCTCGCGTCGATCCCCTCGGCCTGACCGCCGGCCTCGGTTGACACGGAGAGTCCGCATCGGCTAGCATGGCGACTGCGACTCATGGTAAGTAGCACATGGGATTCTGTGTTTGCGGAACACGACTTCCCTCTTTCCGGTGAATCCAAATTCTCGACGCCGAAACGATGGGCCTTGCGAGGCTCGGAGTTTCTAACCGGCCTGGGGACACGGGGTGCTTGCACTCCCGGACAACCAGGACAACCCGTGCCAACTGCCACCCCGTATGTCGATCTCACCTTCGCCGGTGTTTCGGCATAAGTCTTTCACATCTTCGCCATCTACAAACGATGGGGGGACAAAGCATGAAGAGATTCGTATCTCTGACGTTGTGCTTCGCTCTGGTCGCCTTTGCCGGTTCCGCACTGGCAAGGTCCGGCGCGAGCAGCACGATCGACCGGGATCTGAGCGACCTCGAATTCGCGATTCCGGATGAGAACACAGTTCTGACGAGCTCGACCAGCGATGCTGCGTTGCGCTTCAAGGAAGCCGCTGGTCCGGATACGTTTGCCCTCTATGGGTACACGAATGATCCGGTCAACGGTAAGTTCAATGACATCAACGGTGTCATCCCTCAATGGCAGGGCTGGATGGGCGTCGACATGACCGACGCGCTTCCGTTCTGGCAGGTCTCCACGTTCAATGCCGCGAATCTGAACAACCACGGCGCGGGGAACCTCGCGGCATGGTCCGGCCAGACCGCTGCTCAGCAGCCCGGTTGGGTCGCTGCTCCGGGTTATGGCAATGGCTGGAACGACATCCTGATCTTCGAAACCCCGGCGTTGTCCAACACCGTCGCGGGCCAGACGGTCGGGCTGGATTTCTTCTTCAACCATGACTCCGAGCCCGGCTACGACTTCCTCAATGTCGAGTACGACTCGGCGGGGACGTGGGTCAACATCTACTCGGTTGACGGCGACAGCAAGGACACCACCGGTGTCTTCGCGGCTCCGGGTGTGCAGTTCTCCGCCGTCGGCGGGTCGGTTGTCTACGGTGGCGGCGACTACGGCGGACCGAACAACGATCAGATCCGTCTGCGGATCCGTTTCCAGTCCGATGGTGCATGGTCCAATCAGGACGGTCTGTGGCCGACCAGCGGCGGTGCCGTCCAAGTCGATGACATCACTGTCAGCTGGAATGACGGCGTTGGTCCTCAGACGGCCTTCGAGGACTTCGAAAGCGGTGCCTTCACCGTTGCCACGGGTGCCTGGCACCCGCAGAAGTCGGTCTTCGCGGGCGACTTCGCGCAGATCCTCCCTCGCCTGAACGACATCGATCCCTGTCAGGAGGACATCACTCCTCTGCTGATGTTCATCGATCAGAATCAGGTCGTCGGGAATGCGTCCAGTGCCGCGTTGATTCCTGGTTATCCCACCCAGACCGGTGGTGCCACGTCGATCAACCCGTCCAACAGCTATGGGCCGGGTGGCTACGTCGTGAACTTCAACGGTGGTCTGAGCCAGGGCCAGGTTCGTCTTTGGAACATGGCCTGGAGCCCGGAAATCACCTGGGATCTCCCGACCACGGCTGATGACGGCGTGGACTTCGCGGGTGCGCGGATGCGTTTCGACGTGTGGCGTGACCTTCAGTTCATCGACGGAATGTTCTACTTCTGGCAGGTGCGTTCGAGCGTGGACGGCGTTGCTTGGAAGGATTGGGCGGACTTCAACACCGTGTACTACGGTGGCGGCGTCACGACCTGGTTGAACTCCGACAATGACATCACCCCGCTCCTCGAGCCCGGGCTGCAGAAGCTTCAGGTCTCGGTGGGTGTCTACGATCTGGCCGGAATCTTCCCGGGCACGATCGGTGATGATGCCTCTCCTTCGCCGGCCTTCGACAACATTGCGGTCATCAAGTACCGCATTTCGGGTCCGACGATCTCTCAGCGCGTTTTCTATCGGGTTCAGGACGGCTTCCCGGTTTCGGGTAGCATCGACGTGAGCACGCAGGCTGCGCGCGATGGTCTGGACATTCCGTTCAGCATGGCCAACGATGTCGCGACGGGATCCACGAATCCGGTCAACGACGCCGGTGACTCGACCTTCGCGGACATCCAAGCCGTGATTCCCGGGTCAGCCCTGACGGACATGCGGATGTTCTGGGTCCTCGACAAGAATCCTCTCTTCGAGGATGCCATCCGTACCGTTCCTGCGCGTGCGAAGGACGTGAACGTCGTTGCCGGCGCCACTCAGTGGACCGGTGAAGTGCTTCACGACACCACCACCACCAGCAATGGTAACGTCATCAAGGATCGTTATTTCTTCGATCTGCCGGATACCAACTTCATGTATCCCGGTGACGTGCTGCGGATCTACTACCAGGCCACGGACGATGGTGGGCGAGTCACGACTCTGCCCAGCTCGACCACCGGATTCTTGACGGGCAATGGCTACAGCAGTGTCTTCACGGTTCGCGGTCTTCCGTCGATCTCCGATGTGGCTGGAACCCAGCCGCCGAAGCTGGTGCTGAATGACTTCGGTCATCGCGGCAGTGAGAACGATTTCCTCTCGGCTCTGGGCCAGTTGGGCTTCGTGGAGGGCGTCGACTACGACACCTACACCACGACCGCGCCTAGCTCCGGTCTGTCCAATGGAATCGGTTCGGCGGGTGTGCATGGTGCGAATGCGAATCAGCTGGCCGGGTACGACACCATCGTGTACCTGATCGGCAACCTGAGCACCTTCATCCTCAGTGATGGTTCCAATAATGGTGGAAACGACAAGGCCAACGACCTCGCCGTGCTCACTTCGTGGCATGGCCTGGCCGGTCCTCGTAACATGGTTCACTTCGGTGACAACGTTGTCAGCGGTCTGATCGCGGACAGCGCAGCGGGTGCGACCTATGTTGCGACGATTCTGAACACCAACCTCACCGACAACGATGTCCGGGACGAGATTGGCAATCAGACCGCGCCGCTGGTGAAGCCTCTGGACCCGGCCTTCGCGACCGAGTTCGTGGCCTATGGTGGCTGTCTCTCCATCAACCAGTTCGACAGCATCACTCCCGCTGCCGGCTCCATTGCCGGTCATGGATTCTGGGATCCGGGGACGGCCAGTGTCTACGCTGGTCCCGCGGCTTCGGTGATCTATGATCGCCTCGAGCCCCCGACGACGGGTGATCGCAAGGTGGACATGGTCTTCCCGTACAGCTTGGGCTTCGTCTACGATCCCCGTGCGAAGGCTGCTGGGAGCACGACCTCTGCCACCGAGCTGCTCCGCGAGATCTTCGACTACTTCGCAGTTTCCAGTGGCGTTCCTGGTGGCGAGACCGCCGCGCCGAGTGCGAAGTTGATCTCGATGGATGTGTATCCGAACCCGTTCAACCCGCAGACCACCGTCAAATTCGCCAACCTGCCGGCCAAGGCCAGCGGTTCGGTGAAGGTGTTCAACCTGCGCGGTGAGCTCGTGGCGACGCTGCACAGCGGCGAGTTCTCGAAGTCCTCGTTCGTCTGGAACGGTACCGACAACAACGGTTCCTCCGTGGCGAGCGGCGTCTACATGATCGAGGGTCAGGCCGACGGCTTCCGTCAGGTGGTCAAGGTCGCTCTCGTGAAGTAGAACTTCGTGCAATCTTGAATCTTCGGATTCGAGAGGGTCGGCGGGACTTAGGTCCCGCCGATTCCTTTTGGCCGCGGGCGGAGGGATGGCATAAGTCCTTGTTCAAGTTGCGCTTTCCGGTCTGATTGGGGCGGGGGCAGGTGTTGACACTCCCCGTGGGCCACCCCTATATTTCGGTACCTCGCTCGGGATGATGTGGGGCCGGCCGACCGACCCCAGCGGGTTCGTGGGTCCGTTTTCTCGGATCATTTTGTCCTTTTCACCGACCTCATGAAGGGGTCTCTTTTCATGACACGTCGCAATGAATCCGTTTTGGCGTCCACCGCTCTGGCATTGCTGTTGGCGATGACGCTCCTCTACGGTTGCCGGGCCTTCGATCCCGAGCCGGTGATTCTGAATCGTCCCCCCGATACTTGGATCGTGGGCGCGCCGGCAGAGACCACCGGCGGGCGCTTTCAACGACATCTCTATTGGTTCGGAAGCGATGTAGACGGTCAGGTCGTTCAATACATTTATGCGATTACCGATTCGACGGTGCAGAAGCCGAACGACCCCGATGGATTGGACGAAGAGAACGAGCGATTCAATCCGGCTCTGGACGTGACCACTCTCATCGACAATGCCGAGCGCAAAGTGGGGTGGACCACGAAGTCCGATTCCGTCTTCACCTTCGTTGTGGATCGCGGATCGGTGACCGCCAAGGATGTCACCTTCCACATCGTGGCCGTGGATGATCGGGGAGCGATCGATCGCACTCCGGCCCGGCTGCATTTTTTCGACAACAGTCTCGGAAATCCGGAGATTCGCTTCGAGCTCTATATCGACGAGGGCCCCGGAGGCACGGCGCCGCCGGAGTGGAAGCTCCACTGGGTTGGCAGTCGCGACCAGGTCGACCTCGCGGCATCTCCTGAGTCCTCCTCTCGGCCTTTCATCGGCTTCGGTCGGCGCTTTCGTTTGACCTGGGATGCCAGCTCTCCCAATGGCCCCATCGTGGGCTATCGATTCAAGGCGACCCAGGATGATGGTGGTTTCACTCCTCCGGCGGTGGAGGGGCGCAAACAGTGGGATCTGGGTCTCACCGAAATGGTCTATCAGAATGACCGTCCCCCTTCCACGTTGCCCGCGGCCTGTGATTCCGTGACCGCGGTGGGCTGCTCGCCGGACGAGGTGCGCTTCAGTTCGGGGAACTACGTCTTGAGTGTGGAGGCCTTGGATGCGGCGCTCGTGGAATCGGCGCCCGGCGCGGGGGAGATCAGCTTCGAGGTCAACTATCCGCCGGAGACGATGCTCTTCCGAGGGCAGGATGATGTGGGCGAGGTCTGGCCGCGCTTCGAGCTGCGCGATGCCAATTGGAACCTCCTCAGCGAGAGCAGTTTCTCCGATGGCGATACCGTTCCCGCGGGAGCCTATGTGAAGTTCCGCTCATCGGGCTTCGATCGAGTTCCGGCCTTCGCGGGGGCTCAGTTCGATTCGTTTTGCTGCGACGAGGTGCTCGATCCCTCGGCGAGTGAAGTTCGTTACCAGGCGAGGCTCGATCTCGTGGCGTTCGACGGAAGACGGAATCTGCGGTTCAGCAATGTTTTCTCCACGCCGGATGTCTCGGACAGCATCGGCTTCGTGACCGGACCCTTCGAATACAGTCTCAAGTCCCGCACCGTCGACGAGCACCGACGTCCCGACCCGAGCTCCGACGAGCTGCATTTCGTAGCCGGTTATCCCCCTCTGGTCACCAGTATCGGTCCCGCGACGGGGGACACCATCGTGTTTCGAGCTCCGGTGACCGCGGATCGGTGGCCGGAGAACGAGTATCCCTACACGGTTTCGTCTTCGGTCAGCAAGTGGTGGGACGGGCGGCAGTACTTGGACACGGATTGCGGGGCTGCCTGCAGTCGGGTGTTGGGGAATATCTACACCATTCGCCCGCGCTTCGAAGGGCAGGGAGATCCTCGGGAGGCAGCCACTGCCGTTCGGGCCTGGACCTATTCGGCCCATTCGGAGAACGATCCGGAGAATGTCATCGGAGATGGCCCTGGGGAGAGCCCGGATTTGAGCTTCTACAACGACTCGCCGCTGCCGAATGTGTGGGATTTCACCGAGGCGGAGGGCTTCCAGATCTTTGTGCCCTTCCAGATCTGGTTCCAGCCGGACCAATTCGATCCGGCCGGACTGGCCACCGAGGCCACGAAGCAAGGGGCGGAGTTGCGCCGTTCTCTCGGCGAGATAACATTGCGGGTGCGTGCGCGAACCACGAGCTTGGGCGACGACTATGACCTCTACCAGAACACCCGGCCCGAAGAGGGTGCCAATGCTCAGACGATCGATATCGCCCGCTTCGGGCGCCGGAGCGCGATCGCGGAGGTGAAGTACCATGTCCTACTAGGCATCGACGACGCCTTCACCGGATCCATTCAACGCTACTGGCCGGACTTCTGAGTCGGGGATCACCATGGGAAACGATCGGCAGTCGAGCACATTACTCCCCCTAGCATCGCCAGGTGACGTCGTTGGACGGAACAAGAGGTGGATCATGAAAATTCTGAAGCCGATGCTCTGGGTGATGATCCTGGGAGCGGGCCTGGCGGGTTGCGGCGACGAGCCCATTCAGGGGGACTTCGTGAGCAATCAGCCACCGGAGACGGATGTGACCTCCACTCCGCCGGTGTTCGGGCAGACGAGCTTCACGGTCTCCTTCTCTTGGAAGGGTCGAGATCCCGACAGCGAGATTGCCGGATTCGAATGGCGGATCAGCAACAATGGCGCGGATGGGATCGTCGACCAAGCGGACACCTTGGAATCCATTCTGCCCTGGAGTTTCACGACCGCCGCAGAGTCCACCTTCGTGGTTTCGGCCGAGAACGATTCTTTCTCCATGGACACTTCCGACCCGCGCCAGGGTCCTGATGACTATCGCTTTTGGCAGACCCATACCTTCTTCATCCGTGCCGTCGACAATGAGGGCATGAAGGATCCGACTCCGGCGATGGTGAGTTTCACCGCGACCACCCTCTCTCCGACCATCTCGATCGACGTGCCCGTCGCTTCGGCCTTCAACAGTTGCGTTTCCGCAGCGCGGGTGCTCACCTTCGGTTGGACGGCGGTCGACCCCGATGTCGCAAGCAATGAACCTGCGGAGGTGCGCTATCTCCTCAAGCGAGTGGGGGGAGCGGCGGACGATTGTCTGACCCAGGTTGGTTACGAAGCTACGAGTCCGATTCGCAATGACGATCCTGGGTGGAGCGATTGGGTCGCCTACGACGCTGCCGATGACAGTGGCAAGACGGTCACCTTGCCCAAGCAGAGGGTGGGGGACTCCTTCCTCTTCGCGGTGCAGGCGAGGGACCTCGCGGGGGCGGTGACTCCGACCTTCACCTGGGACAAGAATGTCCGGCACGTCCGGATCGGAGTCGACAAATTCCCCTTGTTGCTGGTCACCGAGAGGTTCCTGGGGGGCGATTCCTTCGTTTCGGTCAACAAGATCAAGGCCTTCGACATCGTCCAGGGGCAAGAGCTTCGTTTCGAATGGTCGGCCGACGCCTCGACCTACGCAGGGGTCATCGACGCCTTTCGCTACGGTTGGGATGTTGCGGACCCGGAAGACGAGAACGATCCGGGGTGGGCGGTGGCCTGGGGATTGGGGGCCAATTGGAAGCAGGCCCAACCCCGGAGCTTCCTGCAGGGATCGCACAACTTCATCGTTCAGTGTCGCGACAATTCGGGGACGATCAGTCGGGCTCTGTACCAGCTCCAAGTGATTCAGATCGCGACCCGGGCGGAACAGCGATCGGTTCTGCTCATCGACGACTGGAAGGACATCGGAGCCGTGAGCGAAGCCCTCGACGACCAGTGGGATCGTCGGTGGAAAGAGCACCTGCTCAAGGTCGCGGGATTCCAGGATTCGGACATCATCGATGCGCAGACCACTCGAGCCCGGGTCAAGTTCGCGACCCTGAATGAGTACAAGTCTGTGGTGTGGTTCACCAACTCCGGGGAAGAGTCCTTCTTCCACACCACCTTTGCTCCGCTGAACACTCGAACCCCTCAGTTCAATTGGCTGGAGGTCTACCAGGGACAGGTGGGCAATCTCCTGCTGGTCGGGCCAGGCGCCGTGTTCAACAGCATCGAGCGCGGGCCACCCTCCTGGCAGTTCCCGGTGGTCTTCAATGTCTCGAATGGCGGCGAACTCGGTTTCGGGGAAGAGACGAGGCCTGACGGTACGAAGTTCAATCGGGGAACCATTCGCTATCCCTATACTGCCTGGTGCCTGGAGGCGGTGGACATCGTCCGACCTTCGTTCACCAAGATCTTCGGCGAAGCGCCGGGGCGAGCGGTGCGTCGGAAGGCCTGCTCGGGAATCTATCGGGCTCGCTTGGATGATGTTTTCCTGGCTCAGAACGGGGACGCGGTCGGGAGTGGGGTGACGGATCTGCAACCAAGTGGGGATCGGAAGGCCGAGAACACGAATCTGCAGCTTCCCTTCGAGGAGTTCTACAACGTCAATCTCACCTCTCGGTCCTTGAACATCAGTCTGCGTTCTTGTCAGACCGCCATGTTCCGGGCGGAAGCGCGAGTGGATGCGCAGGATCCCGAGCCCACGGAGACGACTCCGGGAGTCTTCGTGGTGCCCGTCCTCTCGGGTTGTGGCCTGAACGATGGGGCGAAGTTCAACCGCGCGACCGCCGGTCCGACGGACAATGCGTCGGGGGTCACGGGAGCTCCGATTGGCGTGGTCAGCACCGTCTATTCGGCGGAGAAACTCCTCCCCGGTTCCGAGGACTTTCTCTGGGGATTCAACCCCATGGGTTTCGATGACGATCAGGTGCGCGCCGCAATCCGGTGGATCATCCGCTCGAAGTGGGAGATCAGCGTTCAGCGATGAACGGGTTCCTTGACGCCGCGAGGCGAGGAGTGTCGATGAGGGCGATGATTTGTGCAAAGGTCAGGCTCGAAGTGATGTCACTGGTCTTGGTCCTTCTGAGCGCGAACGCGGGAGTGGTTCGAGCGCAATTCGAGGCGTGCGGCGATACTCTGGCGTTGGTTTCGCCACGGGGATTGGAAATCAACTTCGTCGAATCGCCGGTGAGAGGGAATCAGCTCTGGTGGCCGGCTCTGAGTGCGGAGGATGCCTCCTGCTTCCGCACGGAGGTTCCGGCGGGACTCCAGGCCGAGGTGGAGCCGGTGGTATCGGGCAGCTACGCGGAGTTCAACGATCGTCAGATCCGATTGACCGCATCCACCGGGGGGCAAATCGGGAGCAAGACTCAGCTGTCGGTGAAGTTGGCCCTGGAGAGCAGCCCGCCGAATCCCGCGGTTCCTTCGCTGGCCGCGACCATGAACTTGAGTGGGGCCGGCGGCATTTTCTTGGCGGATATCGGGGCCAATTCCGTCATCCAACGCAATGATGGCGTTCCCGAGCATCTGGTCTCGGTCGATGTCACCGCGATGACCGCAGTCTCCGTCGTCGGGGGAGGGATTCGAGTCTACGCCGCGGTCACCGGAGTGCCGGTGTTGCGCAGCGATGATGGCGGACAGACTTGGTTCGAACCTCTTCTGGGTGGCGAAAGCCCGATTGCCAATCAGAGCGTCGACATCGCGGTCTCGCCTTCGAATCCGGATCTGGTGTTCCTGGCCACTCCACGCGACGGCCTGCTGCGCAGCGATGACGGGGGGCAGACCTGGGCCGCGGCAGATGCGGCGATTCGCGATCTATCCTTGACCGACCGAGCGCTCCTCGTCGCGTACCTCTCTGTCGACGTGGGCGGGCAGTTGCGGGACCGGCTCTACCTTTCCCTGCGCGGGAAGGGGCTCTTTTTCAGTGATGACGACGCGACGACCTGGCAGAGAGTGGACAACCTGCTGGTCCCGGCGATTGTGGGAGGAGCGGTGAACTGCGCGGCTCCGGCGACGCAGCCTCCCGATGTCGAGTCGATCGTGGTGAGTCCGACGGATTCCCGAACACTCTATGTGGGGCTCCGAAACTGGGGGGTGTACCGGGGAACGTCGGCGCATGACGCTTGGGTTCCCGCCTTCGACGGGATGGTGGCCTGTCAGACCGGGATTCAGCAGGGTGCTGCCGCCAGCGTGAACAGCCTGGTCGTGACTCCGGATCAAGTGGGGGGGCAGGATGTCCTCTTTGCGGGCACCGAATTCCGCGGCATCTTCGTCTCCACCGACGGGGCTGCGAATTGGAGCGACATCAGTCAGACCGCGGCCTATCCCATCGACGCGGACAGCCTGTTCGTTCCGGTCACGGCTCTGGCCTCGGATCCGACCGGAACCCAGGCCGTCGTGGCCGCCTTCGATGGAGCGGGCCTTCAACGTTGGTCGCAGGTGTTGGGGGATTGGGTGCCTTTCGACGGGGCCGGCGGCCTGACCAATCCTCGCATCGCGGATCTGCTACTGCTGCCGGGAACGGGGACGATGTTGGTGGCTTCGGTAGGCGGCGGAGTCTACGAGCCCGGAGACGAGATCGCTCTTTCGAAAGTTCTGGCTTCGACGGGTGTGGACGTTGGCCTCTCCCTGCGTTTCGACCGGAGAGGAGTGCTCAATCAGGGAGACTCCTTCGACATTCTGGCTCAGACATTTCAAGCCTATGCAGTGTGGCGGGCGCTCTCCACCAATCTCGTGACCGGAGAGCCGAATTGGCAAATGATCGGCCTCTACGATCTGACCAATCCGGAGTTCTGCTCCTTCGACCCTTGTGATTCTCCCAGTCAGACGATTCTTCCCGGGTGTTTCGCAGACAAGAGAGCGAATTGCTTCAAAGTGCAGTCCAACAATGGGGAGCTCCAGTGGGGCTTCTTCGATGCCGACGTGTTCAACGGCTTCACCTATCACTACGCGGTCTCCACCCTCGACTACGGATTCGCCGGAAACACGGCGCCTCGGGTCTTCGACGGCGATTTCCTGTTCAGCCCGAGGCACCCCTCCGAGTCGAATCACCAAGCGGCCTTGTTCCTTTCGGTGCGTCCGGAAAACTGGGCCTATCGGGTGTTCGAAACCAACGTAGCGGTGCGGACCGGGCTCGGAGATGTCTTTGCCGTCCCCAATCCTCTGCAGCGTCGGGGTTCGTGGGACCTTGCACCGGGTCAGGCGACGGTCCGTTTTCGCAACGTGAGTGAGTCGTCGAAGATCCAGATCTACACTCTGGCCGGCGATCTGGTGCGGGAATTGGAGAATGTCGTGACTGGAGGCGAGGAGCGCGGAAACATCGAATGGGATACGCGCAACGGAGAAGGGAACGAGGTCGCGAGTGGCGTGTACATCTACCGGGTCACAGATGCGACCGGTGCGGAATTCGTGAGTAAGGTTACGATCATTCGTTGAGGCGCGGGGTGCCATCGGATCTCGGGCACCCCTCGCGAACATCATCAGAAGCGAGCGCCGGCAGATGTGTCGGCGCGTTCGCGTGTGAAGAGGCCAGCCGGCCGCAATGTGAAGAAGGTGGACCGTGAGCCAGCAAGTGTACTTCTTTGGGGAAGGGCGTGCCGACGGCAACGCCGAGATGCGGAATCTTCTTGGTGGCAAGGGTGCCAATTTGGCCGAGATGACAAACCTCGGTCTTCCCGTGCCCCCGGGATTCACCATCGGCACCGATGTCTGCACGTCCTACTACGATCAGGGCGGCGATCATCTGCCCGAAGGCCTCGAGGAGGCGTGCCGCACCGCGGTGGCGCGGGTGGAGAAGATTCTGGGGCATCGTTTCGGCGACAGGGAGCACCCCCTGCTCTTTTCCGTGCGTTCCGGCGCAAGAGTGAGTATGCCGGGGATGATGGACACGGTTCTCAATCTGGGACTCAACGACGAGACCGTCGAGGGCATGGCCTCGGCCACCGGCAACCCACGATTCGCCTATGACAGTTATCGACGCTTCATCCAGATGTTCGGCAATGTGGTGCTCGATGTCGACGGTGCGCGCTTCGAGCATGCCCTCGACGCCATGAAGGCCGCGCGAGGAACCACCCAGGACACCGATCTCGAGGCGGATGATCTGCGGGAATTGATCGGCCAGTACAAGGCCATCGTGCGCGAAGAGGCCGGACGCGACTTTCCCCAGGATCCGTGGCAGCAGCTCTGGGATGCAGTGATGGCGGTGTTCCGGAGTTGGAACAACGACCGCGCGATACACTACCGGGCGATGCACGGCTATGCCGACGAGTGGGGCACTGCGGTCAACGTGCAGTCGATGGTCTTCGGGAACATGGGAGACGATTGCGCGACGGGCGTGGCGTTCACCAGGGATCCTTCCACGGGGGAGAACCTCTTCTACGGCGAGTACCTCATCAACGCTCAGGGCGAGGACGTGGTGGCCGGAGTGCGAACTCCTCGCCCGGTGCGGGCCCAGGCCGGAGTGGATGACTCCTTGGAACAGGTGATGCCGGAGGTCTACGCGGAGTTGATGCAGGTCGTCGAGAAGCTCGAGGACCACTATCGAGACATGCTCGATCTGGAATTCACCATCCAGAACAACAAGCTCTGGATGCTTCAAGTCCGAACTGGCAAGAGAACCGGCGTGGCGGCGGTGCGAATCGCGGTGGAGATGGTCGAGGAGGATGCCATCGACACCCGGACCGCAGTCTCCCGAGTGGAGCCCGAGCAGCTCGATCAGCTTCTGCACCCGATGATCGATCCCAAGGCGAAGGTCCAAGTGGTGGCCGAAGGCTTGCCCGCGTCACCGGGAGCAGTGAGTGGCGCCATTGCCTTCACGGCGGAAGAAGCGGTCCAGGCCCGGGCCGAAGGGCGAGATGTGCTTCTGGTTCGGCGTGAGACCAGCCCCGAGGACATCGCGGGGATGGAAGCCGCGGTGGGGATTCTGACCCAGCGTGGGGGCATGACCTCTCATGCCGCGGTGGTGGCCCGGGGGATGGGAAAGTGTTGTGTGGCAGGGTGCGGTCAATTGCAGATCGATGAAGCGGGTGGAAGTCTGAAGATCGGCGACCGGATCTACACTCGGAACGATCACCTGACGCTGAACGGTTCGACCGGCCAGGTCATCGAGGGCGAGGTTCCCACTCTGCCTCCGAGCCTCGACGACAATTTTCGCAAGCTGATGGAGTGGGCCAACGAGTTCCGATCTCTCAACGTTCGGACCAATGCCGACACCCCCGCGGACAGCGAGCTGGCCCGGAGTTTTGGCGCCGAGGGGATCGGTCTCTGCCGGACCGAGCACATGTTCTTCGGGGAGGAGCGGATTGCGGCGGTTCGAGAGATGATCGTCTCTCGCACCGAGGATCAGAGGGAGAAGGCTCTGGCCAAGCTCCTTCCCTTCCAGATGGAGGATTTCGAAGGGATTTTCACCGCAATGACCGGGTTGCCGGTGACGGTGCGACTCCTCGATCCGCCCCTGCACGAATTCCTTCCCCATGATGCGGCAGAGATCGACCGGCTGGCGATGGAGCTCGGAGTCGAGAAGTCCGAGATGCATGCCATCGTCGAGAGCCTGGCCGAGTTCAACCCGATGCTGGGGCATCGCGGTTGCCGCCTGGGGGTCACCTATCCCGAGATCTACTCGATGCAGGCCGAGGCCATCATTCGTGCCGCTTGCAGGGTGAAGAAGGCGGGGCACGACCCCCGGCCCGAGATCATGATCCCGTTGGTCGGCATCGACAACGAGCTCGATCGGATGCGGGCGGTGGTGCAGGCGAAGGCCGAGCAAATCCTGGCCGAGGAGGGAGTCAAGGTCGACTATCTCGTCGGAACCATGATCGAGATTCCTCGGGCCTGTGTGACCGCGGACGAGATCGCCAAGAAGGCCGATTTCTTCAGCTTCGGAACGAATGACCTCACACAGATGGGCTTCGGCTTCAGCCGAGACGATGCCGGGAGTTTCCTTCCCAGCTACGTCAGTGGGGGGATTTTGCCGAGCGATCCCTTCCAGAGTCTGGATCAGAATGGCATCGGGAAGTTGATCGAGATGGCCATCGAGCTCGGAAGGGCCGAGAATGCCCATCTGCACCTGGGAGTGTGCGGGGAACACGGAGGAGATCCGGATTCGGTACATTTCTTCCACCGGGCCGGATTGGACTATGTGAGCTGCTCGCCATATCGCGTGCCGATCGCCATTCTGGCTGCCGCGCAAGCGGCACTGGCGGACTCTGCGAGTGCAGTGGCCACCGCCTGAGGATTCCCGCTGGGAGGTAGACCCGTGGATCTGCGTGGACGCATCGAACTCTTCGGAGTGGCCAATATCTTTCAGCTCCTGCATCAGGCAGAGGCGACGGGAAAGTTGGTGCTCGAGGCGCAGGGGGAGAGCGCTCGGGTCTACTTCCACCAGGGAATGCTCATCTATGCGCGGACCGACGCGGAGGTCGAACGCATCGGGGAACTGTTGGTTCGGATCGGGGCCCTCGAACCCACCCAGCTCGAGGGCGCCCGGATCAAGGCAGATCGTCTGGGACAGCGCATTGGAGCCGTACTCGTCGAATCGGGAAGTGTGCAACACTCCGATCTGGTGACTGCGATTCGCGAGCAGATCAAGTCAGTGGTCTACCGTCTGGTTCGTATCCAGAACGGGTTCTTCACCTTCCACGCTCAGGTGTATCCCGAGAACGAGGACATCCTTCTCGACGTCGGTCTGGACATGCTCCTCCTCGAGGGTTTTCGTCAGCTCGACGAATTGGAGTACCGGGAGAGTTCGGGGCCTGTCTCCACCGACTCCTAGAGATTCCCCTTCCTATTGGATCAGGGCTTGCAAAGGGCACCGCGGGCAGGTCCGCGGAGCCGGAGCCTCCCCCTGAGGAGCCGTCGTGGCCCTTGGAGTGGCGTGCTTAGGAAGGAATTTCCCATGGATGGAATTTCGATCCAGGCCCAGAGCCCGGGTGATGCTCCTCATCGCTGCGTTCTGAAGGTTCATGGATACGTCGACACTTCCACTGCGAACGAGCTCCAATCGGCGCTGGAAGATCATCTGCAACAGGGCCACCACGACCTCTTGGTGGATCTTGCGGACGTGGACTACGTCAGCTCCGCGGGATGGGGGATCTTCATCAACATCGTGCGCAGCGCACGAGAGGCGGGCGGGGATCTCTGTCTGATCGGCATGCAGCCCGAAGTACAGGAAGTCTTCGAATTATTGGAGTTCCGGAGCATTCTGGACTCTTACCCGACCATCGAGGACGCGCTCGAGCTGTCGAGTCTGCACTGAGACCGGGTTGGCGGGCGGAACGCTGGCGTGGGGAAGCGCGTAGGGGTATTCTGGCCCTCCCCGCACCGCGGAGTCTCATGTCCACTCAGTTCTGGCACTTGTCTCCTGGAGGCCTTGGCCTGCGACCCCTCGATCCGGGCGCGGTCGTCCTCTGGATTGCGGTCGCCCTCTGCGCGGTCTGGGTCGCCCGGCGCACCTACCAGGCCACCGTGCCGAGCTTGGCGCCGCGGCGCCGACGACTCCTCGTCCTGCTCCGGGCGGGGTCCTTGGTGCTCCTCCTCTTTCTGCTCCTCGAGCCCAGACTCGTGTCCCATCGCGAGACGGTCGTGGATCCCACCCTCCTCCTACTGGTGGACGACAGCGCGAGCATGGCGATCGTCGACGAAGAGGAGGGCTCTCGCCTGGAGGCGGCGCGTCTGCGTTCGGCTCGGGTGGAAAATGCATTGCGCACCCGCTTCCCTTCGGTCCGGATCCGGCGAGCGGCCGGATCGAGGCGGGTGCGGGTTGCGGGCCCGTGGGACTTCGACGCGGCCCGGGGGGAGGGGACCGATCTTCGGAGTCTCTTGGTGTCGGCCCAACAACGCCACCTCGACGACAATCTGCGGGGCATCGTCCTCTTCAGCGACGGTCGGAATACGGGTCGTGCCGGTGGAGGACGGGGAGTGGACCTGCCGATCTTCGCCGTCGCCCTCGGTGACAGCGCGGGAAGCAGCGACCTGCGCCTCGACCGCCTACGCCATCCGGCAGTGGTACGTCGGGGGGATCGCCTCGAGATCCGAGGGGAAGTCGTGGTGCAGTCGGCGCAGCCGGGTTCGACGCGGGTCGAGATCCGGCGGGAAGGGGAGCTTCTCGATGCCCAAGATCTGTCCTGGGTCCCGGGCACCGGACGCCAACCGTTCCATTTCGTAGTCGAAGCCGACAGCTTGGGATGGCAGCGCCTCGAGGTGGTGGTGGAGCCGGTGGCGGGGGAGATCCTGACCCAGAACAACCGTCTCCAAGTTGCCTACGAAGTCCAGAAGGACCGCCTGCGAGTCCTCTTCTACGCCCTCCAGCCTTCCTGGGACACGCATTTTCTGCGGCGAGTGGCGCAGCGTGATCCGCGCTTCGACTTCCTGGTGGCCTACCGCGGAGCCGATGGAATGAGGGTTGCGGCGGCCGGAAGCACTCTGGTCTGGCCTCTCGGAACGCAGGAAGTCGAAGACGTGGATCTCTTCGTGGCCGCATCCCTTTCGGATTATGCGCGGCTTTCGCAGGAGGTCCCGCTCTCGCAATTGGTGGAAGCCGGGAGCGGACTCTGGGTCCTGGGTGCGAATGCGGTCGGGCCCGGACTCCCACGCCTTTCCGAAGGCCAGTCGGCCCTTCTGCCTCTGCGCCCCCGAGGAAGGTGGAGATGGACCACCGGGGAGTACCGGGCCGAAGTCGCGGTCGAGGGGAGGAGCAGCCCGCTTCTGGAGTGGCCGCCTTCGGTGGGAGAGGTGGATGCGCGTTTGGCCAAGCTCCCGCCGATGGACCGGGCTCTGGGTCCCCTGGATCCGGCCCCCGACGCAGAGGTGGTCCTGCAGATGCGCAGCGGCCCCTGGACTCAGCCCCTTCTGGCATTGAGGACCGAAGGACAGGGAAGAATCGCCATGTGGTCGGCGGCTCCGCTGTGGCCATGGTCCTTCTGGCGTCTGGGCCAGGGAGACAACGAAGAACTCTTTGCGGTGTTGATGCAGAATCTCATGGCCCAGCTCGCCGAGGGATCGTCCCGCGATCGGCTCCGCCTCCAACTCCCGGCGCGAGTGATTGCGGTGGGGAGTGATGCGCTGGTGCGGGCCACGGTCCTCGATGCCCAATTCCGTCCGGACTCGGAGAGGGAGCTCTGGCTCGAATGGATCCGTGCGGATGCGACCGACACCACTGCGGTACAACGCCTGCCCATGCGCCTCGATCCCGATGCGCCGGGGGGGCGCGTCCAGGCTCTGCCGACCCTCTCTCCGGGCGACTATCGGCTCCGGGTGGTGGCCGAGACGGAGCAGGGACCGCAGGTGGGAGCCTGGTCCCCTCTCACGGTCGATGCCTACTCGGTCGAGTATCGTGATCCCCGTCCCGATGTGGCGGGTTTGCGCGCTCTGACCGAGAGCAGTGGCGGGCGATTGCTGAAGCGTCCGGAGGATCTCCGGTGGGTCGAGGAATTGGATCTCTCCCCTCGACGAGATGTGAAACTGAGCCGCCTCGACCTCTGGTCGAGCTGGTGGGCCTTGGTGCCCTTCCTCCTCCTGGTGGGAGGAGAGTGGACTCTGCGCCGGCGGTGGGGGCTTCTCTGATTCAGGAGCCCCGGCCTTCTCCCCGGCAGAACTGACCTCCCGGTAAGGAATCTGTCCCATGCTGCGATCGGGATCTGGGCCCGCGAAGGCGGGCGTCCTTCTGATCGGTGTGACTCTCGTGGTGATCTGTACCTCGGTGGCCGGGGTCCACGCGGCACTCACCATCAACGAGGTTCTCTACGACCCTCCGGGCCCGGACGGGGCCCGGGAATTCGTGGAACTCTACAACAGCGGTCCCGCCTCCGAGGACCTGGCGGGGGTGGAGCTCCTCTTCGTGAATGGTTCCTCCCCGGACGACCCTCGGGTGGTCTGGGTGGGGCGCGCGGGGGCTCACCTTCCTCCCCACGCCTGGTTCGTAGTGGGCGAAGCGGAGGTCGAGGAGGCAGATGTTCACCGCAGCCTCGACCTGCAGAATGGTCCCGATGCGCTTTGGCTCCGCCGCGGAGATCAAGTTCTGGACCGGCTCGCCTGGGGAGATGCGCCGGCCCTGGCCGAGGGGCTTCCCGCCTCCGACCCCAGTGGACGGAGCTTGGGGAGGGTCCCCGATGGTTCGGACTCGCAGAACAACGCCCAGGACTTCCAGGAACTCGACTCGCCCAGTCCCGGCGGCGCGAATGCCGAAGCGGAGGCCTTCGCCATCGAGGACCTCCGCCTGGATCCGCCGTGGCTGGCCCGGCCGGGGAAGGCCCAGCTCGAGGTCGTGGTGCGGGCGGTGGGTTGGCAAGAAGAGCAGCGGGCGGATCTGCAGACCGGAACCCGAACGCTGCGGACGGATCCCCTGACCGTGGCCCGGGGCGACACCGTGCACTTGCGCCGCGAGGTGATTCTCCGCGCCCCGGTGGACACGGTTTGGGCGAGAGTGGGAGAGGCTCAGCGCTGGCTTACGGTGAAAGTCGGTCCGGCGGACCTCCTCCTCACCGAAGTGATGGCCCGTCCTCGAAGTGGTGAGAGCGAGTGGATCGAGATCCACAACTCGAGTGATGCGCCGGTGGAAGTCGCGGAGTGGGCGATCTCCGATTCGGCCCGTCGTCCCCGCCGTCTGGGAGGGAAGATCCGACTCCAGCCCGGCGACCGGGCGGTGATCGGCCCCAAGACGGACGAACTCTTCCTCGATCCCGCGGTGCTGGTCCTCCGCCCGGAGGGAGGATGGCCGGCCCTCAACCAGAGCGATTCCGATCAGGGATTCGCCGACGAGCTCCTGCTCTACGATCCGAATGGGAGGGTCGTGGATTGGCTGCGATGGACTGCGGAGGACTTTGGAGAGGCCGGTCGGAGCCTGGAGCGGGCTCGACCCACTCCCGCGACCCCCTCCCTGTGGTTGCCGGCGCCCCGCGGATCCTCACCCGGTCGAGCCAACGATGCCGCGCGCTTCCCTCCACCGGAGGTCGGTCTCCAAGTCCGCCCCATTCCCTTCTCTCCCGACGGAGATGGCGAGGCCGATTTTCTCCACGTGGCCCTGCGCGACTCTCGTGTGGCCCCGGATGCGGTGGCCGAGGTCGTCGACCTCAATGGCGATCGAGTGATCCAACTCGAGGGTTCCCATTCCGCGGAGGTGGCCCAGTGGATCTGGGACGGCCGTGACGGTGCGGGCCGTCGGGTGCCCTGGGGGGCCTATGTGGTGCGGGTTCACGGCGTCGGTTCGGGGAGGAGCTGGCGGCGCTTGATCGCGGTGGGGGCCCAGCGATGAGAAGCCGGGGGTCGAGGCGGTGGATGCTGGTCCTGGTGGTCTGGCTCTGCGCCTCCCGGGCCGCGGCGCAGAGCTTTCCCGAAGTCGCGGACTCGGCGGAGGGATTTCCGGGGGAGGGTTGGTTCGTCGAGACGAAGTTGGAGGTGGGCTATGCGAAGCCCTACCCGCTGCGCGAAATCCACGCCGGTTGGGTGCGGTGGAAGCCGCCCGGCTCGCGCGGGTGGTCGGCCCTGGTCACCGTCGAAGCCCTGCGAACGCAGTGGGTCCGCGACGGGCGGGTTCAGGCGGGTCTGCAGCGGTGCGGAGGTGGACTCTCTCTGGTGGGCCTGTGGTTGGGACGGCGGGTGGAAGTCGGTGGACTCGGGACCGACACCGGGACTCCTGGCGCGGGGCCCTGCGCTGGCAGGAGGGGCGGTGGAGTCTGGGAGCGAGGTGGACCTTTCGTCCGTCCAGCTCCGCGAGGGACCGCGTCGAGACGCTCCTCACGTGGACTTGGCCCCAGTGGCGACTGGGTCTGCTCCGGCGGAGCGAATCCTATGCGGAGGGCGCGCATTGGGAGGGAGGATTCGAGTTCGGATCCCGAGGTGCTCTGCGACTTGGGCTCCGGGTCGGCGAAGAAGACGCCACCCTCACCGTGGCCACTGCACGGGGGGCCTGGGAGTACCGGATTGCCACGGTCCTCGACGGGGTGCGTTCCGGGGGCCTCAGCTTCGCCTTGAGGTGGCAGCCATGAGGTGGATGTGGTGGGGAGGGGTCCTGGCGCTGGGGATCTGCCTCGTCGGCGGGGCCCAGGCGGAGGAGATCGAAGTCGAAGAGGCTCTCTCGCTCTGGGTGAACGAACCGATGGATCTGCGAAGGGCATCCGCCGAGGAAATCGCCCTCCTTCCGTGGCTCGATTCGGAAGAGGCCGAAGCAGTGGTCGCGCTCGCGGCTCGGGGCGCGTTGCGATCGCTGAACGATCTCCGTCTGGTCCCGGGGGTGACCGCCGAACAGATCGAAGCCCTCGCTCCCTTCGTGCTTCCGTCGGTCGCAGAACCGACGAATCTGCGGTCACCGGGCAGGGTCCGATGGGAAGTGCGAGAGCGCATGCGGTGGAACGAGCGAGGTTCTCCCCGCCCGGACGGGCGATTCGTGGGGCGGGGGGCTCGGTGGGAGTTGGCCTATCGCGAGAGTCCCTCCGCATCGACCCGACCGGCCTACGCGGTGTGGAAGGGGGAGAGGTGGACCCTGGGAATGGGCAGTCTGCGCCCCCGGAGTGCGTCGCCCCTCTTTCTCTCCGATCCGACTCGTCGGAGTCGGACGGCTCTCCTCTCCTTCCGCCTGCGAGGTCTCGCGGGCGCGGTCCCTACCCTTTCCTCGGTCTTCGAGGACCGGGCCCTGGCCGCGCAGTGGCGGGGCGGCCGCGTTGGTCTGTGGGGCTTTCAGAGCCCCGCGGGGAGGGTGCGAACTTGGTTCGAGGGCCAGTGGCAGGGAGACTCCACTGCGGTGGTGTGGGGGGCAATGAGGCCTTGGGGAGGAGAGGTTCAGGGCATGTTGGGACTCCGAAGCCACCGAGGCCCGGTCGGAGCTCGCCTGGATCTGGCTGGCCGACCCGGTGCGTGGCGCTTCTTCGCTCAGACTCAGTGGCGCCACGAGAGCTGGAGGTGGGGAGTCGGCGTCACCCACGCAGGTCAGAGCGCTTTCACCGCCCGGGATCCCATCAGTCTCGCGGCTCTCGACCGGCCGCATCGGAGTTGGCAGACCGGAGTGCGGCACGCCGGCTCGGAGGTCACCTGGAAAGTGCTGCTGCGCAGGTTGGAACGTGGAGAGGGAAAAGCCGAGCGAGTCGTGCATCGGGCTCGGATGTGGGTCGAACCCCGGCTGAGCCGCCGGACGCGGTCGGTGGCTTGGCAGTTCCGCCTGGGCCTCGACGACGAAGGTGGCGGTGCGAAGGTGGTCCCCGAGACGGACTTGGACCTCTACCTTCGACTGGAATCGACTCGCTCCTCGTGGCTGCGCCGAGCCAGACTGTGGTGGCATGGCCGTCGGGGCAGCGCATCTCGCGCGGTTGCCCTCGACCTCGAACACCGGGGGCGGTGGGCGGCACGCCTCACTCTGGCCGCGGCCTCGGGATCCCGGTCCCAGCCCTGGGCCACCGGCCTCATCGGAGGAGAGGTCTTCTTCCACTGGCTGCGCCCCGGAGAGACTCTCGCCCTGGCGTC
>JAJRXK010000020.1 GCA_024276305.1 Candidatus Krumholzibacteriota bacterium
AGGGTCTGCAAGCTATCACCCTGAGCCACCGAGTTGGTATCGGGCGCCGCCGAAGAAGATTCCGTGCTGTCCGGCTGGTCCTGTTGATCCTGTTGATCCTGTTGATCCTGTTGGTCCTGCTGGTCCTGCTGGTCCTGCTGATCCTGTTGATCCTGCTGGTCCTGCTGGTCCTGCTGGTCCTGAGAATCACCGCCATCGGTGGACTGAGACTCCGAAGATTCGACCATGGCCTGGGTGAGTTCGAGATTGTGGAGCAGATCCTCATCGGCCGGTTGCGCCGGGTCCGACCGCAGGAGAGCCTCCGTGTAGTACTCGAGGGCCTTCTCGTAGTCCTTCTGGCGAAAGGCGACGTTCGCGGTGTTGTACAACAGATCCGAGATTCGGAAATCCGCCGACGAGCCGTCGGTCGTCTCTTGGTCTCGCAGAGCATCGAAGATGCGCTCTGCCGACGAATACTGCTGACTCTGGTAGAAGATTTCTCCGAGGGCATGACGGATTCGTGGATCGTCCGGCTCGAGGGCTTGGGCTCGGAGCATCTCGTCGATGGCCTCCGTCGTGTCCCCCGCGGCCATCGCTTCCCGGCTCCGGCGCACCGCGCGCTCCGCCCGCTGAAGGGGGTCGAAAGCCGAAGCCGGAGCCGTCACCGCGATCAGCACCAGAGCGGCGAGAATGCCCACCCGCGGTCCAGGGATGACGCTGGCGATGCCGCTCATCGGGCTCTCCTCGGCTCGGGTCGCCGATCGTTCAACAGGGCCTCGATCCCCAACAGAAGCATGGACAGAATGAGTGGCCAGGCGAAACGCTCCTGATAGCTGACCACTCGCTGCTCGGAATAGGAACGGCCCTCGACCGCATCGAGTTCCGTTCGAAGACGCGCCACATCGATCCCTGCGGTACCCGCCCGGAGATAGATTCCCCCGGTCGACCGCGCCAGCTCGAGGAGTGCCCCCTCCTCCAGACGACTCATGGCCACATTTCCTTGGGAGTCGCGCACGAATCCCTCTCGCCGACCGTCATCGGAAATCTTCGGGATGGGCGCGCCCCCCGCGGTGCCGATCCCCACTGCGTGCAACACCACCCCACTCTTGCGCAACTTCTGGGCTGCAGCCTCGATCCCGTCCGCAAAGTCTTCCCCATCGGTGACCAGGAGGATGACTCGATGTCGGCCTCGGTCCTGATCGAAGAGCTTCAGCGCGACGTCGACCGCCGTCCCGATGTCCGTGCCCTGGCTGGAGATCATGGAGGGATCCGCCTGGGACAGAAAAAGCCTCGCGGCCGGATAGTCGACAGTGACCGGACACTGAGGAAACGCTCCTCCGGCGAAGAACACCAATCCCACTCGGTCGCCTTCGAGTCCGTCGATGAGGTCTCCCAACTCTGCCTTGGCGCGAAAGAGCCGGTTGGGTTGAACGTCTTCCGCCAACATGGATCGGCTCACATCCAGAGCGATGACCAGGTCGATGCCCTTCTGCTGAACTTCCACTTCGCTCGCACCCCACTGGGGTCGAGCCGCTGCGAAGATCAGCAGGGCCAGACCGAGAATCCGGAGAGTGGCTCGCCATCGCCGCCGCCGGTGGTCCACCGAGGCACTGAGCTCGTCGCGCAGCACGGACCCCGTGAACTCCTCCACTCTCTCCGTCGCTGCCGATCGGCTGCGGACCAACACCAACACGAAGACCGGCAGGGCCCAGAACAACCAGAGGACATGAGGATAGGCGAATCTCATGATCAGGGAAGGACGCGAGCCAGAGTCGCGCCCAACAGGCTTTCGACTAGGAGGAAGAACAATCCGGCCCACATCCATGGGCCGGCCAACTGCTGGTAATCCGTGTACACGGTGGTCTCGATCTTGGAGGTCTCGAGCTCGTCGATCACATCGAAGACTCGCTGCAACCCTTCCCCGGTCTGGGCTCGGAAGTACTGTCCTCCGGTGAGAGCGCTCATCTGCCGCAGGAGCTCCTCGTCGATGTGGGTCTCGATCTGAGTGTAACGTCGTCCGAGTATCGGATGATCGATCGGGTAGGGAGCCAGACCCTCTTTGCCAACTCCGATGGTGTAGATCTTGACCCCCAGGCTCTTGGCCGCCTGCGCCGCGGTCATCGGGTCGACGGTAGTGACATTGTTCACTCCATCGGTGAGCAACACCAGGATCTTGGACTTCGCGTCGCTTCGGGCCAGACGCTTGACTGCGGTGGCGACGCCCATTCCGATGGCCGTCCCGTCTTCGATGAGTCCGATCTGGACCTCGTCGAGAAAGCGGCTGAGCACCCGATGATCGAGGGTGAGAGGGCACTGCGTGAATGCCCGCGCCGCAAAGACCACCAACGCGATCCGGTCGTTCGGCCGGCCCTCCACGAATTCCTCGATGGTTCTCTTGGCCACGGTGATGCGGTCATCGGGCTCGAAGTCCAACGCCCTCATGCTTCCGGAGATATCGAGCGCCATCGCGATGTCGATTCCCTCTCCCTCGATCTGCCGCCGCTCGTGCGCCACCCGAGGCTGAGCCAATGCCACCAACAGCGCGGTCCAGGCCAATAGACGTGCCGCGTGGTGCAAACGCCTCCACCGGACTCGCCGACCTCCGCTGACCCCGAACCACACCCTACGATCGCTGAACCGCAGAGTGGCCCCGCGATCGCTCCGGCGCAGCCCCCACCAAAAGACCAACGCCAAGAGTGGGAAGAGGCCCAACACCATCGGCCGTGCGAATTCCATCAGCGGAGCCTCCCCGCGTTCAGACGTCGCGCCGCCTCGAGGGCTTCGGGCAGGCTGTAGACGACATCGACTGCCGTCGACTCCACGAAGGCCTCGATGTCATCGACCCAGACTCTCGCCTGGTTCTCGGTGGGTCGCTGGGCCGCGAATTTCACGCGATCTGCTTCCTCCAAGAGAGGCCGTAGGCGGGCGATCTCTTCACTCGCGTGTCCAGCGTCGAGAAGGCGCTGCGCCAACTCGACGCTCGTCCAGTCCAAGGCCGCCACTCGATAGCGCCCACTGATGTACTCCCTCAGGATGTGACTTCCCTCCACATACCACTCGTCGAAACGACCCTCCCCCAACCAGGGTCGATCCCGCAAGGCCCGTAGTCGCCGCTGGGCCGTCAGATGGGGTGGATCGACCACCGGGAGGGGAGCCTCGAAGGGCGCCGCATTGCGCCTCAACCAGCGGCGGAGGAGTAGGACCAAGGCCAACAGGAGCAGCGCCGCGCCCAGGATCTGCCTCCACCAACTCGGCTCGATGTCGCCAACCCGATGCAACCCTCGCAGGGTGGACGGGTCGGGCTCTTGGATGGCCCGGGGGACCTCCCACCACAGGGTGTCGGAGGCCGCGGGCAGAACAACCCCCACTCGGCCCACGCGCAACGGACGCACCCGGAAACGACGGGGGTCCGGAGTGGTCCAGATGCTGACTCCGATTCCCGTCGGAATCCGAGTGCTGTCGGTCGGCGCCTGGTCCAATACGAGGGTCGCATCGTGGCCGAGAGACGGCCGCTCGGGTTGGAGCTCCACGCCCGCCTTCGCCGAGCCCCCCGGCACCACGGCCACCAGCCAGAGCAGGAGCAGCCCCCCGCGCGAGTGCCGAAGTCTCATCTCCGGCGCCCCCGTCGCAGGAAGAAACGCTGAAGAGGGTCGACCACCGACTCGCTGATGTCGAAGGCGACGTGGTCGCAACCCGCCCGGCGCAGAGATCTTTCCAATTCGGTCTGCCGTCGGCGGGCACGAGTCGCGAACTCCTCTCGAACCCGAGGGTCGGAGGTGTCCACCAACACCTCTGCCCCGCTCTCCGGATCCTCCAAGCGCACCAACCCCACTCCCGGAAGCTCTCGCTCGCGGGGGTCGATGAGCTGCATGGCGATGAGGTCGTGACGCCGAGAGGTCATGGCCAGTGCCTTCTGATATCCCTCGTCCAGAAAATCACTGAGGAGGAACACCACGGCCTTCTTCTTCTGAACTCGGTGCAACGTGGTGAGGGCCTCGCCCAGATCGGTCCCCCGCCCCCGCGGGGGATGGTAGAGGAGCTCCCTGACCACCCGCAGGCCGTGGGACCGCGTCTTCCTGGGCGGTAGAAAGAGTTCGACTTCGTCGGTGAAGAGAATCAGACCCACCTTGTCCTGATTGCCGATGGCAGAGAAGGCCAACAGAGCTCCCAGCTCCGCCAGGGCCGCCGTCTTCATTCTCTCCCCGCTGCCGAAACGGCCGGAGGCCGAAAGATCGGCCAGAATCATGACCGTGAGTTCTCGCTCCTCCTCGTATTGCTTCAAGTAGGGAGAACCCATCCTCGCGGTGACATTCCAGTCGATGGCCCGGGTATCGTCGCCCGGAAAGTATTCCCGAACCTCGCGGAACTCCATCCCCTGGCCCTGGAATACCGAGTGGTACTCGCCGCCGAAGAGTTCCGACACGATCCGCCGGGTCTTGATCTCGAGACGGCGCACCCGCTCGAGAAGGTCCGGGGGAATCCCCCGAACCGAATCATCGGCATCCTTCTGCGGGCGTGGGTGCACCATGGTTCTTCTGCCATCGCCGCCGCTGCGACTCAGGGCACCTCGATCTGGTCGAAGATGGAACGCACGATGTCCTCGCTGCTGAGCTCTTCGGCCTCGGCCTCGTAGCTGATCGCGATGCGATGACGCAACACCATCGGTCCCACCGCCTTGATGTCCTCCGGAGTCACGAACGCCCGACCCCGCAGGAATGCGTGGGCCTTGCCCGCCCGAGTGAGAAAGAGCGTCGCCCGGGGGCTTGCCCCATTGGTGATCAGCGGTGCGAGACTGAGGTCGAAGTCCCCGGGATCCCGGGTGCAGCGCACGAGGTCGAGGACGTAGTCCTTGACCTTGTCATCGACGTAGACTTCGGCCACCACCTCTCTCGCGTCCATCAATTCCGGGACGGTCATCACCGCGTCGATGGCGGGGAGCTCGCCGCCCACCATGCGATCCAGGATCAGGCGCTCCTCTTCGCGGGTGGGATAGGCAACGAGGGCCTTGAGCATGAAGCGATCGACCTGCGCTTCGGGCAGGGGATAGGTCCCTTCTTGCTCGATGGGATTCTGGGTCGCGAGCACCAAGAAGGGCTCCTCGAGCCGATGGCTCTCGTCGCCCAGAGTCACCTGCAGCTCTTGCATTGCCTCGAGCAATGCCGACTGCACCTTGGCCGGCGCCCGGTTGATCTCGTCGGCGAGAATCACGTTTGCGAAGATGGGCCCCTTTCGGGTGATGAACTCGTTGGTCCGCTGGTCGAAGATCAAAGTCCCCACCAAATCGGCCGGCAAGAGGTCCGGGGTGAACTGGATGCGCTGGAAGCTCATGTGCAGCGCACGGGCCAGGCTGCTGACCGCCAGGGTCTTGGCCAAACCGGGAACGCCTTCCAGGAGGACGTGACCGCCGGTCAGCAGACCGAGCATCAGCGCCTCGATCATGTCCTTCTGGCCCACCACCACCTTGGAGACCTCGTCCTCGAGGCGACGCAGAGAAGCACACTGCTCCTCCACCCGCCCCTGTAATTCCCGCAGGGCTTCGTTCACGGTGCTCATCCCCTCTTCGATCGAGTTCGGGCGCTTCGTCGCATCGACTGCGGTCCTACGCGAAGGCTCCCACCGAAGTTCCGGCGCCCATTCAACTCACAAAAGCCTTGCAATGAAAGGTGATGGCGCTAGCGTGGAGCCGATCGGACCGGGCTGGCCCAGCTTAGCGTGGGCCCGTCGGTCCGGCAACCCGGTAGCGGAGCCACCGCGCAGGAGGTAGGGAGCGATGCGCTTCTCTCAGGAAAAAGTCAAGGATCTCGCGCGGCAGATCGTGACGATGATGGAAGAGCACCCTTCTGTCACTCTCCAGGACACTCCCACCGCGGTCGCCGTCGAGGTTGGAAGTGTCATTCTCGACAACCTTCGGGAAGAGGACGAGATCGACGCCGAAGTCGATGACCTGCTCCGTGAGCATTCGGCGGACATTCGATCCCAGGACATGGATGTCGAATCACTGCGATTGAAGTTCCGCCGCCAGATCGCCCGCGAACGGGGCTTCGTGCTGTGACCGCACCCACCTGCGCCCCCCGAAAGGGAGAACGCCGATGCGACTGAGCGAAGAGCGAATCGAATCGATCAGTCTGGCGATCACCGATCGCCTGGCCGAAGACGAACTGGTCGATCTGACCCTGGACGAAGAGGATCTCGCCCACCTCATCGCCGATGTGATCACCCGAGATCTGAAAATCGAGGACGAGATCCAACGAGATGCCGTGGAGTGGATCTCGATCAATCGCAAACACCTCGAGTCGGGCACCACGAATTGGCAGATCGAATTGGAGAAGCAGCGAGAGCTCCTCGCCGTTCGACGCGGCTATACCTTGCCTTGACCACCGATGCGCTGGCTCGTCATCTCTCCCTATCTGCCTCATTCGCAGATCGGACACGGCGGAGGCCGCTGCGTCTTCGACCTCTGTCGGAAGCTGGCCCAAGCGCATGAAGTCGAGCTTCTCTGCTTCCAGCGAAGTCAGGAAGATGGTCTCGATCAGGACCTGCGTGAGGCGGGAGTAGCGGTTCATGGCATCGCCTTCGCCAGCGAACAGGACCGAGGGATGGCCTCGGTCTCGCTGCGGATGGATCGCCTCCGCTGCTTGATCGAAGCCCGTCGGCGCGGGGAACCCTTGATGGTCACCAAGTACCGGCGCAAGTTAATGTTCCAGGCCGTACGCGAGCGCATTCTCGACTTCGAACCCGAGGTCGTCCAAGTCGAATACGGTTTTCTCGCGGGCTATGCACGTTGGGTGCGAAATCTCTTTGACACTCCGTCCGCGTTATGGGACAAGAACCTGCGAATTCGAGATGACTCACGCCCGGTGGTGTTGCTCAACACTCACGAGTTGACGACGCTGGCGCGCTTGCGTGCGCTGACTACGGCGAAGGGCCCTGCTCGGAGGAGGCGCCTACAGCATGAGGTCGACATTGCCTCTCGGCATGAGCGGCAATTCGGTCAGTGGGCAGACACTGTGATATGTGTGACCGAACAGGATCGCGTGCTTCTGCATGCGCTGAGCGGATCGAGGAATCTCCGCACCATTCCCCTGGGAAGCGACGTGGCATTGCTGCCTCCGGCCGCCGGTCTCGACACCAGACCACCCCGAATCCTCTTCGTCGGAAGTTTCGACCATCCGCCCAATGTGGATGGAGCCCTACACCTCGTGGAGAGGATCATGCCTCGAATCTGGGGCCGGGCGCCCGACCTCCAATTGGACATCGTCGGCGCTGGAGCGCCCCCCGAATTGCTGAGCGCGGCCAGAGAGGCGGGTGACCGAGTTCACCTTCTGGGCTTCGTCCCGCAGCTCGATGCATGTTTCGACCGGGCTGCCCTCTTCGTAGCTCCGCTCCTGAGCGGGGGCGGCATCAAGATCAAGATCCTCGAAGCCATGGCTCGTCGCATGCCGGTGGTGACGACGCCCATCGGGGCGGAGGGAATCGACGAAGACGGCCGAGCCATGGGCATCGCCTCTTCGAAGGAAGAATTCGCGGAACTCGTTCTCGATCTCCTCGAGAACGAAGATCGACGAGAGGAGCTCGCGCGCGCGGCGCGGGCTCACATCCAGGCCCACTTCGGCTGGGAAGCCATCGTGGACCAGCTCACCGGATGTGCGCGGGACGCCGCATCCACCCTTACGGAGGGAAGAACGCAATGTTGAATCGATCCCGACTGACGATGTGGGTCACCGGTCTGGCGCTGGTGGCCAGCCTTTGCCCGCGCCTTGCCGTGGCGACCGAACCTGTGCTCGATGCACAAGTCCGCGTTCGCGAGTATGTCCTCCTCAACCACGACTTCAATAGCGACGTCGATGATCCCGACAACTACGCGCGAATGCGGACGCGGATCGGGATGACCTTCGACGCGGGGGAATACACCTCCGCCTACATCCAATTCCAGGACACCAGAGCGCTGGGAGAACCGGCCAACACCCTCACCAGCCTCGAGCAGACCGACCTGCATCAGGGCTATGTCCTCATCCACAGCGCCTTCGACAGTGATCTGTCCTTCCAGATCGGACGGATGGAGATGAAGTACGGAGCGGAGCGCCAGATCGGACCCGTGGGCTGGTCCGACGTGGGACGTTCCTTCGACGGGATTCGTCTCTTGAGCGACATCGAGGGCTTCGGATGGTTCCACGCCTTTGCGATGAAACTGAACGAGACCGGCGGCGTGAGCACGATCAACAGCGGTGCCGGAGTCACTTCCAATCCCAATGGCGAGCAAGCCTTCATCGGCGCCTACCTCCACTACGACGCCAGCGAGGATGCGGCCATCGAGGCCTATGTCTTCGACGTCTACAAGGATCAGGGTGATCTCACCGACACCTCGACCGGAGACACCGAGAACGCCACCGGGAACCTCTTCACCGCGGGTGGACGGGTCACCGTCGACATGCCCGACCAAGACCTGAAGCTCTTCGGTGAGGGTGCGATCCAATTCGGGAGCGCTCCTCAGACCACCTTCGGTGCGGATGGGGCCGACTACAAGGGCGTCGCCGCGGTGGCGGGATTCCAGTACGGCCTTCCCACCGCGGTCAAGAGCTGGATCGGATTCGAGTTCAACTACGCCTCCGGCGACGACGGAACCGATCCCACCGAGATCGGCACCTACCAGCAGCTCTTCCCCACCAGCCACGGCGTGCTGGGCTACATGGACTTCGTGGGCTGGAGGAACATCCTCGACTACCAGACCACTCTGGGCCTCAAGCCGAATGACCGGTGGAAGCTCTGGAGCAGCTACCACTACTTCCAGGTTGCCGAGTCGGCAGACAGCGCGTACCTGGCCAACGGTACGGCCTGGTTGAGCGGCGATCCGACCTTCGACAACACTCTCGGCAGCGAAGTCGATGTGGTGGCCACCTACAGTCCGGAACAGAACCTGACCTTCCTGGCGAAGTTCGGCCTCTGGCTTCCCGGAGATTATCAGGAGCAGTCCATGGGCGGTGGAGTGAGCAATCCGGCGAAGCTCGACTCCGCGATGAGCCTCTTCGTCCAGACCACGGCAACCTTCTGACCCGCGGTCATTGCATCGGACCACGACAGAAGCCCCGGCCATCACGGCCGGGGCTTTTTCTTTTGGGGATCCCAATCCTGGACGACAACCCCGCTTCAGCCCTCTGCGGCCAAGCGCTTCTTGTAAGTCTCGACCAAGCGACGAAGCCTCTGCTCCTCGCCCTCGAGAAACTCGACTGCCGTGGATGGGGAGGAGGAGCTACAAGCTGCGACTTTTCCGTGCAGACCATATCCCTCCCGGATTTCCATCAGGGCGGAGACCTGCTCTGGGCTGAGCGCCACCGCTCCCCCCAGGCTCTCCGCGATCCAGGTGATGCGAGCCAACTGCTCGACGGTTTCCAATCGATCGAGCGCTCGCAGGGGATCCGCGCCCATGGTCACCACGCCGTGGTTGCGCAGCAGAATGGCGGGGTGGTGCCGGGCCAGCTCTCGCACCGCCCGGGGAATCTCATCGGTCGACGGAGTGCCGTAGTCACTCAGGGGCACCTGACCGAGGTCGACGACCACTTCGGGGAGAAGACACTGGTCGAGGGGGCGGCCCGCCACGGCGAAGGCCGTGGCGTGGGCAGGATGCCCATGGGTGACGGCATCCACCTCCGGTCGCACCTCGTAGATCGCGAGGTGCATGGGGGTCTCCGAGCTGGGCTGCCCCTGCGACAGGACCCGGCCCCGGATGTCCACCAAGACCAACTCTTCTGGACCAAGCTCTCCCTTGTCCGAACCGGCGGGAGTGGTGAGGAAGAGGTCTCTGCCGACTCTTGCGCTGAGGTTTCCCTCGCGCGCCACGATCAACTGACGCTCCCGCATCCGCCGACCGGCCTCGACGATGAGGCGACGGGCTTGCGACTCCTCGATCACGGCGGGATCAGGGAGTGAAGTCCCGCAAGATCCACACGTCGGTCTTCTGATCGTCGAAATCGGGAAGCAGATTCATCCGGGTGGTGAACACGATGGTATTGCCACCTCGGGGATCGACCGACGCATACTGATCATCGCTGCGGGTCTGGAAGAGAATCTTCTGGTCACCACCATCGGCATCCATCGACCACAGGTTGCGATCCCGAAGCGAGCTGCAAGGGGGACGCCGAGTGCTCGTGAACACGATGCGGCCCGAACCCAGCCAGGCCGGTTGCATCGACCCTGCGGGAACCTTCGGGCGGGGATCGATGTCGGTGAAGGTCAGTCGCACCGCACCGTCTGGCCCACCCTCCACCGCAGGATTCGCGGGGTCGAATCCCACTTTGAACACCTCGGTGTGACCGGTGAGAGTCCCCCGATTGCTGGTGAAGGCGATTTCCGTTCCCGAGGGCGACCAGCTCGGCTCCCATTCGATGGGGGCTCCACTCGTCACCCGGATGGTCCGCCCGTCGAGGAGATTGTGAGCGAAGATCGCCGGAGCCTGAGTGACCGCGGGGGTCCCATTCGCCGGATCTGCGGCCTTGAAGAAGAAGCGACTGTAAGCGATCCACTCTCCATCGGGGGAAAAGGCCGGAGTGGCGTAGTGGTACTGATTCTCCAGACCCAGTCCCCCCAAACCCACGTCGTCGACCAGCACGGGGTTGAGTCCGGTGATCTCCTGACCGGTGGCTCCGGCCAGGTCGGGTTCGAAGATGTAGAGCCGCTCGAGTCGCTTGAGTCCACCGATCTGCACCGTGACCACCAGAGCCATCCGCACACCATCCGGGTGCCAGTCCGGCCACGAGCTCTGCAATCCCCCAAAACTCGAGAAGTTCGTGCCATCGTCGATGGGGAGAGAGGCGAAGACCACCCGACGCGCATTCCCGAGGTCGAAGAGTCGAGCCACCGGAGACCTCTGCTCGCCGGGCATCGGCACATCGATGATGGCCAAATCCCGGCGGCCATCACCATCGTATTCCTTGGTGCCCCAGAAGTCGGTGGTGAAGGCGACTCGGGTCCCGTCCGGAGACAACTTGGGGAAGAAGTGATCGGTGGAGAGGGTGTCCGTGGTGACGGCCAAGGCCTCACCCGTCGGAACCCAGCAATCCTCGTCGGTTTGATCGCAGCCCATGGAGATGACAGATAGCAGGATCGCGAATGCGAAGAGAGCGACGATCTGCCACGAGCGTCCGGCTCGACTCATGATGAACCCCTACGAACAAAAGTCGAAAGATGGGCTGTCCCGACGCAGCCCGAGAGCACAAGGCGCTATAAGGTACGGTGACTCCTTGGGGATTGACAACCCGTTTCAACGAGGAAAACGCTCGTCGAGATTCCGGCGTGCGTCGGAATGATGGGGATTGCGATCGAGAATCGCTTCCCACCCCCGACGAGCCTCGTCGCGGCGACCCAGTTCGTAGAGAATCACGCCGCGCAGGTTGGCCAGGTCCAGGTCCTCCGGAGCCAATTCCGACGCGGACTCGATCGCGGTCAGCGCCTGATCGAGCTGCCCCGCCTGCCGCCGCGAGAGGGCGATGATTCCCCAACCTCCCGCCGCCCGGGGTGGTCTCTTCACCGCCAGATCTTCGAGGGCCGTCGCCTCGGCAAGACGTTGGAGGGCCAGATAGAGATTCTGGAGTCCGGCTTCGGTGAGATCGGGGACGTGGGGCTGGAGAAGGTCCCGCGCCCTCTCGGCCTTCCCTTGCCCAAGCAGGATTTCGGCCGCCCTCTCCCGGCAGTCGAGGGCATTGGGGTCTCGTTCCACACAGAGGAGGTACCACTCCGCCTCCCCTACTCCTGGCCGCAGACGACCCATGCGTCGGGCCGATTCGGCGGTGGGGTCGTGTTCTTCGAACCAACTCCAGACCTCGATGGCGGCGGCGGTGTCCCCCACCGCCTCGCTCAGCTCCGCACGTTCCCACTGAATCCTTCCGTCGTCGGGAGCGAGTTCGTGGGCCCGGTCGAGGGCCTTCTGCGCCGGATCCCATCGTCGAAAGGATCGCAGCAGGCGCCCGTAGCCCAGCTGGGCTTCGACCGATCGGGGATCGAGGCGAATGGCTTCCTCGAATTCGGCCATCGCTCGCCCGGTCGCCCCCTGCTTCAGGAGGGTGACCGCCAGATTGGCGTGGAGCTCGGGGCGTTCGTAAGCCAGGGCCAGCCCCTTCTCGAAACTCTCGATCGCCTCGGATCCTCGGCCCAGCTGGTCCAAGCTGAGTCCTCGCAGATTGTAGAGCCGTCCGGTGAGCTGGCGACGCCCCTCCAACTCATCGAGGACCTGCACCACGCTGTCCGGTCGACCCGCCTCGAAAGTGCGGGTCAAAGATCCCAGAAGTCGCTCGAGATCTCTTGCGCTTGCGTATTGGTCCTCGGGACGGGCGGCCACGCCGAAGAGGAGGAGACCCACCAGAGCGACCCATTTGACACCCTTCGACCGGGCCAAATACACTTGTAGCGAAGCGATCCCTCCCTGGCATGGCCAGCTGGTAGTCAGCGGCGGACGAGCGCCGCGTCGAGTCGACCTGAACACGCCCCCTCCGGCGAGACGATAGGCATGAACCGAGGCTGGTACATCGGATTGGTCGGCGTATTGCTGTGGCTGCCTGCGGTCGGCCACTCTCAACTCCTCTTCGACTTCGAGGGGCCCTATCTCGTGGACCCCGGTCACACCATCAAGGACCACGAGATGGTCTTCGATGGACAGAAGTGGCACTGCATCTACATCCGGGGCCTCGAGGGCGTCTCGGGAACCAGCTCGGAAACCGAATTGGGACACGCCACCACCAACGACTTGCAAGAGTGGTCCATCGAGTTTCCGGTCCTGGCGGCTGGGCCCGAGAGTTGGGACGCCCGCAACGTATGGGCGCCGGCCATCTTCCCCAAACCCGATGACCCCAGCCGATGGACCATGCTCTACACCGGCACCGACGTCACCATTGTACAGAGAATGGGCCGTGCCTACACCTACAACAGCGCCCTCACTCAGTTCACGAAATTCTCGCAGAACCCCGCACTCGAGCCCGATTCCACGGTCTACGACTGGGCCCGGGGACAACTGTTCAGCAGCTTCCGCGATCCCTTCTACTTCTTCTACGGGGGAGTCCATCACGTCCTCCACACGGTGGGCCTCCGGGACGGAGTCCGTCGTGGTGCGATCCATCACGCCACGAGCCCCGACCTCTGGACCTGGACCGACGTGGGGGTCCTGGCTTCGAACAACAACGATGCCCTGGGTACCCAATGGCATGACCTCGAGTCGGTCCAACTGATCGAGCATTCGGGCCAGTGGTACTTGTTCTACACCGAACAGAATGTCGAGGGGGTCCGCTGGATTCGCTCCTCGCAGATGGACAGCGGCTGGGACGTGTCATCGGCTCGGGTGGTCGACCCAAGTGGAATCGCGGCCGAAGTCACGCCCATCGACACCGAGAGCTATCTGTTCACTCGGCACATCCCCGAAGTCCACAGCCCCTCGAGCCCCCTCTTCGGGACTGTCACCTGGACCCTCCGAGCCGACACTCTGCGCTTCCATCCCACCACCGGCGACCCCTACCTCGTGCTCACCGATCCCTTGGCCGCGAACTGGCCGGTGCGCAGCGGTAGCGCATTTCTCGCCGCACCGACCTTCGGCGACAATGCTCTCGAGCGCGGAGGCACCACTGCTCTGGCCAACGGTCACGGCTACCTCAGCTCTCGTGATTTCTACGCGGGGCCGGGCTCGGGCACCGGCCAACCCGGTGGTGATCTCGGAGGGACGGCCACCGGTACCATGAAATCCCGGGTCTTCGCCATCACTCCGGGCACGGTGTCGATGTCGATGCGGGTGGGCGGTGGAAGCGATCTCTCCTGCTTCGTGGCTCTGGTCCAGGCCGACAACGATTCGATTCTCTACTCGGTGAGGGGCCACGGCTCGGACACCATGCGTCCGGTGTGGTGGGATCTGACCGGACTCAGCGGGGTCAATGCCTACATCTGGGTCGAAGATGCATCCACCGCTCCGAGCGGGTGGATCTGTGTGGACGAGATCCGGCTCAACCAATCTGCGGTCCCGACTCCGGAGCTGCCCACGCGGCGGGCGCGGCTCCTTCCGAATCGCCCGAATCCCTTCAACCCTCGAACGGAGTTGGGCTTCGAGATCGACACCTCCGCTCGGATCGACCTGCGCATCTTCGATCTCCGGGGACGGCTGGTGCGGACTCTCGATGCCGGCCGGCTCGAAGCCGGAACTCACCGACTGAGCTGGGACGGCACCGACGCCCGCGGCCGCGAGGTCGCCAGCGGAGTCTACATCGTGGGCCTGCAAGCCGACTCCGTCACGCTGGACCAACGAAAGATCACTCTCGTCCGTTGATCAGGCGTGGAGGAAGCGGCGCCAGGTCGGGAGCAGGCCGGCGGGCTGACGATTCTGGACCATGGGAAGATATCCCCGCGGCGGTCCGGGCTTGCGAAGCAGACGCATTCCGACTTCTTCCGGGAGGCGATCTCCCTTTCGGAGGTTGCAGGAGAGACAGGCGGTGACGCAATTCTCCCAGGAATTGATGCCGTGTTCGAGGCGAAACTCGTCCTTGCGACTCCGTGGAACCACGTGGTCGAGGGTGAGGTTTTCCTCCCCCCCGCAGTACTGACAACGGTAGCCATCTCTCGCGAAGACATTGCGTTTGTTGAAGCGAACGTGGAGCGCGCGGTACAGTCGATGCGCGACGGCGATGAAGAGACGAATCACCACTGGGCATTTCAGTTGCCATCGCTCGCTGTGGAAGACCACAGACTCATCCTCTTCGACGGCCACCGCACGTCCCGCCGCCAGAAGTCGCAGGGCACGTCGCATCGGGACCACGTTGACCGCCTGATAACCGGCGTCCAACACCAGAACCGGCCTCAATAGCTGGCCGCTCATGATACCCGGGGTCCGCTTGAGTCAGGCGCGGGGGACCCTCTCCGCGATGCTGGGCCAGAGAAACCGAACCTCCTCCTGCCTTCGCCGCACGAATCACCGCTCGTGCGGCATCCGTTCCTCCAATCCGGTGAAATAGAAGTCACCGGGATAATGCAGAAAGTTTGCCACGCGCGAGGTGTAAATACACGCAAATTCCTTGACCTGCCGTCCGAAGCGGCTGATTTCGCTTCCCTCGCGGAAGACCCGACCCCAGGTGTGATTGTGCGCATCCCGCACCCGCCTCTCCAGGACTTCGCGCCGGCCCACGGTCTGGCGCAAGAGAAAATCCAGCCCCGCGAGAGTGTGTTCGAGCTCTTCCATGTGCTGCTGCCTCGCTTCGGGGGACCGGGCGAGGAAGGCCTTGAGCTCTCGGGAGGCGAAGCCTTGAGCCCAGGAGGGCACCGGCGGAGCAGGATCCTCCAGACGCCGGCGCATGGCCCGCAACAGGAGGTGGAGCTGGTCACGGTCTCGTCGCAAATCGCGAGCCCGGCCCATCAGGTCGTTGATCTCCCGATTGAGGTGACTCCGCCTCTCGTTGATGCGGATCTCGCGCTCCAACTCGAAGATCACCATGGCGGTCCGCCAGCCCACGGCCTTCTTGCTCCGCAGGATGTCGCCGTAGGTGTGGTCCCCGAAGTAGAGGATTTCGTCCCCCTGGTGCCCGAGAAAACCCTCGATGAAGGCGGCGTTCCCTCCTCGGAAGCAGTAGTCCCGGCCCTCGTGATCCCCGGTGTGGATCGCGACCTCGGGCCGGCCCTCGAGGAAGAAATCCGGCTTCTTGGATTCGACAATGATCAGATCGAAGAGCTCTCGCCAGGATTCGTTCTCGGTGGTGAGCAGATGGGAGAGCACCGCATCGGTGTACTCGTATTCACTGTTGGTCAGAAGAAAGAGCTTCTTTCCCATCGCCCGAAAGCGTTCGAGGGTCGGACGCAGATTCTCGTCGGCCACGAAGTAGTGGTCGAGGTCCTTCATGATGACCGCTTTGAGCGAACCATCCCGGTGGATCTTGTCGACACAGGACCGCACATCGTCGTAGATCTGCGATACCTCGATTCTCCGCATCTCCCCCTGGGGATCCGACTCCTTCAGGGACACGATTGCAGCGTAGAGCGAACCCTCCGGCATGCTGAAGAAGGTGTCGAAACTCTGGTATCTGGCCTGTCCCAAATCCACCTGGCGATTGCGGTAGGCCTCGAGTCTCTCCTCGCGGCTCAATACCCGCGTGCCGTGGGTGGCGATGGCAATGTAGTTGTGAGAGTCCATCTTGAGCAGGTTGCCCAGCTTCTTGTCGACGAGCAGACCCCGGATGATGAAGTCGGGGGCGTATTGCAAGTCGCGGATCTGATCGGGATAGCCTCGCCACTCGATGAGATTGGTCACCGCCATGTCGAAGGTCAGTTGCTCGAAGGAACGACGATCGTAGAGAGCCAGGGTGTGGTCCATGTCGAAGCCAATGGCATGGATCCCCTCCATCCTCAGATTCCGGTTCGTATAGATCCTCTGGTGCGCAGGAATGTTCCGCTCTCCGGGGAGAAAATGATCGCCGAAGACCGAAGCGGTCTCCTGAGCCAACGAGCCGTCGTGGGAGTTCACCGATTCTTGCATGCTCTCTTCTCGAAATAGGGACCTCGAAGCCAATCCGAAGCTTTCCGTCGTGCACCGGATCAGAATACGCCATAATCTGGGGCGCGAAATGTGAGATTCGCCCAATGCGCCCGAACCTTGCAATGCCCGTTCCCGAGTGGGTGGATCACCCCCACCGCCTCGGATCCGAGATCACTCACGAAAGCACGAGGTCTCCGTGTCGTCTCCCCATTCCCCTCTGCGGATCATGGTCGTCCTGGGCACGCGTCCCGAAGCGATCAAGATGGCTCCGCTCATCCACGAACTCCGACGACACCCAGCGGATTTCGACACCTCGGTGGTGAGTACGGGCCAACACCGTGAGATGCTGCGTCCGATGCTCGACCTCTTCGAGATCGCCCTCACCGCGGACCTCGACCTCCAGAAGCCGGGCCAGACTCTGGAGCATGTCATCTCCTCGGTGCTCACCCGATTGCCGGAGATCATCGAAGAACACCGTCCCGAAGTCCTCGTCGCCCAGGGAGACACCGCCACCACCTTCGCGGCGTCCTTGGCCGCATTCTTCCGGGATGTGCGCGTGGTCCACCTCGAGGCGGGCCTGCGCACCGACGACCGCCGCGAGCCCTTTCCCGAGGAGATGAACCGAAGGCTCACCTCCCGCTTGGCCGACCTCCATCTCGCCCCCACCGAAAAGGCTGCGCAAGCGCTGCGCCTCGAGGGCATCCCTTCCGATCGCATCGTCCTCACCGGCAACACGGTCATCGATGCCCTGCGATGGCTCCGAAGCCACCAGTCCGCCGCGGTCGCAGAATCGGCGGCCGAGGCCCTTCGGGGAATCGACTTGGAAGAGCGCCGTCTCTGCGTGGTGACGGGCCATCGACGCGAATCCTTCGGCGAACCCTTCCGCGATTTCTGCCGGGCCCTGGTGGAAGCGACCCGCCGACACCCGGACCTCGAGGTCGTCTACCCGGTCCACCTCAACCCCCAAGTCCAAGCCCCGGTCCACGAACTCCTGGGCCAACACCCCCACATCCACCTCCTAGAACCGGTCTCCTACCCTGCAATGGTGGGCCTGCTCGAACGAGCCTCGGTGGTGATCACCGACTCGGGGGGAATCCAGGAAGAAGCCCCCAGCTTCGGCGTCCCGGTGTTGGTGACCCGGGAGCGGACGGAACGGACCGAAGGAGTCGAGGCTGGGGTCTCGGTGCTGGTGGGAACGGACCCCGAGCGCATCCTGGCCGCCCTCGACGAGGCCCTCCGCCGCGGCCTGAGCCCGAATGTCCGCAACCCCTTCGGGGATGGCCATGCAGCCCAGAAGTCGGTGGACGCGATCCGACGCACCTTCGGGCCAGCCTAGCGGTGGACTCGGATCCCGGGCCTTCAGTCCGCGGTGGTCTCGGCGGCGTAGGCCGGCCGAGTCTGTTCGAGCAATTCTCTCACCCGCGGATGCTCGGGGAGGAAGGTCGAGAGCTTCTCGAGCCAGCTCCTCGCGTTGTCGGTGAAACCGATCCCGATGAGCAGCTCGGCCCCGCCGATCCAGGCCTCGAACTCGTTCTCGTTGAGGGTCAATGCCTTGAGATAGATCTGCAGCGCTTCTTTCCTTCGCCCCTCCGCTTCGGCAATGCGAGCCAGACCGCAGAGAGGTCCGGTGTAGTCAGGATCCGCCTCGAGAGCCCGCTGGAAGAAGGTGCGGGCCCCTGCGAGATCCCCATCCGCGAGAGCGATCTCGCCCAGATAGCGCAGGGGATAGACCTCGAAGTAGGCGTCGGAGATCGGAGCCGGTTCCAGGCTTTCCCCCGGCTGCATCATGCCCTCCATCCGCTCCCGGGCCTGGATTCTGAGGCGAGCGCCTTGGTCGGCGTCCTTCTCGAAACGGGACTGTTCCAGCAGCGCCCGGCCCTCGGTGAATCGGAGGAGCGAGGCCTCCCCGAAGAATTCCTGTCCCTGCAAGCAAATGGCTAGCGCTTCCCCATGTCGGTTCACGGCCAAGAGCGCCGAAGCATAGCGTCCGAAGAGGTCCGCTCCGTATCCCAAGTGCTCCCTCCGGTCCGAAGACATCTCGGCCACCAGTTCACAGCCCTGCTGCAATTCCTCCAGGATTTCCCGGAATCCTTTCACCGGTAGAATCTGCTCTTCGAGGTGCACGGACCCTTCACAGGCGATCTGGTAGTGAAAGTAGGGCTCCTCGGGGTATTGGTGGATGGCGCGATGCAACAGCCGTTGGTTGCGCGCGCGCTTTCCCTTTTCCGTCCGATCGACGCTGCCGTGGTGGACGATCTGAATCGGGCTGGAAAGGAAGCGCCCTCCGGTTCGCATCGCGACATTGGCGATGGAGGGAGTGATCTGTTCGTGGATGGGAAAGCGATAGCGAATCTCGGGGTGATTCCGGAAGATGCGCACCTTGTCGTAGACGGTGGTGGCGCGTCCCTCGACCTCGTTGCGAATGCGCGCATAGTAGGCGATGGCGGAAGCATCGGCCAACAGCCGCCCCATCTCCACCGGCCGAATCGATTCCAGCACCTCATCGGCATCCAGAATCAGGATCCAATCGCCATAGGCCGCGGCCAATCCGGCATTGCGCGCGGCCGAAAAATCCTCGCACCAGGGGAAGTCGATGACCCGCGCTCCGTAGCCCTCGACGATGAGCCGGGTGTTGTCGGTGGAGCCGGTGTCCACGACCACCACTTCGTCGACGACGGCCAACGCGGACTTCAAGGTGCGACCGATGGTCTCTTCTTCGTCCTTGGCGATCATGCACAGCGTGAGCGAATTCTTCTGCATCTCTTCCCTCGCGATGGTTGAATCCGAACGGGGAAGGTCGCCACGACTCCGTCAGCGCTTTCGCCGCCGAACGAACGCTCGATGAATCCGGCCTTCGGTCCTGAGGTCGAGAACTTCGTTCCCAGTCCCGGCACACCATGCCCGCAGGTCCAGCGGGAAGGCCAGATCGTCCGAAACGACCTCCAGCACCGCCCCCTCGGCCATGGTCCGAACTCTGCGCGCCAACTCGATGATCGGCTGGGGGCAGAGTTCTCCCCGCGTATCGAGCGAAGGATTCCCCGCTCGACTCATCGCAAGATCCAGGCCTCACAGGCCTCCGGAGTCGCGGGCTGCACCGCGATCTCCGTCTCGTGATCGGGTGCACTCAACTCGACGACCACTCGGGCTTCCCCTCGCCCCTTGCCGTAGCGGGCCAGCACCGACGCCGCCACTTCGAGGTCCTCGGCCTCGGGCAATTCACCATCCCGCAGGCTCACGAGTGCGGTGGCCCCCTTGTGCGCGGTGGCCACGAGGCGAGCGTGACGGCTGCGGAAGCGGTCGAGGAAGAGATTCTCCTCTTCGAAGCGGCCCACGATAAGCCGACCTCCCCGGGGCAGACGAAAGTGCCGGCCGACCTTGCAGAGCAGAAGATCCTCCTGCTCCACCTCGGTCCGATCGTGATCGCGGAGGAGATCGAAGACCCGTCGAGCGTAGTTGGCGTCGGTCAGATAGCAGCACCCTCCCGCCGGTTGGGGGTAGTCGACCACTCCCAGTTGCTCCGCCAACTCGATCTGCGGATTGCGATCCCGACCGTGGAATCCCTTCAACTGATCGCGGTCGAGGATCCCGACCTTCTCGGGCCAAGTGGGAGCGAGGAGCTTGGCGGACAGGGGCCGGACCAGCCGATCTCCGAGTCCGCACTCCGCATCGATGATGCGCATGGCCCGTCGATGCTGACTCTTGGGACGCTGACCCAATACCTCGCCGGTGAAGACGAAATCTGCGCCCACCTCGGCCATGAACTCCCGCGCCTTCTGGAGCATGAAAATGCGGCAGTCCACACAGGGATTGAGATTCTTTCCGAAGCCGAAGCGCGGGCGACGCAGCACTTCCATGTACTCGGTGGAGATGTCGATGATCTCCACCGGCACCTGCAGATCGGCTCCGGCCCGAAGCGCCTCGTTGCGGAGTTTCTCCGGCCGCGCGTCCTTGCGTCCGATCATCCGCTGATGATCGGTCATGCAGAAGCCGGTGCTGAAATTCACCCCGATGACCTCGATCCCCTGCCGCAACACGAGCGCCAGGGCCAGGCTGCTGTCGAGGCCACCCGAGAGCATGGCGACCGCTTTGGCGCGGGAAACTTCCTGGGGCATGTGGGGTCCTGAGCTCGAGGGACGGGGTGCTAGATGCCCGAGACTACGGCCGCGGCGCCCAGCTGGCAAATCCGGGCCTTGCTGCCGGCGGCATCGGCGGTAGACTGGGCTCATGAGAAGCCAACGGGTCCGCTCCGACCTTCCCCCCATCATCGGGATTCTCGAGAACCTGCGCAGCCTCTGGAATGTGGGAAGCATCTTCCGCAGCGCCGACGGGGCCGGGATCGAGAGACTCCTGCTCTGCGGATTCACCGGACATCCTCCGCGCAAGGAAATCTCCAAAACGGCCCTCGGGGCCGAGACCGCGGTCGATTGGGAATACTGGTCCTCGGCAGCCCAAGCCTGTCAATTCCTGCGAGAAGAGGGCTATGAGGTGCTGGCCCTGGAAACCGGCTCGCAGAGCCGGATCCTCTCCGAAATCGAGATTCCTTCCCGGGTGGCCTTCGTCGTGGGCAACGAAGTCGAAGGGATCTCCCCCGAGACTCTCGCCGCCTGCGACGGCCGAATCCGTCTGCCGATGCTGGGACAGAAGGACTCCCTGAACGTCGCGGTCGCCTTCGGAATCGCTTCCTACATGTTGCGCGGTCGCAGTCTCGACCTGGCGTCACCGGCGATCCCCGGCTGAATCCTCCTCAGAGTGCAATCCGGCGACGACGCGAGATCTCCTGGCCGTAGGGAATCCCCAGCGCGTGCAACTGCTCGAAGACCTCATCGAGGAGCCGGACCCGCTCCGGGAGGGGCAGGAACGCGCTCTTGAACCCCGCCACCGCCAGCTCGACCACCTCTTCCATGGACAGGCCGAAGGTGTCCACCGCGCGCTGGAATTCCTGGGTGGAATTGGTGGCCGAGATCAGACGGTTGTCGGTGTTGAGGGTGACTCGAAGGCCCAGGTCCATGAATCGTTTGAGAGGATGCGAGGCGAAGTCCGGAACCGCTTTGGTCTGGACATTGCTCGTGGGGCAGAGCTCGAGGGGAATGCGGTGATCATTGACGTAGTCGAGAAGATCCTGGTCCTCCACGAGCCGGACCCCATGCCCAATGCGCCGGGCACCGCAATAGTGCAGGGCCTGGTGGATACTCGCCGGCCCGAAGGCCTCCCCGGCGTGGATGGTGATGTTCACATTGTTGTTCTGCACCAGATAGAACGCCTCCCGGTGCTCCTTGGCGGGATAGTCCCGCTCTGCCCCTGCGAGGTCGAATCCCACCACTCCTCGATCCTTCCACCGAACCGCACACTCGGCCAGCTCGAGGGAAGCCTCCGGACTGATGTGCCGGATTCCGCAGAGAATCTGTCCGCAGCGGATCCCGAAACGGTGACGTGCCCGTTGCAATCCCGATTCCACCGCGAAGACCACTTCGTCCATGGACATGCCCTGATCCCGGTGAAGGAGCGGCGAGTAGCGAATCTCGGCGTAGAGGACGTTCTCGCGGTGAACGTCCTCCGCCAATTCGTAGGTGGCCCGGCTCAGGGCCTCGGCGTCCTGAAGTAGGGGGAGCGTGATGTCGAATACCCGGAGATACTCCTCAAGACTCCGGCATTCCAATCCGACTTCTACGATGGGTCTCAGCCCTTCGACGGAGTCGGCGGGAAGATCGATTCCGCGCTGCGAGGCGAGGGCGAGGATGGTCTCCGGACGCAGACTCCCGTCGAGGTGCAAGTGGAGATCGGTCTTCGGGAGACGTCGCAAGAGTTCGGCGGTGGGCTGCATCATCATCCTCGCTTGAGTCGAGCCAGAGTCGCTGGCAGGATAGGCCCACGATCCATCAGACTCAACCGATAGCCGCAATGAAGGAGCCTTTCCGCGTGGCAACCCCTTCGCCGAAGTACTCCGGTCTCTCTGGGAGCGGACTGCGTCTGCCCATCTTCCTCGCCACCAGTCTCACCCTCTTCGGAGGCATTGGATTCCGCGTCATCGAGGGCTGGGGCTGGATCGACTCCTTCTACATGGTGTTCATCACCCTCAGCACGGTGGGCTTCTCCGAAGTCCACCCCTTGTCCTCGGCGGGGCAGCTCTGGACCCTCGTGCTCATCATCGGGGGTGTGGGGACCATCGGCTACTTGGTTGCTCGGCTCTTCGAAGTCCTCATGGAGGGCTCTCTCAACGGCCTCAGGAGGTATCGTCAGATGCGCAAGTACATCGAGTCCGTCGAAGGACACACCATCATCTGCGGTTTCGGGCGAGTCGGACGGCAAGTCGTGAGCGACTTCCTGAAGGCCCAGAAGAGCATCGTGGTCGTGGACGCAGCGGATACCTCGGAGGATCTGGCCGCTCTCGACGTGCCCCACGTCATCGGGAGTGCCCAGGACGAATCGGTGCTGATCGAAGCGGGAATCGAGAGAGCGGCGGGGCTGGTCTCGGCCGTGGACTCGGACACGGTGAATGTGTTCATCACGCTCACCGCCCGTCAGCTCAATCCCGACTTGCGCATCATCGCCCGCGCCAGCAACAACGACACCGCCAAGAAACTCAAGCTCGTCGGCGCCGAACGGGTGGTTTCTCCCTATATCGCCAGCGGACGTCGCATGGCCCATCTAGCGCTGAGACCCCAGGCGGTGGATTTCTTCGATGTGCTGAGCGATCCGGTGCGCGAACTCCAAGTCGAGATGCACGAAATCGAGATCGGTGCGGACAGCCAACTCGCGGGCCGAACTCTCCGCGACGTGGATCTCCGCCGCACCACCGGGACCATCGCCGTCGCCCTGCGCAACGGCGGGGAGATCGAGGTGAATCCCGACCCCGACGCCCGCATGGAAGTCGGCTGCCGACTGGTGGCCATGGGCACGGCCGAGCAGTGCTCGAAACTGGAGGCCCTCAATCAGGCACCGACGACGAGGTGATCCGCCAGGAAGCAGGCGATGTGGGTCACGGGAATCCGAGTGCCCGCCTCGAGGAAGAACTCGCATCCGGGATTGGCAGTGAGGATCAGTTCGGGGTGGGATTCGAGGAGAACGCGAAGCTTCTCCTGGCGCTGGCGCACTGCAAGTTCGGGTTGGGTCAGGGAATAGCTCCCCGCACTCCCACAGCAGAGACCCTCTCCGGCCGCTTCGACCAGGTCCAGACCCGGCACCAACTTCAGGAGTTCTTTGCCCTCGTCCCGCAGGCCCTGCGCGTGCTGGTGATGGCAGGGGTTCTGGTAGACCACCCGCTGTCGGCAGGGGCGAAAACGCAGGTCCCCGCGGTGTCGCCACAGCCACACCAGAAGGTCCTCGCTGCGGGCTCCGAGTTCGTGGGCCCGACTTCGTTCGGGATCCTCGGGTGCAAAGACCGATGCCTGCTCGCGGAAGAACGCGCTGCACCCCGCACTCGGGATCACCACCGTCTCCACACCTTCGAAGGCCCGCAGGTTCTGCCGCACCAATTCGCGGGCCCGCCTCGCCGAAGCTTGATGATGACTCAATGCCCCGCAGCAGCCCTGGTCGGGGGGAACCCAGGCCTCCACTCCGGTCGCCCGCAACAGACGCAGAGTGGCGGTCAGAACCTCGGGCTCGAAGACCCATTGGGCGCACCCTCTCAGGACGGCCACTGGCCCCACCGTCGTCGCCGGACTTCGCGGCCACCGGGGACGGCGCTGGGGCAGAGCGAAGAGGGCCTGATGCAGGGCCCGCGGGCGGCTGGGAAACCAGCCGCGCACCGCCCCTCCGAGCCAGGCTCCTCCCGCGAGGAGGCGCGGTCGACTCAAGACCTGGTCGACGAGCCAGCGCCCGAAGCGTGACCCCAGCTCTTGCGGCGGCGGAGCCTGCAGCCGAGCCTGGAACAGGAGATCGCCATAGGGCACGCCCGAGGGACAGATGCTCTGGCAGGCCAGGCATCCCAGGCAGCGATCGAGAGGACCGAGATCGGCTCCTTGGACCCCTTCGCGCAGCACCTGGCCCATGAGCCCCAGCCGCCCCCGGGGACTCTCGACCTCATCCCCCGTGAGTCGATAGGTCGGACAGTCGTTGAGACAGAGCCCACAGTGAATGCACTGGCGGAGCCAGAGGTCGAGGGCATCCACCCCGCCGTCGCGCGGCCCCTTCATGGACCCAACGGGGTGGGCAGAGGAGGAAAAATCTCTCCGGGATCGTAGATCTGACGCAGCCGGCCCTTCCACTCGGCCGTTCTTCCCCCTGCCGGTCGGGTCGCGGCCGGGATCGGTCCCCGATCGACGAAGGCCCGCGAAGCCATCGGACCCAATCGCCGACTCACTCGGTCCAGATCGCTGAGGTCGGCCAGGATCCACCGATTCACTCCGGTCGCCGCATCGTGGATCCACCCTCGCCCTCCCCCCCCCGAGGCGAAGGCAGGATCCCCCTCGAAGCACTCGCGGGTGGACGCGAAGACCCGCACCAAGACCGCTGAGCTCTCGGTCCAACCCAGATCGCGGAGGATCGGCAGAGCATCGGTCGACTCCTCACCTCCCACCGCATCCGCCCAGGCCCCGACTTCTTGCTCGCTCCCTTCGGCCAGGAGAAACCATCCTCCCCGCCCCTCCAGCCCGAGCCGAGCCAGAGCCGCGGCGTCGAGCCACCACTCCCCCACGGTGGTCGTACTGCCCCGGTCCCGCAATTGCTGGAGCCGACCAAGCGCTTCCTGGGGCGAGGACTCCGACCAGCGCAGCATCCTCGACGGGGGCCGACTCCGACTCCGGACCACCAACTCACAGAGCCCACCCCAAGCCCCACCAGCTCCGAAATGGGGACGGAGGAGGTCGTAGCCCGCGACATTCTTCACCACTCTCGTGCCGAGCTCCAGGGGCCGCCCTCGTCCCTCGACGAGGAGAGCGGAGAGCGCGAGCTCCCTCAAGCTCCTCGCTCCACCCCCGGTCATCCCTCCCTCGCCGCGAGCGAAGGCCCCTCCGAGGGTCGTCCGATCGGGCTGGGGAAGGAGTACTCCCAATTCCAGTTCCCAGGGCCGGAGGAAGTCGTCGACCTCCGCGAAGGTGGACCCCGCTCCCACCCGCACCACGAGATCTTCGGGCCAGTGATCCACCACTCCCGCCGGAGCCCGCACCCTCGTCCTCGACCCGGTCGCGCTCCGGTCGCCTTCGCCCCAGGTCAAAGGCTGGCGCGCCTCGTAGCAGAGCTCCACCTCGCGGCGGAAGGCTTCACGATGAAGCCCAGGGGAGGAGAGATGCTTCATGGGAGAATTCCCCTCCGATGCCGAGGGCGTCCCTCTCCACATCCCGCTCCCGAGGGAAGCAGCTTGGCGGGGTTGCACCGCTCCTGGGGATCGAAGACTTGTCGGAGCTGCGCCATCTGCTCCAGCTCGTATCCGGACCACAGGCGATCGAGAAAATCGCGCTTCTCGAGACCCACCCCATGCTCTCCGGTGGGGGACCCCCCGAGGGAGATGCAGGCTTCGAGGATCTCGTGGCCGGCGTCGAGAGCGGCTCGAACGCTGCGGGGGTCTCGGTCATCGTAGAGAATCGCGGGATGAAGGTTGCCGTCGCCGGCATGAAGGACGATGCCGATGGTGAGATCATGGGCCCGCGCCACCTCGCCGACCCGCCGTACGATGGCCGGCACTTCGGCCCGCGGCACGACCCCATCCTGAGTGGCATAGCGGGGAGCCAACCGCCCCAATGCTCCGAAGGCGTGTTTGCGCGCCTTCCACAGTCGAGCTCGTTCCCTCTCTTCACCGGCTTCGCGCAGCTGCCGCACCCCGTGAGACCGGCACTCGTGGAGCACCCTTTCCTTCTCCGCCGCTACGGCCGCGGCACTCCCCTCCACCTCGACCAAGAGCACCGCCCCCGCCTCGACGGGCAAGCCCAATTCGAAGGCCTCCTCCACCGCGCGGAGGACCACCCGATCGATGAATTCCATGGCGGCGGGAACCACTCCGGCGGCGACGATGGCCGCCACCGTATCCGCCGCGTCCTCGGCCTCGTCGAAGGCGGCGAGAACGGTGTACACCGCACGGGCTCGAGGGCTGAGCCGAAGTATGAGTTCGGCCACGATTCCCAGAGTCCCCTCCGCCCCGCAGTGCAGGCCCAGAAGGTCCCCCCCCGGCATCGGGGCGTGGGGTCCTCCCAATTCGACCCATTCTCCCTCTGCATCGATCATGCGGATGCCCAGAACATGGGCTCGTGTCACCGCATACTTGAGGGTGTGAGGACCGCCGGCATTCTCCGCGAAGTTGCCTCCCACCGTGCTCGCGATCTGACTCGAGGGGTCCGGAGCGAAGTAGAGCCCCCACCGCCGCGCCTCCTGGCTGAGTTCGAGGTTCACCACTCCCGCTTCGACGACGGCGATGCGATCGAGGGGATCGATTTCGACGATGCGCCGCAATCGAGAGCAACCGATCTGAACCGCTCCCTCCCGACTCACGCAGCCTCCGCTCAGGCCGGTCCCCGCTCCGCGGGGGGCCATCGGAAGGTCGTGTTCCACGCAGGCCTTCACCACTCGCTGCAATTCGGTCTGAGTCCGCGGCAAGAAGACCGCGGGCGGCGGCTGCGAATCGAAGGCATAGGCATCCGCTGCGTAGGCACGGGCATGGGCCGGGTCGAGGTAGAGACACTCTTCCAACCACTCCGCACCGTGTTCGGCCAGGAGCGACTGGAGACTCATGGCTTCCCCTCGGTCGCCAGCCCTCCGCGGCGCCAGCGGAGCAGCGCCTCGACGACCAGCCACCCTGCGAGCACGATGAGTACCATCCCCAACCCCAGGAGCGGGAACTCTCGCAGCCGCCAGAAATCCACTACCTTCTCCACCATCGCCACCAAGGTGGTCAACAGCAAGAGCACCATCGGCACCAGCGTCACCCAGAAATTTCTGCGCCGCTGCGCCAGGTAGACGGTGACGGTCAGAAGGGTCAGGCCCCCGAGGACCTGATTGGTCGTCCCGAAGAGCTGCCACAGGGCCAGCCCCGCCGCCTTGCCCTGGATCTGGTAGAAGGCGAAAAAGGCGATGGCGCCGCAGGCCACCGCCGACGAGAGGTAGCGGTTCTTCAGCAGACCGAGCCCCGGAGCCTCCCCGATTTCATTGAGGTTGAAGCGCAACAGGCGGGTGGCGGAATCGAGACTGGTGAGAGCAAAGCTCACCACCACCAATGCGATGAAGGTCGCGCCAAAGGATTCGGGAATCCCCAATGCGGCGGTGAAGCGCGCGGTTCCTTCGATGAACGCGCCGATGCGCTGTCCGAGATCCGCCGCGGAAGTCCAATCCGCATAGTGCTGATCCCAACTCAGGCGATCGCTGAATCCAGCGGTACAAGCGAGAACGGCCAACAGACCGAGCAAGCTCTCACCGATCATCCCCCCGTATCCGATGAAGGTCGCGTCCGTCTCCCGGTCGATCTGCTTGGCGGTGGTTCCACTGCTCACCAACCCGTGGAAACCGCTCACCGCTCCACAGGCGATGATGATGAACACGAAGGGAAAGAGGGGAGGCGCCCCCGGAGGACCGGTGGTGACCGCTGGAGCCTGGAACTCCGGGGACATCCAGAAGAAGCCCACGTAGGCCAAGATCAAACCCAAGTAGAGCAACAATGAATTCACGTAGTCGCGCGGCTGGAGCAGCATCCACACCGGAAGTACCGAGGCCAGGAATGCATAGCCCAGGAGCAGCCACTTCCAGCTTCCCGCGGCCATGGCGGGTGGAGTCACCATCTGGGCCACGAAGACCAGGGCCAGGGTCAAGGCGAAGGCCCCCAGGGTAAGGGGTCCGAGCGATCCTCGCCCCGAGTGCACCAGGAGGCCCATCACTACCGCGATGGCCATCAGTCCGAAAGTCGGCAGCACCGCCTGGGGGTAGAATGCCTCGGTGAACAGCAGGGCCACCACATGGACGAAGACGCCCATGGCCAGCGCAACGAGAAAGAAGATGATGGCGTGAAAGAGAGATCGGGCGCGGGCCCCGATGACGTCTTCGGCGACCTTGCCGATGCTCAATCCCTTCGCCCGCATCGACACCACCAACGCGCTGAAGTCGTGCACTGCCCCGATGAACAGGGTCCCCAGGACCACCCACAGCAGAGCCGGCAGCCACCCCCAGATCACCGCGATGGCCGGACCCAACATCGGACTCAGCCCGGCGATGGACGCGTAGTGATGACCGAAGAGCACCGGGCGCGGAGTCGGAATGTAGTCCACGTCGTCGCGCAGGGCGTGGGCAGGAGTGACGGCCTCGGAATCGAGGCGAAAGACCTTCTGCCCCAAGTAGCGGGCATAGAAGCGGTAGCCCAGGAAATAGCAGGCGAAGGCGAGGATTCCTACGAGTGCCGGCAACGGATCCCTCCGGCTCAGCCCGATTCGGCCAACGCTGTGCGGTACATCTCCTGCAGCCGGCGCACAGTCGTCGGGGCATGTCCCGCGTAATGGTTGTTCACACAGACCAGAGTGCTCACGCCCCGACGCTGCAAACGCACCAGAAAATGAGCCCACCGCTTCAGACGTTCCCGACGATCGATCACCTCCGTATCCCAAGTACGGGTGATGGCTTCGATCTCCTTGCGGTCACCCAACAGACGAATGTAGACCGGCTGGCTCGTGACCGGATCGAAGCGATCCACCACTTCGTCGCCGTGCGGCATCCAGGCCTGGTCGACCAAGACCAGGGACACGTCGTGGGTGCGGCAGATGTGGGCGAGGTCGGGCGAGAGCCAGTTCCGATTGCGAACTTCGACCGCATAGTGGAATTCCGGCGGAAGATCCAGAAGGAAACGGTTCAGTCTTTCGAAGAAGCGCGCCTCGTTGCTGAAGATCTTCTTGGTGAAGTAGGGAAACTGCAGAACGAGAGTGCCGAGCCGAGTCTCCAGATGGGCGATGGACTCCAAGAACTCGTCACGGATCGCATAGGTGGCCTCCGGCTCGAGCACCACCTCGCCGTCGGGAGTGGCACCTTCCCCCCCGTGCACGATGCTCCGTGGAAACTTGGCGTGGATCAGGAAGCCCTCTGGCGTCTTGTCTCGCCACCCCTCCACCATCGACACCGCGGGAACGGCGTAGTAGGTCGCATCGATCTCCACGGTGTCGAAGTGCTGGGCGTAGATCCGGAGAAAGTCCCGCGGTACCGTTCCTTCGGGGTAGAAGGGGCCCACCCAATCTTCGGAGGAGAAGGACGAGCAACCAAAACGCACCTGAGGCTGTGCCACCGCGGTGGCTCTCTGCAGGCGAGCCTGGGTCATTCCCTCTGCCTTTCCTTCCTCGACCTTGCCATTTCTCCGAACCCTGTCAGCTTAACCCCATTCCGCTCCGAGGTCATCCAGAAGGACCTCCTTGCGCATTCGCCCATCTGTCGAGTAGGCTTTGCCGTCTGTTTGTCGACTTCGCGAGTACTCCCCCCAGAACTCAGGAACTCCACCCATCATGTCCGATTCCGTCTCCCCCGCGAACCCGGCCGGCGACCGCTCGTTCTTCGGCCATCCCGCCGGCCTGGCCACGCTCTTCTTCACCGAGTTCTGGGAGCGCTTCAGCTACTACGGCATGCGAGCCCTGCTGGTCTTGTACATGACCGACACGGTGCGCCACGGGATGGGAATGGCCACCGAGAAGGCCACTGCGATCTACGGACTCTACATCTTCGGGGTCTATGTCCTGGCCCTGCCTGGTGGTTGGATGGCCGACCGCATCTTCGGCCAGCGTCGGGCGGTCTTCTACGGCGGAGTGATCATTGCCCTCGGCCACTTCACTATGGCCATCCCCGCCGAACCGACCTTCTTCCTCGGAATGATCCTCATCGTGATCGGCACGGGACTGCTCAAGCCGAATGTGAGCTCCGTGGTCGGCGATCTCTACCCCGAGGGAGGCGCCCGGCGAGATGCGGGCTTCTCCATCTTCTACATGGGAATCAACCTCGGTGCCTTCTTCGGCCCCCTGATCTGCGGCTATCTCGGAGAGGAAGTCAATTGGCACTACGGCTTCGGAGCCGCCGGAATCGGGATGACCGCGGGACTCATCCAATATGTCCGAGGCACGCGCAAGATGGGCAATGCCGGACTGCTCAAGGGAGATGCCGCCTCGGACGCTTCGGTCAAACGCGCGACCGGCCAATTCCTTCGGGCTCTGGCGATCATGGCGGTATTCACCGCGGCCCTGGTCGGATTGACCAAGAGCGGAGTGGTGGCGATCACCCTCGTGGGCTTCGCCCAGTCCATCGGAGTGATCGTGTTGGCGCTGGCTGCGGTCTACTTCCTGTATATCGCCTTCTTCGCCTGTCACGACCCGGTGGAGCGTTCGCGCATCGGAGCCATCTTTCTGCTCTTCCTGGGAGCCGCGATGTTCTGGTCCGGTTTCGAGCAGGCGGGATCTTCCATGAACCTCTTCGCCGAGACCTATACCAACCGGTTCATCTTCGGGTGGGAGGTGCCCACGAGTTGGCTCCAGAGTGTGAATCCGATCTTCATCATCCTCCTCGCGCCGGTCATCGGCGCGTTGTGGGTGAAGCTCGGAGATCGCAACCCCTCCATTCCGGTCAAGTTCGGCATGGGTTTGGTGCTTCTGGGAGTCGGTTTTCTGGTCCTCGCCTGGGGAGCCCAGTTCATCGAAGCCGGCAAGGTCAGCCCGATGTGGCTGGTGACCACCTACTTCTTCCACACCGTCGGTGAGCTCTGCCTCAGTCCCATCGGCCTCAGTTCGATCACCAAGCTTGCGCCCGAGCGCCTGGTGAGTCAGATGATGGGTACGTGGTTCGTGGGAGCGGCGATCGGCAATCTCATCGCCGGACTCATCGCGGGCTATATCGAGGACATGCCGCAGACCGAGCTCTACACCACGGTCGCGGTGATCGTGGCCGGCACGGGCGTGCTCTACCTGCTCTTCTCCAAGCCCATCGCCAAGCTCACCCACGGAATCAAGTAAGTCGAGGATGCCCACCGGGGAGGCGACCGCGATGCCCAAGATCCGCAAAGACCTGCTGGTGGTCGGCGATCGAATCCTGGTCGAGCCCCAGGAAGGAGAAGGCCGCACCGAATCCGGTTTGGTCCTCCCCGCGACGGCGGTCAACGAACAGCAGGTGGGGCGAGGTCGAGTGGTCAAAGTGGGTCCGGGAATTCCGGTGGCGGATCCCATGGACCACGATGAGCCCTGGAAGAAGACCAAGGAACACGAGGCGCGCTACCTGCCCCTGCAGGCCAAGCCGGGAGACACTGCGATCTTTCTCAAGAAGGCCTCGATCGAGATCACCTACGAAGGTCGCAAGTTCCTCATCGTCCCCAACAGTGCAGTTCTTCTGCTGGCCCGGGAAGAGATCGACCTGGGGACGGACTTCGAGGATCTTCCCGGCCTGTGATTCCCAACCCGATCAACTTCACCCTAGACGTTTCAACACCAGTAGGGTGATGTCATCGGACTGGGGCCTTCCCTCGGTGAAGGCACGCACTTCCCGCAGGATCCGCTGACGCAGATCTTCTGCTCCCAGTCCCCGCGACTGCCTCACCACCTCGAGAAGTCGCTCCTCTTCGAAGAAGTTGGTCGCACTCTCGTCCAACGAATCGTCATCGTCCTGGTCCTCGGGGCCGATGTGTCCCGGGCCGGTGGCTTCGGTCACTCCATCGGTGTAGAGCACCATCAGGTCGCCCGGCTCGAGAGTCAGTGAATGTTCCGCGTAGCTCTGTCCCGGGAGCATCCCCAGGATCAACCCACCAATGCGAACCCTCTCCACTCTCCCGTCCGCCCGCAGCAGGATCGGCGGCTCGTGCCCGGCGTTGGTGCACACCGCCTCTCCCGTCGCGGGATCGAGGACCCCGTAGAAGAAGGTGACGAACATATGGGGGTCCGTGGACTCCGCGAGGAGGGTGTTCATTCTCTCGACGGTGGCCGCCACCCCCCCCGGATGCAGGGCCTGCCCGTGCAGCGAGGCCTGGACATTCGACATCAGCAGAGCCGCGGGCACTCCCTTGCCGGTCACATCCCCCACTGCGAAGCCCCACCGTCCATCTCCAAGCTGGAGGAAGTCGAAGTAGTCACCGCCGACCTGCTGGCTGGGATCGCTACTGGCCGCCACCTCGAAGCCCGGAATCCGGGGCATCGACGAGGGCAACAGACGTTCCTGAATGCGCCGGGCCATGAGCACCTCACGCTCGAGTACTTCGCGCTGCAATGCCTGCTCCTGCCCGACTTCGAGGGCACGAGTCATCTCGTTGAAGGAATCCGCCAGATCTCCGAATTCGTCCTCGTTGGGCAAATCGATCCGAGCATCGAGATCGCCACGCGCCACCGCCTCGGTGGCGCGGTGCAACTTGCCGACAGCTGAGGTCACTCCCCCCACGATTCGCATCCCGAAGAGCACGGCCAGCATCTGCATGAGGAGGAAGACTCCGCCCACGATGGCGAGCACGACCGCGATGGCCCCGTGAATGGAGTTGTCCCTGGGGACCAATTCCCGCAGCAAGTCCACCGGGCGAGCCTTCAGCACCAGCAACACGGACCGGGCCTCCAATTCCGGACCGAAGACCCGCGCTTCCATCGGAACCGCTCCGAAGGGAACCCAACGCCGCAAGAGATCCGGAGTCGAAAGAGAGTCCGTCGCGCTCTCGGGACGAGCCCAGAGCGCGGATTCGCCATCTCGGTCCGGGCTCGGTTGTGATCGCTGCCCTCGCAGTCGCAGATCCAGCTCTTCTTCGGGCTCGAGGACGACCCGCACCTCGCAACGCAGCATTCGGGCCAGGCGACGCAGAGTGGTCTGGCCGAATCGGTATCCGGCTTCGACCCGCGACCCCTCACTCGAAGGGTCCAAGAGGGCCAACCACAATTCGCTTTCCCTGACGACCAGCAGAGTCCGGGGGATGGGATCCCACTCCGCCTCCGCAATGCAGATCTCCAGCGAGTCCCCCCAATCCGGACGGGGCCCCAGTTCGGGTCCAAAGGCCTCGGCAAAGGGGCCCGGGCCGGCGAGCTCTCCGCTCTCCACCGACTCCACCCACTGATCGATGACCGCCCGTCCCTGCGAAGCCCGGCTTCCTCCCAGAAACCCGAAGATTGCGATGGCTGCAAAGACCAGGAGAAGGAGAATCGGGATCTCTGCCACCAAGAGAGAGATCACCGCGATCTTGGGCCGCAAGCGAAGGAAGTGCAGACGCGCCCGCACCACCAACCACAGTGCGGTCATCAGCCAGAAGAGGATCAGGCCGAATCGCGCCACCCAATAGATGTTGCCGGCGAATCCAACGAACCAGTTCCCCGATCCCGTTGGATCCGGAGCCAGGGACCACAGCACCACCCCCAGAAGCGACCCGGCGAAGACCGCGGCCCGCTGTCGGGAGCGAAGCCGACGATGAATCCGATGGCGACGGAAAACCAAGTAGAGGGTGAGCCAGGTGGCGAAGAGGACCCGACCCAGTTCGAAGGAGCCCGAAAGGACCAACCCTGCGGTCGCTGCCGCGAAGGAGATCCTCCACCACCGGGGCAGACTGATCTCCAGGGCCACCGCCCGCAGAGCGCAGAGCAGAGCGACGACCCCGACCGCTCCCCCGAGGAGAATGCCCATCGATCCAGGGAGGTGCGCGAGAACCGCCGCCGATAGACTGAGCACCACGCAGGCGCGCAACAGCCACCAACCGGTCGCGCCTTCGGAGGACTGAAGACGCAGGCGGACCCCGTTTCGCAGAGATTCGATCGGACTCCGACTCGGAGCGATCGGCATCCGACGAGGCGCCCTCGGAGAAATCATGCGTATCGCTTGGCCATCTCTTCGAGGGTGACGGCGGGAATCTTGTCCGCCCACCCAGCCTGGCCGAAGGCGATCATCCGCGCCTTCACCACCTCTTTCATCGCGTCCCGGGCCGGCGTCAAATACTTGCGGGGATCGAAGGCCTCCGGATGCTCGTGGAAGACCCGGCGAATGGCGCCAGTGATCGCCAGGCGGTTGTCGGTGTCGACGTTGATCTTGCGGACCCCATGACGGATCCCCTCCTGGATCTCTTCGACCGGAACACCGTAGGTCTCCGGCATGGACCCCCCGTACTCGTTGATGATGTCCACGAGTTCCTTGGGCACGGAACTACTCCCATGCATGACCATGTGGCAGTCCGGCAATCGGCGGTGGATCTCCGCGATGATGTCCATCTTGAGGACCTCGCCGGTGGGCTTTTCCGAGAACTTGTAGGCTCCGTGGCTGGTCCCGATGGCGACCGCCAAGGCATCGCAACCGGTCTGGGCCACGAAGTCCTCGGCCTGAGCGGGATCGGTCAGAAAGGCGAGTGCTTCGTCTCCGCTGAGGCCCGCCCCGTGACCGTCTTCGATCCCTCCGAGACAACCGAGTTCCGCTTCGACGGTGACCCCCTTGGCGTGGGCGCGGTCGACCACCTGCCGGGTGACGTCGACGTTGTACTCGTAGGTTGCAGGAGACTTGCCGTCTTCTTCGAGCGACCCATCCATCATCACCGATGTGAATCCCATGTCGATGGCCGAGAAACAGGTCGCTGGACTGTTGCCGTGATCCTGATGCATGGCCACCGGAATCTCGGGGTGAAGCTCCGTGGCGGCGATCATCAGATGCCGCAAGTAGTTGTCCTTCGAATACTGCCGAGCCCCTCGACTCGCCTGCACGATCACCGGCGAGTTGGTCTCGACCGCAGCCTCCATGATGGCCTGGATCTGCTCCATGTTGTTGACGTTGAAGGCGCCTACGCCGTAGTCGTGTTCAGCCGCATGGTCGAGCAGGGCCCGCATCGGAATCAGAGCCATGGTATCTCCTCGAAATCGTAGTCGCAGGAACCGACGGAATCGCCGGTCTCGAACGAGACCGTGGGTCTCGGGTCGGGCTGAAGACTAGCACTCTTGAGCCGAATTGTCGGCGGGGGAAACATGGTGGCTCGCGCGGTAGGAGCTGCGAACGAAGGGAGCCGCCTCCACGTGGAGAAATCCCATCTGGAGAGCTCGGTCCCGGATCTCCTCGAATTCCTCGGGAGAGACGTAGCGCTCCACCGGAAGCTGAGCCGGCGAGGGCTGGAGGTATTGTCCCACGGTCAGCACATCCACTCCCGCCTCGCGCAGATCCTCGAAAAGAGCCTCGAGTTCCTCTCGAGTCTCGCCCAATCCGAGCATGCAACCGCTCTTGGTGCGTCGGATCCGATCGGGGCGGGCCTCGCCCGCCCACCGCAGGACCTGGAGACTGCGCTGGTAGTCGCTGCCGTGGCGGGCGCGGCGGTAGAGACGGGGAACCATCTCGATGTTGTGGTTGAGCACTTCGGGCCCGGCATCCAGGAGAGTCTCGAGAGCCGAACGCCGGCCTCCGAAATCGGGGATCAGAACCTCGATCGCACAATCGGGATTGAGCTGACGCACCCGGGCGATGGTCGCTGCGAAATGCGCAGCACCGCCGTCGGAGAGGTCGTCGCGATTCACGCTGGTGATGACCGCGTGGGAGAGTCCAAGACGCTGAACCGCTTCGGCCACGTGTTGAGGCTCGTGAGGATCGAGACCGCCCGGGATCCCTTTCCCCACGCTGCAGAATCCACAGTGGCGAGTGCAGACCTCGCCCATGAGCATGAAGGTCGCGGTCCGATCGGCCCAGCACTCGAAGAGGTTGGGGCATCGCGCCGCTTCGCAGACCGTGGTCAGCCGCAACTCCCGCATCATCTCGGTCACCGACGCCACTCCCTGCGCGTCGGTGAGCCGAACCTTGAGCCAGTCCGGCCGCTCGGCGGAGAGTTCGAGGTGGGTCTTGCGCTTCTTGTTCATTCGAAGACCTCGGCCTTCGCGGGGCGCGGCCTCTCTTCGACGATCCGACGATTCATGACTCGACCGAAATGCTTCACCAATCTGCGGCGCACCAGAGCCGCCTGCGGCGCACGACCCAAGACCTCTTTCATCGACGTGACTCCGTGGTCCCGGATCCCACAGGGCACGATGGTCTCGAACCAATCCAGATCGCAGTCGATGTTCAGAGCGAATCCGTGGCTGCTCACCCACTTCGAGAGCCGTACTCCGATGGCCGCGATCTTGCGGGAATCCACCCACACCCCGGTGTGAGGAGGACGGCGCTGCGCTTCGATGGAGAAATCTTCGAGGGTGTCGATGAGAACTTCCTCGAGGCGACGGAGATAGCGATGAGCATCGCGTTCTTCCTCTTCGAGAGCCAGGATGGGATAGCCCACCAGCTGTCCCGGACCGTGGTAGGTCACGTCCCCTCCTCGGCCGACCTCGTGCACGGTGGCGCCCCGGCGACGCAGCTCCTCGAGAGGGAGAAGGACATTCTCCCGGTGGGAATTGCGGCCCAGAGTGAGGACATGAGGGTGCTCGAGGAGAAGAAGTCGATCCCGTTCTCCCCCGGATTGGCACCGCTCCACCCATTCCTGCTGGAGTGCGAGTCCGGCCGCATATTCCACGCGGCCGAGCCATTCGCTGATGCAGATGGGGTCGATCGTCAACTCCTCATGTTCTAGATCGCGGTCTCGTCGAAGTTCTCGAGGGTGGCCTTGATGCGTCCCAGGAATTGCTCGGCCACCGCGCCATCGATCAGCCGATGGTCGTAGCCCAGAGAGACGTACATCCTCGGGCGCACTGCGATCATGTCGTCGACCACGACCACCCTCTTCTCCACCTTCCCCATGCCGAGAATCGCCGAATTGGGCTGGTTGATGACCGGAGTCCCCATGAGGCTGCCCAGGCTTCCCGGATTGGTGATGGTGAAGGTCGAGCCCTGGATCTCGTCGCTGCTGAGCTGCTTGTTGCGAGCCCGGGTGGCGAGGTCGGTGATGGACTTCGCCAATCCCACCATGGAAAGGTCTTGAGCCCGCGGAATCACCGGAACGATGAGCCCCCAATCGAGGGCCACTGCCATTCCCAGATTCACATCTCCGTGGTAGAGAATGTCCGAGCCCGAAAGCGAGGCGTTGATGATCGGCATGGCCTGCAGCGCATCGACGACCGCCTTGGCCATGAACACCGTGTAGGTGAGCTTGGCGCCTCCGCTGGACTCGAGGAAGCGCTCCTTGTGCGCCCGCCGGATCCGGTCCACCTGTGACATGTCGATCTCGTAGAAGGTGTGCACATGGGGTGCGGTGTGCTTCGATTCGACCATCCGTTCGGCAATGATCTGCCGCATCCGGCTCATGGGTTCGAGATGGTCCCCACTGCCCGGAGCAGGGGCGGGCGCCGCCGCTCGCGAGGGTGCCACGACGGCGGGCGCCGAAGCAGAAGCCGAGGCAGAAGAAACCGAGGGAGCACCGCCCCCCGAGACATGGGCCAGGATGTCCTCCTTGGTCACTCGCCCCTGCACTCCACTTCCCTGGACCCGGGTGAGATCGACCCCGTGCTCCGCCGCAATCTTCCTCACCAGCGGCGAACTCTTGGTCTGGAGTCGTTCCTCCCTCGATGCACTTCCTCCGGAAGGAGGCGAAGAGACCGCGGGAGCGGGGGCTGGCGCCACCGGAGCGGGGGCGGAAGCGGGTGCCGGGGGCGTGTCCGGCTGGGCCTCGGGCGGGGTCTCGGACGCCACCTCCTCCCCGCCTTCGGCGGCGATGCGGGCAACCACGGTCTGTACCTCCACCGTCTCTCCCTCTCCCACCACGATCTCGGTGAGCACTCCCGACAGCGGCGAGGGGATCTCCGCATCGACCTTGTCCGTGGAGATTTCGTAGAGCGGCTCGTCGACCTCCACCGTGTCGCCGACCTGCTTGAGCCACTTGGTGATCGTGCCTTCGGCGATGCTCTCACCCATTTGTGGCATCAATACGTCGCTGGCCATGTCTTCCTCCTGAATCCGATTCGCTAGAAAGAAATGGAGTGCCCCGCCGCCGCGTGGCTCGCCTCCAACATTCCTTCGCCGAGGGTGGGATGGGCGTGCACGATCCGAGAGAGTTCCTCGTTCGTGCACTCGAGCTGCATCAGCGCGACGGCTTCGGCAATCAGATCGGTCGCATGCGGACCGATGATGTGGACGCCGAGGATCTCGTCGTACTTGCGGTCGCGGATGATCTTCAAGAAGCCCGACGCCTGATTCTGAATCCGGGCCTTCCCCGACGCGGCCCAGGGGAACTTGCCGACTTCGATCTCGTAGCCAGCCTCCTTGGCCTGGGCCTCGGTCAACCCCACGCTCGCCACTTCGGGACGGCAGTAGGTCGCTCCGGGAACCAACCCGTAGTTCACTGGCCGAGTCTCCACTCCCGCGATCGTCTCGGCCGCAACCATGGCCTCGGCCGTCGCGCAGTGAGCGAGCATGGGCGTGGGAACGATGTCTCCGATGGCATAGATCCCCTCTACCGCGGTGCGCATGAACTCGTCGACCACCACGAACGATCGGTCGAGCTGAATGCCCACATCTTCGAGACCACAGTCGGAGGTCCGCGGACTCCTGCCCACCGCCACGAGGAGCATGTCCGTCTCGAGCTCGGAGGCCTGGCCCTTCTTCTCGAGGGTCAACTTGACGCCCTTCGCACCCACCTACGCGGAGAGGAGCTTCGTGGCCACGTGGATGTCGATGCCGTCCTTCTCGAGCGCCTTGGCCAACTCGGCCCCGACATCGAGGTCTTCGAGGGGAAGCAGCTGCGGAAGCATCTCGATCAGGGTGGTCTCGCTCCCGAAGCGGGCGAAGACCGAGGCGAATTCGACCCCTACCGCCCCTCCTCCGAGCACCGCGAAACGAGAGGGCACCGCCTGGAGCTCCAGAACCTGATCGCTGTTGACGATCCTCTTCCCGTCGATGGGAAAGGCGGGAATCTGGGTCGGCACCGAACCCATGGCCAGGATGATCCCCTTCCGGGCCACGAGCTGTCGCTTCTGTCCTTCGTGGTCGACCTCGACCGTCCGAGGCCCCACCAATCGTGCGCGGCCCGGCTCGCGGGTGATCTTGTTCTTCTTGAACAGGAATTCGACCCCCTTCGCATTCTTGGTGACGACCTTGTTCTTGTTCTTCATGACCGCCGCGAAGTCGAGCTCCACCGATCCCACCACCACCCCCGCGTCGGCGGCATGCTGAAGCTCGCTCAGGAGGTCAGCCGAATGGAGCATCGCCTTGGTGGGGATGCAGCCCCTCAGAAGGCAGGTCCCCCCGAGGCGCTGGTCCATTTCGACCACCCCGGTCTCCAGACCGAGCTGAGCCGCCCGAATGGCTGCGGTATAGCCTCCTGGACCCGCCCCTATCACCAAGACGTCGTATTGCTGTTGGGACACAGAACTCAACCTTTCGCCGGGAAATCCGCCTCTCGGAGATCACAGCTTAGCACTTGTCCGGGAGTTGCCAAGAGAGATGGGTTGGTAGCATTGATGTTGACCATCAATATAAGTATGATATTCCGCAGAAATCGCCCCTCCGGATGCGGGTTCCCCGCCGCGGAATCGGTCGAATACGATAGTCCACGAGGATCACATTCCCATGGCTTGACCGTAAGTGGAGTGCCCTCTACGTTGAGCCTGCGTCGTTCGTGTGATCTCTTCCCCGCCCCCAAGCATGGAGCCCAGGATGAATTCCACCCCATGCCCGCTCCGATCTGCGACCGTCAAGTGGCGAGTCCTCGACGAAGAGGGGGTCCTCGTCGATCTGGACCGATCCACCTACTTCACCCTGAACTCCGTCGGTCTCTTCATTTGGGATCGTTGCAATGGCGAGTTCAGCCCCGAAGAGATCGTCGAAGGCATCGTGGAGGAATTCGAGATCGATGCGGAAACTGCCCGGCAGGATCTGGAGACCTTCCTGGACGCGCTCTCCGACCAGGGCCTCATCGATTACATCGTCGAACCCGCAGCCGCGAGCTGAGTTCGGCCGCCTTCGGGTGGCGGAACCACCCCCCCCTGTGCTATTCTCTTCTGGTCCCCTGATGTTGATTGAAAGTGGTCCCCTCCACTGGAGCCCCGCGCATGAATCGTTCTTCTGTCTCTTCCGCCACGACGGCGGTCCGTCGCCCCTACCTCCGACCTCTGGTCGAGGCCACCGACGCCAAGTCTCCCAAGATCCAGGCTCTCCGGGCCATGCGAGATGGCTGCGTCGGAACCGAGACTCCTCTGCCCTCCGACGAGCCGGTTCAGGATCCGAAGTAGATCCGAGCCGCGAATCCGAAGTAGAGAACGAGGAGAAGTGCTCCCTCGCGGCGACCGATCTGTGGACGCCGCGCGAGCACGACCCACAGCATTCCCGCAAACGCGAGCATCGTGCCCAGCACCCATCCCTCTTCGCGACCCGCGAGGCGAAGAGGCGTGATCGCGCTGCTTCCACCCAGCACGAAGAGCAAGTTCATGGTGTTCGACCCGACCACATTTCCCAGCCCCAATTCGTGCTGTCCTTTGAGCACCGCCGCCACGCTGGCCGCGAGTTCGGGCAGGGAAGTTCCGACCGCAACCATCGTCGCTCCGATCACCGCCTCGCTGATCCCCAATGCCAACGCGATGTTCTCGGCCCCGTAGACCAGCCACTTCGCGCCGAGAACCAGCAGGATCAGACCCCCCACCACCATCGCCACCGCCAGAGGGAGAGACCCTGAGGAAGGGATCTCTTCGACTCCGGAGCTCCGGGGGTCGTCCGCCGACCGCTCCCGCCGCGCGGCTCGAGCGTAGGAACAGAGCAGGCCGACCTGGACCGCGAGGAAGATCCATCCCGCGACGTGCCCCATCCAACCCAGCACCAGCAGGGTCCCCGCCACCAACGATACCGACAGCATCACGTAGACATCCGACCGAAGGCGGTTCCACTCCACTCGCATGGGCCTCAAGAGCGTCGCAATTCCCAGAATCAGGCCCACGTTGGCGATGTTGCTGCCGAGGACGTTGCCCAATGCAATCCCTCCCACCCCGCGCGCCGACGCCAAGAAGCTCACCACCGCCTCGGGACTCGAGGTTCCGAAAGCCACGACCGTGAGTCCCACGATGAGCGGAGAGATCCCCAGATACAGGGCCAAACGGACCGCGCCCCGCACCAGAGACTCCGCGCCCCACCACGTCGCCACTACGCCGGCCAGAAGATAGAAGAGATCAGAAGATTCCATGTCGTTTTCCATGAGGCAACGCCTGCGGTGGATCGCGGCGCGGCATCATAGCACAGGCCTCGGGCCACGTTGACCCCGGAAGCGGGAGCCTCTAGACTGCAGTGAGTGGCGGCCTGGAAGCGGCCGCCTTTTCCCGGATGGCTTCGGAGGCAGCAGTGCGCGTCCTGATCACCGGTTTCACCGGATTCGTCGGTAGTCACCTGGCCGAGCACCTGCTCGAGCGGGGAGATTGCGAGATCTTCGGACTCTACCGGTGGCGAAGCCGCATGGAGAATATCGAGCACCTCCTCGACCGCGTCACACTGGTGGAAGGAGACATCGCAGATGCCGCCGCCATGGTCGGCGCGGTGGAGGCCTCCCGTCCCGACTGGATCTTCCACCTCGCAGCCCAGTCCTTCGTGCCCACGAGTTGGACCAGCCCGGGCGAGACCCTCGATGTGAATGTGCAAGGGCAGGTGAATCTCTTCGAAGCGGTTCGGCGATCGGGACTCACTCCGCGGATCCAGATTGCCTGCAGCAGCGAGGAATACGGTCTCGTCCACCCCGAAGAGACCCCGATCACCGAGGACAACCCTCTGCGTCCACTCTCTCCCTACGCGGTGAGCAAGGTCACGCAGGACATGTTGGCCTATCAGTATCACGCGAGCTATGGGGTGGATGCGGTGCGGACTCGCGGTTTCAACCACACCGGGCCTCGCCGCGGTCACGTCTTCGTCTGCAGCAACTTCGCACGACAAGTCGCCAGCATCGAGGCCGGGCTTCAGGACGCGGTGATCCGAGTGGGGAATCTACAGGCACGCCGGGACTTCACCGATGTGCGGGACATGGTCCGCGCCTATGCCGCCGCCCTCGAACACGGAGCGGCCGGAGAGGTCTACAATGTGTGCAGTGGTGGGAGCCATTCCATTCAAGAAATTCTCGACCTCCTGCTCTCGCTGAGCAATCTCGACGTGAAGATCGAGGCCGATCCCGAACGCATGCGTCCGAGCGACGTGCCCATCCTCGAGGGGAGCGCGGAGCGCTTCCACCTTGCGACCGGCTGGCAGCCGCGGATCGAGTTCCGCCAAACGCTCCAGGACTTGCTCGACTATTGGAGAGACCGCCTCGCCCACCGCAGCCTGGCCTCGCTCTGAGCTGTGGCTGACCGAAGCATCTGGGTCACCGGCGGGCGCGGCTTCGTGGGCCAGCACCTCAGCGCAGAACTCCTTCGGCGGGGGATGGAGGTGGTGGTCATCGACCAACCCCGCCGCCGTGACCCTGCCGACCGCGGGCCGGTCCGCGAGCTCCCTCTCGACCTTCGCGACTCCACGGCGGTCGAAGCGGCCCTTCGCGAACACCTCCCCTCGGCCATCGTGCACTTGGCCGCGCAGAGCAGCGGAGCACGGTCCTTCGTGGATCCGAAGCACACCCTCCGCAACAACGTCGAAGCGACCCTGGGGCTGCTCGAAGCGCTCCGACGACTCACCGATCCCCGACCGCGCCTGCTGTCGATCGGGTCCTGCGAGGAATACGGTGCCCCCGCCGATGAATCAGAACTTCCCCTGCGCGAGTCACAACCGCTGCGCCCCGGGAATCCTTATGCGGTGAGCAAGGCCGCACAGACCCTGCTCTGTCAGCAATACCGGCGCGCCCACGGACTGAATCTGCTGTGCACGCGAAGCTTCACTCACACTGGGCCCGGACAGAGACCCGACTTCGTGTGGAGCAGTTTCGCCCAACAGATCGCCCGCCTCGAACGCGCCGGAGGAGGAGACCTTCTCGTTGGCAATCTCGAGCCGAGCCGCGACCTGAGTGATGTCCGGGACGTCGTTCGGGTCTACGCCGACCTCCTCGCCGTCGAGTGGGAAACCGATGTGGTCAACGTCTGCAGCGGACGCGAGATCGTAGTCCGGGAGGCCCTCGAGATGCTCATCGCTCAGGCCTCCGCTCCGATCCATCCCGTCCCCGACCCCACGAGAATGCGCCCGCACGACGTGATGCGTTTCGTGGGCGATCCCTCCCGGCTGAAGGCCATGATCGGCTGGATGCCATCCACACCGATCGAGACTACACTGAGGGACCTTCTCGACGACTGGCGAGATCGTGTAGCTGCGTTGTCCTGAGGGAAGTTCTTCCACCGTGGAGTTCGATTCATGGCAAAGATCTGTATCGTGGGAACCGGCTATGTGGGACTGGTGTCCGGTGCGTGTTTCGCGGACTTCGGACATGAAGTCCACTGCATCGACATCGATGTCGATCGCATCTCCGCCCTCGAGCGCGGAGAGATTCCCTTCTTCGAACCAGGACTCGACACCCTGGTCTCGCGCAATCGCAGTGCCGGTCGGCTCCACTTCTCCACCGAGCTCTCCGTCGGGGTCTCCTCCAGCGACGTGATCATGATCGCCGTACAGACCCCACCTCTCGAGAATGGCTCGGCCGATCTCAAACACGTCATGGATGTCGGACGCGACGTGGCCCAGCTCCTCCAGCCGGAACAGTACCGAGTGATCTGCACCAAGAGCACGGTCCCCGTGGGCACTGCCAAAGCCCTCGAGCAGGTGATCCGCGAACACGCCGCCGAAGGAACGGAATTCGATGTGGCCAGCAACCCGGAATTCCTCCGCGAGGGCTCATCGATCGAAGACTTCATGCGCCCCGACCGCGTGGTCATCGGTACGCGATCTGCACGTGCGGAAGAAGTGATGCGGAGTCTCTATCGGCCCCTCTACCTACTCGACACGCCCATTGTCGCGACCGACATCGAAACCTCCGAACTCATCAAGTACGCCTCCAATGCCTTCCTCGCGGTGAAGATCTCCTACATCAACGAGATCTCCAACCTCTGCGAGAAGGTCGGAGCCCGAGTGGACCAAGTGGCCAAGGCGATGGGCTATGACCGCCGCATCGGTCCGAAGTTTCTCCACGCCGGTCTCGGCTTCGGCGGAAGTTGTCTTCCCAAGGACACCAAGGCCATCGTCCAGATCGCTCGCAACCACGGAGAGGACCTGGCTCTGGTCGAAGCCGCAATGGCGGTGAATGACGACCGGGTCCCGCGGGCGATGGGCAAGGTCGAATCCGCCCTCGGATCACTGGAGGGGCGCAGGATCGGAGTCCTGGGCCTCGCCTTCAAGCCCAATACCGACGACGTTCGAGAGGCGCCGAGCCTGCGCTTGATTCCGGAGCTGAGAAAGGCCGGCGCGGCGACCGTCGCCTGCGATCCAGAAGCCGTTCCCAACTTTCGACGCCACATCCCCGACATGGAGATCGCCGAAGACGCCTATGCCTGTGCCACCGGGGCGGACGCATTGATTCTGTTGACGGAATGGAATCCTTATCGTGAGTTGGACCTTCGACGCCTGGCAGAAGCCATGAACACCCCCGTCTTCGTGGACTGCCGGAATGTCTACTCTCAGGACCGAGCCGAAGGCGCGGGCCTGCAATACCACAGCTTCGGACGCTGAGAATCAAGTTCTGCGACCTGGGCTGGGCTGGAGCTGCGAGCGCGTGGGCGATCCCGATCTCAAGTCCGAGACATCGAATCGTCGGGACCTGAGCTGGAACCTGACCTCGGCCCTCCTGCCGATTCTGGGTTCCTTCTTGGTCTCCGTCTTCCTCGCTCCTTATCTCGGGGATGCGTTGTGGGGACGCTATTCCCTGGTGATGACCGCCACCACCCTCTGGCTCATCGTGGCCAAGTTCGGCGTGCACGCCGCCACCAGTCGGCTGGTCAGTGAACACGACGCCGACGCGGGAATCTGGATCCGAGCCGGCCTCCTCCTCCGCGGGAGCTTCGCGATGGGCGTGGCCCTGTTGAGCGCAGCCACCGCGATTCCCCTTGGCCACTCCTTCGGGCTTCAGGAGAGCGCCGGGATCTTCCTCTGGATCGTGCCCGTCCTCGTCGCCGCCAGCGCCCAGGAATTCGCCACCGAGCTCCTGGTCGGACTCCGGCAGTTCCGGGGACTCCTGGCGGCCCGAGCCTCCATGCTCCTGTTGCGCCTGGCCGCAGTCAGCCTGGTGGTGATCGGCTCTCGTCCTCTGGGCGACTTCTTGGGAGGGCACGCCCTGGCCCAGGCCATCCCCGCGACGGTGGTGCTGATCCTGTTGCTCCGAGCCCACCCCCGCCACCATGCGCCCCTGCGTCCCGCACTGCGTCGGACCTGGGAGCTGAGCCTGCCGCTGGCCTTCGGCTCGGCCAGTTTCCTGATCTTCTCCCACACCGATCGCCTCATGCTGGGTTGGTTCTGGAACGAGTCCACGGTGGGGCAATTCGCGGTGGCTCGAAACGTATTGGATGCCTCGCTCTTCCCCATGACCGCAGTGGCCTGGTCCCTGCGTCCCGCCCTCGTCCGCGCCGCCACCGGAAGGGGGGACTTCGGACGAGAACTCCGCCGGGGAGCCCTCTTGGGAGGAGGCTTCGCCCTTCTGGCTCCCCTGCTCCTGGGACTCCTGGGCCCACGCCTGGTGGTGATGGTCTTCGGCCCGGGATATACCCCCGCGGCGGAGCTCCTGCGGTGGATGCTACCGATTCTCGCCCTGAGGGCGGCGGGAGTCCTGATCTTCCCGGCCCTGATCGCCTTGGACGAACAATCCCACTACGCCCGCCTCATGGCCATCACCGCCGCCGTCAATGTCCTCGCCAACCTCTTCCTCATTCCCCGCTGGGGATCGGAGGGAGCGGTGGTGGGGACTCTGATCGCCCTGCTGGTCCTCACCGTCGGGGGCTACCTGAGGGTGGGTCGGCGGCGGGGGCTTTTCCTTGACGTAGGTCGGCGGGGAGCTTAAGAAAGGCTCAGTTCGGTGCGTTGCGCCGTCTTCGCGCCTTCCCTCTGGAGCATCACTTCGTGACGCTTGTTGCCACTACTTTCGGCTTCTGCATCGCGTGCGTGGGTTCCCTGGGCGCATCCAGCCTCTTCCGGCGCCTGGCGGTGGCGAAGACCTGGCGCGACCTGCGAGACCTACCCGGAGAGCGCAAGCCCCACCGAGCGGCTCGATCCCAGATCGGCGGCCTGGCCATCCTTTCGGCGTGGATGTTCGCGGTCGCGACCGTAGTGCATTTCTTCGGTGCGGTCGGAAGCGAAACCCTCCAATGGATCCGTGGCATCGTCCCCGCCATGGTCCTGATGGCCTGCGTGGGACTGGTGGACGATCTCCAGTCCCAAGAAGTCTGGCCCAAGCTCGGCGGTCAGCTCTTGGCCATCCTCTTGGTCTTCCTGGGATCTCCGCTGCTGCACACCTTCAGCTCCCAACCTTGGACTCTCCAATTGATGTGGGGGTTGGGGGCCGGCTTCTTCGCCCTCACCCTCACCAATGCGACGAATTTCATCGACGGACTCGACGGGCTGGCGGCCGGAGTGAGCGGCGCCAGTGCCCTGGGCCTCGTGGTCCTCGCCCTGCTCCTGGGAGACGAGACTTCGGCAGTCCTCGCCGCCTGCCTGGCCGGAGCGAGCCTGGGCTTTCTCCGCTCCAACGTCGTGCCCGCTCGGATCTTCCTCGGAGACACGGGCAGCCTCTTCCTGGGACTGGGACTCTCCGTCACCTGTCTGCGAATCTTCAGTTTGAGTCCGACCTGGAGCACGGCCCTGGCCCTCGTCCTTCTCCACTCCATCGCCCTCGGTGACTTCACCTTCGCCGTCCTGCGCCGCGGTCTGCACCACGCCCGCATCTGGCGGGCGGACGAAGGGCACATTCACCACCGCCTCCTGCGGGGCGGCATGTCCATGCGCTTCGCCGTGGCCTCGCTCTGGTTGGTCGCGGCGCTCTCGGGAGTGACTGGAATCGAGACCTTCCGCCACGGTTCGGCCCGAGTCTGGGCGGCGGCACTGGTTCTTGCTACGTTGCCGGTGGTGTGGACAGCCTGGCGATCTGCGCCCCTCCTCGCGCCCCGCAGCTCGCGGGAAAAGGTCCCTCCAGACGCCACTTCCGTCCTCGCGAGCGATCGCGCTGCCTAGGCCCCACCGAGGTCTGTTTCGGATTCGGAGAGGAAATCGTCTGCATGACGGAGCCCGCACTGACAATCGGAGTCCAGCTCAGCGGCCTTGCGCGCGCTCAGGCCGAAGTCGTGGCCCGTCAACTGGTCAGTCGAGGCCTCTCGCACTCCGTGCACCTGGAGGTTCTCACCGAGACCAACCCCTCCACCGCCGTGGCCCACGACGATCACATCGCCGAGAATCGGGCCAAGATCCATCACCTCCACGGCCTGCTCCTCGACGGCGAAGTCGACGTCGTGGTCCACCGCGGCTTCGACCTGCGGGGAGAGATTCCCGAAGGCCTCCGTCTGGGAGCGGTGGTGGAGAGGACCAGTCCCTATGACGCACTCATCGCCCCCGACGACCGCTGCTTCGATGAACTCGAGGAGGGAGACCGGGTCGGAGTCGTCTCGTTGCGATCCCGAGGCCAACTGCTCCACTACCGGCGGGACCTCGACTACGAACTCATTCGCGGAGATGTCAGTGGCTGGCTCACCGCGCTCATCGACGGACGCATCGATGCCCTGGTCGCTCCCGCCGCCGCCCTCGAACATCTGCGGCTGCAGGAAAGGGTCACGGAGGTCTTCCCTCCCGAAATGCTCCTCCCCGCGCCGGGCAGTGGCATCCTTCTCTGCTTGAGTCGGGAGGATGACGACCTCACCCGAGGCCGTCTCCGCTGCCTCCACTCCGCGGCCGCGGCTCATGAATACACCGCCGAATGCAGCGTCATGGAGGCCTTGGGCGGAGCCTGGGAAATGCCCATCGGAATCCTGGCCGAAAGCGTGGGGGCAGATCTGGCTCTCTGTGGAGTCGCCACCAGCGCAGATGGCCAACGCTACGTGCGTGAGGAGCACCTCACCGACGGCATCGATCCCTGCCGGGCGGGCAGCGAGCTGGCGGCGCTCCTCCTCGACGCCGGTGTGCTGGAGGTATTGGGACTTCCGGACACCCCGCAACTCGAAGGCGACCGCGAGGACGAAGACGATGCGGTCTGGGACGAAGACTTCGCGGGAGACGTCCTCGACTTCGCCAACTCCATCGAAGAACTCGAACGCGACCAAGGAGATTGCGACGATTGATTCAGGACCGACCGAGTTCTTCGCAGCGCATCTGCATCGGGCTGGCGCAACCCCGTGTGATCAGGGATTCCTCCAATTCCTTCACCAGATCATGGGCCAAGGTCGGTCGCGCGAAGAGAGCGGTCCCCACTTGCACCGCTCCCGCTCCCACTACCAGGAAACGCAGCACATCCTCCACCGATGAGATCCCGCCGATTCCCACGATGGGAAGGTCCACCGCCCGAGCGACCTCCCACACTTTGGCCAACGCGATGGGAAGAATTGCGGGTCCGCTGTAACCCGCGAAGGCCCGGGGGAACACCGGGCGCCGAGTCTCGAGATCGACTTCCAGTCCCACCACGGTATTGATGCAGCTGATGGCATGCGCTCCCGCGTCCTGAGCGGCCACCGCGAGGTCTGCGATCGAGGTCACGTTGGGAGTGAGCTTCACGAGCAGAGCCCGATCCGCGGGCAGGACCTGCCGAACCGAATCTACGATCTCCCGGATTCGGAAAGGGTCGCGCCCGAAGTCCAATCCACCCTCGGCCACATTCGGGCAACTGAGATTGAGTTCGACGCCCTGCCATCCCTCGTGCCGGGTGAGTTCGGCGACCATGGTGGCGAATTCCCCCGATTCACGCGCGGCCAAACTCAGAATGGTCCGCACTCCCCGCTCTCGCAGCGCCGGCAGCTTCTCGCGAAGGAATGCCTGGAGTCCGACATTCTCCAAGCCGATCGAGTTGAGGAGTCCATGTCGCAATTCGCGCACCCGTGGCTGGGGATTGCCACGCCGGGGAACGGCGGTGAGAGTCTTGGTGACCACCGCACCGAGGGCCGCGGGATCCACGAGATCCACGAAGTCGAGGCCGTATCCCCAAGTCCCCGAAGCAGTGAAGATCGGATTGGCGAAAGTCACCGGGCCCAGCTGGACGCTCAGATCGACACCCTTCATGCTGGCGTCTCCTCGGCCAGAAAACGGATTTCGGAGGATTCGAAGACCGGACCCTCACGGCAGACGGTGACCCGCTGACCTGGGTCACCACTCAGGTCGACCACGCAGGCCCGGCACACTCCGGCCCCACATCCCATTTGTTCCTCGAGACAGAGCCACACCCGGTTGCCCGTCCTTCGACCGATCCGGACCACCGCCTGCATCATGGCCGTCGGTCCGCAGGCCAGGATGGTCGCATCCGCTGCGTCGACCAGCGCCCGCTCGAGCCCCTCGGTCACCAGACCCGGGTGGAGGTCTCCCTCCTCGGCTCCCTCCTGGACCCACAATTCCCAGTCACCGCCTCGACCGTCGCTCCAGACCTGCCGGGGGAGGTCCTCCGGGGCCCGCGCGCCGAAGATCGCCCGCCGCGCGGGCCGGCCCCTCTCCACCAGTCGACGGGCGGCAAGGTGCAGTGGCACCACTCCCACGCCCCCCGCCACCAGGATCAGGGTTTCGCAGGCCAGGGAATCGAGGTCGAATCCACGGCCCAGAGGAGCCAGAATCCTGACCGCAGACCCGAGGTCGGCCTCGACCAACGCCCGGCTTCCCCTCCCCGCCACCTTCACGAGGAAGTCGATCCAACCGTCCCCGGCGTCGAGGATGCTCAGGGGTCGAGGGAGCACGAAGAGCTCATCGCAGCCGGGGTGGACCATCGCGAACTGTCCGGGAAGGGCCACGGAGCCCATTTCGAAGTCATAGCGCAACACCCAGGTCTCTCGGGCCACGGATTCCTTGGCTCGCAGAAGGGCCGGCCCGTAGCGTCGGTCGGTCATCGATAGTGATCCCGTGGTTGAGCGGCGCCGGGACCGCCGCTGCGCAGAGGCCAGTCCACATCCATCCGAGCCCGATTGCGCCAGAAGCCTCCGGCACTGGCGACCCTCGGACCGCCATTGCCCGGCTGTTCCTCCCCGTCGTTCCCATGAGAAGCGAAGGTCGGGACCACTGCGTCCAGAAACACTTCGCCCTGCAAGCTGCGAGCTTGAGGAGAGTCGGGATAGTTTTCGATGAGCCTGGCAAAGGCCTGCTCGGCCGCCGTGGAATCTCCGAGTTCATGTTCCTCGATATATACGATGGCGTAGGCCGCCCGCGGAGCCAGAGGATCTTCGGGATCCTCCTCGAGGACCTTCTCGTAGTATTCCAATGCGGTCTCCGGCCGACGAAAGTCGATGTAGTAGGATTCGGCCAAACGGAAGGCGGAGTGAGCTCGGTTGGAGTCCGCACTCTCGTAGGACTCCAAGTACCGGTCGAAGCGTTGGAGCTGCTGCTGCCGGGACCGGACCCGCCTCGAGCCGGCGCCTCTCTGGCTTCGATCCTGATTGGCTTCCTCCACGGCCCGACGGAAACGCTCTCCGGTGGGACCCTCTTGTCTCAGGAGGTATTCGACGACGGCCTCGGTGGCATCCCCCGCACTCTCCTCGTTTCGGAACTCGAGCGCGACGGACTCCAGCGTGGAGAGCCCCTCCTCTTCCTTCCCCTGGGCCAATAGGATCCGGCCGGCGAGGAGCATGGTTCGGGCGCTTTCGCCATCGCCCTGGGCCGCCTTCTGGAGCTTGGGCAGCTCCGCGGCCGCCTCATCCGCCCGTCCCAATCGATTGAGAGCAGAGAGCCGCAGCCACTCGGCCTTGAAATACTCCGATCGGCTGAGTCGGTCCGGATCGACCTCCTCGAGCACGTCGGCCGCTTGTTCGTAGTCTCCCGCATCGTAGTAGGAACGCCCCAGAGACAGCAGAACCGTGGATCGAGCTTCGTGATCCGGATGCTCCTCCAGAAACTGCTGATAGTAATGAGCGGCTTCTTCGGAACGACCTTTCTCGAGATAGGCGTCCCCGAGACGAAAGAGCGCCTCGACCCCGAACTTCCCCGAAGGGAAAGACTCCCTCAGGCGTGCGAACCACTCCAACCCCGCGTCTTCGTCCCCGCGCGAGATGAGAGCGATGCTCTTGAGATACATGGCCTCCTCGACGAACTTGGAATTCGGAAAGTTCGCCAAGAGGTTGTCGAAGGTCGATACCGCCTCGCTCCACTCCTTGAGGCGATAGTGCGACTTTCCGATGAAGAAGAGAGCATCATCGATGTAGGAACTGTTGGGATACTCTTCGATGAGCAATTCGCACTTTCGAATACAGCGCTGATAATCCGCCTTCTGTTTGCTCGTGGGCTGATTGCGGGGATCGATCTCGCGCCCCGATTCTTCGGCCGCGAAGAACGAGGTCTCCGCGTTGTAGAAGAGATTGAACTTTGCGCAGCCCGAAGCGAGGACGAAGAGCAGAACGCCCCCGCAGATCAGCAGACACCATCTCGTGAGCCGTCGCATGTGCTCTCCCAAGGGGTGGTCGGAGCGCTTCTCTCAGAACAGAGGTTGGGGCTCCCGGCGCAAGTCGAAGGTACACCGTCCCCCGACATAGGTCGCGATGACTCTGCCCTGGAGAGACCGGCCGAGCCAGGGACAGTTGCGTCCCCGGCTCCGCAAAGTGCTGCTCTGCGGAACCCAACTCTCTTCGAGATCGAGGAGGACGAGGTCGGCAGTGGCGCCCGCTTCGAGGCGCCCGCCCTCCTGTTCCATGATAGCTGCCGGACGCGTGGACATCAATTCCACCAATTGCAGAGGGGACAGAGGCCCGCGACACACCAGCCGATCATGGGCTGCGGCGAAGCTGGTCTCCAGGCCGATGACCCCGAAGGGAGCGTGGGGAAAGGTCCGTTCCTTGTCGGTGGGAGTATGCGGGGCGTGGTCGCAGGCGATGGCGTCGAGGGTGCCGTCGACCAGGCCCTCCACCAGCGCTTCCTGGTCGAAGGTCGATCGCAACGGGGGTTTGGCTTTGAAGCAGGTGTCGTAGTCACGACAATCCGCGTCGACGAAATCCAGATGGTGGGGAGTGATGTCCGCGGTGACGCCGAGACCCTGAGCCTTGGCCGATCGGATCAACTCCACGGTCTCTCGACAGCTCACATGGGGGACGTGGAGGTGGACTCCGGTCAATCGAGCCAGCTCGATGTCCCGAGCGCAGGCGCTCACCTCGGCCGCGGCCGGGATCGCGGCCAAGCCCAGGCGCGTGCTCCAAGCTCCCTCGTGCATGACCCCTTCGCGACTGAGCGTCGGATCCTCGGGGTGACTGATCACGACGGTCCCCAACATCGCGGCGTATTCCATGCAGTGGCGCATGAGCCCCCCGTCCTGCACCCAGCGCAGATCATCACTGAATCCCACCGCGCCTGCGTCCACCAGATCGCCGAACTCCACCATCTCCCTGCCCTCGAGCCCTTTGGTGATCGCACCGACGGGATGAACGCGGCACAATCCACTCTCGCGGGCCCGATCCAGAACGAAGCGAATGGCGGCCGCGCTGTCCGCGCAGGGGCGTGAATTGGGCATGACCCAGACATCGCTGTAGCCCCCCGCAGCCGCAGCCGCACACCCACTCTCGATGGTCTCACGATCTTCGTATCCCGGCTCCCGGAAATGCACCCGCAGGTCACGGAAGGCGGGGGCGAGGGCCGCTCCCTTGGCTTCCACGTAGCGAGCGCGTTCGTGATCGCAGTATTCCTGCGGGAGCGGACCCAATTCGCAGGCCAGAATACGTCCTTCCTCGCAGACGAGGTACCCCTCGCCATCGAGGCCCCGGTGAGGATCGAGAATCCTCAGTCCGGCAAAGATCAGTAGTGATGACATCTCGCCCTCCCTCTCCGAATCACTCGAGATTCTCGCCCAGCGTTTCGCGGACTCCCCCGGACACGAGGTACAAGACGGCCATTCGCACCGCGACCCCATTGGTGACCTGGTCGAGAATCACCTGGCGCGGGCCGTCCGCAACTTCGGTCGAGATCTCGACGTCGCGATTCATCGGGCCGGGATGCATGATGATGCAGTGCTCGGGGGTGCGACGCAGCATCTCCCGATCGAGACGAAATGCGCGGGCATACTCTCGATTGCCGGGAAAGATCTGATGCTTCTGCCGCTCGAGCTGAATGCGAAGCACATTCACCGCATCGGCATCGCCGATCGCGCTCCCAAAGTCGAATTCCACCTGACAGCCCAAGGTCTCGATATCGGCGGGGATCATGGGGGCCGGTCCACAGACCGTCACCTCGGCCCCCAGCTTGGTCAGTCCCCAGATGTTGCTCCGCGCCACTCGGGAGTGGGCGATGTCCCCCACGATGGTGACCTTCCTGCCCTGCAGATCTCCGAGTCTCTGCCGCAGAGTGAGCAGGTCCAGGAGAGCTTGGGTGGGATGAGCATGCATTCCATCGCCGGCATTGATCACGCTGGCCGAGACCCGTTGCGCCAGATAGCGCGCGGCGCCGCTGTCCGGATGCCGCATCACGATCATGTCCACTTTCATCGCCAGGATGTTGTCCGCAGTATCCCTGAGGGTCTCCCCCTTCTGCACACTGCTCCCCGACGCGGAAAAGTTGACCACATCGGCCGAGAGCCGTTTCTCCGCCAACTCGAAGGAGATCCGGGTGCGAGTGCTGGGTTCGAAGAAGAGGTTGGCGATGGTCTTGGCCCGCAGGACCGGTACCTTCGGGATAGGCCTCTCGAGCACTTGGCGAAAACTGTCCGCGGTATCGAGGATCTCGGTGATCTCCTCCGCGCTCAGACTCTCGAGGTCGAGCAAATGCTTCTGCTGGAACATGAGCTAAGCCCCCTCCTCGATCTCTCCGAGAGCTACCCGACGAATTCCGTCGAAGTCCTCGACCATCACCTTGATCACTTCCTTCTTGGAGGTCGGAACGTTCTTGCCCACATAGTCTGCTCGAATGGGAAGCTCCCGGTGTCCCCGATCGACGAGGACCGCGAGTTGGATCGCGCGGGCGCGGCCGAAGTCCATGAGTTCATTGAGGGCAGCCCGTGCGGTCCGACCCGTGAAGAGCACGTCGTCCACGAGCACCACAACGGTGTCGTTGAGATCGAAGGGGAGATCGGTCTGTCCGACCCGCGGAGCCGGTCCCAGGGTGGAGAGATCGTCCCGGTAGAACGTGATGTCGAGGATCCCCAACGGCACCTTCCGCGACTCGATTTCTTCGATCGCGTCCTGCACCTCCCGCGCCAGGGTGACCCCGCGACGCTGAATACCCACGAGGGCGACCCGGTCGATGCCGTGGTTGCGCTCGAGAATCTCGTGGGCGATGCGGATCACCGCTCGACGCATGTCGTCGGCATCGAGGATCTGTGCCTTCTCACGAAAGACCATGGGATGACCTCAGCCAAGGAAGAAATGGTGACGGGCACAAAAAACCCCGTCACGCCGGATACGGCGCACGGGTCGTCGACAGTTCATCCAGCACCACCACCTTTCGGACCTCACAGGATCCGGATTAAAGGGCGCGGCGCGCAACGCGCGGAGCTCGTCGGGCCCAACTCGATTCGGCCCCGACACAGAGCAGCATAGTCGAAGCCGCGGCTGCGGGCAACCAAGCCACCATGCGAGCGATGACACCGAAGCCCGGCGGGGATATGCTCCCGGGGTCCTCGCCTTGGCTCACGCGCTCCCGAAGGCGGTCTCTCCATGAAGCGTTGGACCCTCCGCGCGGCGGAAGAATCCGACCGCAACCTCCTCCTGCGCATCTACGCGACCACCCGTCAGGACGAGTTGGAGGGCCTGGAGTGGAGCCAGGAAGACAAGGCCACCTTCCTCTACCACCAATTCACGGCGCAGGACCAAGACTACCGAGAGCAATTCCCGGGCTGCCGCTTCCAGATCATCGCGGTGGAAGGCCAGGACATCGGCCGTCTCTACCTCCATTGGCGTCAGAACGAGATCCGCATTGTCGACCTGACCCTCTTTCCCTCCTGGCGAGGTCAGGGACTGGGGACCGAGATCTTGGAGTGGATTCTGAACGAGGCGAAGTCGGCGGGACTGACGGTGCGCACCCGGGTCGAAGAATTCAATCCCGCCCAGCGTCTCTGCCGTCGCCTCGGATTCCGCGACTACCAGAAGGTCGACAACTACCTCCTGATGAAGTGGACGTGGGGCTCCGCAGGTCAGGAGCCCGAATCGAGATCCTCGAGGTGAGTCCGGGCCTCCGCGGCCCACGCGCTCTCCGCATCCCGGCTCAAGTAGGACTGGAAGGCCCGCTTCGCGTCGAGTCGACGGCCCGCTCGCTCGAGAGCCAGGGCATAGGTGTAGCGGGCTCGGAGCAGCCCTGGCCCTAGCTCCAAGGCCCGTTCCAGAGCCGGAATCGCGTTGTCGAAGTCCCCCGCGTGGAAGTAGGCCGCGCCGATCGCATAGGCAGTGTCGGGATCCTGGGGACGTTGCTGCTCCACCTGACGAAGATGCTGGAGCGCGAGTTGGGGTTCCCCCTGACGCAGCAGGACCAGAGCGAGGTTGTAGCGGGCATCGACGAAGTGCGGGGCCCGATCCAGCGCGCGTTCGAAGGCCTTCCGCGCCCGATCGTCTCCCCCCTGTTGAGCCATCGACTCGACGCCCTCGTTGTAGGATCCTCGCGCTTCGGCGATGGCGCGCACGGTGTCGAATTCCCGGTCGAGGACGCGCACCCGCACCATCGTCCCCGCCTTGGGCTGCAGGCCCAGGTCCAGATTGTCGGCTGCAATCCGCCCCGCGTTGCGCGCATCCCCGAAGAAGGACTCGGAAATGGAATTCCAGGTGTCGTCGGGCTGCACCGGATAGTCGATCACCCGATCCCCTCCCACCGGAGCCGAAGGCGACACCCGCAGATCCCGAGGGCGCGGGGAACAGCCGACCACGACGAGAAGTCCGCAGACCAAGACGGCCCACCTCGACGCCCTCATGCCGCACGCTCCCCACCCGGTCGACCCACGCTCAATCCGGCGTATTGGTCGCGGTAGTCCAGAAAGAAAGCGCGCACTGCAGCAGGATCGTCGCTGACGAAGACTTTCTTTCGCAGAGCGCTGACCCCCGGACAACTCTTCAAGTAGCAGGCGAAGTGCTTCTTCATCCGATTGAGTCCGGTGCGGGGTCCTTTGAGCGCGATCTCACGATCCATGTGTTCGAGAAGAACATCCACCACTCGGGCCACGGTGGGCGGCGTGTAGGGCCGATCCTCCACCGCGGCTCGGATCTCCTCGAAGAGGAAGGGATTCCCGATGGCGCCGCGCGCCACCATCACCGCGTCGCAACCCGTCTCTCGCTTGAGCCGCAGGAAGTCTGCTCCCGACCACACATCTCCATTGCCGATCACCGGCACCTCCGCGATCTGGACCATCTCTGCGATGGGCTCCCAATTCGCGACCCCTCCAAAACGTTGATCTCGCGTGCGTCCGTGCATGGTGATCGCACAGGCTCCCGCCTCCTGAAGCATCTGCGTGGTCTCGAGATAGTTCAGCTCCCCTTCGCTCCACCCCAGGCGAGTCTTGGCGCTGACCGGCAGCTCCGTGGCCTCGACCACCGCTCGCACGATGTTCTCCATGAGCGGCAGATTGCACAGCAGGGCCGAGCCTCCGTTGCGCCGCACCACCTTCTTCACCGGACATCCGAAGTTGAGGTCGATCAGGTCCGGTCCGAGCTTCTCCGCTTCCCGCGCCGCCGCCGCAAGTTTCTCCGGATCGCTCCCGAAGAGCTGAATGCCCACCGGATGCTCGTCGGGACCGAGCTCGAGCAATTCTTCCGACGCCCGATTGCCGCGCAGAATTCCGTCGGCGCTGGCGAACTCGCAGAAGGTGACATCGGCACCCATCTCCCGGCAGAGCCCTCGGAAGACCAGATCGGTGACCCCGGCCATCGGTGAGAGCAGCACTTCGGCGCGGGTGTAGAGCTCGCGCAACTCGCGCCGCTTGCGTTCGAGATCATTGCGTTCGAAGAATGAAGGCACTGGAACTGCGTCTCTCACAGGTAGAGGGTCTGATCCGCGGATGTCATCAAGTCCAGGACCGTGGGCCACCCGACCACTTCGTCGATTCCCGACCGATCCACCACGGACTCGGTCTCAACTAAACGCAGGCTCGCACTACAGGCAAAAACCCGAGCTCGCCCCGTCGCCCGCGCTGCAGCCAAGTGTTGGGAGGGAAGGGGCAGGGGCAGGTCGTCGAGCCGATCTGCGATTCCCCGGGTCCATTCTCCGGACGGCGACGGGGGATCGTCCAGCCGACCGGAGATCAGGCGGGCCAGCGCGTCGAAGTAGAAGACCAAGTCCACTCTCCACCCTCCCGCGGTGGCCGCCGCCGCTGCGCTGGTCGCCTGGTAGAGATGCTCGAAGTCTCCCCGGTGGCAGAGCAGCAGCAGGCGACGCGCGTCGCCAGGGCAATCTCGAAGCTCTTCCACTCCCGCTCCTACATGCCTGCGAAGTTGGGGCCGCCCCCTCCCTCGGGGGTGACCCAATCGATGACCTGGTAGGGGTCCATGATATCGCAGGTCTTGCAGTGCACGCAGTTCGAGAAGTTCACCTGGAATTCCTGCTCTCCCGGCGCGGCTCCCGGGGTCCATTCGTAGACATTGGCCGGGCAGAAGTGCTGGCAGGGATTGCCGTATTCCCGAGTGCATCGATCGGTGCAGACCGCTGGATCGAGAATCCGTAGGTGACAGGGCTGGTCCTCCTCGTGACCGGTGTCGGCGTGGTAGACGCAGGTATTCTTGTCGAGGGAGAGTTCGCCGTCGAAGCTGCGTTGGGGACGCTCGATGCCTCCCACCACTGCCGCGGCACCATCCCCGGTCGGAGGGCTGTACTCCCGTCCGTAGAATTCCTCGACGGTCTTCATGTGTTCGTGACCGGCGGGGGCGAGCCACGGATCCTTCAAGCCTCGCCCCTTGGTGACCATCTGCAGTCCGCTGTGCACGAGGCCGGACCACAAACCTCCCTGGAAGGCCTGGTGGAAGTTGCGGGAGGACCTCAGCTCTTCCCACGCCCAACTGTTCTCGAAGAGTTCCTGGTAGCGCGAAAGCCTCGCCGCGGAACTGTCGCCCGACTGGAGGGCCTCCCACACCGCCTCGGCCGCCATCATTCCACTCTTCATCCCGAGATGGATCCCCTTCAGCCGCATTCCGTTGAGGAAGCTCGCGGAATCGCCGACCACCACCACCCCATCGCCCACGAGCTGGGGCATGGAATAGAATCCTCCCTCGGGAATGGTGGCCGCTCCGTACTTGTCCATCTGGCCACCCTCGAGAATGGGCGCGATGGCGGGGTGGCGCTTCAACTGTTGCAATTTGTAATGGGGATCCGCAAAGGGGTCCCGGTAGTCGAGTCCCAGAACATGCCCGACCACGACCCGAGTGGCGGTGAGCTGATAGACGAAGCCTCCGCCGAATTCATCCCGGCGATTCGGCCATCCCATGGTGTGGATCACCGCCCCCCGCGGAAGGCGACCCTCGGGAATCTCCCAGATCTCCTTCACTCCGGCGGCGTAGACCTGGGGCTGGCGGCCATGCATGTTCTTTTCTGCGAAGAGCTTCTTGCACAGACTGCCTCGCGCGCCCTCTCCCAGCACGGTCACCTTGGCGTGGATGTCGATCCCCGCCTCGAAGTTGGGCTTGCGATTGCCTTCGCGATCGATGCCCTTGTCTCCGGTGCGCACGCCGATGACCCGGTCCCCGTCGTAGAGCATCTCCGCGCCGGCGAATCCGGGGAAGATCTGCACTCCCAATTCACTCACTTTGTCCGCGAGCCAACGCACCACCTCGTTGAGGCTCACGACGTACTTGCCGTGGTTGCGGAGGACCGGGGGCAAGAAGGGAGCCCTGAACTTGCCCCTCTCGGTGAGAAAGAGGAGTTGGTCACTGCAGACCGGGGTCTGGAAGGGCGGCGCCGCCGCGAAATCGGGGATGAGCTCGACCATCGCCCGAGGATCGAGCACCGCGCCACTGAGAATGTGTTGACCGATGTCCGCCGATTTCTCGATGATCGCGATCAAGGGAGCTTCGCCCGAGTCCGCTTCGGTCACCCGTTGGGCCAGACGATAGGCCGAAGCCAGATTCGCCGGACCGGCCCCCACGTAGAGAACATCGACTTCGAGGATTTCGCGCTGGGTTGCGTTCATGAATCGGAACTCCCCGGTGGAGGATGCTGGGGGCGCTCGCCCGCGAGATGACCCTCTCAGTCTATTTGGAGCCCCCCTATGCGGCAAGAAAGCGAAAACCCGCGCCTCCTCCTCGCCAACGCTGTCCGCATCTGGGGAGGGGGAGAGCGCTTCCTCCTCGATGCAGCCGGGGGCCTGCGGGACCGCGGCTGGCCGGTCTGGATCCAGGCCCAACCCCACTCGCCGCTCGCGCGCCGAGCCCAGGAGGCCGGAATCGCGGTCCACGAGGTGGCCACCCGCGCCAACGGGGCCCCGTGGACCGTCCTCCCTCTGAGCCGGTGGCTTCACCGCAATCGCATCGACATCGTCCTCACGAACTTCGACCGGGATCTGCGCACCACCGGACTGGCGGCCGCGCTCTGTCCCCGGCCGATCCGACTCGTCCACAGCTTCGAATGCGATGAATCCCTCAAGGCACGGTGGTACCTCCCCCATCTCTACACCGGCCTCGCCCATGCTCTCCTCTTCAACAGCCAGGCCACCCGAAGGACGGTATTGGGCAGCGCCCCCCGCCTGGCAGAGCTTCCCCACCGCATTCTCCACAAAGGAGTCAGGCTTCCCTCCACCGCCGCGCGCCCTTCCCCGGCCGTTCCGCGCACCCTGGGATTCTTGGGGCAGCTCGTGGCCCGCAAGGACTTGCCGATCCTGTTGAGAGCGCTCTCCCGCCTCGACCCGGGCCGCGCCCCCTGGCGTCTGCGAGTGGCGGGGGAAGGTCCGCTCCGCCGCCGGTGGGAGGCGATGGCCCGGGATCTGGGCCTCGGGGAGACCGTGCACTTCGAGGGCTTCGTCTCCGATCCCTCGGCATGGTTGGAGGAAATCGACTTGCTCGTTCACCCCGCCTACCGCGAGGGCTGGGGCTACGCCCCGATCGAAGCCTTGGCCCACGGCCGACACGTGGTGGCCCGCCGCGCCAGCAGCCTCGAAGAGCTCTTGGCCGATGCTCCCGCGGCCCATCTCTTCGAGGACGAAGACGAGCTCCTCGACCTCCTCCAACAGCTGGCCGGCCTCTCCCGGACCACGTGGATCGCAGAGGGCACTCTCGCCCGCGACTTCGTAGCCCAACACTACGGGATCGACAGAATGATCGCCGAGTTGGAGACTCTCCTGAAACGGTGGGCGCCCCGGCCCTGATCGCAGTCCCCTTTCGATCTCAGGAGAATCCTTCGTGCGAGTTGCCCTCTACCAGTACGCCCCACGATTCGGAGAGGTGGCCAGGAACCTGGACCAGGTCGAAGCGGCCCTCCTCGGAGCCGGCGCCGATGCGGATCTGTGGATTCTTCCCGAACTCTTCTCCACCGGATACAACTTCGCCGACCGCGACGAGGCCCGATCCCTGGCCGAAGAAGTAGAAGGAGAAACCTGGGACCGAGTCCGGAAGTGGGCCCAGCGCCTCGATTGCGCCATTGCCTACGGATTCGCCGAGCGTGACCGGGATGTCCTGTACAATTCCGGGGCCATCGTCGACCGAAGCGGTACCCGACTCCACTATCGCAAGCTGCATCTCTTCGACCGAGAACGGCTCTTCTTCGAAGCCGGCAACCGAAAGCTGGAGGTCATCGAGATCGCCGGTGCACGGTGCGGAATGATGATCTGCTTCGATTGGCGTTTCCCCGAGACGGCCCGCAGCCTGGGCTTCCTAGGCGCCGACCTGATCGTGCATCCGAGCAACTTGGTCCTTCCCTGGTGCCCCGATGCCATGATCACCCGGGCTCTCGAGAACAATGTCTACGTGGCGACCGTTGATCGGTGGGGAATCGAAGACCGGGCGGGGCAGAAGCTGCGCTTCATCGGTCGCAGCCAAGTGATCAGCCCGGCCGGAGCACGGCTGGCCGCCCTGGGAGAGGCCGAAGACGGCTGGATTGTCGTCGACATCGATCCCGCCGTGGCGAGGCAGAAACAGGTGAACTCGAACAATCACCTCTACCGCGACCGGCGTCCGGATTTCTATGTCGATGGACCCGTCGATGGTTGAGGCGATCTCGACTCAGCTCGGAATGTCCTCGATGGACTTCACCACGGGGGCCTCGGCGCGGACTCGCTGCGCCCACTCGCCGATGGTCTGCGAGTGCTGACCCCGAAGCGCTCGACGCAGCTTCTCGTAGAGATCCCGCTTGCCTCCCTGGCTGCGTAGATTCTGCCACCTCCCGAGGTCCACCTCGGGGCGGAAGGAATCGAGTTCCCAGGGATGGAAGTAGTAGACCACCGGATCGTGCTGCACGTCCTGCACCCACCTCGCCGCGGCCCGGATCACCGGCAGCGGCAACAGACGGAAGTAGGCACCTCCGGCAAAGGGCCAGTTCTTCCCGAAGGCGCGCAGAGTGGGCATGGGGAGGACCAGGAGGTCGTCTTCCTCGCCCCAGCCCAGGCGGAAAGGATGTCTCGGGCCCCGAGGATTCCCGTAGCGGGAGTGCGACACCGGAAAGAGGCTGCTGTCGATTCGAAAACCCTCTTCCCTCAGGATCTCGAGGGCCCAATAGCTGCGGGCGACGATGGTGAAGCTGGCCGCGCGATAACTCTGGGGCGGTCGGCCCACAGCCGCCGCCACCGCCTCCCGACCCCGTCGCAGGTCGTCCCGGAACTCGGCCGGGCTGAGATCGTAGGTCACCGGATGAGCGTAGGTGTGGCATCCGATCTCGTGGCCGGCCGACGCGATCTCCCGAACCAGCCCCGGGTCCCTCTCGGCGGTCCAGCCCAGCACGAACCAGGTGGCCCGAATCCCCTCTGCTTCACAGAGACGCAGAAGACGTTCCACTCCCTGATCCGCCCGCCGGGGCCGGGAATCCCAGCTCGCGGGGGAGACCTGGGAGAGGTAGTTGTGGGCGTGGAACCACTCCTCCACATCGAGAGTGAGGACTGCCCGGCGCTGCTTCATCTCCTCGAGCCCTCCACTGCCGCCAACAACCGCTCTTCGAGCTTGGCGGCCGCCCGATCCCAGCTGTGGCACTCCCGCACGTATTCGAGGGCGGCCTCGCACTGGGCTTGGGCCCGGAAAGGATTCTCCAGAAGATCGCAGATCTGTTCGGCCAGCTCGGCGGGAGTTTCGGCCACCGTGATGTGATCACCACTCGGCCGGATGAGTCCCCGAGCGGCAGCCGGCGTGGCCACCACCGGGACCGACGCGGCCATCGCTTCGAGGACTCCATTGGTGGTGCCGGTGGGAATCCGCAGGGGAGCGACCGCCACCGAGGCATTCCACAGGTAGGGCCGCACGTCCTCGACCCAGCCGGTGACTCGAATGTCGGGGCGCGCCCGCAGGGCCTTGAGATCGCGGACCGGATGGGCCCCCACCGCATCGAAGAAGGAATCCACGCGATAGGCCCGGATGCGAGGATGCACATGATTCACATACCAGCGCACGGCATCGACATTGGCCTCCACATCGAGCCGGCCCACGAAGACCACCCGATGCTCCCGTGGACGACCGCCGAGCTGGGGACGGGCGAAGGATCCCCCATCGACTCCATTCTCGATGACATGGACCTTGCCCGCGAGACGCGGGCGGAGCAATTCGGCTTCGGCTTCGCTCACCACCAGAACATCCTTCGCGAGTCGGGCGATGCGCTCTTCATAGGCCCGCAGCAACCATTCCTCGCGGCGGTAGATCCAACGACGCGGAACGGAGGCATAGGCCGCCCGCTCCCGGTAGTCCTCGCTGGAAACATCGACGAAGTCCAGCACTGCTGGCAACCCGCTGCGAAGGTGCTCACGCACCCAGTAGGGAGCCATCTTGGCGTGGGACACCAAGGCGACATCGTAGTGTTCCTCGGAGACCCACTCGCGGAGCGTGGCCTCGACCTGCTTCTCGTGGAACCATCCCAAGGAGAGGGGCTGATGCCCCAACAAGGACCGCAGGGCATGGATCGATCGACGGGCGGGAGACATTCGGCGCACGAAGGAGCGCCGGGTGAAGCTCTCGATGCCCTCGCGACGGTCCACTCCGTAAGCCCCGGCGTCGGTGCAGATCAGATCCACTTCGTGCTTCTCGGCCAAGCGACGCAGCAATTGATAGCAGCGGATCCGGTCTCCGCGATCGGGAGGAAAGGGGGCACGGGGACAGAGAGCCAGAATCCTCACGGTGACCTCGGATCCCGAAGGCCGGGATCGTGATGGAGAATACAGAGGCGGGCGGTGCAGTCTCTCATTATCTCAGATTCTGACCGCGGTGGAAGCTCACATTTTTCCCGAATCGCGGGGGTCTCGGCCCCCCAGCCCGCCTCAGGGCTTGGCAGTCCTTCGGGCTGGTTCTACACTACGGTTTCTTGCGAGGAGTTCCGACGGTCGAATCATGGTCGAGATTCCCTCCTCTTCTCCCGCTCTTCTCCTGCCCTCTCCCGCCCGAAACGATCCGAGGAGTTATTCGTGAGTGATGCCTCTCCGCCCCCCCGCGTTCCCGCCTTCGATGGAAAGTGGGCCCTGATCCTCGGAGCGAGTAGCGGCTTCGGGGGTGCTACCGCGCGTCACCTGGCCGCATTGGGACTCAACATCTTCGGAGTTCACCTCGACCGTCGGGCCACGATGGCCAATGTCGAAGCGGTGCGTTCCGACATCGAGTCCACGGGACAACAGGCGTGGTTCGTGAACATCAACGCCGCCGATGACAGTCTTCGGAACCAAGCGCTGGATGACTTCGTGAAAAAAGTCGGGGCGGCCTCCGCGGCCGGGAGCCTGCGCGTGCTCATGCATTCCTTGGCCTTCGGCACCCTCCGGCCCTTCGTCGGAGACGACCCCGGAGCCTTCATGACCCGCAAGAACCTCGAGATGACCTTGGACGTCATGGCGAACAGCCTCGTCTACTGGACCCAGGGCTGCGTCCGACGGGGGCTGCTGGAGGAGGGATCGAGTATCTTCGCCATGACCAGCAGCGGAGGCACCCGAGTGATTCCCAGCTACGGCGCGGTGTCCGCCGCCAAGGCTGCGCTGGAGAGTCACATCCGCCAACTCGCCTACGAGCTCGGACCCCGGGGCATCCGCGCCAACGCGATCCGGGCGGGAGTGACCGACACTCCGGCCCTCCGCAAGATTCCGGGCAACGATCTTCTCCTGGCGGAGGCGGCGCGACGCAATCCCTTCGGGAGACTCACCACCCCCGAAGACGTGGCGCTGGCCATCGGCGCTCTGGCCGGACCGGGCGGACGTTTCATCAGCGGAACCGTCGTCGGCTGTGACGGCGGCGAAGACGTGGTGGGCTGAACCCAGCCCACCTCCATTTCTTCCTTGCGCGAGGATGCGCGAACTGCGGGAGGCTCACGTGACTCTGCACTACGAAAGTCTGGAGCGGCACGACGTGGATGGCGTGAGCTGGTTGCAGCTGGGGAGCGCGACCGACACCGCCCGACTCACCGATGATCTCCGGGAGGAACTGGTCCAGGTCCTGCTGGCCGTGCAGGACGACGACTCCATCCGGGTGGTGGTGATCTCCGGTCATGACGAGGTCTTCTGCCACGGATTCGACGCCCGGCAACGGCTCGCCCTGAAGGAGGACGGCGCGGGTTTCGAGCGCCTCCTGCCCGAAATCGACGCCGGCCGTCGCATCGTCTCGCTGATCCACGAGATGCCCAAGCCGGTCCTGGCCATGGTCAACGGCGCGGCGACGGGAACAGGCTTCTCCCTGGCCCTGGCCTGCGACATCCGCATCGCCAGCGATCACGCCAATTTCACTCCCGACACGGTTCGGCGGGGAATGCATCCCCAGTGGGGCGCAACCTATTTCCTCCCCCGTCTGGTCGGCACCGGGAGGGCCATGGAGCTGCTGTTGACCGGGCGCCGAGTGGAAGCTCAGGAAGCCCTGGAGATGGGATTGGTGCAGGAGTTGGTTCCGGTCGCTCACCTCCACCAGAGAACCGAGCGTCTCGCATTGAGGCTCGCCTCGGCCCCATCTCACACCCTGAAACTGATCAAGCTCTCGCTGACCCACAGTGGTCAGTACGATCTCTCGGGCATGCTCGAGATCGAGGGCGACGCCCAGCGTCAATGCTGGGAGAGTTCGGAGACAACCTCCCATCTGCGCAGTTTCGTGCAGGAGGGACGCCTGGCCCGAGGTCCGGTGCGCGTCGGCCGAGCCCGCAGCTGAAGGAAGGCCGCATGGCCGATCCCGTCCTTCTGATCGATGCCACCGCCTACCTCTTCCGCGGCCACTTCTCGATGCGTCCCATCCCCGCCCCCGACGGCACTCCGGTCGCCGCGCTCTTCGGCCTGGGAATGACCCTGCAGAAGCTCTTGCGAGAGCATCGCCCTCGGCGGGCGGCCGCGGTCTTCGACGCGGGGGCGAAGACCTTCCGCAACGAGCTCTATCCCGACTACAAGGCCAACCGCGGCGATCCTCCGGACGAGCTGATTCCCCAGTTCCCCCTGGCCCCCCAGATGACCCAAGCCATGGGACTCGCCACTTTCTGGGAGCGGGGCTACGAAGCGGACGATCTCCTGGCCACTCTGAGCTGCCGCCTTCGGAGTGCGGGTCACGAAGTCACCATCGTGAGCGGGGACAAGGATCTCACCCAACTCGTCGAAGCGGGAGTGCAACTCTACGATCTGGCCAAGGATACCCTGCTCGATGAAGCGGGAGTCGTCGCCCGGCTCGGAGTCCGGGCCGCTCAGGTTCCCGACTATCTGGGCCTGGTCGGAGACAGCAGCGACAACATTCCCGGAGTCCGGGGAGTGGGAAAGGTGGCGGCAATCGGGCTCCTGGCCGCCTTCGAAGACCTCGACGCCCTCTACGCCGGCCTCGACCGAGTCCCCGACCTCCCTCTGCGGGGCGCTCGGGGCCTGGCCCAAAAACTGGACCGAGACCGTGATCTGGCCTTCCTGAGTCGGCGCCTGGCCACGGTGCTGCGAGAGGTGCCCATGCCCTTCGACCCCGCCGCTCTGGACTATTCCGGGGCCGACCCTCGACTCCTGGACGACTTCGCCCACCGTTGGGGACTCGGGCGAGTGGCCGCCCAATGCCCGAAGCGAAGCTGAGCGCCGACCGCGGCCTCGGCGATGGTTTCGGCTTGCTCTCCTCTGCGCCCTCACCTACCCTGTGCAGGCTCAGGGTGTCTCGTATCTGCCTCTCGGAGGCCGAATCGAGGCCCGAGTGGTTGCTTCGCCCTGGCCTTCGGTCGGGGCGTTCCTGCTCAGGTGAACTCCTTTTTCTCGAGGTCGCTTCATGCGCTACATGGTTCTCGGGGCGGGCCAACAGGGCCGCGCCATCGCCTTCGATCTGCTTCGCGACGAAAACGCAGAGGTGGTCCTGGCCGACGCGGATCCCGATGCCCTCGAAGACGTCTATTCCTGGCTCGACGACCCCCGCGTGGACCTCGAGCCCATCGATGCCGAGAATCGCGACGAGGTTCGCGCCGCTCTCGATGACATCGATGTCGCCATCAGCGCCCTCCCCTACCGATTCAATCTGGCCATCACCGAGGACGCCATCGTCACCGGAACCCACATGGTGGACCTGGGCGGCAACAATGATGTGGTCGAGGCCCAATTCCAATTCGACACCGCCGCGCGAGAGGCCGGGGTCCTGGTGGTCCCCGATTGCGGTTTGGCCCCGGGACTGGCGAACTACCTCGCCGCAGATGCCAGCGAGCGACTCTCCCGCATCGACCAGCTCCGCATCCGAGTCGGTGGCCTGCCCCAGCGTCCGCAGGGCGAGTTGGAGTACATGCTCACCTTCAACGTCGAAGGCCTGCTTAACGAATACAGCGAGCCCTGTCTGATCGTGCGGGACCGGGACACGGTCTACGTCGAGCCCCTCACCGAGGTGGAGCGAGTCACCTTTCCCGATCCCTGGGGAGAACTCGAAGCTTTCCACACCAGCGGTGGACTCTCCACTCTGCCCCGGAGCATCGGCCACAAGGTCGAGAACATGGACTACAAGACCCTTCGCTATCCTGGGCATGCGGAGAAGGTGCGCGCGCTCTACGACCAGGGACTCTTCTCTCGCGAAGCTCGAGAGACTTCGAAGGGCCCGGTGGTTCCCCGAGAACTGCTGGCCAAGATCTTCGAGGACGACTGCACCTATCCCGAGGCGGATGTCGTTCTGCTTCGCGTCTACGCCGTGGGATCGAAGCACAATGTCCCCCTGATGGCGCGACTGCAGATCGTGGACCGCTTCGACAAGGAGAACGGGATCACCGCCATGATGCGCATGACGGGATACCCCACTTCCATTCTGGCTCAGATGATTGCCCGCGGGAGCATCACTGAACGCGGCGTCCAACCGGGCGAACGCGTGATCCCCATGGATCAGTTCCGCACCGAACTCAAGGCACGAGACATTCACATCGAAGAGGTGGTCAAGGTCCTCGAGGCCTGACCCCGGCAGGAGCGCGCGTGACGGAACTCAGACGCCCTCGCCAGCACTATCAACTGCGCGTCGCGGATCTCTCCGCCCGCTATTTCGAAATCACTCTTCGCGTCGAGGAAGTCGACGGCGAGGAACTTCGCGTATGGATGGCTTCCTGGGTTCCAGGATCCTATCTCATGCGAGAATATGCAGGTCAGGTCGTGGACTGGGCCGCGCGAAGTGGAGATCAGGAGCTGGAGATCTCCAAGATCGACAAGAGCACCTGGAGCGTGGACACCTCGGGTCGATCGTCGGTCGAAGTCTGCTACCGGGTCTACGCACCCGAACTGACCGTACGGACCTCCGACATCAACCATGAACATGCCTTCGTCCACCCCCCCGCGACCTTCCTCGTGGTCGAGGGGCGCGAAGACGAACCCTGTAGTCTGCGCATCGAAGCTCCCGCTACCTGGGACATCGCCACCGCGCTGGTTCACGTCGGAGAGCATTATCTGGCCGAGAACGTGGATCGGCTCCTCGATTGCCCTATCGAGATCGGCCCTTCGGTGCGCGGTTCTTTCGTGGCCGGGGGACGCCCCCATGACTTCGTGATCCACGGGAGCGGCAACTACGACTTGGAGAAGATCCTCGCGGACGCCGAAAAGATCTGCGAGGAGGAGATCCGCCTGTTCGGAGAAGTCCCCTTCGACCGCTATCTCTTCTTGCTCCACCTCACGCACGACCGGGGCGGCGGGCTCGAGCACATGGACAGCACTGCGCTGGCCTGGCCGAAACTGAACTTCCGCCCGAAGGAGAAGTACCACGAGTTCTTGACCCTGGTGGCTCACGAATACTTCCACGTGTGGAATGTGAAGCGGATCCGCCCCGAAGTGTTCTGGCGCTACCGCTACGACCAAGAGGTCTACACCCGACTGCTCTGGGTCTTCGAGGGAATCACCAGTTATTACGACGAACTCGTTCCGTTGCGGGCCGGATGCTACGGACCGCAGGATTTCTCCCGGATGATGGGCAAGACGATCCACGAAGAATCCAATCGTCCGGGACGAGAGGTGCAGAATCTCTCCGACAGCAGCTTCGACACTTGGATCAAGCTCTACCGTCCCAACGCCGACACGCAGAACTCCCAGTCGAGCTACTATCAACGGGGCGCGTTGGTGGCGTGGCTGCTCGACCTCCACATCCGCGAGCAGACCGGAGGAGAACGGAGTCTGGATGACGTCATGCGTCACCTCTGGCACGAGACCTTCGGACGCGGTCGAGGGATCGCGGAAGGAGAGATTGGGGCCCTCATCCAGTCCGCAGTCGGCATCTCCGTCGACGACTTCATCTCTAGCCATGTCGAAGCGACCGGAGACCTCCACTACGACCATGCGCTGGCATCGGTGGGTCTGCGGCTGGCCGATCCCGAGAAGAAGGACACCTTCGCAGGAGTGAGCATCGATTCTTCCCAGGGAGAGTCCCGTCTGAGCGCAGTGCGCGTCGACGGTCCGGCTCACGACGCGGGATGGATGGCGGACGATGTGGTGGTCGCCCTCGACGGCCATCGAGTGCGTGGTGACTTGGCCAAGCGAATCCAACTCTACTCGCCAGGAGAGCGCATTCGGTGGACGTCCTTCCGGAGAGACCGTCTGGTGGAAGGCGAGATCGAATTCTCGGACCATCCTCAGCCCCTGCGCAAGGTCGTCCCGGTGGAAGACGCCACCGATCTCCAACGGGCCGCCTTCGAAGCCTGGTCTGGCCAAGCGTGGTCGAGCTGGGAAGAGAGTTCCGAGACTTCCGCCTGAACCCCGATCGATGTCGGTCAGAAGGTCAAATGGGCCGACATCGCTGGGCCAGCCACCGACGGTGCGCCGCATCGAGTTGGGGCGAGAGCTGCCGCCGAACCGTCCGGTGGTAGTCGTTCAGGTAGCGACGCTGGACCGGGCTGAGCATGTCCACGTCGATGAGCCGGGTGTCGATCGGACAGAGAGTCAGATTCTCGAAGCGATGCCAGCGTTGGCCGTTTCGACTGAGTTGCTCGTCCTCGACCACCAACACCAGATTCTCGATCCGAATCCCGAAGGATCCGGATTGGTAGAATCCCGGTTCGTTCGAGAGCACATTGCCCACTTCGAGGGACGCACCTCTGCACCGCGGTCCGATGGACTGGGGCCCTTCGTGCACGTTGAGATGAGCTCCCACGCCGTGTCCGGTTCCGTGTTGATAGTCCAGCCCGACCCGCCACAACGGAAGGCGCGCGAGGGTATCCAGACGCAAACCGCGAACTCCCTCAGGAAAGCGTACCAAGGCGAGATCGATGTGCCCCTGAAGAACCCGAGTGAAGCGATCCTTTTGACGACGAGTCGCCGTGCCTCCGAGCAGAATGGTCCTCGTGATATCGGTCGTGCCGTCGAGGTACTGGGCTCCGCTGTCGAGGAGGTAGATCCCGCGGGGCCGCAGCCGCACATTGGTCTGGGGAGTGGCGGAGTAGTGGATGATCGCCCCGTGGGCCGCATATCCACTGATGGTATCGAAACTCAGACCCTGGAAGAGCTCGCCCTCACGACGAAACTCCTCGAGACGATCTGCGGCGGAGATCTCGGTGAGCTCTCCGGACTCCACATGATCTTCCAACCACTTCAGGAAGCGCACCATGGCCACCCCGTCGCGACGATGGGCATTGCGCATGCCTTCCATCTCCACCGGGTTCTTGCGCGCTTTCATTGCGACCACCGGACTCACAGCCCCGTGGATCTCCGCCCCCCGCAGACGGTCGAGGATCCACCGGCTCGCGGTATCGGTGTCGACCCACACTCTCCAATGTCGACGACCGATCTCGCCGAGATCCGAACCCACCGCCTCGTAGGGTCGGAGCCGCACCACTTTGCGAAGGACCTTGCCCACGGCCGGAGTGACCTTGGCCGGGTCCACGTAGAGAGTGGCGCGCTTGGCTTCGATCACCAGATAACAAATGGCCACCGGATTGAAGGCGACATCCCGCCCTCGGATGTTCAGCACCCACATGATCGTGTCGAGGGCACTCAGGACGTGCGCACGACATCCTTCGGCCGCCATCTTCTCGCGCACCCGGGCCAATCGCCGGGCCCGAGTCTCTCCGGAATAGCGAGTCGACTGCAGACGGAGGGGGTCCAGAGGCCGCGGGGGCTGATCTTTCCAGATGGCGTCGACCAGGTTGCGGGAGAGGAATCGGAACTTCGCGCCCACTCCTTCGACGCTGGCCTGCAGACGCGCGGCTTGGGTGACCGACAAGAGGCGAGGGTCACAAGCTGCAGCCTGCCCCCGACGCAGAGTGGAGGCGAGGAACTCTTCCACACTGGGCGTGCCGGGCTCCCCGAGTCGGAAGAGTTCGATCCCGCTTCCGGCGAGCTGAGCCTCCGCCTGGAGGAAGTAGCGTCCGTCGGTCCAGAGTCCAGCCCCCCGCCGCGTCACCACCACGTCTCCGGCCGAGCCCGTGAATCCGCTGATCCAGGGACGGCGCAGAAAGCACTCGGGGACGTACTCGCTCTGATGAGCGTCGGTGCTCGGCACCAGATAGGCGTGGAGGTCGTGCTGCCGCATCTGGCGGCGCAATGCGGCAATGCGCTCGGGTACCTTCATCGAAGATCTCCATGAGAATTCAACGGGGAAGCGCGGAGAGCCGATGGGGCGCTTCGCCTCCGGCTCAGGATCGGCGCAGTATAGCCGATTCCCGCTCGAGCTCCGACCCGGGATTGGACCATCGTCCCCTGCTCTGCAGATCCCGGAGGATCGACACCACACTCCGCCCCGCCAGGGCCCGCTGCTCGGGCGGCAACTCGGCGTAGACTTCGGCGACGATCTCTTCCACCCGAGATGCGCCTCTCTCGAGAGAGGCCAGGACCTGTTCCGACCGTGACTCGCGGTGGGCCAACTGCTCGCGCAACAACGCTGCCCCCCTCCCGTCGGCGGGTCCGTGAGCGGGAAGGATCATCCGGGGCCGCCACTCGATCAACCGCTCCAAGCTCCGGCGATAGGCCGCGAGATCCCCGTCCTGGGGATCGATGAGGATCGAAGAGAGCGTCGACACCATGTCCCCCGCGAGCAGGGTGCCGTAGGCGTCGTCGAGAAAACAGAGGTGCCCCCGGGCGTGACCCGGCGTGTGGATGCAGCGGAGAGACCAAGACTCTCCCGTCCCCGGCCGGCGTCCGAGGGGAAGGCAGTCTCCGTCCTCGATCGATCCGTCGACTTCGAGCCGGCCCTCGAGCTGAGCCGCCGTGAGGGGGTGGGCCCAAATGGGCAATCCTCGCTCGGCCCGCAGCCATTCCGCGGCTCCGAGGTGATCGGGGTGGTCGTGAGTGATGAGGATGGCCCGGAACTTCCGGCCCCGCGCGATCTCCTCGTCCAGGCAGCGCAGGAGCGTTTCGCGCTCCTCGCGATGGGGTGAGGCGGGGTCCACGACATAGGCTGGATCCTGCCCCACGAGATAGGTATTGGTATGGAGAGCCGGGGGCACGGTGGGCGTCCGGAGGTAGACCAACCTGGCCGCCGGACTATTCCAGATGGGCTGGGATGGATGAGCCTCGATCCACTCTCCCAAGGGCACCAATGCCCTTCGCACCTCCTCGAGGGAGGAATCCGCACCGAAGCCCATCTCGACGAGCCCTTCGAGGATCAAGACCAGGGGGGGCACGAGCTGCACCTCTCCCTGGCGCCACCGGCGAATCCACCCCTCCGGAGTGGACCATCCTCCCTCGACCAGCTCGGTCGGGTGAGGATCGGGGGAAACCGTCCCTTTCCCCACCGCATCCTCCAGATCGAGGCAGTAAAAGGTCGTGTCGAAACGAATCGGGTAGAAAGAAGGCGTGACCAAATGGCACACCGGCGCCGGAACCGACTCCAGATCGAAGTGCCTCCGAAGCTCCATCCACCGCTCGGAGCTCTCGAGCAGTCGACGACGATCCCCCGCCGAAAGACCATTCCGGGCGAAGAAAGCTACTCCGATCTCCTCCAGGCTCTCGCGGAGGAGGGCGCTGGCCAGCCTTCCGGTCCCCTCTCCATCCACCGCCGAGACCGCCCCCCCGATGGCGGCGTGGAAATTGCCAAAGAAGCGCATCCGAGGATTGCGGCGGGCCAAGTAGATCTCCCCTCCCCGCCGCAGGAGCAGAGCGGCAGCTTCGCGCAGTGGAGATCGGAGAGCAGACACCGTCGATTCCTCCTCGGTCGAGAGATGGAGACGAATCGGAGAACCCTCCATACGGTCGCGCCGGGACCCGCCACCCGCCACCCTCCCCGGAAGGTGCGTGACCCCAAGGCCAGCTCCGGATAGTCTCGCGGCATCGCGAAAGAGCACCCCCCATCGAAAGGCCATCGATGCGACGATTCTCGGTCCCCTGGCCGGCGCTGGCCCTGCTTCTCACCACCACCCTCGTCCTCGCCGTCGCGGGATCGAAGATGGCCGCGGACCGTCAACAACGCCTCTTCCCTTCGCCGGTCCGGGCCGAATTGCGTCTCGACTGTGGGGCCGAGGGACCGTCCTCATCCCTCCCCACTCTGGATCCTTCCTCCGAAGGGGTGGTGCTCCTGCGCCGCGAATGCGACACTCCGATGCGTCTTGCCCTCTTCCAGGAATTCCCCGAGCGCCAGCTCCTCCGTTGGATGGAGCCGGAGGCCGGCCGGCGGTCCCTGAGCCTGCCTCTCGAAGGCCTGGACCCCGGACTTTACCGGATCGTTACGGTCCCCGACGCCGGGCCCGCTTCCCCCCGTGAGATGGACGACCCAGTCCGGGACTGGCCGGTTCGCGCCCGCTTCGAGGTCGCCTTCTCGGACCGCGACGGGGTCTCACGCTAGGTCCGATCCGCGGTCCAGGGTGTGAGCTTGTGAGCTGCGGCATGAAATCGTGAGGTCCGGGCATTGACCGTGGTGCAGCCCCTTGGAAGGGCTATATTTGGACCAACCAACGACCGAATACCGTCCCCAGCGGTAGAAGGAGAATTCCATGCAGACGCGTATCGTTCTCGGAATCGCACTCATCATCGGTGTCGCGGGCTATCTGGCCTACACCGGCTTCGATGAGGGCCGAGCCTATTACTTGACCTGCGATGAAGTCGCGGCCGATGAGGCCAACCTGGTTGGCGATCACATTCGCCTCGCGGGCACCGTCGTCGACGGCACGATTCAGCGAGAGGGTGATGTCCTCCTCTTCGACCTCGAGTACGAGGGCACTCGCTATCCCGTGCGCTACGTGGGCCTCGATCCGGTACCGGACACTTTCAAGGACGGCGTCGACGCAGTGGTCGACGGATTTCTGACCACCGACGGACACTTCGAAGGTCAGAAGATCCAGGCCAAGTGCGCATCGAAGTACGAGGCGGATTACGGGACCGAGTCCAAGAAGCCCGCCGGAAGCACCGCCTGATTCTGACCATCCTTCATCGTTTCGAACGCATCGAAGACCCTTCCGACGTTTGGAGTCCACCGTGTCACTCTCGGACGTAGGCAATTTCGCCATCATCGTGGCGTTCGCCTTCGCAATCTTCAGCGTGGTCACCTCCCTCCTCGGGGTACAACGCAGAGACCCTCGGATGATGGCAATGGGAGAGCGTGGGACGGTGGCCGTCTTCCTCCTCGTCACCCTGGCCATGTTCACCCTCTGGGCCCAGCTTCTGGCCGATAATTTCCAGAACCACTACGTGGCTGGTCACAGCAATCGGGATCTTTCGCTCACCTTCAAGATCGGCACTCTGTGGGCCGGACAGGAGGGCTCGCTCCTCTTGTGGACCTGGGTGCTCACCGGCTTCAGCGCCATCGCCGTGCTCACCCACCGCAAACGGCACAATCGTCTGCTGCCCTACGCCATCGGCGTGCTGATGACGACCGGTGCCTTCTTTCTCTACCTCAACAACTTCCGCACCAACCCCTTCGAAGGCTTGGTCGGAATCACCGCCAAGGGGGCCGAGATTCCCTGGGCGCCGCAGGACGGGCGCGGCTTGAATCCCTTGCTCCAGCACTGGGCGATGGTGATCCATCCTCCGATCCTCTACATCGGCTACATCGGATTCGTGGTGCCGTTTGCCTTCTGTCTCGCAGCTCTCTACACCCGCCAACTCGGCAGCGCCTGGGTCCAGATGGTCCGACGCTGGACTCTGGTGGCGTGGATCTTCCTGAGCTGCGGCATTCTGCTCGGAGGCAAGTGGGCCTACATGGAGTTGGGATGGGGCGGCTACTGGGCCTGGGATCCGGTCGAGAACGCTTCGCTCCTGCCCTGGCTGGCGGGAACCGCTTTCCTCCACTCGATCATCGTGCAGGAGAAGCGAGGGATGCTGAAGGTGTGGAACGTCACCCTCATCTGCCTCACCTTCCTCCTCTCGATCTTCGGAACCTTCATGACCCGCAGCGGAGTGGTGAGCAGCGTTCACGCTTTCGCACAGAGCAACGTGGGTTGGCCTTTCGGCATCTTCATCCTGAGCTTCCTGGGAATCTCGACCTGGTTGATCATCAGCCGACTCCCCGATCTGCGAAGCGAGAGCCGCCTCGACTCCATGGTCAGTCGCGAGAGTGGATTCCTCTTCAACAATCTTCTACTTTTGGCCGCCACCATGACCGTGCTCATCGGGACCGTCTTTCCGATGATCAGCGAGATGGTCACCGGAAGGAATGTCTCCGTGGGACAGGCCTATTTCAACAAGGTCGAGATCCCGCTCGGATTGGCGCTGCTCGCCCTCACCGGAATCGGGCCACTACTCGCCTATCGCAAGACTTCGAACGCGAGTCTCCGACGCAACTTCTTCGTACCGGTGACCGGCCTCCTGGTCGCCGCGCCGATTCTCTTTGCGACCGTCACCCATGAGTTCTGGCCGCTTCTCAGCCTGACTCTCTGTGTCTTCGTCACCTTGACCATCCTGCAGGAGTTCCACAAGGGTGCGCGAGCGCGGGTGCACCGTCATTCCGAAAACCACCTCCAAGCCATCATGAACCTCACTCGGCGCAACAACCGGCGCTACGGTGGGTACATCGTCCATTTCGGCATCGTGCTGATCTTCCTGGGGGCCACCGGTCAGGCCTTCACCCGCGAAGTGAAGGGGACTCTGGGGGAGGGAGACGACATGAGCGTCGGCCCCTACCGACTGCACGTGGACAGTATGACCGAGCGAGAGAATGCCAACTACTGGGCCGGTCGCCTGGACGTAACCGTCTACAAGGGCGATCGTGTGGTGACGAAGATGCAGCCCGAGAAGCGTTACTACTTCGCGAGCGAGCAGCCTTCCTCTGAGGTGTCGATCCATCGGCAACTCAGCGAGGACATTTACGTGGTTCACGCCGGATACAACGAGGATCAGACCAAAGCCGTGGTCCAGGCCTACGTGAACCCCCTGGTGCAGTGGGTGTGGATCGGAGGCGTGGTCCTCATCCTGGGCACCTTCCTGTGTTTGCTCCCACCCGTGCACCGGCGACGAATCAACGCGGAGGTAGGGTCGTGAGCACGAACTTCGTCTTGGTTGCGCTGACCATTCTGACGGCGACTTGGGTTCTGTGGCCTCTGCGTCAGCGGCGGATCATGGGTTGGGAGTTCAGCTCGGAGGACACTCCTCTCGGTCGACTGACCTTGCGCAAAGAGGTGCTGCTGGGGAACATCAGCGACCTCGACTTCGAGTTCGCGATGGGAAAGCTGGGCGAAGAGGATTACCGCGAGATGCGCGAGGCCCTCAAACGCCAAACCCTGAAGATCATGGAGCAGATCGAAGTGCTCCTGGAGACCGGTACTCCCTCGCCGAGCGACACCGACGGGCCAGTGAATGCATCGTCGAAGTGTGCAGGCTGCGGAGGTTCCCTTCCGGCCGATGCTCGCTTCTGTCCTCACTGCGGGAGTCCTCTCCAATGAATGCAACCCTACGCATCCTGACCATGGCTTCGATCTGGGCCATCCTCGGATCCGTCCCCGCCGAGAGCGCGGTCCTCGAGGGGAAGCTCGTGAACGGTACGGCCGGTGGCCCGGGCCAGGCGGAGCGCATCGAACTCCTGGACCTCACTCAGGGCATGGTGGCCATCGCCACGCTGGAGAATGTCGAAGGAGACTTCCGCTTCGACGAGGTGCCCGACGCCAGTGCGGCGCACTTTCTCCTGCGCGTCACCAGCCACAGCGTGACCTATACCGAGAGCGTATCGGCCGAGAGCTTCGACGAAGCTCTCGAGTTGAAGGTCTACGACTCCACTACGGATCGATCGCAGGTGAGCGTGGTCATCCATGACGTGCTCTTCCAGCGAAACAACGATCACATGCAGGTCACCGAGCTGCTTCAGTTCAACAATGAATCCGACCCGCCCAAGACCATCAGCGCCGCGGTTGCACCGATGCGGGTTCATCTCCCTCACAACATTC
>JAJRXK010000021.1 GCA_024276305.1 Candidatus Krumholzibacteriota bacterium
CCCACAGCAGCACCAAGGCCGAGCTCTCATTGCTGAACGATCCTTGCGTTTTCGTCCGCCGGCGAAACTCGCCGTTCAATCGCTCGATCTGGTTCGTCGTGCGAAGACTCTTCCACTGCGACTTCGGATAGCGGATAGCGTCCCGACTGTTGTGGAAAAAGGAGTTGGCGTAGTCTCTGGGTGAAAACCTAGACGCCCCGAAGTGGGCTAACCCAAAGGACTACGCCAACATGCAAGACCATATCACTGCCCTGCCGAGCAGGGAATCCGCAGTTGATCTCCTTCGTCAGACCCTTTCCTCAAGGGTCCGTGAGGTGGCACCACGACTTTCTGCCGCTGACGTAGATGCGCAGGACGAGGCCATCGCCGAGGTGATGGTCTCGGTCAGTGCGCCCGGGGGCGAGGTTTGCGATTCGGTGGCGCTTTCTTTTTGCCACGGTGTTCCTCACGGTGTATATTGCCGGTCGTTCGCATGCCCGAATCGCCGAATACGCGCCGATATCGAGCAGTAACCGAGGCAGCCGCTGCTTCGGGAGCAGGAGGTCGGAGGTTCGAATCCTCTCGCCCCGACCACTACTTCAGATGGGAACGGGGCCGGGGAAGGCCTCGGCGGAGCCGGTCCGATGGCAGAGAGCATGTCCCTCGAAGCAAGACTCAAGTCCGAGATCCGCGCCGTTCCCGATTTCCCGAAGCCGGGAATCCTCTTCCGGGACATCACTCCGCTCTTGGCCGATGTCGAGACCTTCGATGCCTGCATCGAAGACTTCGTGGCCCGTTATCGCTCTCAGAACGTCGACGCGATCGTGGGGGTGGAGAGTCGGGGATTCCTCTTCGGTGCGCCCTTGGCCCTGAGATTGGGATGCGCGTTCGTGCCCATGCGCAAGGCCGGGAAGTTGCCCGCGGCCACATTCCGTCGGAGCTATGCCCTCGAATACGGAGAGGCGACGCTGGAGATCCATCGCGATGCCTTCCGATCCGGGCCGCGCGTGGTGTTGCTCGACGATCTCCTGGCCACGGGGGGGACCGCCCTGGCCGGGGCCGAATTGGTGGAGGAAGCCGGCGGCGAGGTCGTGGAAATCGCCTTCGTGATCGAGTTGGAAGCCTTGGCGGGGCGCGCGTCACTCTCGCGGTGGCCAGTCCACGCCCAAGTCGTTTACACTGCGGACGATGCATCGGGGCCCCAGTAGCTCAGTTGGATAGAGCACAGGTTTCCTAAACCTGGTGTCAGAGGTTCAATTCCTCTCTGGGGCACCATCTCCCTTCCTGACGGCGATCCTCTATTCGACGGTCCGAGAGAAGCAAATGGGGCGGTCCGCGCAAGTGTGCCTCGAGTGGGTGAGGCGCCTGGGATCGAGGCTAGCGCAGGGACTGGCGTCGACTTAGATTGAGGGGTCGCGTGAGGGCTGAGGACCGCTCCGTTGGCCTTCCCGCACCTTCGTTGACCGAATGGGCATCGAACCCATAGAATAAACGGCCGTGTTTCGGGGTCCGTCGGCAGGTGGCGGAGAGTCCAGAGACCGCGATGGGAGATGAGCGTGAGTGCGAACCGCATGACCAAGCAGGAGCTCCGACACGATAGTTTCGTGGAGGGGACCGCCAAGGCAACGGCCTTTCTTCAGCAGAATTTCATGGCCGTTCTGGTCGGAATCGCGGCCATCGCGGTGGTGGTACTGGGGACGATCTGGTGGAGCCAGACCCAGGAACGCACCGCGATCCAGGCCTCGCAGCTCATGTTTCGGGCGACCAGCCAGTATGGGGGGGCCCAGTACAGCGAGGCCCTGCTGACCCTGGACGATCTCAAGTCCCGCTTCGGCGGGACCGACGAAGGCCGCGACGCCTACTACCTGTCCGGCGCCTCGCACCTCGCGCTGGGAGAGTCCGATCCGGCCCTGGCCGACTTCGAGGAGTACCTCTCCAAGCGGCCCCACGGGCTCTATGCGAATGCGGCCGAATTGGGCGCGGCTCTGGCGTTGGAATCGCGGGGGGATCTTCCCGGGGCAGTGGCTCGACTGGCCGAACTCCGAGCCTCCTTGCCCCCAGACGACGCCCTCTTCGCTCAGGTCTGCCAGGCGGAGGCGCGAGTGCGCCAAGCTCAGTCCGACATCGAGGGTGCGATCGCAGCCCTTCAGCCTCTGACCCAGAGCGACGACTTCAGCCAGAGCCTCGATGCCAAGAACCGTATCCAGGCCCTCGAGGCGCTCCGCTGATCCCAGATCGCCACAGAGAACGAGAGGTCCTTCTGGGCCTCCTCGCGTACTTGGGGCCGGGCGCACTGTGGACCGCGCACTGGGCGGCGGACAATTCCTTCCTTCGACACCATGCCCGGCAGGGCTGCGGGCTCCTCCTGGCGGAGGCGGCCTGGATGGCGGTGTGGATCGTCCTGGGCCAGACCCTCGGACGCATTCCCTTCCTGGGGATCGTGGTCATGGTGGTCGTGGGCCTGGCCGCGGTGGGGACGACGGTGGCCTGGATCGCAGTGGGGATGGTGCGGGTCCTCGCAGGGCAGGAAGAGGAGCTTCCGGGGCTGGGACGGGCCATCCGGCACTGCTGGAAATAATGGCGCATAAGATATATTATGTTAACTAACACCGGGGGCCGAAGGACGGGGCCTGATCCGTCGACCAGACCCCCATCGTATTCTGGGCTCTTCGGGGCCTAGGCCAGGAGTTCTTGGATCTTCTGTTCGAGTCGATCCTTGGGATGCGCGCCCACCATCTGATCGACGACTTCTCCGCCGCGATAGAAGAGCAGCGTGGGAATGCTGCGCACGCCATACTGTCCGGCCAGCGACTGATTCTCGTCGACATTGACCTTGGCGATCTTGACCTGGTCGGCGTGCTCGGAGGCGAGCTCCTCGAGGACCGGCGCGATGAGTTTGCAGGGACCGCACCAGGGTGCCCAGAAATCCACGAGGACCAGGCCGTCGTGCTGCTTCACTTCGGTTTCGAAAGTAGCTTCGTCGATATTCACGGGTGCGGACATAACAGACCTCGGTTCGCTGAAGACAGATTTCCGCGGGCGCGGGCAGCAGCGCTGCGTGATGGCCAAGGTAGAGAATGGCTCGGCAGTGTCAAGCGGCTCCCTCGGAGGCCCATCCCAGGAAGGCCAGGTCGTAGGCCATTCCCGCATCGATGCCCGTCCCCTTGGCATAGCCCTCGGCTCGGCGGTAGAGTTCCAGTGTGCGCATGAGGTGATCGCTGGAATACTTCAGAGCCAAAGGAGTTAGGCGCTTGGCTTGCCAGGGACTGAGACCCAGCTTGCGGGCCGCGTCGCGGGCATCGACCCCGTCGTCGAGGGTGGCGCGCAGCTGCATCAGTTGACGAAAACGCCACAATACGATCGCCGAGGCACCGTAGACATCGCTGCCCCGTTGTCGCATTCGGAACCACTGACGCAGGGCCACGACCGGGTCGCGGGGATCCATGCAGTCCACCAATTCGAAGGCCTCGAGGTCCCGGCTGGCGGACACCGCCCGGTGAATCTCCTCGGCCGACCACGGCTGGGCCTCTCGGGCCTCGGACCTTGCCAGGGCCAGCTTCTGGACTTCGCTCTCGAGCTCTCCCAGATCCTCCCCCACCAGGTCCAGCAGCAGCTCGACGGCCTCGGGCTGGAGAGACACTCCGTGGGCTGCCGCCTGACGCTGCACTTGGTGTCGGAGGGCCGCGCCACGCAGGGGCGCGAAGTCCACCACTCTTCCGTGGGCCGCACAGGCCCCCACGAACTTCAGTCTCTTGTCCAATCGATCGCTGGTGAAGACCACCGTGGTGTCGGGGGAAGGCGAATCCAGGTAGCGCAGTAGAGGAGCGATGGTCTCTCCGGTCGGCAGGAGCTCGCAATGCCGGACCCAGACCAGACGGCGGCCACCGAACATGGCGTAGGCGGAGGCCTTCTGGGCGATCTCGGCGGGAGTGGTGTCATCGGCCCAGAGGAGATCCACATTCAGATCCCCCATCGCCGGATCCACATTCTCCTGGCGGAGCCACTGGGCGGTGCGCTCGGCCCGGAAGCGATCCGATCCGGCCAAGAGGTAGACCGGGTGGCGAAGCCCCTGCTTCAGCTCCGACCGCAATTCCTCGGGACTGATCACGGTGGGCGCCATCACCACTCCTCCACGACCAGGTTGAGAATCCCCTCCACGATCATCTGGGCGGCTTCCTCCCGGGCCGCGGCCTCCCCCGCTGCCCCCTCGTCGACATAGAAGCTGCCGGTGCCACGAATCACCTTGGGACCGGCCACGGACTCGTCGTCACTGCGGCGACGAAGCTCGACTTCGACTTCGATGTCGATGCGATACTCCTCCGCCTGGCGGTCGGCTCCGAAGAAGGCCTCCTGGAAGCGGTAGCTGCGGACCGTCCCGACGACCAACACATCGGCCCGGCTGTCGTCGGTGACCCGGAGGGTGCGGTCGTTGATCAGACCGTTCAGGATGGCGTCGGTGAGTTCGACTTCGATGTCGGGTTCGGTACTGCGGTTCTCGAAGTAGGGAACCGCCACCGATTCGATGCCCGGGCGGAGCTTGCCCGGCTTGACGCTGTAGGCACAGCCGGTCGCGAGGGGAAAGAGCAGAGCCCCGGTCAGGACCACGGAAAGGACGGTCCCGAGCCGAGCGCGGATCTTGGATGCAGAGCGTTGGTCCAATGGCGTCTCCCGAGGGGCCGCCCTGGACCCGCGGGATCAGAGCAGCTCGAAATTCTTCATTCGGTAGCGCAGCTTATCACGGTTGAGGCGCAAAAGCTTCGCCGTTCGACTCTGGTTTCCGTCGGCGGCCCGGTAGGCCTTCTCGATCAACGACCGCTCGAGTTCTTCGACGATCTCCTCGAAATCGAGTCCGTCGCTGGGGATGGTGTCGACGATCGCCCGCTCGATCCGACGGATGACATCGATCTCTTCGTCTTCCTCCCGGGGCGAGAGAGGGATCTGATCCACGCCGAGAGTACGTCCATCGTGGAGCACCGCCACTCGCTCCATGACATTCTTGAGCTCCCGGATGTTTCCGGGCCATCCGTAGTCGAGGAGACGACGCTCCGCGGCTTCGCTGATCTGCTCGAAGCTCTTGCCGAAGCGTTGGGAGAAGTGGGTCAGGAAGTGCAGGGCCAGCACCGGAATGTCCTCGGCCCGGTCCCGCAGGGGCGGGACGAAGATGGGCATGACGTTCAGCCGGTAGAAGAGATCTTCGCGGAAGGTTCCTTCGGCCACCGCGCGTCGCAGATCGCGGTTGGTGGCGGCGATGATCCGGACGTTCACCGAGATGTCCTTGATTCCACCGACCCGACGGAAGGTCATCTTCTCGAGGACGCGGAGGAGCTTGACCTGCACGTTCATGCTCATCTCCCCGATCTCGTCGAGGAGCAGAGTGCCGCGGTGGGCCAGTTCGAGGAGGCCTACTTTTTCGTGGATCGCATCGGTGAAGGCCCCGCGCTCGTGTCCGAAGAGTTCGCTCTCGAGGAGGGTCTCCGGAATCGAGGCGCAGTTGATCTCGAGCATCGCGTGGTCCCGGCGGGGAGAATTGCGATGGAGAAGAGTGGCGATGCTCTCCTTGCCCGCCCCGCTCTCCCCCTGAATCAGGCAGGTGGTGGCATCGGAGACTCCGAGGCAGCGAATGAGTTCGTAGACCTCCCGCATGCGTGGAGACTGGCTGGGAACGACTTCTGGACTGTCGGCGAAGAGTTCCATGAGGTGATCGGGCTCGGTCGCCGGAATCACCACTCGGCGGGCGAATCCCCGGTCGAGGGTCTCGAGGAGGTCTGCGAGGCGAATGGGCTTGTTCACGTAGTCGAAGGCGCCGAGCTTCATGGCTTCGACCGACGTTTCCACGTCTCCGAAGGCGGTCATCATGACCACGAGCACTTGCGGGAGCGTTCGCCGGATCTCGTCCAACAGGCCCAGGCCCGAGCCATCGGGGAGCTTGAGATCGAGGAGAACGAGGTCGAAGCGAGAGTGTCCCAGTGCCGCTCGAGCTTGCGCGCAGTTGTTCGCGGTGGCGACTTCGTGGCCCTCGGCCTCGAGAGTCTTGCGCAAGAAGAAGAGGATCGATTCCTGGTCGTCGACGACGAGGATACGATGGGACATCTCAACCCCCGATCAGGGCGGGAACTCGAGGGAGCTCGACTGTGAATCGTGCTCCCCCGCCGGAAAGATTTGCCGCCGAGAGACGGCCACCATGGCGCTCCACGAAGTTGTGGCAGACATAGAGGCCCAGGCCCGAACCCCCGGCTTTGCGGGTGTAGAAGGGTTCGAAGAGCCGGGGGATCTGCTCGGGATCCAGCCCCTCGCCCTGGTCCTCGACGTGGAGGTGCAGACCTTGTGCCCCGTCGTCGGAGGGTGGGTCGATCTTCACCCGCACTCGTCCATGTGGCGGGGATGCCTCCAGGGCATTCTTGACGAGGTTGGCCAGGACCTGGTGCAGCATGGCCTCATCGGCCTCCACGACCGCGGAAGGCCCCTCGACCTCCAGAATCCGGCCTTGTTCCCGGGCCAGAGGCTGGAAGCTCCGGACCACCTTGTCGCAGAGCTGCCGGAGGTCGCAGGGACGGACCTGGAGTTCCCGGGACCGCGCGACGCTCAACAGGCTCCGCAAGATGTCGTCGAGCCGGGTGATCTCACCCTCCATCACCGACAGGGTCTCGGCCAGCCACGCTTCGTCGGCGGCCTGCCGCTGCAGGTAGCCGATCCCAGCCTGGATACCGGCCAGGGGATTGCGGATCTCGTGGGCGAGGGCGCTGGCGAAGCGGCCCATGGCGGCGAGGGTGTCGAGGTGACGGACCTCGTTCTCGAGGGCCTGGACCTGGGAGCGGTCCTCGAAGACGCAGACCAGACCGGGCTGGGCTCCCCGCTCGGTGGCAATGGGGTTGAGAGCGACCCGGATCGGGATGCGATCGACCTCTCCGTCCTGCCCCCTCCGCAGGAGGTGGGCGTCGGCGTGACGGTAAGCGACTCCCTCGAGGAGGGCCCGCCAGATGGCGTCGGGGTCGGGGAGGTGGATCATCTCGTCGAGGGGCCGCCCCTCCCACTCCTGCAGACCGGTCAGTTCTCGAGCGCAGCGATTGGCGAAGCGGATCCTCCCCCGGGAGTCGGTGCCCAGCACACCATTCCACATGGCATCGAGGAGGCCCTCCCGAAGGCGATCTTCGGCCACCAGACTGCGGTGGAGCGACCGATGCTCGAGGAGTGCGCTGATCGTGGAAGCCAAGGGTCCCAGGCGTTGGGCCTCGCGTTCGAGGTCCGCGGCAGCCTCGGCGGGCCTCTGGAAAACCAACGCTCCCAGAACGGGATAGTGACGACAGCTCAGACATTGGTAGAGCCCCGGATCTCGGGCCGGAGCCGCGAAGGGCTGTGGACCCTGGGGATGGGGTCGGTGCTGTAGGCACTGGGGTTGGTGGAGCCATCCTTCGACCAGGCAGCTCGCTGGGGCCGACTGGGCCAGGAGGGGCAAGACGACATAGGCATGACCCTCGGCCACGACCTGAGGCCTCTGCCCCCCCACTCGGAGCAGAGGGGTGGCGGAGGCGTCGCGGGCGTGCACGCAACGGGTGTGGCGGAGGGCGGAGGCGACCGAGCCCGAGAGACCCGCCAGGGGCCAACGCACGGGTTCGGCCCGGATTCCGGACGTCGACGGACATTGCCACACCCCCGAGACCTCTCCCGACCGCGGATTGAGGTGGAGGAGGGCGGCCAGCTCGAAGCCGGATTCCTGGCGGACGAAGCGCAGCGCTCTCTCGTCGAAGTGGTTCTGGGAGAGGTCGGAACGCATCGAAGCCCATAGCTCGGTCAGGCCGAGCCAACGCAGATTGGACTGCACCCGCTCGTATCGCCCCTCGGCGGCCTGCTGGCCGAGATCCCGCGCCAGGGCCTCGGCCTCGGGGACCGAGAGGGACCACCAGCGGCGGCGCTCTCGGGGGCAGTGGAGGGAGCGGTGGAGGCGACGGAGGAGCCTGGCCCACGCCCAGACCCCTTGGAGGGCGGTCCACGCCACACCAGCGAAGAGACCGGTCCGCAGGTCGGTCTGGGTGCTGACCAGACCTCCCACCAACGCAGCCGTGGCCAGAGACAAGAGCAGATTCACAGTCCTCGCATCCGCGCGGAGATCGGAGGGTCCGATCCCCCGCACAGAAGCGATCAAGTATCGTGCCTTGGCCGCCGCGCGAGGTCCCTAGTGCGCGCCCTTGCCGGTCAGAACGACGCTGATGGTGCGGAAGAGGATCTGCAGGTCGCGCCACAGAGAGAAGTGAATGATGTACTCGAGGTCGTGCGCCACCTTCTGCTCCACGCTCTCCACGGTGGTGTCGTAGCCCACCTCGATCTGGGAGAGTCCGGTGATGCCGGGCTTGAAGCGCAGTCGGTCCAGATATCCGGGCACTTCGGCGCTGAGCAGGGTGATGAAGGGGGGACGCTCGGGCCGCGGACCGACCACGCTCATGTCTCCCTTGAGCACATTCCAGAACTGGGGAAACTCGTCCAGGCGGGTCTTGCGCAGGAAACGGCCGACCCGCGTGATCCGGGGATCACCGTCCGAGGCCCAGCGGATCCCGTCGGATTCGGCATCCTCGTACATGGTCCGCAGCTTGAGAATCTCGAAGGGGCGGCCCTCGGCCAGGAGGTGGCGCCTCTCCTGACTGCTCTGGGAGCAGCGACGCTCCTGGGTGTCGGCGGGCACATGCTCCCGCCGGCGATCGCGGCTGCGCCGATTGATCCCCACCCGGGTGTGGCTGTAGAACACCGGACCCCGGGAGTCGAGCTTGATCAGCAGAGCCAGGAAGGGAAGCACCAGGCCGAATCCCAGAAGGGCGATCACCGAGATCACGATGTCCGCGGCTCTCTTGACCGCCCGTTGCCAGGGTGCGACCTCGGAATAGAGAGTGACCGGACGTCCGAGGGAGGTCAGGCGTGGAGACTCGTACGTGGGGGTACGAAGAATCTGTTGTCGGGCGGCGGGGTCGAGCTGCATCATGATTGGGCCTTGGGCTGGAAGAGCTTCTCGGTGTAGATCTAGGACCAGAAGCACCCCTCCCAGTGGCAACAACCAGAACGACCACCCTTTCCCCCAGGAGTGTGTCGTTCCGAGCTGCACTCCGCAGAGGATGGAGCCGTAACCCAGGGCTGGGAGCCCCAAGTGGTTTCCCCTGCAGAGAGCCGGAGCAGTCGGTCGGGCGCTTCCAAACGTTGCTCGTGCATCGATTGTAACCTGATTGCCCAGTGGGTCGCAAGCGATGCATCTCGATCCGCGATCAATTTCTTGTCAATCGACAGCTCCGCGGCGGACGTGTACCTTCTCGTGCGGTCGCCGGCCGGGCATGAAGGACCGGTGCCGCCCCCCAGAGGGCCGTTCCCCGCGTTGCGCGTTCCGCCGCGCCCTTCCTCGAGGTTGAGCTCCGTGCCTGCGCCCCGTGCCTGGAAGACCTTCGTTGCCCGGCATCTCTACTCCTACTTGGCCCTTCTCTGCGGGCTGGCGGTCGTCGTCCTCTTCCTCTTCGGCCGGGAGGCCCTGGGAGAGGCCTGGGCCTCCTTCCGCCCGGCCTGGGCCGCGCCGGTCCTCGCCCTCTCCCTGATCAACTATGGCCTGCGCTTCCTGAAGTGGGATCGTCTGCTCCGAGATTGCGACCTCCCGGTGCCCTTCACCGCCAATGCCCGGCTCTACTTCGCCTGCTTGGCCATGGTCGTGACTCCGGGCCGACTGGGAGAGCTCTACAAGCTGGTGTTCTTGCGGCGTCTGCACCGGATTCCGGCCTCGCGGAGCCTCTCCCCGCTCCTCATGGAGCGCATCACCGACGCCCTCGCGGTGGTGATCCTGATCGGAGTTCGATTCGTGGAGGGAGCGGCAGAGGCGGTGGCCGTGGTGGTGGCGGCAGGGTTGGCCGTCCTCCTCGTCGGAGCGGTCCTGGCCGCGCCGACGTGGTCCCGGCGCGCGGCTTCGGTGTGCGCGCGGCTCCCGGGGCTGAGATCTCGGGCGGGCGGCATCGAGGCCGGACTGCTCCGCCACCGGGTGCTCCTTCGACCGCACTCTCTGGGTCCGGCCCTGGGCCTGAGTCTGGTGGCCTGGTGGGCGGAGTGCTGGGGACTCTACTGCATTCTCCAGGGACTGGGCGCCGAAGTGGGAATCCTTCAGGCCACCTGGGTCTATGCCCTGGCCACCATCCTCGGGAATCTCACCTTCTTGCCGGGCGGACTCGGCGCGACCGAACTCAGCTTGGTCGCCTTGCTCTCTTCGGTGGGAGTGGTCGAAGCGGTTGGAATCGGGGCCATGGTCCTCATCCGGGCCGCGACCCTGTGGTTCGCGGTGGTCCTGGGTCTCGTGGTGAGTCTGGTCTTTCGCCGCGACTTGCAGTGGGATGCGGTGCGGCACGAGACGGAGTCGGCTCAGGCCGATGCCTGAGCTCGGAACTCCTTGTACCACTCGATGGTCTGGACCAGGCCGGTTCTCCAGTCCACGATCCCGTCATAACCCAGAAGCTGCTGCGCCCGGGTGATGTCCGCCTGGCTGTGCTTGACGTCTCCGGGCCGAGGGTCGCCGTGGACCGGCCGGATGTCCGTCTTCAGGATTTCGGCGATGGCGTCGTAGAGTTCCAGAAGGGTGATCTTCCCCCCCAACGCTACGTTGATGACCTCGCCTCCGAGACGAGGACAGTCCAGAGCCAGAAGATTGGCGTGCACGACATTGTCGATGTAGGTGAAATCGCGGGACTGCAGTCCATCGCCGTGGATGGTCGGAGACTTTCCGTCGAGGATGCAATCCACGAAGATCGGAATGACCGCGGCGTAGGGGCTGTTCGGATCCTGCCGAGGACCGAAGACGTTGAAGTATCGAATGGCCAGCGTGTCGATGTCGTAGAGCTTGGCGAAGATCCGAACGTACTGTTCCCCGGTGAGCTTGGCCACCGCGTAGGGAGAGAGCGGGACCACCGGCATGGTCTCGACCTTGGGAAGGACCTCGCTGTCGCCGTAGGCCGAACTACTCGCGGCGTAGATGAACTTCTTCACTCCCGAATCGCGAGCGGCCACCAGCATGTTGAGGGTGCCGGTGACATTCGCCCGGTCGCAGGCCAGAGGGTCTTCCACCGATCGGGGCACCGAGGCCAGTGCCGCTTCGTGGTAGACGACCTCACAATCCTCCACCGCTGCTCGGGCCGTCTCGAGGTCGGCCACGCTTCCCTTCACGAATTCGATCTCTCCGAATTGGCGCAGATAGTCGAGGTTGCGTTGGAAACCGGTCGAGAGGTCATCGAGGATGCGGACCTCGTCACCTCTTCGGAGCAGGCCTTCGCTGATGTGGGAACCGATGAAACCGGCTCCGCCGGTTACCAGAATGCGCGCCATGGGACCTCCAACTCGTGGGAAGCGCGGAAGGACCGGGATTGGACCTCGTCGATGCGATTCGGATCATAGACGAAGGACATGGTCTGCTTCCACTCTTCCGAGGGCATTTCGGGTGTCGACCACCCGAGGACAGTGGTCGACGAGCAGGGAGTGATCGACCTCGGAATGCACGGTGGTGATCACCGCGCAATCGAAGGCCGCGATCGTCGAAGCATCGAGAGTCTCCACCCGGCGCACCGCATCGAAGCCCCGAATCTGGGGAACGTAGGGGTCGAAGTAGCTCAGTTCCGCTCCCCGCGACTGGAGCAGCTCGAGAATGTCCAGGGCGGGAGATTCACGGACGTCATCGATGTCGCTCTTGTAGGCGACTCCGACCACCAAGATCTTCGATCCGCGAATCGCTTTGGAGGAGTCGTTGAGGGCTTCGACCACCAGGTTGACCACGAAGTTGGGCATGGAGGCGTTCACGAAACCCGCCAGTTCGATGAACCGAGCCTCGAAGCCGCTGGCCCGAGCTTTCCAACTCAGGTAGAAGGGGTCGATGGGAATGCAGTGCCCGCCGAGGCCGGGGCCGGGATAGAAAGGCATGAAGCCGAAGGGCTTGGTGGCCGCGGCGTCGATGACTTCCCAGACGTCGATCTCCATCTTCGAGCACATCTGCGCGATCTCGTTGACCAAGCCGATGTTCACACTGCGGAAGGTGTTCTCGAGGAGCTTCACCGTTTCCGCGACTCGGGCGTTGGAGACCGGGACGACCTGGGAGAGGGTCGATTCGTAGAGCGAGGCCGCGACCCGAGTGCAGGCCGGAGTGACCCCCCCCACCACCTTGGGGATGTTCTGGGTGTTGTACTCGGGATTGCCAGGATCGACGCGTTCCGGAGAGAAGGCCAAGAAGAAGTCCTGGCCCACCTTCAGCCCGGTCTCTTCCAGGCGAGGGAGAATGACTTCTTCGGTGGTGCCAGGATAGGTCGTGCTCTCGAGGATGATCAGCTGGCCTGCGTGCAGCGTCTTCGAGATTTCCCCCACTGCAGCGTCGATGTAGCTGATGTCGGGGTCGCGCGTCTTGGAGAGCGGAGTGGGTACGCAGATGTTCACCGAATCGGTCTGCGCGAGTTCTGCGAAGTCGGTGGTCGCGCGCAACAAGCCCTTCTCCACGAGAGGGCCGAGGACCTCGTCGGAGATGTCTCCGACATAGCTCTCTCCCCGGTGGATCGCTTCGACCTTGGCCGCGTCGACGTCGACCCCGATCACCCGGTGGCCGGCGCTGGCATATTCGACGGCCAGAGGAAGTCCGACATAGCCGAGCCCGATCACTCCGAGGCAGGCTTCCTTGTTCTTCAGTTTGGTTTCGAGGGTGTCCATGGTGGTCAGGGTCTACTCCGTGGGAGGGTCGGTTGGGCGGGGGATGCGGCCAATGCGGTTGCGGCCGCCGCTCTTGGCGTCGAAGAGTCTTTCGTCGGCTTTCTGCAGGATCTCCTTGGAGGTCGATCCTTCTTCGGGATGGACGGCGATCCCCACGCTGATGGTGAGGCGCCGTCGGGGGTCGCCTTCGAATTCGTGAGCCGCGACCGTTTCGAGCACGCGTCGCGCGTAGGTCTCGGCTCCGGGCCAGGTCGTCTCGGGGAGCAGCACTCCGAACTCGTCACCTCCGTACTTGGCGATGACATCGATGGCTCGACTCTGCTCCGTCAAGAGCTGGGCGAGTTCCCGCAGGGCAGCGCTTCCGCCAAGATGACCGAATTGATCATTGTATTCCTTCAGATTGTCCACATCAACCATCAGAACCGCGAAGGCACTGCGATGGCGGCGAGTGCGCTCGATCTCTTCGTCGATCCGTCGCATGAGGTAGCGGTAGTTGAAGGCACCGGTGAGGGCGTCGGTGGTGGCCTCGTGATGGAGGCGCCGCATCAGGCGAGCATTCTCGAGGGCTGCCCCCGCCAGCGCGCCCAGGAGGTGAAGAGCCTCCGACCGCCCGGCGTCGGCGGCGATGGCCGTGTCCAGGGCCACCAATCCGGCCACTCCTCCTCCGGCCAGGAGGGGGGCGAATTGAGGCTGAGTCGAATTGAGGTCCAAGAGCTCCCGCAGCTCCACGGGGAGCGGCCCGGGTTGGCGGTTGTCGGCCAGCTGGTGGACCCACTGCTGGAGGAAGGGCGAACGGGGCAGACAGCCGAGGCTCTGGGCCGCTTCGTGCTCCCCGAAGCCCTCGATGCCGAAGCAGACCAGGAGGTCGCCTCCCAGAAAGACCAAGCGAATGCGTCGTTTGGGATAGACCCCGCCCATGGCCCGCAGCACCCGTTGGGCCACCGCCAGGTCTCCGCCCGCTTCTCCCTGCGAGGAGGCCGCGATGGCCACCGCTGCGCGTTGGACTCGGGTCCAGGTGTCGGTGGAGAGAAGGGTCATGGACCAAGCGCATTCGCTGAGAGTTCGGGTCGTGCGGGCTCTCGACAGGAAGACCAACGCTGTCGCTGCAAGGGATGTGCCAGGGCCGGGCTAATGGCCGGATTCGCAGAGACTTAGGTCGGGTCGTGGTCCTGGAGCTGCGCCGCGCGGAGGCGCCGGCCCAGATCGGTCTGTTCGCGGCGGATGTCGTGGATCTCTCTCCAGGAACCTCGGCTCCGCCAGAGGGAGAAGAGGATGGCTCCGACGGCCAGGGCGGGGAGGGAGAGCCGCACCAAAGCATGCTGATCGGCGAGGTGACGCTGACCCACCACCCACAGGCTCCCGGTGAGGCGGAAGAGCAGGGTGATGACCGCGGCCCAGAGCAGAAGAACGGTGACCTCGCGCACCAGGCTCTCCCGATTGCGACGGAAGCGAATGAGATCGCGGGTGTCCCCGCTCCCCCCACCCCTTTCGAAGCGAGAGAGGCGGCGGCGTTTGGGTCGTTGCCTAGTCGAGTTCCTCATACTCGGCTTCTTCGATCTCTTGCACGGGTCCGGTACTGTCGAGGCTCGAGGGGCCCGCCGCTTCCGGAGGCTTGGGCTTCGGGGCGGCAGAGGGGTTGGTCCTACGACCAAAGAACACAGCCTGGACCATCCGGCGCAAGCCGGCGAAGAGGATGAAGAGAAATGCCAGCCGCAGGAGACTGATCATGGGCCGATCCCGGGGAGCTTCCCGAGAGAGAGGGAGGAATGGTACGCCCGACAGGATTCGAACCTGTGGCCTTCTGCTCCGGAGGCAGACGCTCTATCCAGCTGAGCTACGGGCGCACTCGAAAGGGGTGGCCGGCCGGTGCAATATGACAAAAGCCCGAGCCGGGCGCAACGAGCAATGCCTCAGCGGGGGTTGGAGTCGGCTTGGCGCACCTGATCGACGTCCTTGTCACCCCGTCCGGAAAGGTTCACCAGGACCAGGTCGTCTCGGCTCAGGGTGGGCATGAGTCGGTCCAGGTAGGCCGCCGCATGCGACGACTCCAGCGCGGGCAGCAGTCCCTCGCTTTCGCACAGGAGATGGAAGGCCGCCAAGGCCTCGGCGTCGGAGGCCGTCACGTAGTCGATGCGACCGATGGACTCGTAGTAGGCGTGTTCCGGACCCACGCTGGGATAGTCGAGCCCCGCGCTGACGCTGTGGGTGGGGAGGACATTGCCGTGCTCGTCCTGGAGGAGGACCGAACGGGTGCCGTGGAGGACTCCCACCTCTCCGGTGCAGAATCGGGCCGCGTGGTCGCCTCGACCCTCGCCCCGCCCACCGGCCTCCACTCCGACCATCCGGACTTCGTCGTCGGCGAGGAAGGCATGGAAGAGCCCCATGGCATTGCTTCCCCCTCCGACGCAGGCCACGAGGTGAGAGGGCAGTCGCCCGAATCGTTCGAGGACTTGGGCACGGGCCTCCCGGCCGATCACGCTCTGGAAGGTGCGGACCATCCAGGGAAAGGGATGCGGACCGAGGACGCTGCCGATCACGTAGTGGGTGTCGAGGACCGAAGCCACCCAGTCCCGGAGAGCCTCGTTGATCGCGTCCTTGAGGGTGCGAGCGCCGCTGTCCACCCCCACCACTTCCGCTCCCAGCAGTCGCATGCGGTAGACGTTCAGGGCCTGCCGTTCCATGTCCACGGCTCCCATGTAGACCCGGCACTGCAGTCCGAGGGCAGCGCAGGCGGTGGCGGTGGCGACCCCGTGCTGGCCGGCCCCGGTCTCGGCGATGATGCGGGTCTTGCCCATGCGCCGAGCCAGGAGCACCTGACCCAGGGCATTGTTGATCTTGTGGGCGCCAGTGTGGGCGAGGTCCTCTCGTTTGAAGAGAATCCGCGCCGTGCCGTAGTGGCTTCCCAGCCGAGTGGCCTCGGTGAGGGCGGTGGGACGGCCCACGTAGTCGCGCAACAGAGCGGCGAGTTCGGCCTGGAATCCGGGGTCCTCCCGGGCTTCTCGGAAGGCGGCGCAGAGTTCGGTGAGGGGTTGCATGAGGGTCTCGGGGACGTAAGACCCTCCGAAGTCGCCGTAGCGCCCATTCTCTCCCAGTTGGGGGTCAAAGGCTGGCTGCATGATCATCCGCCTCCCTGAGGACCTGGGCGAAGGCGCGGATCCGCTCGGGATCCTTGCGGCCGGGGCTGAGCTCCACTCCCGAGGACACATCCACTGCGAAGGGCCGCAGCTGCTCGATGGCCCGACCCACATTGGTCGGGTCGAGTCCCCCCGCGAGGAAGAGGCGCTCGCTGCGGGCCACGGTGGCGGCGGCCGCCCAATCGAAGGCCACTCCGCTCCCCGCGCCGCCGTCGAGGAGTCGAGCCCACGCGATTCCGGCCAGGCGAGGAGGGGGAAGGATGCCCCCCTCCACCACTGCGGCCTCCACCACTCGGACCGGCATGCGGCGCCAACTCTCTCCGGATTCCGCGCCGTGGAGTTGGACGAAGTCGAGGTCCAGAGAGAGGGCCAGGTCCTCGACCTCCTCCGGCGACTGGTCGCGGAAGACGCCGACCAGTTCCACGCTCTCCCGCAAGGAGTCCAACCAGCCGAGGCGGGAGGGGTCGACTCTGCGGGGACTGCCGGCGGCGAAGACCAGGCCCAGATAGTCCGCACCGGCGTCGACGGCGGCGCGGGCATCCTCTTCGGTGGTGATTCCACAGATCTTCAGGCGCGTCACGGGCATTCTCCCTTCTCCGATCCGACTCCGAAGAGTTCACGAAAGCGATGCTTCGGCCGGCCTCCACGCATCAATCCCTCCCCCACCAATGCGGCATCGACGGGGGCGGCACTCACCGCCCGGGCGGAGCGTGGGGATCCGATTCCGCTCTCGGCCACCAGGACCTGGGCGGCTTGAGCCTGCTGCGCCCAGTCCAGCACCCGATCCAAGTCCACTTCGAAGGTGTGGAGATCGCGGGCATTGAGGCCCAGGATCGGGACTTCGAGGTCCAGGAGCCGGTTCATTTCCGCGGCTCCGTGGGCTTCGGCCAGGACCGCCATGCCCCAACGCTCGGCCTCCTCCTGACACCGGCGGAGCGAGGCATCGTCGTGGGCTGCGGCCAGCAGGAGAACGGCATCGGCTCCGTGGGCTCGCGCTTCGATCACCTGGATGGGTTCGAGGATGAAGTCCTTGCGCAGGAGCGGCAAGTCCACCGCTTCGCGCGCCAGGTGCAGATTGTGGAGGGAGCCGCCGAAATAGCGGGGCTCGGTCAGGACGGAGAGGGCCACGCAGCCCGCGGCGGCCAGATCCTGGGCGCATTGCCGAACATCGATGGACTCGCAAATCATTCCTGCCGAAGGGCTTCGGCGCTTGATTTCACCAATGACCCGAAGGGCGGGGGCATCCTCATGGCCCCGGCCGGGGCGGCGAAGGGCGGCGGCGAAGTCCCGGGGCGGAGGGGCGGCGGCGGCCTCTTCTCTCAGCCGCGCTCTTCGCTCCGCGTCGATGGACCGGATCCGCGCCCGGGTGGAATCCAGGATCTCGGCCAAGCGGTCGTTCATGGTCGAGCTCCGCTCTCCGCTCGGGTGAAGCGGACGAAGGCTTCGAGGGTCTTCGCCGCCGCGCCACTTTCGATTGCGGCGCGAGCCCGGTCGATCCCTTCTCCCAAATCGGCACTGGCCTGAGCCACCCACAGCGCGGCCCCCGCGTTGAGGACCACCACGTCGGCGGCGGCACCTCTCCGGCCGGAGAAGAGCTGGCGTACGAGGGTGGCATTCTCCTCGGCACTGCCTCCGCGAAGGGACTCGGTCGGGTGAGGCCCCAGACCGTAGCGGGCGGGCTCGACCACGATCTCTTCGATCCGGCCGTCTCTCGAGAGGCGGGCATCGGTGGGCGCGCAGACGCTGAGCTCGTCGAGACCATCGTGTCCGTGGACCACCAGGGCTCCCCGAGATCCCAGACGACGCAGAACCTCGGCCATGGGGTCGAGGAGTTCGCGGCTGTAGACTCCCAGGACCTGGAACTCGGCCTGGGCGGGGTTGGTGAGCGGACCCAGCAGATTGAAGACAGTCCGGATCCCCAGGGCCTTGCGGGTGGCCGCGGCGTGGCGCATGGCTCCGTGGAGGGCCGGGGCGAAGAGGAATCCGATGCCGACCTCGTCGACGCACCGTCCGACCGCCTCCGGGCTCAGGTCCAGCTTGGCCCCCAGAGCCTCGAGGAGGTCGGCGCTGCCGGCTCGGCTGCTCACCGCACGGTTGCCGTGCTTGGCGACGGCTTGGCCTGCGGCCGCGACCACGAAGGCGGTCGCGGTCGAAATGTTGAAGGTATGCGCGCCGTCTCCCCCGGTCCCACAGGTGTCGACCACCGGTCGCCGCGAACAGGGAATGGAAGTGGCATGGTCACGCATCGATCCGGCGAATCCCGCGATCTCCTCCGCGGTCTCGCCCTTGAGTCGCAGCGCCACCAGGAAGGCGCCGAGCCAGGCAGGGTCTGCGTGGCCCTCCAGGATCTGGTGCATGCAATCGGTCGCCTGATCCGCCCGGAGCGATCGTCCGGCGAGGAGGGATTCGAGGATCTCGGAGTTCATGCTTCACCTCGTTCGGCGAAGTTCGCGCAGATCCTCAGGAAGTTGTGAAGCAGTCCCTCTCCCTCCGCGGTCAGGATGGATTCGGGATGGAATTGCACGCCCCAGCTGGGGGCCTCTCGGTGGCGTAGGGCCATGATCTCGTCGTCGGGGGTCCACGCCACCACTTGGAGTTGGGGGGGAAGGCTCCGTCGCGGCACCAACAGGGAGTGGTAGCGGGTGGCCTCGAAGGGATTGGGCAATCCTTCGAAGAGGCCCTGCCCGGTGTGCAGAATGGGAGAGGTCTTCCCGTGGAGGATGCGCTCGGCCCGCACGACTTCGCCTCCGTGGACCATGGCCAAACTCTGATGCCCCAGGCAGACGCCCAGCATGGGGACCTTGGCGTGGAGCCGCCGCAGGACTTCCAGGCTGACGCCGGCTCCTTCGGGCCGGCCAGGACCCGGAGAGATGAGGACGCCGTCCTTGGGTCGCGACACGATCCGGGTCACGGTCCACTCGTCGTTGCGCACGACCTCGATGCGGGCGCCCAAGCTCCCCAGGAGTTGGACCAGGTTGAAGGTGAAGCTGTCGTAGTTGTCGATGACCAGGATGCGGGGAGGACTCATGGGATCAGCCCCCTCTCCGCCATGGCCACCGCCGCTTGGGCCGCTCCGGCCTTCTCGTGGGTTTCCTCCCACTCGCGGGCCGGCCGAGAGTCGAGGACGATGCCGGCCCCCACACCCAGTCGGGCGCGGCCGTGGGCACAGCTCAGGGTGCGGATGGCGATGCAGGTGTCCATGTTTCCTCCGAAGCCGAAGTATCCCACCGCCCCGGAATAGATGCCGCGTCGCCGCCCCTCGATCTCGTCGATGATCTGCATGGCCCGGACTTTCGGGGCGCCGCTTACCGTTCCCGCGGGAAAGGTGGCCCGCAACGCATAGAAGCAGTCCTGGCCGGAGCCGAGTCGACCTTGGACGTGACTGACGAGGTGGATGACATGGGAGTACTTCTCCACTCGCATGAATTCGGTGGTCTGCACGCTGCCGTATTCGCAGACCCTGCCCAGGTCGTTGCGTCCGAGGTCCACGAGCATCACATGCTCCGCTCGCTCTTTTCCGTCGGCCAGCAGGTCCTCGATGCGCGCTTGGTCCTGCCCTTCGTCGTGGCCTCGTCGTCGAGTTCCGGCGATGGGACGCACCACCGCGCGATCGTCCTCGACGCGGACCAGGACCTCGGGCGAAGCCCCCAGAAGCTGTTCTTCCCCGTCGTCGAGATAGAACATGTAGGGACTGGGATTGATGCAGCGCATGGCCCGATAGACGTCGAGAGGCGAGGCTCCCAACGAACATTCGAGTTCGTGACTGAGGACGACCTGAAAGATCTCTCCGGCCTCGATCGCGCGTTGGGCCTGGCGTACGCCGCCTTCGAACTTGCGCCGAGGAGTGTGGCTCTTCCATCCCCGGAATGCGGCGCGGGGCGGCGATGGCGGGGGAAGAGAGCGGGCCAACCCCTTCTCCAGACCGTCGAGGCGAGCCTGGGCTGCCTCCCAGGCCTGGGACACATCGTCCTCGACGAGGGCGCACACCACGAGTTTCACGGTGTGGCGGAGATTGTCGAAGACCACGAGCTCGGTCACCAATTGGAGGTCCACTTCGGCGCGCGGCGGAGCGGCCGGAGGCGGAAGGTGGGGAATCCTCTGGAGTCGCCGCACCACCTCGTAGTCGAGACGACCGACGGCGCCCCCGAAGAATCGAGGCAATCCCTCGATCGGGGCGGCGCGAAATCGGGAGAGCCAGCGCTGGACCGCCACCAGGGGATCGGCGCACTTCCACTTGCGCCGCCGTCCTCCCCATCTCAACTCGGCGCGGTCGCCGAAGGTGCGGAGGCGGCCCTCGGGGGCTGCGCCCAGGACCGAATAGCGCCCCCAGGTCTCGCCTCCGGCCACAGACTCGAGGAGGAAGCCCGGACCTCCCTGGGTGAGGCGGCGATAGGCGGAGACCGGAGTGTCCTCGTCCAGAAGGAGTTCGCGCACCACCGGAACGAGATTGTATCGCCGGGCCAGTTGCCCGAAGCGCCGGCGGTTGGGAAGACAGGAGTCGGTCATGCCTTCTCCCGTCGGCTCCGCGGAGCCCTGCGGAGTTCGCGGACCAGCTCTCGTCCTGGACCGACTTCGCCCCCGATCATGCGGAGCAGTTCTTCTTCGCGATCGCTGTCGGAAAGGGCGCGGATCTCGGTGGTGGTCCTGTGGCCATCGGTGGTCTTGGTGGCGAGGAGGTGAAGGTCGGCGGCGGCGGCGACGGCGGGGAGATGGGTGATCACCAAGACCTGGCTCGCATCGGCGAGGGCGCGCAACCTTCGGGCCAGAGCCGGCCCCAGATCCGCCCCCAGACCGGCATCGACTTCGTCGAGGAGGAGCAGCGTGGGATGATGGTGACCGGCGGCGATGCTGCGCAGGACCAATCCGATTCGACTCAGTTCTCCCCCACTCGCCGTCTGCTCCACCGGACCGAAACCCTCCCCCGGATTGGTTCTCACCAGGAGTCGCACCGCGGTCGGTCCGTCGGCCCGCGCCACCACCGGGCGACCATCGATCTGCACCGTGGCCGCGTCGTCCGCGGGATCTGCGACCTGCCCTTCGAAGTCGAAACGCAGTGCCGCTCCCGGCATTCCCAATTCCTCGAGCAATGGAGCGGCCTCTCTCTCGATGTGCCGGGCCTCTCGCCGCCGCGCCTTCTGCAGGGCGACGCCGAGCTGTTGGAGTCGCGCCCGGACCTCACGATCTTCGGCCTCGAGTTCGGCCGGAAGCTCTTGGCCATCGTCGAGACTTCCGACGTCTCGCAGGAGGCGGTCGCGGAGGTCGACGAGCTCGGATTCGTTACGTCCGTACTTGCGGCAGAGTGACTCGAGTTCGGTCAGACGTCGTTGCTTCTCGTCGAGGAGCTCCGGCGAGAGTTCTCGGTCGAGACCGAAGAGTTCGAGATCTCGACAGAGCTCATCCACCAGCTCGACCGCATGAAAGAGTTTCTCCCGCGCCTCGGCGATCTCGTCGATCGCTTCGGAACAGGGTTCGAGGGCAGCCTGACTCCGGCGCAACTGGGCGAGAGCTCCGATTTCTTCGTCACTCAGCCGCAGCGTCGCCTCTTCCACGTGCTCGGCCAGGCGAGCACCGCCCTCCAGGCGGGCGACTTCGGCCCGTAGGGTGGCCATCTCCGATCCGTCGATCTCGGCCTCCTGCAATTCCCGGAGTTGGTAGCGGAGCAGGTCCGACTGGTCCCGGAGCAGACGCTGGCGCTCTCGGTGCCGCTGGATGCGGGCGCGCGTCTGCCGCAGCGCTTCGAAGGCCTCCCTCCACTCCTGCAGGCATTGGCGAGCCGTGCGGTTGCCGTCCAGCCACTGCACATGAGCCCGCCGATCGAGAAGGGCGAGTTGTTGGTGCTGGCTCTGGACCTCGATGAGTTCATCGCAGATCGCCTCGAGAAGAGCTGCGGACGCCAGACGGGCGTTGACCCAGGCGCGGCTGCGGCCGTTGTTCCACTCGCGTCGCAAGACCAAGATCGCATCCGAGGAAGCGGCGATCCCATGACGATCCAGAACCGCGGAGGCCTGAGGATGGGATGAGAGGTCGAAGAGCGCTTCCGCCCACGCCGCCCGCTCTCCGGAACGGAGCAGGCCGGGATCGATCTTCTCTCCCCGGATCCAGCGGATGGCTTCGACCACCAAGGACTTGCCGGCGCCGGTGCTGCCGCTCAGGACATTGAGTCCCTCCCCCAATTGCAGGGTCACCTCCGCCGCCACGGCCAGGTTGTGCAGCCGGATCTCCAACAACACGATCAGGACCTGCCGGGATTCGACGCTCGGCGTCCATTGGGCGTGCGGGCCACGCTTCCCCAATGGAGCTTCTCCTGGATGATCTGGTAGAGGTTTCGCCGCGGCATCCGCAGGAAGTAGGCATATTCCTCGGCTTGGGGAATCCGCAACACATCTCCGGATTGAACCCTGTGGCTCACCTGACCATCGCCGGTGATGTGCGCTTCGTCGCAGTCGTGGAGACGAATCTCCACCTCGCGTTCGGGATCGAGGATGAGCGGACGCACCCCGAGGGTGTGCGCGCAAATGGGAGTGAGCAGGAGCGCGTTCATGGTGGGATCGACGATGGGTCCGCCGGCCGAGAGGTTGTAGGCGGTGGATCCCGTGGGCGTGGCCACGATCATTCCGTCGGCGAGATAACGTCCGATGCGGATGCCTTCGATCTGGACCTCGAGGTCGATGGCGCGGGGAATGGCCCCCATGTTGAGAACGATGTCGTTCAGCGCGGAGGTCGAGAACTCCATCGTTCCCTCCCGCCACAACTCCACCGCCACCCGGCGTCGCTTCTCGAGGAGATAGTCCCCGTCGTGGAGCGCACGCACGGTATCGGAAATCTCTTCGACGCGGACTTCGGTCAGAAAGCCCAGGCTGCCCAAGTTGATTCCCAGAAGTGGAACCTCGGTGCCCCGGGTGAGTCGGGCCGCGCGGAGGAAGGTGCCATCGCCTCCGAAGCTGGCCAGCACGTCGATCTCCCCCACGAGCTCCTCGGCGGTGGTCGAGGCGATGTCGAGGTCGAGGCAATTGCGGACCTCATGGTGCGTGAGGGCCTCGATTCCCACGCTGCGCACCGCGGCCACGAAGTCGGAGATGGCCGTCGCCACTCCGGGTTTCTCGAAATTCGTCAGGATGCCGATGCGTTCGATCAATTAGGACTCCGCTCCTTCGACGCCTCGCCGGCGTCGATCATGGAGGTCCACGGTATTGTGACGGCCCCTCCAGGTCGAGAGGACCCGGGTGCAGATCGCTTCCGGATTCAACCCCACATCGGCGAGGAGCTGATCGGGAGAGCCGTGTTCGACGAAATGATCCTCGATCCCCAGGGTCAGAACGTGGGGAACCGATCCCAATTCGGCGTGGAAGAGTTCGAGCACCGCGCTGCCGAAGCCGCCGTGGACCGCGCCCTCCTCCAGGGTCACCACCAAGTCGTGACGCGCCCCCTCTTGGAGGAGAAGCTCCCGGTCGAGGGGCTTGAGGAACTTGGCGTCGATCACCGTCGGACGGAGACCTTCTTCGGAGAGAAGCTCGGCCGCGCGCTGGGCCAGGATCGTTCCCGTGCCCAGACCGATGAGCAGGATCTCTTCGCCGTCCTGCAGGGTCTCGCCTACTCCGATGGGCATGGGCGTGGGTTGGTCGGCCATGGGGACTCCGACTCCATCGCCCCGGGGATAGCGCAGGGCCACCGGGCCCTCGTCGTAGTCGAGGGCGGTGGCCAGCATGTGCTGGAGTTGATCCTCGTCGCGCGGCGCCATCACCACCAGATCGGGAATGCAGCGGAGGTAGGCCAGGTCGAAGGTTCCATGGTGCGTCGGTCCATCGGCGCCCACGAGTCCCGCGCGGTCGAGAGCCAGTACCACATTGAGTTTCTGAAGGGCGATGTCGTGGATCACCTGGTCGTAGGCCCGTTGCAGGAAGGTGGAGTAGATGGCAACCACCGGCTTCATTCCACGGCAGGCCAAGCCCCCGGCGAAGGTCACCGCGTGCTGTTCGGCGATGCCGACGTCGAAGAAGCGGTCGGGCAACTGCTCGCGGAAGGGAACGAGGCCGGTTCCGTCGGGCATGGCCGCGGTGATGGCCACGATGCGCCGATCTTGGTGGGCCATCTTCAGCACGGTATTTCCGAAGACCGAAGTGTAGCTCGGAGGGCCGGAGCTCTGTCCGGCCTGCACGCCCTTGTCGGGATCGAACTTGGTCACCCCGTGGTACTTCAGGTTGTCCTGTTCCGCGAAGGAGTAGCCCTTGCCCTTCTCGGTGACCACATGGAGGAGAGTGGGTCCCTTGAGACGACAGACATCCTGGAGGGTGTCGATGACCAGGTCGAGGTCGTGCCCGTCGATGGGACCGAAGTAGCGAAAGCCCAGCGCCTCGAAGAGGTGTCCGGGGGTCATGAAGGTCTTGAGGCTCTCCTTGGCCTTGGCGGCCAGGGTTCGGGCCTTGATTCCGCCCGGCACCTTTCCGAGGAGGTCCCAGAGCTCCGCCTCGAAATGGTTGTACAGGCGCCCCGAGGTGATCTCGGTGAGGTAACGATTGACCGCGCCGACATTCGGACTGATCGACATCTCGTTGTCGTTGAGAATCACCACCATGTCGGTGCCGGTCTCACTCACGTTGTTCAGTCCTTCGTAGGCGATGCCTCCGGTGAGGGCCCCATCGCCGACCACCGCCACCACCCGATGCTTTTCCTTGCGCAGATCCCGAGCCACCGCATAGCCCAGGGCGGCCGAGATGGCGGTCGAGGCGTGGCCCACGCCGAAGGTGTCGTGCACGCTCTCGCCGCGCTTGGGAAAGCCGCTGAGTCCGCGATACTGTCGGATGGTCGGGAATTGCTCTCGGCGTCCGGTGAGCACCTTGTGGCCGTAGGCCTGATGTCCCACGTCCCAGACGATCTTGTCCTTGGGAGAGTCCAGGACGTGGTGCAGGGCCACGGTGAGTTCGATGACCCCGAGTCCGGCTCCCAGATGACCTCCGACTCCGCTCACCACTTCGATGAGTTCTTCGCGGAGTTCGTCGGCCAGGGTGCGCAACTCGGCACGGCTGAGACCGGAGATCTGGTCCGGGGATTCGATCTGCGAGAGCAACGGTCGCTCGGACATGGAGTCTCCGTGAGGTTTCGGGCCTGGGTCGGGGTAGAATAGCCATACGAAGGCATCTAGCCAAAGGGAAAGCGTTCGCGCCCCCGGGAATGGTCGTCGACTCCCGCCGGGCTCAGCCCACCGCGAGGGCGAAGAGCAGGCCCAGAAGCATCCCCAGGATCACGTGGAGCGGGCGATGGCCTCGGTCTCCCAGCAGGGGCCGGAGCTGACGAGTCAGGGTCCCCTCCCGCTCGGGGCCGAATTGTTGGGCCAAGAGGAGGGCCGCCTTGCCGCCTCGGTCCACCGATCCCTGGACCCGGATGATGTCGTGGAGGACGACCCCGCCCAGCACCATGCAGGCCGCGTATTCGGCGGAATCATAGCCTTCGCGCATGCCCACCACCGTGGCCAGGCACATGAAGGCCACCGCGTAGGAACTGGGAAGGCCATTGGTCGCGGCCAGGACCCGCAGGGCGACGCTCCGATTGGCCAGGCTGTAGAGGACGAGCTTCAGAATCTGGGCCAGGGCTCCTGCACTCAGCGCCAGTACCCAGGGATCTTGCCAACTGAGGACGTTCATCATCGATCCCGGTGGACCAGCGAGTCACAGAGACAGGCGAGGTCGGGGTGCAGGACCCCCAGCTCGTCCAATCGGGTCTTGGATTCGGTCAGGAGCTCGAGGGCCCGGCTCTCCGACTCCTCTTCCCCCCAGACTTCGATGGCCGTGAGTTTGGCCTGGGCGAGGTCCTTGCCCACGCTCTTGCCGAGCACCGCAGCGGTGGACCTCAGATCGAGGAGGTCGTCCACGATCTGGAAGGCCAAACCCAGGTTCTCGCCGACGTCCCGGACGGATTCGATCGCCGGCTCGTCCATCTCCGCCGCCACCGCCCCCATCCCCATCGCCGCGCCGATCAGTCGGCCGGTCTTGAGGCGGTGGATGCGCAGGAGGTGGTCCGGATCGGCGTCGAGGCCCTGGGCTTCGAGGTCGTATTGCTGGCCGCTGGCCATTCCCAGGGCGCCGGCGGCCTCGGTCAGCAGCGCGGTCATGCGCAGTCCAGTGGACGCGGGCTCGATGCGACTGAGTCGACGGAAGGCTTCGGTTTGGAGGGTGTCGCCGGCCAGGATGGCGGTGGCCTCGTCGAAGGCGACATGACAACTGGGCTTGCCGCGACGCAGATCGTCGTCGTCCATGGCCGGAAGGTCATCGTGAACGAGAGAGTAGGCGTGGACCATCTCCAGCGCGAGGGCCCCTTCGTGCGATGCCGGAGTGCAGTGTCCCACCACCCCTCGACAGGTCCAGTGACAGAGGATGGCTCGAAGTCTCTTGCCGCCACCGAGGAGGGAGTGGCGCATCGCGGCCAAGAGTCGAGGTGCGGCCGCCCCTTCGAGTTCGTTCAGCACCGAAGAGAGACTCTCTTCGATCTTCGCCCGGGCTTTGGACAGATGGGCCTCGTAGTCCTCGATCGCAGTCATGATTCTCCTCCGGCCTCCAGTCCTTCTCTCCGGCAGAAGGCGGTGACCGTGTTCTCGAGGAGCATCGCGATGGTCATCGGTCCAACTCCTCCCGGCACCGGCGAGAGATATCCCGCCACTTCGCGCACTCCGGGATCCACGTCCCCCACCAGGCGGGCGCCCTTGGGATGGGTGGGATCGTCCACGCGGTGGATCCCCACGTCGAGCACCGTCGCTCCCCGCCGGACCCAATCGGGCTGCACGAGTTGGGGAACTCCCGCCGCCGCGACCAGAATGTCGGCCTGCCGGCAGATCGCCGCAAGATCCCGACTCCGGCTGTGGGCCAGGGTCACCGTCGCGTCGACCCCCTTCGCGCTGAGCAGGGCCGCCATGGGTCGGCCGACGATCAGGCTCCGGCCCAGCACCACCGCTCGGGCTCCGGCGGTGGCCACGTGGTGGTGGCGTAGCATGCGGAGGCAACCCAAGGGGGTGCAGGGAACCAAGCCCGGCATTCCGCTCGCCAACAAGCCCACATTTCGGGGATGCAGACCATCGACATCCTTGGCCGGATCGATCCACTCGCGGAGGGCCGCGGGGTCGATGCCGTCGGGGACCGGGAGTTGGACCAGAAGTCCGTCCACGGAGGGGTCCTCGTTGATGCGCAGGATTTCGCGGTGGATTTCGCCGGCCGAGGTGGAGGCGGGCAGGCGCAGGACTTCGCCGCGAATCCCCGCCTTCTCACAGGCGCGCTCCTTGTTGCGAACGTAGACCTGGCTGGCGGGGTCTTCCCCCACCAGGATCACGGTGAGGGCGGGAGGGCGCCCCACCTGGGCCCGGAGCTCGGTGACTCTGTGTCCCAGTTCTTCGCGCAATTCCTGCGCGAGACCCTTGCCGTCGATGATCACCGCTTCGCTCATCGTCCCCATCCCTCCTCCAGGCGCAGAGCCACCCGTTCCACCGAGGTCGCGGTGCCGCTCCATTCGTCCACTTCGATGCAGAGGCCGGAGAGGCGGACGTCGTGTTGGGCCACTTCGAAACGTGCGGGCATCGAAGTGAGAAAACGTTTCATCACCGCGTCTTCCTTCATTCCGATCACGCTGTCGTAGGGGCCGGTCATGCCCAGGTCCGTTTGGTAGGCGGTGCCTTTGGCCAGGATCCTCTCGTCCGCGGTGGCCACATGGGTGTGGGTTCCCACCACCGCGCTGACTCTCCCATCGGCATAGCGACCCATGGCCTGCTTCTCGCTCGTCGCTTCGCCGTGGAAGTCGAGGACGAAGAGATCGGCGCTCTGGTCCAACTCCTCGAGGAGGCGATCGAGCTCGCGAAAGGGGCAATCCATGGGGGGCATGAAGATGCGCCCCTGCAGGCAGAGCACCGCGACGCGGATCTCCCCCACTTCCACCACACAGAATCGACGGCCGGCGGTTCCGGAGGGATAGTTTGCGGGTCGGACGAGCTTCTCTTCGGACCGGATGTAGTCTTCGCTCCCCTTCTTGTCCCAGAGGTGGTTGCCGCTGGTCATGACGTCCACCCCTGCGGCGAGGATCTCCCGCCCCACCGAAGCGGTCAGACCGAAACCGGCGGCCGCGTTCTCGGCGTTGGCGATCACCAGATCCGGTCGATGTTGCTCCCGCGCGCGGGGAAGCAGCTCTTCGAGTGCCATGCGGCCGGGACGGCCGATGATGTCACCCAACATCAGAATTCGCATGGAGTGCCTTGTTCAGGAGAGGGGAAGAACCAGAGGGGGACCCGCAAAGCCGCGTGCACGAATTCGGTCTGAACCGAAGCAACGAACGTGGATGCCCTACCGCACGGATCGGACCTTCCTTGGAGGACTCGACCTCACCGCATGGAAAGCGGGCTTCCGGAGTTGAAGTGTTGGCTCGACGCGCATGGTGCATCGCGCACCTCGCAGGCACCCCCCTCAGGATCCCTCGGACTCGGAAACGCGCAGAGGAGTCTCGACCCCGGGGGCAGTCGAATCCTCTTTGGATGACAGACGGGCCTCGAGCGCATTCGCCAGCTGTAGAGCTCGGGTCTGCAGCTCGTCCACGCTTCGCATCTCGCCGGCCCGCAGCGAGACCAATTCATCGGCCAGGTTCAAGGCCGCCAGGATGGCCACACGAATGGTCGAGACCTGGCTCGACCGACTCGCCACCTCGCGCATCTTCTCATCGACCAGCTCGGCCACCTGCCGGACGTGTTCTGCGTTGGTGTCCGCACGGACGGAGTACTCCTGTCCAAAGATCCGAACTGTGGTCTTGGCGGGGTCCATTCGATACCGTCCGTCACGGGATGGGGAATCAGGACTCAGCGGCGGCGGCCGCATCCTCCTGCTCGAGGGATTCGAAGCGGGTCAGCAAGCGCTGGACTCGTTCTTCGATCTCCTTCTTGCGCGCTTCCAGCTCGGATCGATCCACACTCGAGGCCCGAATCGTCTCGACTTCCTCCTGCAGGCGGAGGTTCTGCTCTTGCAACTCCTCCATCCGAGACTCCAATTCCCGGCGGCGAAGCAGGAGCTTGTCTCGTTCCTCCTGCAGGACCGCGATCCGGTCCATCGCGCGGCCGATGTAGGCCTCCAGCTTGTCGAAACCGCTGTCCATCGCGAGTACTCCTTGGTTGAGCTTAGCCGCATCGGGTGTCCGGGGGCAAGGGCCTCCCTACCTCAGCTGTATTGCATGCGCCGTCCTCAGCTCGTCAAGCAGTTTCGCCACCAGGCGGTCGACACGTTGGTCCTTCATGGTGGACTTGGCGCTGCGGAGGGCCAGGCGCACTCCGAGAGCCCGGGTCTTCGGAGGTAGGCCTTCCCCTTCGTAGATGTCGAAGAGCTCGAGGCTCTCCAGGAGCTCGCCCATCGTGGCTTCGATCCCGGCCCGAAGCTGGGCCCAGGAGACCCCGTCGGGGACCACCAGGCTCAGATCGCGTCGGGCCGGAGGAAAGGCGGAGAGTGGCCGCACGTGGACCACCTCCGAACCCACCGAGAGCAGTGCCTCGATTTCGAAGGTCGCCACGATCATCGGCACTTGGAGGCCCAGGGCTCGGGCGGTGGCCGGACTCAGCTCGCCGACCACTCCCACCGGGGTGCCGTCGACCTGCAGATCGGTTTGGCTTCCCGCGCGGAGCCAGGGCCGTCCCTCCCCAGCCGCGCGCTCCACCGACCACCCGAAGTGCTGGCCGAGGCTGTCGATCTCGCCGTAGACGTCGAGCAATTCCACCGGACGCGGGGGATCATCGGGGTGGGCGGAATGAACCGGTCCGCTCCAGGCGATCTGAAGGACCTCCGCTTCCCGGGGCAGGTCCTCGCCGGGCACGGGGTGGAAGAGCTTCGCACATTCGAAGAGTCGGATCGGGGAGGTCCACCCGTGGCGCAGGTTCCGGGCCACGGCCCGGACCATCTCGGGCACCGCACTGGTGCGCAGGGCATCGTCTCCCTGAACCACCGGGTTGAGGACCCGGACCGCGGGCTCCTCGGCGTGGCCCAGAGCCGCCGCGTCTCCGGCTCGCTGGAAGGAGCTGCTCACGCATTCGTGATAACCCCGTCCGGCCAGGGTCCGGCGCCACTTCGACACCAGCACTTCTTTCGGGCTGCGACGCGCATTGGTGATCAGCGGCAGGCGCGCCGCCGGATCGAAGTGGTCGAAGCCGTGCATGCGTCCGAGCTCCTCGATCGCGTCCACTTCTGCGTGGAGGTCGTGCCGGAAGGAGGGCGGAGTCACCACGATTCCTTCGCTGCCGTCGCGCGACTCCAATTCGCTGTCGATGCCCAAGCGCCGGAGGTGATCGGCCATGGTGTCGGGGGTCATCTCGACTCCCAGGAGACGCCTCACCTGAGAGCTCCGCACGAAGAAGGTCGACCGAGTGGAAGATGCCGACGGATGGGAGTCGATGATCTGGCGTCGAGTACTCCCCCCCGCCACCGCCTCGATGAGGGTCGCCAGGCGGCGGCTGACCCAGGGAATGTTGTGGCCATCGACCCCGCGCTCGAATCGATAGCTGGCGTCGGTGCTCAATCCCACGCTGCGCCGGCCCTTGCGGATGACCAGGGGATCGAAGTGGGCCACTTCCAAGAGAAGTCGTGAGCTACTCGAATCCACTTCGCTGTTCGCTCCACCCATGATTCCGGCCAGGGCGACGCCGCCGCTCCGGTCGGCTACCAGAAGATGCGACGCCTGGAGCTCTCGGGCGGTGCCATCGAGAGTGACGAAGCTCTCTCCGGCTCGGGCGCGACGGATGATGAGCTCCTGTCCCTCGAGCTTGTCGCGGTCGAAACAGTGGTTGGGATGACCGCACTCGTGCAGCAAGTAGTTACTGGCATCTACCACCGCATTGATGGGACGTTGGCCGATCGCCATCAGACGTTGACGCATCCACCGGGGTGACTCGCCGACCTTCACTCCATCCATGAGCTGAGCGGTGAAGCGCGGACAGGCCGAGGGGTCTTCCACCCTCACCGTCCACGATTCGTCCGACTCCACGAGCGCGGCCTCGGGTCCCGCGTCGGGCAGTCGAACTTCGCTGCGGTACCAGGCCGCCAATTCGCGGGCCACGCCGATATGGCTCAGCCAGTCGGGGCGGTTGGGCGTGACTTCGATCTCGAACACCGTGTCCGCGTACCCGAAGTAGTCGTCGAGGGGACGCCCGACTTCGAAGGAATCGTCGAGCTCGAGGATCCCGTCGTGGCCCGAGCCCAGTTCCAACTCGCGTTCGCTGCAGATCATTCCCATCGAGACCTGGCCGCGGATCTTGGACTTCTTGATGCGGAAGTCACCGGGAAGTACCGCCCCCACCGTGGCCAGCGCCACCCGCAGCCCTGCCCGCACGTTGGGGGCTCCGCAGACGATCTGGAGTTCTTCACTGCCGGTATGGACCCGGCAGACGCGCAACTTGTCGGCATCCGGATGAGCGGTCGCTTCGATCACTTCGCCCACGATGACCTTGGGGAAGGCGATGCGGAAGTCTTCGACTTCCTCGACCTCGAGTCCGAGAAGAGTGAGTCTCGAGAGCACCTCTTCGAGGTCGGCAGGGAATTCGACCAGTTCACGCAACCAATTCACGGAAAGCTTCACGACCGTACCTCCCTCAAGCCGGGAACTGCGTCAGGAAACGCAGATCGTTTTCGAGGAGAAGCCGAATGTCGCCAATCCCGTGACGCACCATCGCCAGGCGATCGATCCCCATGCCGAAGGCGAAACCCGTGAACTCATCGGCCTCGTAGCCACTGTTGACGAAGACATTGGGGTGGACCATCCCTGCTCCCATGATTTCGAGCCACCGTCCACTTCCGTCGGTCCCCTCCCACCAGAGATCCACTTCCACCGAAGGCTCGGTGAAGGGGAAGAAGTGCGGCCGGAACCGCAAGGGGTACTCCCGGCCGAAGAACTCGGTCACGAAGTGATGGATCGTGGACTTGAGGTCGACCAAGGAGACGTCGTGGTCCACGAAGAGCCCCTCGATCTGGAAGAACTCGGCCGCGTGACTGGCATCGAGTTGTTCGTGGCGATAGACCCGTCCGGGAACCACCACCGCGAGCGGTGGGCGGTGCTCTCTCATGGTTCGGATCTGAGCCGGCGAGGTATGGGTGCGCAGGACCACCTCGTCGTTCACGTAGAAGGTGTCCTGCAGGTCACGACTCGGATGGTCGTCGGGGAAGTTCAAGGCCGTGAAGTTGAGTGCGTCGTATTCGACTTCCGGTCCCGACAGGCGGGTGTAGCCCATGCCGTGAAAGATGTCGCAGATCTCGTCGACCACCTGGGGGATCGGGTGCAGGCTTCCGGCCCGCAGATCGCGGCCCGGCAGGGTGCGATCGAGCTGCAGTGGCACCGCGTCGCTGGCCGCCGCCAGGACGGCTTGACGGGCCTCGATCGCTTCTTTGAGCCGCTCCTTGGCCACGTTCAGGGCCTGACCTGCCGCCGGTCGCTCTGCGGGATCCATGGCCCCCAGGCCGCGCAGCAATCCGGTGAGCACC
>JAJRXK010000022.1 GCA_024276305.1 Candidatus Krumholzibacteriota bacterium
CCCCGCTACTCGCCCCGCCGCTCTTCCGATGTTCCACGTGGAACATCGGGCCGCACCAACACCGCCGCCCGATCGCGGAGATCGACCGGACCCCTTCGGCCGACCCATCGATCCACCTCGGCCCAGCCGGCGGGCGGCCCCCAATCCGGGCGCTGAAAGATGAGGGCCTGACCGCCGGGCCCCGTCAACGGAGAGGCCAGGGCCAAAGCCTGGTCGGGTGGGGCCACAGCCTTGAGGCTCACCAGCGAATATCCGCCGCCCTCCCCACTCACCTTCCGGGCATCCGCCTCCACCACCCGCGCCCGGCGCAGGCCCAGGGCCGCGACCTCCCGGCGCAGAAAATCGCAGCGACCCTGCCTCCGCTCGATGAGGTCGATCTCCAGGTCGGGGTCCAGGCACGCGAAGACGATCCCCGGGAATCCCGCCCCGGAGCCCAGATCCGCCCAAGGACCCGCAACCGAAGCGCGGCGCTCCAGCCACAAGCCAACCCCCAGGCATTCGCCAATCAGGCGGTGGACTTCGGATTCGGGCTTCTTTCGCGAAATGAGGTTCACCGCCCGGCCCCAGCGCAGAAGGTCGGCGGCGTAGGCCTCGAGCCGAAGCGCAACTTCGGCCGAGGCGCCCATCTCCTCGTAGAGACTCATCGGCGCGCCCATTCAGTTAATACGCATTGCGTATTGTTGTAGAGGCGTCGGAATGGTGGGCTCAGGAGTCGCCGGCGGCGGCGTCCTGGGAATCCTCGGGAGCCACGGCCTCGATCTTGCGGATCACCACTCGCTTGTCGCTCCCATGGCCGGAGGTGAAGGTCCGAACTCCCTCCAGTTCCTGGACCGCGAGGTGGACCACGCGGCGGCAGCGGCCGATCATGGGCTGGAAGATGTCGTCCTGGCCCGACTCCAGGACCCGTTGGGCCCGTCGCAGGGCCTCTTCGCGCAGGCCACGTTCCTCTTCCTCGCGATAACCATTCACATCGAGCTGCACGGGAACCGGGTGGCCGGCCTGATGACTGACCATGCGGCTGAGCAGGGTTTCGAGAGCGTCGATGCTGGCCCCGCGGCGACCGATCCAGGCCCCGGCTTCGCGCCCTTCGATCACCACCGAAGCGCGCTGATAATCTCCGTGCTCGAATTCGATTTCGTAATCCACATCCGCCGCGATCAACACATCCTCGAGCAACTTCACGAAGAGGTCATTGTCCTCGTCGGTGGGCTCGTAAAGAGGACGCTCTTTCTGCCGTGAGGGCTGGAGTTCCTCCACGATCACTTCGGGAGACTCCGGCGTGTCTTCGATGATCAATTCCGGTTTGGGGCGGATGACTTCGAAGCGGCGGCGACGACGACGGTGCGAACGGTTCATCTTCTTCTCGTTTCTTCACGATCCCACGGGAGCCCAACCTGATGCATCGCTCCCCGTTGTGAGATCTCCTCAGCTCGCAGCGGCGGCCTTGGCCGCCACCTCGCGATGAATCCACCAAGTTTGGGCCGCGGTCAGCACGGTATTGACCAACCAATACAATACCAGGCCGGACGGACTGTTGTAGAACAACACCAGCATCATGATGGGCATGAAGGTCCCCATCATTTTGGCCTGCTGGGCCATGGCCCCTTCGGCCGGTGCGGTGCCGCTCTGCGAGATCTTCGTCTGCACCCACATTCCCGCCGCCATCAACACCGGCAACAAGGCGAATTTGTCTCCGAGGATCGGCAAGGTGAAGGGAAGGTGGAAGAGCACATCCGGCCGACTGAGATCATCGACCCACAGCGCCCACGGGGCCTGTCGCAATTCCACCACGTGCAGGAGAATTCTGTAGAGCGCATAGAACACGGGCATCTGCACCACGAGCGGCAGACATCCCCCCACCGGATTCACTCCGTGTTCCTTGTAGAGCTTCATCATCGCTTCGGATTGTTTTTGCTGATCGTCCTTGTACTTCTCTCGCAGCTCCTTCATGAGCGGCTGAATCTCCTGCATCTTCTTCATGCTCTGGGTGCTGCTCTTGGTGAGCGGGTAGAACAGAAGCTTGGTGAGCGCGGAGAAGAGAATGATGGCCCAACCCCAGTTGGGAACGACCTTCTGCAGGAGCTTGAGCGCGCTGAAGGTGGCGGCGGCGATGGGACGCAGAATCGCGGGACCGAAGTTGACGAGCTTCGACACCTCGGAATTCCACGGTTCCCCTTCGTAGACCTTCAGAATGTCATAGTCGACCGGACCCAAGAAGACCGTGTAGTGCGCGCTCGACTGGCGGCCGCCCTCCAGGGCCAGGGCCACCTGGAAGGTCTGGATGTGCCGCGCCTTGTCTCCCCCCAAGAGGACTTGTCCCACGCGGTGTTCCTTGGGAAGCACTAGGGCCACGAAGTACTTCCCCTGCGCGGCCGCCCACGAAATGCTGCGGCGAAAGGTCTTGAAGCCCTTGTCCGGCGACTTGTTCACGAGGTCGTTGAACTTGACCTGTTCGATGTCCTCTCCCACTCGGCACACCACTCTACGCTCGCGGGCTTCGAGGATGCTGTCGGGTTCGGTGCGCGCGAGGCCCGCCGGCCACCCCACCTGGAAGTTGAGGGGAGTGCTCGCTCCCCGAGGGCTGTTGACTTCGGCGCTCAGATCAAAACTGTATTTCTGGTAGTCGAAGGTGTAGGTCAGAACGACTTCCACCCCGCTGGAATGCTGGCCCCGCAGAACCAGGGTCGCCGTCGGCCGTCCCTCGCCCAGAGCCACATCTCCTCCGGTGACTTCGAAGTCCACATGGCTCAGGTCGAGGATGTGGTCCTCGTAGAGAACCCTCAGACTGTGGGCGCGTTGGCCGTCGGGGTCGGTGGTCTCCGCGGGAACGAGGTTGACCGGCCGTCCGTCGAGGTCGTCGAAGCGAAGCAGTTCCCACGAGAGGATATCTCCCCCCACCGGGTCGATCTCCGCGACATAGAGCGGCGTCCGCACGGTGATCGGATGGCCCTTCGCGGTCGGCGACGGACGGAGCCAGCCGCGACTCTTCCCCGAGTCGGAGACCACCAGAGCTTCGCGCGCGGCATCTCCCTCGAATTCGGGTCCGGTCGAAGAGTCGGCCATCGGCAGCGAGCGATCCGCGGCTGCGGTCCGAGAAACCAGTCCCTCGTTCACGGCCAGCGAATCGGCGCCATCACTCTGCGAAAGCGCGTTCTGCTGGGGAGAGAAGTAGGACGCCCAGCCGAACCAAATGAGGAACATCAGAGCGAAGGCCAGAAGCGTGCGACGGTCGAAGAACTGGTTTTGTGGGTCCACGTTGGGTCCTGATCAGAAGGTCATAGAGGAAGGCCGGGGCTCGACGAGTGCTCTGCGGGAACCGGATCGGATCCGCCCTCGTGCCACGGATGGCAGCGAGCGATGCGGCGAAGTCCGAGCCATCCCCCGCGCCACGGTCCGAATCGACGAATCGCGGTTTCGGTATAGGAGGAGCAGGTCGGCACATAGCGACACTGCGAACCCAGCAGAGGAGACAGACAGATTCGATAGAGACGGATGCACCCGACCATGAGAGCAGACACCATCCGATGCGCCCAGACCATTACCGGGTCTCCTTCACATCGATCCCTTGTCGTCGAAAGAGTTCGATCATCTCGTCTCGCACTCGTGGACTCCGAACAGAAGCATCGGCCGCAGCGTGACGGGCCACCAGAATCAGGCGAGTCCCCGGAGGAAAGCTCGAGCGCAGCTCTTGGAATGCCGCGCGCAACACCCGCTTCGCGCGAGCGCGGCGTACAGCATTGCCGACTTTCCGGCTGGCGACAACCCCCACCAACACTTCGTCGTCGGCCTGCGCATCTTCGGGCAACAAAGCAAAGGCCACCACATGGCGGCCCACCGACTTGAGGCCTCGATCGTAGACCTCACGAAAGTCGCTCTTTTTCTTCAGGCTGCCACGCACGGCAAACCCTCAGACTGCCTTCACGCAGAGAGCTTCTTACGGCCCTTCGCGCGACGGCGCTTGAGAATCGCGCGTCCCGCCTTCGTCGACATGCGCTTGCGAAAGCCGTGGTCGCGCTTGCGCTTGATGTTGCTGGGCTGGAACGTCCTCTTCACGTCTGGCTCCTTCGAATCCTGCCCGATGACGTCGGGCCCATCTTCCCGCCGTGGCGGGGACACGAGCGTACTAAGCTAGGGGCTCCCCCGGCCTTCGTCAAGAGGACCGAGACCCCGGATCCACCGCTCCGGTCTCTCCCAAAGTCGACCCCATCGCACCTTCCCCGGGGCCCGGCCGCCCCCGGCGGGTCCCCGACTCCAGGGCCCGGAATTCGCCGACCCCAAGGGTGCCGTGAGAAATAAGAACTTATGAAGGCATCATAGATTCGACACAATCTCTGCCTTGTTCCCACCCCCTCCACATGATAGCTTGGCTCCCCGCGGTGGATAACTCTGCTCTGCGACACCGAACTTGTCCACAGCCGCCCTCTCTGTGGACAACCTCTTGGGAACCTCGGGTACTATTCGTGTAAGCCATTATTTTACAATGGTTTGATAAGTTATCCCCAAACTGTGGAAACGCCCCTACTCATGCTCTTTGCAACCCCTTCTTGGCCCCGTACCACGCCTGGCGTGGCCTGAGGTGCCCCCGGTGACCGCACCCAATCCTCCAGAACACCATCCCTCGGACTCCGCGATGCCTTCTCCCTGGGAGCAGGTCTTGGCGCGTATTCGACAGGAAGTCAACGAGCAGACCTATCAGACCTGGTTCTCTCCCATGGAATGCTGCGGCGTCGAAGAGGGTCTGATCCGTCTGCGGGGGCCCAATCAGTTCTTCGTGGACTGGCTCACCGAGCATCACCTCGACCTCCTCGAGGGCAGTGCCACAGCGGTCCTGGGAGAGGGAGTGCAGATCGAAATCGAAGTCGATCCGAGCCCCTCGGCTCCGGCCCTCGATGCGAATCCGCCGGTGGTGAGTCGGCCCCACGGGAATCTCGACACCCCTGGTCTTCGGTCCCGCCCCCGCGATGCCGGGCTCAACCCCCGCTACACCTTCCAGAACTTCGTCATCGGCGAGAACAACCAATTCGCGGCGGCGGCCTGCATGGCGGTGGCCGACCAACCGGCGGCGACCTACAACCCCCTCTTCCTCTACGGAGGTGTCGGCCTGGGCAAGACCCATCTCATGCAGGCCATTGGCTCTCGCATCCTGGAAGATCGCCCCGGCGCGGTGGTCCACTACGTGTCGGCCGAGAACTTCATGAACGAGATGATCCAGTCCATCCGAGACCGCACCACCTTCGAGTTCAAGAATCGCTATCGCAATGTGGACCTCCTCCTCATCGATGACATTCAATTCCTGGCCGGAAAAGAGAGCACCCAGCAGGAATTCTTCCACACCTTCAATGCTCTCTACGACGCGAACAAACAGATCGTGGTCACCAGCGATCGTCTGCCCAAGGAAATCTCCGCCCTCGAAGAAAGGCTGCGCAGCCGCTTCGAGTGGGGTCTGATCACCGACATCCAATCGCCGAATTTCGAGACCCGGGTGGCCATTCTCAAGAAGAAGGTCGAGAAAGAGGAAATCCTCATTCCCGACGAGGTCCTGGTCTTCGTCGCGGAGAACATCCAGAACAACATCCGCGAGCTCGAGGGGGCCCTGATTCGGCTATTGGCCTTCGCCAGTCTCACCGGCTCGAGCATCAATGTCGAGATGGCCCAGGAAGTCTTGCAGGCCTTCCACCACCGGACTCAGGCCAAGCGCGACCTGACGATGGCCGAGATCATCAAGGAGGTCTCGTCGTCCTATCACATCACCATCGACCTCTTGCGATCCAAGACCCGCACCAAGCAGGTCGCCCATGCGCGTCAGATGGCGATGTACATCTGCCGGGAGCACACCCGTTCTTCGCTCAACCAGATCGGTTTGAAGTTCGGAGGGCGCGACCACACCACCGTGCATCACGCTTGGCAAAAGATCGGAGCGCTGGTCCGCACCCAGGATTCGATCCGCGTGGAATACGAGGAGATTCTCGAGCGCCTGAGGCATTCCTCGAACACCGACGCCTGAGCTCTCGACCGACTTTGCGCCGTTGTCTGCTGCAGCCTCGCAGCAACGGAGAGACCCGGACTCCTCGCGAGTTCGGGTCTCTTTTTTCCGGGGATGGATCTGGGGACAGCATGGGAGGAAGGTGCGGACAACTCCAGGGTGGGTGGGGAAGCTCCCGGTCCCATCGGGCAGAGTGGGGACGGTGGGGAGAACGTCCCCCTGGATCCCCATCTTTTCCCCTCCGTCGTCCCAAAGCCTCCATCCCCCAAAGGATCTGGAGAATCGGCGTTTAGCTCGTTGTGACGGCCTTTGTCCCCACTTTCCCCAGCTCTACTACTCTCTACTACTGTCTTTCTATTTCAAAGAAGAGAGAAGAAGTAGAGCCTCGGGACAGGGCGAATGACGAAAGCCGGGGAGGGCTCTTGTGGCTCTGCCCTCAGTGGGTTAGCATTGGCTCGCTCAGGCTCGGGATGGGCTCCCCTGTTCATCCCCAACGAGCCTGCCTGCAGAGAGAGCCCCACTCCCGACCGAAAGGCCAGCCGGTGAAGATCCAGGTTCCACAGAGCGACCTCGCGCGCGGACTGAGCGCGGTGGCGAACGTGGTGAGTAACAAGACGACGCTGCCCATTCTGTCGACGATTCTTTTCGACGCCGAAAGCGATGCCCTGACCTTGGCCGCCACCGATCTGGACGTGTCGGTGGTCACTCACATTTACGGCGCCGAAACAGGCAAGACCGGCAGAACGGCCATTCCTGCGGCCAAGTTCGTCCCCTTCATTCGTACTCTCGGACCCGATGCGGTCAAGCTCCAGTGCACCAACGACAAAGTCAAAGTCGGCAGCGGAAAGGCGCGCTTCGAAGAAGCCACCATGGATCCTGCGAATTTTCCACCGCTGCCCAAATTGACCCAGGACACCTCCTTCGAAATCGAAGGTGCGGTTTTGGCAGACATGATCCGCAACACCATCTACGCCATCAGTCGTGACGAGACCCGTCCGGCCCTGCAGGGGGTGTTCTGGGAGCTCGGAGCCGATCACTTCACCATGGTGGCCACCGATGGGCATCGTCTCACCCGCACCCGGCGGAAGCTCGACCTCGGAGTGAAGAATCCTCGAAAGCTCATCGCCAGTTCCGCCGGGCTCCAACAGGTTCTGCGTCTGATCGACGAAGCAGAGAAGGTCACGATCTACGTGGGGGAGACCCAGCTCAGCTTCGAAGTGGGCAATACCACGGTCCACACTCGGCTGGTGGAAGGGTCCTTCCCGAATTACGAGCAGGTCATTCCCAAGAACAACCGCAATCACATCGTCTGCGATCGACAGACCCTGGCCGATCGGGTGCGGAGGGTGAAGATCTCCGCCGATCGGGTGACCAACCAGATTCGCTTCGAGTTCGAGGGGTCGGTCATGAATCTGACCGCGACCGGTACCGAGGGCAGCCGGGCCGAAGACCAGCTCTCGGTGGACTACGAGGGAGAGCCCCTGGTGATCGGCTTCAATCACAACTACGTCGAGGACGTCCTCAAGCACCTCGAGAGCGAGAACATCGTGATCGCCCTCGATCGGGCGGATACCGCGGCGATCTTCGTGCCCGCCGAAGGTCCGATCGACGATGTCACGACCAGCGATGATCTCTGCCTCCTCATGCCCCTACGCCTGAACGACTAGGTGGGGGGGCCGGGGAGGCCCCGGTGATCCTAGAGCGCGTCAAGCTGACCAATTTCAGGAACTTAGAGCAGATCGAGCTGGACGTTTCGCCTCGAATCAATATCTTTTTGGGACGAAATGGTCAGGGAAAGACCAACCTTCTCGAAGCCTTGGGATATCTGTCTCTCGGACGCTCCCCGCGGGGATGTCGGGACCAGGAACTCATCCAATTCGACGAGGCTTTCGGTCGGATCGATCTTGTCGTCGGTGATCGACATGGCGATGCCACTCGGCTCGAAGCGGCGATTCCCCGCGACGGGAAAAAGCGCATCCGCATCGACGGTCAAGTGGTGGAACGTCTCAGCGATCTGGTGGGCCACTGGTCCGTGGTACGCTTCGATCCAGACGAAGTCGAGTTGGCGAAGGGAAGTCCCGAGCATCGACGACGCTTTCTCGATCATACGTTGAGCCTCAGTTCGGCTGAGTACTTCCGAAGACTTCTCGATTATCGACGGGCACTCGCCCAGAAGAATCGTCTTCTGAAGTCTTGGCCTCGTGTGAGTGCGAGTGAGCTCGAGGTTTGGAATCAGGAACTCGTCAAGTGGGGGTGTCCTCTGCTTGTCGAGCGGCAATCAGTCTTGGGTCGATTGGAAGAACTCACGGCCCGGATCTACTCGGAGATGGCACCCGAGGGAGGAACGATCGAGCTGCGTCTGAGGAGCACGGTCCTTCCTCCTCAATTCGAAATTCCCGCAGACCCGGAAGCTTTGGGTCCGACGCAGGAATCACTGGATCGCGCAGGCGATCATTTTCGGATTGCCCTCGAAGATGCCAGGATGGAGGAATCACGCTTCGGACATTGTCGAGTGGGACCGCATCGCGACCGCTTGGAACTTCTCCTGCGCGGCCGATCGTTGCGGCGCTACGGCAGCCAGGGAGAGATGCGAACGGCTTCGATCGCGCTCAAGCTGGCGCAGGGCGAGTTCTTGTTCGAGAGAACGCAGAGCCGGCCGGCAGTGCTCCTCGACGACACCTTCAGCGAACTCGACCGCGAACGAACCGACGCATTGCAGACCTGGTTGCACCAGGAACATCAGCTCTTCATTGCCACCGCTCGGATCGACGATGTGGTGGGCATGCGGGAGTGGCCCGGTCTGAGAGTGTGGCAAGTCGAAGGAGGTCGGCTCACCGAGCTCGACGACATCTCCGACGCGCGGTTGGAAGTGCTCCGCGAGGAGCTGGGACAAGAGGAGGCGAGGGGATGACCCATTCGAAGCAGCCCCAGCCTCTGGGAAAGGTGCTCGAGAACTTCCTGCGCGGCAGCGCGCTGCAAGAAGGCCTGGAGCGACAAGGGGCCCTGACCGCGTGGCCGGAGATCGTCGGCCCGGAGATCGCGGCCCATAGCTGGGCCGAGGCCCTGCAGGACGGGGTTCTGAGGGTTCGGGTCGAGAGTAGCGTCTGGGCCCAGGAGCTCGCGATGCTCGAGCGACGGATCATCGCCGAGTTCGAATCCCGGATGGGCCAGGGGTCGGTTCGGGAAATACGTTTTCACAGCGGTCATTCGTGAGAATCCGCATGCTCGAGTTGGTGAGGTAGCCATTGACGAGTCCACAGGATCAGTACAACGCCCAAGGCATTCAGGTGCTCAAGGGTCTCGAGGCCGTGCGCAAGCGTCCCGCCATGTACATCGGGGGGACCGGTCCGAAGGGTCTGCACCACCTGGTCTACGAGGTGGTCGACAACTCCATCGACGAAGCCCTGGCCGGACACTGTGACAACATCGAGATCCGGATCCTCCCCGGAAACTGGATTTCGGTGATCGACAACGGTCGCGGCATTCCCGTCGACATGCACAAGACCGAGAAGAAGCCCGCTCTCGAGGTGGTCCTGACCTCCTTGCACGCCGGTGGAAAGTTCGACAAGGGAAGCTACAAGGTCTCCGGTGGACTGCACGGGGTTGGGGTGTCGGTGGTCAACGCCCTCAGCGAGGAAACTCGCATCGAGGTGCAAAGAGACGGCAAGGTCTATGGCCAATCCTATCGGCGAGGAGTCCCGGTGGCTCCGATGAAGATCCTGAGGGACAATCCCGACGGGTCCACGGGGACCAAGGTGGAGTTCCTGGCCGACCACGAGATCTTCGAGACCATCGAATACACCTTCGAGACCTTGGCCCACCGCATGCGGGAGCTGGCCTTCCTCAACGCGGGAGTGCGGATCCTCCTTCGTGACGAGCGGGGAGAAGAGGCCAAGGAGCACGACTTCCACTTCGAGGGCGGCCTCGTGGAATTCGTGAGATGGCTCAACGAGAACAAGGAAGTCCTCCACCCGGCGCCGATCTTCATCCACAGCGAAAAGGACGGGATCGACTGCGAGGTGGCCATCCAGTACAACGCGGCCTACCGCGAGACGGTCTACACCTACTGCAACAACATCAACACCATCGAGGGCGGGTCTCACCTCTCGGGATTCCGATCGGCCCTCACGCGGACGATCAATCTCTACGCGAATAGCACGGGGCTGACCAAGAAGCACAAGGTCACTCTCAGCGGAGAGGATGTCCGCGAAGGGATGAGCGCGGTCATCAGCGTCAAAGTCCCCGAACCCCAATTCGAAGGCCAGACCAAGACCAAGCTGGGCAA
>JAJRXK010000023.1 GCA_024276305.1 Candidatus Krumholzibacteriota bacterium
CGATCTTCCGGTGTACCAGCCATGAAAGAGTCGTCCTCGGGTTTGGGTTCTTCCATGGTCGAGTGGATGCAGGTCATGTATCCCTGGTGCCGCAGTATCACCGGCGAAGGCCTGCGGCAGACCCTGGACTTTGTGGGGGAAGAGGTCGAGGGACTCGACCGAGTGCGCATTCCGACCGGGACGGCCTGCTTCGACTGGACCATTCCTCGCGAGTGGAATATTCGCGACGCCTACGTGAAGGATGTCGCGGGAAAACGAGTCATCGATTTTCGCTCGTCGAATCTGCACGTGGTCAGCTATAGCGTGCCCACGCGACAGAGGTTGAGCCTGGCCGAGCTGCGCCCCCACCTGCACACTCTCCCCGATCGACCGGATTGGATCCCCTACCGCACCAGCTACTATCGCCAGAGCTGGGGCTTTTGCCTGCGCCACCGGGATCTTCTGGCTCTGGAGGAACGGGGAGAGGACCAGGTCTATGAAGTGGTCATCGACTCCAGCCTGGAGGAGGGGCACCTCGACTACGCCGAAGTCCTGGTGCCGGGAGCGCGGTCGGACGAGGTGTTGCTCAGCACTCACGTCTGCCATCCCTCCATGGCCAACGACAACCTCTCGGGCATCGTGGTGTTGATGGCGCTGGGGCAGTGGCTCCGGTCTCGGCCTCGTCGCTACAGCTATCGTCTGCTCTTCGTGCCGGGGACCATTGGGGCCGTGGCCTGGCTCGCGCACAATCCGGAGGCGGTGGGCCGCATTCGGCACGGGCTGGTTCTGGCTGGAATGGGCGATGCGGGCCCCCTGACCTACAAGCGCAGCCGCCGAGCCGATGCGGAGATCGATCGGAGTGTGGAGCGCGTGCTCGAAGAGCGGGCCGAGAATCATTCCATCCTCGACTTCTCTCCCTACGGATACGACGAGCGCCAGTACAATTCCCCGGGCTTCGACCTTCCCGTGGGGAGGCTCGGCCGGAGCGAATACGGGAGCTATCCCCAATACCACACCTCGGCGGACGACCTGAGCTTCGTGAGCGCGGAGCAGCTCGAAGCCTCATTCCACACCGTGGCGGCGGTGATCGAACGCCTCGAATCCACCGAGACCTACCGCAACCTCTCTCCCTACGGAGAACCTCAATTGGGGCGCCGCGGGCTCTACGACGACTTTGCGGAGGGGGTGGACGTGGTCGCGGCACGGTTGGCGCGTCTGTGGGTGCTGAATCTCTCCGACGGGCATCATTCGATTCTGGACATCGCGGACCGGGCCGGTCTGGAACTTGCGGTGGTGGAAGATGCGGCACGGGCGCTCCGCGAGGGCGGGCTTCTGGAAGTGGCAGGAGGGAAGTAGATGTTGCAGTCGATTCGAAGCCTCGTGGAGTATCGGGATCTCCTCCTCATGCTGACTTGGCGCGACATCCGCATCAAGTACAAGCAATCGGTCATGGGATTCCTGTGGGCCATCTTCATGCCCATCATCATCGTGGCCGCCGGGATCATGGTGAAGATCGCCTTCTCCTATGTCTCCAAACAACCCCTGCAGACCGAGCACATCGTGACGATCGCGGTGAAGTCCTTGCCCTGGGCTTTCTTCGTGGCTTGCCTTCGTTTCTCCTCCAACAGTTTGATCAGCAACCCGAATCTGGTCACCAAGATCTACTTTCCCCGCATCATCTTTCCCGTGTCGGCGGTGATCAGCCAACTCTTCGACTTCGTCATCGCCTCTTCAGTGCTGCTGGTCATCCTCGCCTTTCTCAAGGTCGGAGCGAGTCTGCAGCTCTTGTGGGTTCCTCTGCTGATTCTCATTCTGCTCTTCCTGGCTCTGGGCATGGGCATTCTCTTCTCTGCGGCCAATCTCTTCTTTCGAGATGTGAAGTACCTGGTGGAGGTCATTCTCACCTTCGCCATCTTCTTCACGCCGGTGTTCTACGAGGTCGAGATGTTCGACAAGTGGAGCACCCTCCTCCTGGTCAATCCCGTCGCGCCCTTGCTCGAAGGCCTGCGCGCATGCGTGGTGCTCCATCAGGCTCCGGATCTGATGTGGATTGCCTACAGCGGTGGAGTAGCCGTCGTCACTCTCCTCGTCTCGGTGTGGTCCTTCGCGCGGCTGGAGCCGCTCTTCGCGGAGAGCATCTGAGATGAAGACACGCCATCTGGGATCCGCAGCCCCCCTTCGACCCGAAGCGCGAGAGATTCGATCATGAGTGACGACCAAGCGATTCTCGAATTCCGCAAGGTGTCCAAGAAGTTTCGTCGTGGACAGCTCCACGACTCCCTGCGCGACCTGCTTCCCTCTTTGGCCAAGTCCTTCTTCCGGGGACGCAGTAGCAAGGACCTGGGCGAACAGGAGTTCTGGGCCCTGCGAGATGTGAGCTTCGCTCTGGGGAAGGGCGAGGCGCTGGGGATCATCGGTCCCAATGGGGCCGGCAAGAGCACCATTCTCAAGACCCTCACCGGAATCATGAATCCCACGTCGGGCGAACGAATCGTACGGGGTTCTCTTTCGGCCCTCATCGAGGTGGGCGCGGGTTTCCATCCGGATCTGACTGGTCGGGAGAACATCTTTCTCAATGGCACGATTCTGGGGATGTCCCGGGCGGAAATCCGCGAAAAGCTCGAGGAGATCATCGAATTCTCCGGTCTGCGCGACTTCATCGACACTCCGGTCAAGCGCTACTCCTCAGGGATGTACGCCCGCCTGGGATTCTCCATCGCCTGTCACGTCTCGCCGGATATCCTGGTGGTGGACGAGGTGCTGAGTGTGGGCGATTGGGCTTTCCAGAACAAGTCGATGGAAAAGATGAAGGGCATTCTGGGGAGTGGGGCCACGGTCATCTTCGTCTCGCACAACCTGAAGGCGGTCACCACGCTCTGTGAGAAGGTGCTCTACCTCGAAAAGGGGCAGGTCCAGGCCTTCGGGCCGGCCAAGGAGGTGGTGGATGCCTACATCCGTCGAGCCTCCGCTCAGGCCCAGGAGGCGAAAATCGAGGGAAAGCCCGCCTTCATCGAAGAGGTCCGTCTGAAGAATGGGACCGAGGACGGGTCGGTCTTTCGTCCCGGAGAGAAAGGGGTGGTGGAAGTCGCGGTAAGGGCGCCGGATTGGGACAAGGGAATGGCGGTGGCCCTGGGTTTCCGCGACGAGAACTACAACATGTTCTTCTACGTCGATTCCTGTCGCCTGGGGGCCCCGGAGTTCTTTCTTGGACCGGGAGAATCGCGTACACTCGTCTTCGAGTTCGACATGCACCTGGCGCCGGGTTCTTATTTCCTGAATGTGGCGTTGACTCACCCCCAACTCGATCAGGTGCTCGATCATCGTGCCCCGGCGCTCACCTTCGTCGTCCATTCGGATGTCGATGTCCGCGGGGTGGCGAATCTGTATCCCCGGCTCGTGGAAAGGTGAGCATCAACACCATGACGGGGCCCCCGCTCGGGAGCACGGGAGCCACGGTGGAAGCTCAGAAGTCTTCGGAACGCCTCGGGCCCTATGCCTTGGTTTGTCTGGGTGGGATCCCCTGGGGCCACTCCTGGAAACGAAACCAGAGCATGGTCTACGAGCTGGCCGATAGTTCGCTCTTCGACCGGGTTCTGTTCGTGAATCCCAAAGAAATGTGGTTGCGAGATGAGCTCACCCGGGGTGGGGGATCGATGCGCGCTCGCTCGCGTCGAATCCTGGATAGCCTCCCCCGTCAGCGCGGTCGAAACCTCACCACCCTCACCCTCATTCGATGCCTACCCTTCAAGAAGACGGCGCGGTGGGCTCTACGCGCCGAGAACCGCGGTTTCCGCACCTACCTGAACCGTCTTCTCGGGGGTCGCCCTTTCATCCTGCTGAACAATCACCCCAATTTCTACTGGAGCGATCTGTTGGCGGGGCTCATGGGAGATGCCGAATTGACGGTCTACGATCTTTCGGACGATTTTCTCGAGTTCCACCAGATCCAGCGCCACCGGGATGTCATCGCGGCGAGCCTGGAATACTGCTGCTCTCGTTCGGACTTGGTCCTTGCGGTCAATCCTCATGTGGCGGATCGCTACCGGATCCACAATCCGAACGTTCACGTCGTGCTCAACGCGACCAATGTCGAGAACTTCCAGAGGCCGAGCTACGCTCGGGTGGCCATGCTCGAGAGGATTCGGACCGACGCCGAGGCGGTCTTCGGCTACGCGGGAATCATCAACCGGGTTCGGCTGGACTACGAACTGTTGCGACGAACCCTGGACCGGCGCCCGCATTGGCACCTGGTCCTCGTGGGAAGTGCGGACCCGAGCTTTCTGGACCTCGTCGAACGCTATCCCAACCTTCACCATCATCCGGCGGTGGACTATCATCTGTTGCCGGACTGGCTCCACGGCTTCGACGCGGTGATCGTTCCCTTCGAGCACAATGCCCACACCCAGGGCAATGACTTGCTCAAGGTGAACGACGCTCTGGCGATGGGCAAGCCGGTGGTCGTGGCGGGGGTGAGATCTCTCGATCGATATGGAGACCTGGTGAGGGTCGCCCGCCATGCCGATGAATTCCTCTCGGCTCTCGAAGCATCCAGAGTCGAGAAGGATCCGGAGCTCATGGAACGCCGACGGGCTTTCGCGAGGGAGAATTCCTGGCGGCATCGCGCCCAGGAAGTGCAGGATATCCTCGAGCAGGCCCTGCGCGAGAAGAGGGACAAGGGGGCGTCGCGGTGAATCTCTTCCGGTGGCCAGAGACCGGGCCGAGCCCGCTGAACATTCTGTGTCTGGGTGCGCACTGTGACGACATCGAGATCGGTTGTGGCGCCACCTTGCTCACCCTTCTCTCGCGGCAAGCGGCTGTCGTGAGGTGGGAGATCTTCAGTGGCAGTGACGAGCGCGAGGCCGAAGCGCGAAGCTCGGCGGCGATGTTTCTGGCCCAGGCGAAGTCCTTCGAGGTGCATGTCCACCGTCATCGCGACGGCTATCTCCCCTATGTCGGGGCGGAGGTGAAGGATGAATTCGAGCGCCTCAAGACCAAGATCGATCCCGATCTGATCTTCACTCACACCGCCGCCGACATGCACCAGGACCACCGCTTGTTGCAGGAGCTCACCTGGAACACCTTCCGCCACCATCTGATCCTGGAATACGAGATCCCCAAGGTGGACGGAGATCTGGGTCGCCCCAATGTCTATGTTCCAGTGACCGAGGAGGCCGCCCGCCGCAAGGCAGAAATCCTGGTGCAGGCCTATCGGAGTCAGAGCTCCAAGCCCTGGTTCGACGAGAGTCTCTTCGCCGCGCTGATGCGCATTCGGGGGATGGAATGCGAAGCCCCCAGCCGGTCGGCCGAGGGCTTCTTCGGTCGCAAGGTGATCCTCCAGGGAGCCTGACCCCAATCCGCGGGTCGTGCGCGCACTAACGTACCAACAGTACCTTTGCGCTCAGGTTCACTTTCCGACCGATGGCTCGCACATAGTACACTCCACTGCTCACGTCGATGCCGGACTGGTCTCGCCCGTCCCAACGCAGCTGCAGATCTCCCGGATTCGTGACTTGGGGCCGGAGAGTGCGGACCCGGCGCCCCGCGAGGTCGTAGATTCCCACCGAGAGGTCATCGCCCGCTGCCTGCACATTGATCTGGGCCGCGAACTGGAAGGGATTCGGCCAGATCCGGATCGTTCCGGCGGCCAGGGGCAGGACGGGGTCGACGCCGGTGACGACCGGAGCGTTCTGGAATTCGTAGGTGAAGAAAGCGGCCCGCTGCGATTGGTTGTTGTACTCGGTCGCAATCCAGTCCGCGCTCCGCGATCCGGCCACGATCCGGTATTCGTCCACTCGGCCTTCCATGAGGTCGAGACTGTTGAACAGGGCGGGACCTGCGATGCCGACTCGTCCGCCGATGGCCTCTCCGGTATAGGCGTGGTTGGTCGCCGGTGCGTAGTGGATCTGCACGGCTTGCTCGACACCATCCAAGAAGAAGCGCGCGGTATCGGCGGCCGAATCCAGGGTCCACACGAAGTGGTGCATGGAGGTGTCGATCACCGCGGAATTCCAGGTCATGAACCCACTGGCCGTTTCCAGGTCCGGATTGAGGTCTCCCCCGCTGCGCTGGAAGGAGAGATTCCAGAAGCCGGTGAGGGACTGAAACGCCACCCGTCCGGAGAGAGCTCCGCCGGGATGGCTGGCCCAGGCGCTGATCGTATAGGTGCTGTCCGTGGAACTCACCCGGTCGGTGTAGACCCAGTTGGAGACCCCATCGAAGTTCCAAGCGGAACCGATTTGGCCGTCTTGGAGGCTCGATGCCGTCCAATTGCTTCCGGCGCCGGTTTCCGCGAAATTGCCGCCGGGGCCGGAGTCCGAGAGGATCCCCGATTGGGGGTCGTCCTCGAAGTGGTAGACGGCCAGGTGCTCCGGACCGAAGGCGCTGCCCAGACCAGGGGTGACGGTGGTGTCCGGATTGCCGTAATACAGATAGAACTCATTCTGAGTGGCGGAGAGCACGGGGGCCTTGAACCAGATCTCTGCCCGGTGGGCCAGGGAGTCGTAGCTCACGATTTCGTGTTCGAGAGGAGTGGTGCCGTCACTTGCGGTGATGAGCAGGTCACTCCCATCCTTGTTGGCAAAGGGGAAGAGCGCATTCAGACTGTCCGCATCGATCGAGATCAGGAGACTGAAGTCATTCAGGGTTCCCGAGGCGGGCAGGAGTTCCGGCTTGGCGTCGAAGCGAATCCGATGGGCCCAACCGGGGTCGATCCAGGGAGCAGCTCCGGCCGCTCCGGCGGCGAGGGCCGGCAGCGTGGGGCTGGCCATCGAGAGGACGCAGAGCACAAGCAGAGTAAGGTAGCGGGGTCGCAACATTCTGAATCCTCGATTTTGGGCGGTTGGGTCGCCGCACGACAGGGACCTGGGCTCTCTTCGGACCTGAGAAGTATACCATTCTTGCTAGAGAATGGCCGGGAATCATCCACCCGGGCGAGGACTCGCTGCGGGGTCGAAAGGGCGGATTCGCGGGGCGTTCGGCACGATGGGGTCGTGCAAAACACCACGAGGAACGACTCGGAGGGCTGGCGCCGGGCCCCGAGAACGAAATGAGATTGTCGATGCACGATGCGCCCTCTCCTCACCGACCCCGCCCCAGAGCTGCCGGAGCATTCTGGGCGGCGGTGGTGGCAATGGCGGGGGTCTTGATCCTCGTGATCGGCGCCTCCGTTCGTCCCCTCTGGTACGACGAATTCTTCACGTACTATGTCTCGCGCCTCCCGGGTCCGGGGGCCATCGCCCAGGCTCTGCTGGAGGGGGCGGACAATGGCCCTCCCTTCGACTACTGGCTTCGCAATTCGAGCATGTCACTCTTCGGCTCGAGCCCGCTCGCGCTGCGACTGCCCTCGATCGCCGGCCTTCTGGTGAGCGCATGGGCCCTGGCGGCCACGGTCCGCCCACGGCAGGGGGCGGCGGCGGCGTGGATCGCGGTGCTCGGTCTGGGATTCACGGTCGCGCCTCGCTACGGAATCGAAGCGAGAGCCTATTCCACTCTTCTGGCCTGCATGGCCGTTGCCCTCTGGGCCTGGCAAAGTGCGGTGATGCGGCCGGATCGCCGTCGCTATGCCGTGGTTCTGGGGCTGGCCCTCTTTCTGTCCCCCATGACCCACTACTACGGAGTGCTCAACTACCTACCCATCCTGGCGGCCGAAGTCGCGAGCTGGGGACGTGCCCCCCGTTGCGGAAGGCGATGGGCGGCCTTGGTCCTCTCCCTGGGGAGCGTGGGCTTCTTGCCGGCCTTCGCCCGTCACGCCTGGCAGATGCGGCAGCATTTCTGGGCGGCGGCGAGAAACCCCTGGTCGGTGGTCGACGCCTACTCCTCGCTCTTCGGCCTGGGCTTGGCCTTCCTCGTGTTCGTGGGTGTGCTCTGGTTTCGCACGCGGCCGCGGTCGCAGAGTGCTCCCCGGTCCCAAGGCGATCCCGCAAGGCGGGGAATCGCCGCCGCCACGGGGGTCCTGTTGCTCACCCCGGTCATCGTCTACGGCATGGCGAGTGCCTTCACCAATGCGATGGCCCACCGCTACGCCCTGATCACCACTCTGGGATTGGCGCTGGTCGCGGCCCTATTGGGAGCCCCCTTTGCCGCGGCTCGTCCCCGATGGACTCGAGCGCTCATTGCAGTCCTGGTCGTGGTGCAGCTCGCATCCTGGGAACGGCAGCTCCTCGGCGATGGGGCAGGGTCGGATGTCGAGGGAATCCGCACCTTCTTGGGCGGCCACGCCGAGGATCTGGTGGTCGAGGACGCGCAGGATTTTCTGCGCCTCTACCACGACCTCCCCCTCCGCGAAGGGCGCCAACTCGTCTACCTCAGCGATGCGGAGCTGTCGGTGCAGCATTTGGGCTACGACACCGACGAGATCGCTCTTCCGAAGCTCCGCCCCTATGCCCGCTTTCACCTGGTGGACTTCGAGGCCTATCTGCGGCGGCAGTCCGACTTCCTGGTGATCGTGGGGCCGGAGCCTCGGTGGCTCTCCTCGGAATTGCAGTTGCGGCACTACGAACTCGATCTGGTGGCTCGTGTCGGCTCCCACACCGTCTACCGCGTGAGGCCTCCCGCCGCCGCCCGTTGATCCCGGTTCAGGGCAGATCCCAACGGATGGCGAAGCGGGCTCCGTCGCGGGTGGGGGCCAGAGAGAAGCGCGGCCCCGATGCCGCCTCGGGACGGCCGACCCGGTAGGCGTCGATGACATTCCAGACGTAGACGTAGGCGGCGGTTCCCAGAAGGACCCACCGCACGAGACTCAAGTCGTCGGTGTCACTCTTGGAAGCATCGATCTCGGATTGCCAGCGTTGCCGGTCCTCGGCGGTGATGGCCGCGTCCCGTCGCCGCGCCGCGCTGGCGACGTCTCGACGCGCGCTGAGGTAGGCATCCTGGGCCACCAGAGTCGCGGCGGTGGTGGTGAGGAAAGAAGTCAGGAAGAAATTGGCCCTCGAGTCGCGTCCCACCGAACGTTGGCCCGCTCCCGGGATGAGCGCGCTTCGCAGTGCGGCACTGCGGCCGCTCCGGGAGGGAAGGCTGAGTTGGTAGCCAGCCTCTCCCTGGGGCCAAACCGTGGCGTGAGGGGTGAGCAACCAGCTGTCGATGGCCGAGCCCACCCAGAGGCCTCCGATGTAGGCCAGCCAGATCTTGCGCAGACGGTTGTCATCGCTGAACTCCGCTCGCGCGTCGAATTCGTCGAGCCTGGCCTGCTTCTGCTCTTCCGGGTCGAGGGCAGCCCGTCTGCGGTCCACCGCGGAGCGGATGTCCTTTTCGGCATCGTCCGCAGTGCTGTTCATCCACCACCACAGCCCGGTGGCGACGGCTCCCGAACCGAGGTACACCCACCCCCGGCGATCGTGGTGCACGGTCTCGACCAAGCCCGGGGGAAGAAGGAGCGCGGTGGCATTGGACCAGGGCTCCATTTCGAGGCCCTCGGTGCTCAGGTGCAGGCGCCCCCGAGTCGTCGCGGTGCGCGGCCCGTGGGTGATGAGGTCGTAGCTCCCCAGCGGGAGGGCTCCCAGATCGAGTTCCGCATTGGAGTTGAGGTCGATGGGTCCTCGCAGTTGGAGTCGCAGTCCCACCGCATCACTGCGCAGCGTTTGGGCCAGAGCAGCCGTGCCCCCGCCGAAGGAGATGGCCACCATCAGGAGGACCGAGAGGGTGGTCGCCGCACGAGGGCGCGGATCCGAAGAGAAGGAATTGGGCACAGCGATATCCAGGCGTGGGGTCCAGGGCAACGAGGAGCGATCCAGCTTAACCAGCCGGCCCCTCGCTTTCAAGGAGACGGAGCTTCCATGGTACACGAACTCACCAACAACGCGATGTTGTCCTGGCCGCCCGGATGTCCCCCCACTCCCCGCATGGCGAGTTGGGTGAGCCGTTGGGCGAAGCTCCGGGGGTCATTGCCGCAGCTCGCATAGCAACGCTGCAGCTGAGCGGTGCCCACCGAGGTCGAAGGGCTCCCATAGTGACATTCATGGATTCCGTCGGTGAACAACAAGAGGAGGTCCTGAGGCCGCGTGAAGAAGAGCAGGCTCTCCGCCTCGTCGATGAGGGGGCGGACCTCGTCGCGGAGGGCCACGAAGGTGGTGCGCGGCCGGCTCAGGAATTCGGCCCGTTCGGGCCCCACCACCGCCAGGGCCGAATCTCCGAAGGAGTAGCCGAATCCCTGCCCCGCTTTGCGATCGAGGACCACGACGAGGAGCGTCGATTCGGAACGATCCGCCGACTCGCGGAGCGGGATCGACTCGATGAGATCGGCCAGCTCCTGAGGAGCCAGGGGAATCCGGTCGAGGCGGGTATCGAGGGCTCGGAGCAGGTCATGACTGGCTCGGTGACCGAAATGCGCATCTGCGACCGCGAGCAACACTCGAGGTCCCTCGCAGCGGGCGAGCAGACCATCCTCGTTGGGGACGTCCGGGGAGCCCTTGCTCCGCAGTGCGGGGGTGTTGGGGCTGGCTCCGGCGCTGATGGCGGCGGTGATGCCGGCGGCGGGGATCGCTTCGAGGTGGACGCGACCATAGTCTCCGAACTGCTCCCCCAGGAGGAGCAATGAGGAAGAAGGGGATGGTGCGTTCAACTGGAGCCTCCTGGATTGGGCGCGGAAGCAGAGCCCGAGACTAACCTGGCGAGGGCTTCGACTCCAAGGAGTTCCGCCCCGATCGGGCTCCGCGACGCGGCGAGCCCGCGGATTCTGCTATACTGTCGGTGGTCTGAACAACTGCCCGAGATGCCCGAGTCCCGCCCTCCTACGGCGGGTAGGAGTGCCCTATGCGACACCCCAGATGTGATTTCCTGGCCGCCCGCGCGGCTTTGGTCCCCGTCCTCTTCCTTCTCCTCCTCGCCGGGCCGGTTCCCGAGGCTCACGCGGCGGCGCCTTGGATCGACGCCGGCTGGTCGAATCGAGTGGAGGTCTCGGCCAAGCCCGCCGCCGTCGCCGGATCCTTCACCGATTTCACCTTGGTCCTCCACATCGAGGCCGATAGCCTTTCGAGCGTCTTCGACCTGGCCAAGGCCGACGGGAGTGATCTCTTGGTCACTGCCTCCGACGGAGTCACTCCCCTGGGTCAGGAACTGGTGTCCTATGACCCGGTGGCTCGCGATGCGCAGATCTGGTTTCGGGTGCCGTCGTTGACGCCGACCAACGCGCGTTTCTATCTGTACTATGGCAATCCCGACACCACGCTCTCCTTGATCGGCAGTGATGCGTGGGCCAGCGAGAACATCGCGGTCTATCACTTCGACGACGATCCCGGCTTGAATGTCGTCTCGGATTCGTCGCCCTGGGGAAACTTCGCCATCGGGGGTCAGGGGAGCACCTGGACCAGCACCGACACCATTTCCGCCCAAGTGGGGCTGGGATGGAATTTCAATGGGGACTCCCATTGGGTCGACGGAGACAACGTCAGCTCGACCGATAGCACCTTCACCATCAGCGCCTGGTTCGCCTGTTGGAATCTGGGGAAGGACGCCAACTTCGCCTTCTCGGCCGAGGACGGCTTCTGGCATCTCTCCGCCAAACGCAACAGCGGCCAGCGCAATGCAGACTTCGCCGATCCCAATGGTTTCTTCCGGTGGAATCCGGCAATCACCGACACCCTGATCCATCACTACGTCTGGACTCTCGATGGGGTGAACGACACGCTTCGTTTCTACTACGATGGCGTCGAGCAGGATGGCTTCACCTACACCTCGGTCCCCGGGCAGAAGGTCTACACCGGAATCCAGTTGCAGGGACACATCGGCATTGCCAGTCCCCTCTTCGGGCAGAACAACCCCTTCGACATGATGGAGGGCATTGTCGACGAGTATCGAATCGTCGAGGGCGCTCGCTCGCCGGAATGGGTCGCGACCGAATATGCCAATCAGGCGGATGCGGTGAGCTTCTTCACTTATGTCATCGAAAACCGTCCGGTGGTCGTCGCCGCCAATCCTCTGTCGACGGTGCTCGGCCGGGTGAGCGTCTATCCCAATCCCTTCCGAATGTCCGCTTCCGTCGACGTGGACTTGGGAGCCACCTCGGTTGGGGTTGCGGTCTACGACGTGGCCGGACGGCGAGTACGAATCCTCCAACCCCCGCGTCTGCGTGAGGGTCCCTTCCGCCTGCAGTGGGATGGGCGGGATGACCGCGGTGATCGCGTGGCCGGGGGAATCTACTTTCTGAGAGTCCTGGGGTCGGATCAGACCCTGGGGGCGAAGGTGCTCTACCTGCGTTAGCGGATGCGTGGGCTGCGGCGCATTCCTAGCGCTGCAGCCTCTTCGCGATCTGCGCCCGCAGAGCTGTCCGTTCCTCGGAGGTGATGGCCAGGGGCAGGGCCAAGAGCGCATAGACTCCACAACTGATCGCAGCGATCAGGGCGAGGTGGCCGAAGCTGTCGGTGCCGATGAGGCGCCGCGACAACAGTTCCGCCACCAGGAACATCACACTCCCGGCCAGCAGCGCCCGCAGATGCACCTGGGCGAAGAGACTCCCGGGAGAGATCTTCAGATAGGAACAGGAGGTGACGGCGTAAATGCTCTGCGCCACCACCGCCCCGATCAATCCGGCCATCGCGACCCCCGCGATTCCCATGGGCCGCACCAAGAGGAGGCTGCCCGCCACCGCCAGGAGGGAGACAATGGCGGACACCTTCACGAGGACGTTCAGGTGCCCCACTCCAATGAAGAAGCGCCACAGAAGGGGCTGAAAACTCTCGATCAAGACCTGCGAGGCCAGGAACATCAGGACGAGATGGCCGCGGTCCTGGTATTCCGGTCCGATCCAATGCCCGATGAAGGGGGCGCCCTCGGTCAACAGCAGAACCGACACCGGCAGCAGCAAGAGGAAGATGTAGCGGGAGTAGTCCAGATAGATCTGTCGCAGCATCGCGTGCTCGTTGCGCCCCTGCAATTCGCTGAACATGGGCATGAAGCTCGCGGAAAGAGTCCAGGCGATCTGTCGCGAGTAGTCGACGAGCTTGACCGGGATGGCGTAGAAAGCGACGGCGGCCGATGAAACCATGGTCGAAATGATGATCGGCTGAGCGTGGGTAGCCAGTCGGGTAGTGGTGGCCGATGCGAAGACGCGTCCGCCGAAGCTCATCAACTCGCGAAAGGACTGCCGGCTGAGGTAGCTCGGATGAAAACGCAGCTCGGGGAGGACTCGACGCACGGCCACAACGCTCGAGAGGACGGTGAAGAGGTCCATTGCGAGGCGACAGGCGACCAACGCCAGAAGTCCACCCTCTTCGAGAAAGGTCAGGACGAGCACTGCATTCAAAATCCACGCCCCGGCATCGATCATGTTCTTGATGTGGTAGCGCTGACATCCGTAGAGTACGCCGGTGAACAGATAGTTCATGTACATGATCACGGCGTCGAGGCCGATGGCGGCAAAGAGAAGTTGCTGCCGCGGAAGCTGTCCGAGTCCCTCCACATGATCGCGAACCAGGGGAGGAACGACGGTCACACACAGGAGTGCGGCAATACAGCTGATGGCGAGAAAGAAGACGAGGGCGGCGGTCACCAGCTCTTGGAGCTTCTCCTTCTCCCCGCTGCCACGATATTGACCGACCAGTTTCACCACGGCCGGCTGCACTCCCATTTCGAGAATGCTGGCGTAGCCGATGAAGGACAGCAGGAGTACCCAGAAGCCGTAGATCGAGTCGCCGAGGGTCCTCACGATGAAGGGCGTGAGGTAGAATGCGATACCAATGGAAAGAACGTAACGCGATACGTTCGAAATGGTATTGAGGGTCAGACGCCGATGCACCTGAGCCGAGCTACTGCCTGTGTCGGGGCGGACCATGGGCCAAGTGTAAGGCCGGGCCCGGGATTTGCCTAGCAGGCCAGAAAAGCCCGGTAGGGAGATTGGCACCCGCACCTGCTTGTGCAATACTCATGGCGGTGCTCGCTCCTCGAAGATCAACCAAATCAACCCAACACCCAAGCTCTGACACCCGGTGCGCCCGGCGGATGGCCGCGGGAGAGCCACCGATGACGGCTCAGGAGGTCCCCATGCCGAGCTCCTCCCCTGGGGAAGGCTCTGCCGCAGGCGGCATCGATCTCGAGGTCCACGGGGATCGCTACGAGGGATTCGTGGGCATCGATACCATCGTCCACGCGCGCAGCGCGGGAGGCGTTCGCATCGCCGACGATCTGGCTCTGGAGGAGATCCGGGCCCTCGCCCGCGAGATGAGCCTGAAGTATGCGCTCTTCCACCTGCCCCGCGGCGGGGCCAAGGCCGGCCTTCGCATGGGAGCGGAGCTGACCCCGGAGCAACGCCATGCGGCATTGGTGGACTTCGGCCGAAGGCTCGCCCCCATCATCGTCAATGGCATCTACAGTCCCGGCATGGACATGAATTGCGGGCCCGAGGAGTTGCGCTGCATCTACCGCGGGGCCGGCATCGAGCTGGGACCGATCACCGACACTTCCTGGTTCACTGCGATCAGCGTCTACGAGGCCCTCCAGGCCATGCGGATTCGACTGGACCGTCCCGCTCCCCTCCGTCTGGCCATCGAGGGTTTCGGATCGGTGGCCCGGCACTTGGCCGACCGCCTCGACCCCCGGGATTTCCGAATCGACTGGGTGGCGACCCTCGAGGGTGCCGTCCATCTCGAATCTCCCCCCTCGCCGGCCGAGATTGCGGCGAAGAAGGCTTCGCAGGGCGATGGCTTCGTCCTCGACCTCGAGGGAGAGCGCTGCTCTCGCGACGATGTTCTCCGGGCCCCGGTCGACATTCTCCTTCCCTCCTCGCGGACCTGGGTCATCGACGACGCCATCGCCACCGGTCTTCGGGCGGCGGCGATCGTGCCCATCGCCAACGCTCCTTTTGCCGGGAGCAGTGTGCAGATTCTCCACCAGGCTGGAGTGCTCTTGATGCCCGGCTATCTCAGCAATTGCGGAGGGGTGCTCGCATCTTCGCTCTACGACCAGGGCCTGTCCCGAAACGAGGTGGAGGTCCTCTTCGAGAGAGAGTTCCGCCCCATCGTCGACGGGATTCTGCGCCTGGCGAGCGCGCAGCATCGCCCGGGCACCGAGGTCGCCGAGGAGGTTGCTCGGGGCCACATGGCCACCCGCGAGAGCATGCCGCATCGCTCCCTGCCCCAGCGGATCCACGAGCGCTTTCTGGCGCGCAAGATGCCGAGGTCCTGGCGAGCGAGGAAGGCCCGCTCGACCTTCGTGAGCAATTGTCGGTCGGTGGTGGCTGAGCTGAACGCCAAGGGAGCGGCATCTTGAGCTCCGCCCCCCTCGGATTCTTCCGCCTGGATCCGGCGCCGACGGATGCGGAATGGATGGAGCGCCTCGAAGGGCACCGCGCATCGGCCCTCCACCACCCCGCCATCCACCGCGGCGACCATGGGTCGCAGAAGCTCCATTATCTCGTTCTACGCCAGGGGAGCGAAGAGCGGGGCTGTGCTCTGGCCATCGAAGAGAAGCGCCGCCGCCTCCGCTTGCCCTTCGTGGGAAGTCGGAATCTGCTCTTGCCCTCGGCCCCTGCGATCGACACCGAGGTTGACCGGAAGGCGGCCCGGAAGGCCCTCCTCGACTATGCGGAGTCCTTCGATCGCCTCACGGTCCAGCCCGCCTCCAGCGAGTGGTTGGTCGACGACGACCATTTCGTGCGCCACCGCCAGGGGGCGATCCTCGAATTCGTCATGCCCTTGGAGTCGGAGATCGACGCGGTGCGGGCGCGATTCCACAAGGTCCACCGCAAGAATGCGCGGCGGGCCAAGACCAAGGGCGTCGAGGTCGTCGAGGACAGTTCGGTCGAGGGGCTCCTGCGGCTGCGCGACATGCAGCTCGCTTCGGCCGAGCGGGCGAGTGAGCGCAACAATGCCTTCGGAGTGCGGGACGAGAGCTACTTTCGTCAGGTGCAGCGGGAGGTCTATGCCACGGGCCTCGGCCACGTTCTCTTCGCCCGAATCGACGGTGAAGCGATCGCCGCTCTGGCTTGGTTGCAGCTGGGCTCTCGGGCCGCGACCGTGAGGTCGGGCTCTCACGCCGAGGGTTATCGGAACTACGCGATGTACGCTCTCTACGACGCTCTGGTGGAGCGCTTGGTGGGAGAAGGAATCACCGAGCTCAACGCGGGAGGCGTGCCCGCCGAGGCTCAGGAAGAGGGTCATCCTCAGCACGGGCTCTACGAATTCAAGAAGGGCTACGGTGGAACTCCCCGCCTGCGCTACGGGTTGGAGATCTCCCTGCAGAAAGTCCGGTCCTGATGAGAGGGATGCGAGGTCGTCGATGGCGCTGACTCCGAATCGAGTGCGCGAAGGTGTGCGAGAGCGGCTTCGGCGGGCGGGGGAGCGCCCCGATCGCCAGACCGCGGTGGAATCTGCCATGGGGTGGCTCTGCACCGCTCAAGATGCCAATACCGATGGCGGTGTGCCCCATAGCTATGCCGTCGGGGCCGATCCGAAATCCGGTTGGGCGCGGTCCTACCCCGAGACGACGGGTTACATCATTCCCACCATGATCAACGGGGCCGCCTTCGCCGGCGCGCGGGATCCCCTGGCGCGGGCCCTGCGGATGGCGGATTGGGAGATCGAGATCCAATTGCCAGAGGGTGCAGTTCCCGACCTGGTCGCCCACCGCCCCACGGTCTTCGACACCGGACAGGTCATCTTCGGCTATCTGGCCGCTCATCGTCTGAGTGGTGAGCAGAAGTACCTCGACGCCGCAGTGCGCAGCGGTCAGTGGTTGGTCCAGACCCTCGACGCCGATGGTGTCTGGCGTCACGAGAGCGATTCGGGAGGACCCGGCCGCACCTACAACGTTCGGGTGGCGTGGTCGTTGTTGGAGCTGAGACAGAGGACCGGCGATGATGGCTACCGCCGGCCGATGGAGAGATTCTGCGAATGGACCCTTCGCCAGGAGCACGGAGGTCTGCGCAGGAATGGATGGTTCGACCGCAATTGTCTGACCCACGACGAAATGCCGCTCCTGCACACCATTTCCTACACCGCGCGGGGACAATTCGAATGCGGCCGGCTGCTGGGGGAGGAAGATCTCATCGCTGCGGCGCGGCGGACGGTCGAGAGCCTACTGCCCCTGATGCGCGAGGACGGTGGCCTGCCGGGGCGGTTCCGGTCGGATTGGACCGGTGCGGTCCGGTGGTCCTGCCTCACCGGCATGGCCCAATTGTCGATCCTGCTCCGCCGATTCGCGGACTACGACCAAGGTCGTGGTGATCGGGGGGTCGGACGCATCGCGGCCTATCGGAGTGCGGCTCGACGACTCAACGATTTCCTCTGCTCCGTTCAGGATGTGGGATCGAAGGATCCCGGATTGCGTGGGGGAGTGCGGGGGAGTTTTCCGGTCTACGGTGCCTACGGTCAGTGGAGAGTGCTGAACTGGGCGACCAAATTCTTTGCCGACGCACTGCTCATCGAGGCGGACGACCGTGCGCTCGAGCATCCGGGTTGAGAGGACCACCATGCGCGTGCTCGCCGTTCTCTACTGTTATCCGCCTCTGCTCGTCCCTGCGTCGATTTGCTACTTGAAGCTGGTCACCGCATTGCAGAGCCAGGGGGTCGAGGTGGAGATCGTCACCATCGATCCCGCCACCTTCGCCAGCCCCGGCGAGATTCCACTGGACCCGAGCTTGGAGTCGGTCGTTCCCGCGGTTCATCGCCATGTGGTGGTGCGGTCCCCGGAGAGCTCCATGTGGATCAAGGCCCTCAAGAGACTCGATCCGACCCGAAGATTCACCCATCGCTGGCTCGAACCCAAGAAGCGGGAATGGACGGGCCGCGCTCTGCGCCAGCTTCGCGAGGTCGACCCGAGCCACTACGACCTGGTCCTCACCTGCAGTCAGCCCCATTGCAACCATCTGGTGGGTCTCGAATTGCAGGAGAGGACGGGCATTCCCTGGGTCGCGTATTTCAGCGATCCCTGGACCGACAGCCCCTACATCGACTATGCGCGCGACGACGTGCGCGAGTTCAACCGCCGGCTCGAGGATCGCATTCTCGAGCGGGCGGACCGGGTGTTCTACACCTGTGAGGAGATGCGCGACCTCATCCTGAGTCGCCATCCTCGCCTCGATTCGGCCAAGACCGGCGTCCTCCCCCATTCTTTTGTGAAGCAGTGGTACGAGCTGAGCGAAACCCCGCCCATCGAGCCCTTCGACGGGATCAAGATGCTCCAGACCGGAAGTTTCTACGGGCCCAGAACCCCGCTGCCGGTGGTGGAGGCCTTGGCCGGCCTGCACCGGGAAGGCCGGCTCGAGGGACGGCTGCGCATCGACAGCTACGGGGGTATGGCTCCCGAACATCAGAGGGCCATCGTCGATGCGGGCCTGGCCGAGATCTTCCGGGCCCGGACTTTCCTTCCCTATTTGCAGACCCTGCCGCTGATGAAGGCCCACGACATCCTGCTCCTCGTCGATGCGGCCCTCAGCTCCACCGACGAGAATGTCTTCCTCCCGTCGAAACTCATCGACTACCTCGGATCGAGAAGGCCGATTCTCGCGATCACTCCCGAGCGGGGAGCGACGGCACGAGTGGTGCAGGCAGCGGGGGGAAGGGTCTGCCCCATCGAGGACGCCGCCGGAGTGCGACAGGCCTTCGAATCTCTGCTCGACCAAGACCAAGTGGTGCAGCAGGCTCGTGAGGAAGGCATCGAATGTTTCGACCACCGGCGGGTGGGTGCTTCGGTGCGGGCGCAGTTGGAAGAGGTTCTTCGTTGATGGGTTCGTTGCCGTCGACATCCCCTGCACTCCAGACCCAGGAGACTCTCCGGCGTTGGTTGCGGGGGCTTCCGTTGGCCACCGCGGTGGGAGTGCTCTTGATCCTCTGCGCGGGGATTGGCTTCGTCGTTCCCTATGTGAATCCTCTCCTCCTCTACGGCGGCATCATCGCCCTCGGATTCGTCCTGCTGATCCTGGCCAACCCATTCATCGGACTCATCGCCTATACCGCGACCTACATGCTTCGGCCCGGAGAGATCGTTCCCGCCATCGAGCCATTGCATGTGGAACGACTCGTGGGGCTTCTGGGTTTGGGGAGCCTTCTGCTCTCGCAGCTCTTGCGAGACCGCAGCATACACCTGGACAAGTCTCGTCAGTCGAAGCTCTTTCTCTTTCTCCTGGTCGCGGTGCTCCTCTCGGTGCCGGGCTCCTATTGGATGTCCAAGTCGGTCGAGGGTCTCGTCGATTTCTTAAAGATCGGGGTGTTCTACATCCTGGTCGTTCAGCTCATCACCAGCCGCCAGCGATTGAAGATCTTTCTGTGGGTGTATTGTGCATCCATCGCCTACGATGCCGCGCAATCGGTCAATGATTACTTCCATGGAACCAATCTCCACGCGCAGGGAATCGACCGCGCCATCGGGCGTACGGGGGGAGAGGGAGCCAATGAACTGGGCGCGACCATGGCGGCCACCATTCCGATCTTCTTGCTCCTGGCCCTTCGCAAAGGCAGCGGGCGCTGGCGCATCTTCTACGCGGCGGTCTTCCTGCTCCTGCTCATGACCCTGGCCTTTACCGGGTCTCGATCGGCCTTCCTGGGCTTCTTGGTCTCGCTCGGATATGTGTGGTGGAATTCACGGCAGAAGCTCCTGTTCGGGGCCCTGGGCCTGCTGTTCCTGGGGGCGGGGATTCTGGCGCTTCCCGAGCAGTACAAGGAGCGCTACACCACGATTCTCGAATCCGCGGAGAGCACCGAGAACCTGGACGATTCGTCGAAGCTTCGCCTGGTGATCTGGGGGGCTGGGTTGCGGATGATGGCCGCGCGACCCATCAGTGGAGTGGGCATCGGTTGCTACGGAGTGGCCAATGGAATGGAGTTCTCTCCTCCGGGCCGCAACAACTGGATGGAGGCGCACAGCCTGTACATCCAGGTGCCGGCAGAGATGGGATTCATCGGGGCGATTGCCTTCTTCTGGTTCGTGATCCACATGCTGCGATTCAATCGTCGCACCGCCCGTGAGCTCGAGGCCGAGGGGGATGAGTGGGAATTCGAGAGGGTGTTCCTGAACGCCATGTTTGCGGCCACGTTGGCTTTGCTCATGAGCGGCGTCTTCGGCCACAGCCTGACGCGACGCACATGGTATCTCTACGCCGCGTTGGGAGTGGTGGTGCACCGAGTCTATGTCTTCGAGAGAATCAAGAGGCTGGGGGTACGGTGACCAGGACTTCGATCACATTCGAGAAGTCGCTCTCGTTGCGCCAGTTGTCGTAGGCGCGGACCGCCACGTAATGCGTTCCCACGGGAAGATCGAGGTCGACGGTGGTCACGTTGCCCACGTCCAGGCAATCTTGGAGTTGAGTATTCGAAGGTCCGTAGCAGATCGTATATCCCGTGAGATCGGTCAAGGGCTGACTGCCGTCGGCATTGGCCGTCGGTGCGTCCCAGCTCAGGGTCACGGTGCCGGTGGTCGGGGGATCCACGGGGGGTGGGGTGATTCCGGGAGCGACGGGCGAATCTTTTGCACAGGCCGCAAGCAGGGCCAGGACCAGAAAGGCCGCGCCGTGGAATTGGAGTTGCTTCCGCCAGGTGATGCGATGGATCATTCCGCTGCGTCTCCCATAGAGTTGGAGGTCTCCTGTCGGCGTCGAGCAAGGCCCGAGCCAGCAGGAACTTCGTGGGGGGGCTACCGTTGCGGTTCCGATGCTTCCCACCGGGGGCGGGAGATTCCTCGTGGGACGAGGGCCCGAGCGCGCAGCTTCTGGCGGAAAGAAGCGCACATCGCGATCTGCAAGAACCTCCGAGGGGGATCAGCGCAGACCGTGGGTCGACGTCGTTCCGAGTCGTTCTCCGCAGGGGCATCGGCGAGGTGGGGCTATGCCAGACAATAGGCAGGGCGCGGGGATTCTGCCAACAGGAATCACCCCTGCAATCGTGGGTCGAAAGTTGGGGTTCGAGTTTTCTTCGCGTGATACAATTCCCGGATCGATCGAACACGCCGCTTGCGGCCAAACAGGAATCGGGTGAATGGACATGCAGCGAGCCGTTTTGGGCCTGATCTGCGGATTCTGCCTCTGGGGGGTCCAGGTGGTCAGGGCTCAGGAGCTTCCTCTGCCTTCGGAACCCTCGGTGGTGCAGGACTCCGACTACGTCATCGGGCCGGAGGATGTCCTGGACATCCAAGTCTGGGGCAAGGAGGAGCTCTCCGGTCGCCGGACGGTGGATGTGCAGGGGATGGTGCAGCTCCCGCTGGTGGGAGAATTCCGGGCCGCGGGGCGGACCCCGGCGGAGATGAGCGCCAGCCTCACCGAGCGATTCCAGCTCCTGGACTCGTCCATCCCCCAGGTTCTGGTGGCCATGGCCCAGTACAACAGCCAGAGCGTCACCATCGTGGGGTCGGTCTACAACGCCGGGAAGTACGGTTTCCAGCGGCTTCCCGACCTCTGGTCGGCGATTCTGACCGCGGGGGGACCGACCTCCGACGCCGATTTGGGGCGGGTGCAGATCTTGCGTGAAGGCGACCACGGAACCGAGGCCATCGAGGTGGACCTCTCCGGCGGGGTCACCGCGTCACGGACGGCATCTCTGCCCCCGCTGCAGCCCAAGGATCAGATCCTCGTCCCGGCGGTCGAAGACATCCCCATGGGTGGCGACAAGGTCTACGTGCTGGGCGCGGTGAATTCTCCCGGGATCTACCGGGTGCAGGCTGCGGGATCGGTGGTCGAGGCGATTGCGGCCGCCGGCGGTCCCACTTCCGAGGCCGATCTCGAGAAGATCTATTTGACCCGGGTGAACGCAAACGGAACCATCGCGACGCGGCTGAACTTGAAGGAATATCTCGAAGAGGGCTCGCCCAACGCGGACATGCCGCTCCAGGCCGGGGACACGATCACCATTCCTGAGAGAAGCAAGTTCTGGAATCAGGTTGGCGGAGGATTGTTGAGGGTCGGGCTGTTGATCAGCTCGGTCATTCTGGCCACTCGATAGCGACGGAGACATGGACGCATCCATCGATCTAAAACAGTACGTGCGCATGTTCTGGCGTCGCAAGGGGATCGTCATCCTCTGCGCGGTGACCGTGGTCTGCGCCGCCAAGATCTCGCTCGAATTCATTCCCGACCAGTACCAGGCCGAGGCCACCCTCATGATCGAGGAACGCCAGCGCATGGCGAGTCCCCTCGAGGACATCATGGGTGGGATGCGCGCGCCCTCCCGAGGGTACAATGTCGAAGAGAAGAAGATGGCGGAGCTCGCAGGCCGAGTGCTGAGCCGTCCTTTCCTCGAGCGCCTGGTCCGGCTGCTGCAGATGCAAAACGATCCCGACGTACAGGCCTACGCCGAGAATGCTCATCGTGAGCACCCCGAGTTGAGCATCGACGAGATGGCGATTCGGAGCGTGATCAACGGGCTGCGCAAGAAGATCTCCTTCAAGCGCGCGGGTTCGGACATCTACAAGATCATCGTGAGCGACACCGATCCGCGGAGTGCCCAACTCCTCGCCAAGTGGGTGAGCGAGCTCTACGTCGACACCTCTCTTCAGAACACCCTGGACCAGCTGCGGAGCGCGCATGAATTCGGGGCCGAGCAGATGCGCATCTACGAAGAGCAATTGCAACAACGCGAACGGGCGCTGGCGCAGTACAAGCAGTCTCGTATTTCCGAGAACCTGGATCGGGGCAGCGTGCGGGCCGGAAACATCGCGGTGGCCGACGCTCTGTACAAGCGACTCATCGACGAGACCGAACTGGCGCGAGTGAAGCGATTGCCCCTCGAGCGCGAAGTGAATGCCAGCGGGCTCAAGGGCGAAGAAGTCGTGGTATTGGCGGATCCCGAGGTCCGACGTCAGGCGGCGGCGGTGACCTCGAGTCTGAAGGACAACATCACCGATCGCCTTCTCGACGAGACGCCGGCCGTCGGAGATTGGCCGCCGACTGGAGCCTACGCCACCATGCGCCGGGGGCTCTATTCGGCCATCGAGCGCCGGGTCGACACCTCCTACCCCGGCGTGGATGCGCAGGTCCGCGACAGCTTGGTGCGCTTGGTCTTCTCCACCCTCGATCAGAGCATCTACGGGGATGTGGGCGAGTTCCTGGGCCGCGCCATCGCCGACTTCCGGCGGCAGGCTCAGTCCCAGCCCACCGATGAACTGGAATTGGCACGGCTGGAATCCGATGTCGCGAGAGCACGGGAATTGCTGCAGAAGTTTCAGGCGCAGCTCGTGGCCAGCGACGTCAGTCAGGCCATGGAGGCCACAAACCTCGGTCTGCGGATCGAGATCCTCGAGAGCCCGGTCTTCCCGATTTGGCCCAGCAGTCCGGATCGGCGCAAGCTCTTGTTGACTGCGATGCTCATCGGCCCGCTGTTGGGACTGGGCTTCGCCCTGCTGGCAGAGCTCACCGACAGCACCTTGCGCAGCGTGAGCGACTTCGAACGGATCTTCCACGGCGCGATTCTGGGAATCACTCCCCTCGTCGAGCGAAGTCGACCGGACCTGGGACGAGTACGTCGTTATTGGGTGCCGGCTGCGGTGGCCGGAGTGCTGATGCTCACCCTGATTTTCTTCGTCACCGTTCGCGGAGTGCTCCACGACGGCACGGCCCCGCGCCCGTCGGTACAGATCATCGATCCTTCGGAGGCCAAGACCAAATGAGGACCATCGAACGCCTCCGGTCGAACTCTCTGCTCTCGGCGGAGATCAGCAAGCTCGAGAGCCGTCTCTGGCGGCAGTGTCGTCGTGATGACGTCAAGACCGTCCTCGTCACTAGCGCAGTCCGGGGCGAGGGGAAGAGTACGACCATCTCCTACCTCGCCACGGCGATGGGGCTCTTTCCCGGACGGAAGATCCTGGCCATGGACTTCGACTTGAGAGTGCCCAGTCTCAACCGGGAATTCGAAGTCGACATCGAGCACGGAATCGAGGAGGTCCTGGCCGGGAAGATCGAATTGAAGGCGGCCATTGTTCGCACCACTCTGGCCGGATTGGACATCGTGGTTCCTTCGACCAAGGGCGATCCAGAGCTCTTGCATCAGACCGAGCCCCTCCGCCGCTGCTTCTCCTATGCGCGCGAGCACTACGACTTGGTCCTCATCGACACTCCCGCGGTGATTCCCGTCGCCGACGCCACGGCGGTCATGCCCTTCGCCGATGGTGTGGTCTTGGTGGCCATGGCGGGCAAGACCACCGAGCCCTACTTGCGGCGCGCACTGACCATCTGTGATGGACTCGATGCTCGCGTCCTCGGGTTGGTCGTGAGCAATGTTCACGAAGCGGCCCCCGAGTATCTCATCGGCGACGGCAACTATTACTACGAGTAGGGGAAGCGCCGTGTGCCCCGACCTCACTTCCCCGGTGCGCCTCTCCGTGGTATTGCCCGTATTGAACGAGTCCGTGGACATCGGCGAGCTCTTGCAATCGCTGCTCTCCCAAGAGGCCGTGCCAGGCGGTTATGAGATCATTGTCGCCGATGGAGGTTCCACCGATGGCACCCGGGAAATCGTCCAGGGTTTTGGCGGGGAAAAAGTCGCAGTGCGCCTCTTCGACAATCCGCGACGCCTGAGTGGCGCGGCCCGGAACGTCGGGGCGGCGGCTGCCCGCGGAGAGTTCGTACTCTATCTCGATGGACACTGTGCGTTGCCTCGCGCCGACTACTTGAAGCGGGTGGTGGAGATCTTTGACGACACCGGCGCCGATTGTCTCTCCCGTCCCCAGTTCCTGGATCAGATGGTTGGGGGAGGATGGGCCGAGGCCATCGCAGGGGCCCGCCATTCCTGGTTCGGACACAATGCCGGATCGGATATCTACGGGTGCGAGCCCGGCCCCACCGATCCCCGTTCCGCGGGAGCGGCCTACCGTCGGTCGCGTTGGGTCGAACTCGGCGGCTACGACGAGCGCTTCGATGCCTGCGAAGATGTCGAATTCAATCATCGCATCGATGAGGTGGGCTGTTCCTCCTATGCCCATCCTGATCTCACCGTTCACTATCGTCCCCGATCCTCGGTGCGAGGGCTTTTCTGGCAGATGTTCCGCTACGGTCGGGGGCGGGCGCGGTTGATGGCCAAGCATCCGAAATTGCGACCGCTCCCGCTGCTGGTCCTCAGTGCCGCGGTGCTGGTGGTGGTCGTCCTCGGCCTGGGAGTGTCGGCCGCAGGGGCCGCGGCGCTGCTGGGGATCGGAGGGGGAGCCTGGTTGGTGGTGGCCCTGGTCGAAGGATTCCGGCAGGGGCGCTCCTGGATGGGGGCGCTGCGAATCACGGTGGCCTTTGGCGCCATCTACAGTGGGTTGCTCCTGGGCTTCTGGCGCGGACTTGCGGAGGCGTGGCGTTACCGCGGCCCTGGGGGGCCGCCAACGGTGGGGGAAGAACTGTGAGCGGTGACCATTCGCGGGGCCGATCCCAGGACGATCTGGGCTCTCGTCTCGCACGTCGGGTCTTCGTTCCCTTCTACGAAAAGCGTTGGGGACTGCATGTGCCGGAGATCGCCAGCGCTCTGGACCAAAGCCAGTACTGGACGGCTGAACGGATTCGCCAGACTCAATTCACCGCGGTGAAGGATCTCCTCACCGGAGCCTTCGAGGGCAACGCTTTCTATCGTTCCCGAATGGAAGCGGTGGGCGTACTTCCCCGAGAACTCCAATCCTGGGAGGACTTCGAAAGGCTGCCGCTGCTCACCAAGGAAGACCTGCGCGGAGATCCTTCCGATTTGATCACTCGGGGTTACCGCAGCTCGGAGATGTTCTACAAGCGTACTGGGGGATCCACGGGAGTCCCGGTGAAACTCTATTGGGACCGAGATGCCCACCGCTTCAAACGTGCGGTGGTCAAGCGCCACGACGCCTGGGCGGGATATGTACTGGGGCGGAAGCAGGCCGCGCTCTGGGGCGACACCGAGAAGAGTTATCCTTTGAAAGAGCGGGTGTACAAAGCCCTCTGTGAGCGCACGATCTATCTGGACACCCTTCTCATGGACGAGGCTCATCTGGCGGATTTCGTCGAGAGGGTCCGGCGCTTCGGGCCACGCTGTCTCATTGGCCATGCGCACTCGCTCTTCTTCTTCACCGAATACGTCCTGTCCTGCGGCGCGGACGACATCTCCTTCGATTCGATCATCTCGACCGCGGAGACCCTTTCCGCCGAGGAGCGGGCGTTGATCGAAGGCCGCTTCGGGGCGGTGGTGTTCGACCGCTATGGTTGCGAAGAGCTCTCGCTGGTCGCCTCGGAGTGTGAGGCCCACGAGGGATTGCACCTCAGCGCAGAGGGGCTCTACGTGGAGCTCATCGACGCGGAGGGACGAGTGCGCCACTGGTGGGATGACGACGCGGCGGCCGACGAGCCGGCGCGCATCGTGGTCACCGATCTGACCAATCGCGGGATGCCCTTCGTTCGCTACGAGGTCGGGGACTTGGGGAAATGGGCGCGGGGAGAGTGCAGGTGCGGGCGGGGACTGCCCAGGCTCGAGCGGGTCTTCGGACGGGTGACCGACATCCTCTTCGCGCCGGATGGGCGAAAGATCTCGGGGGTGTCCATCCTCGACACCTTCATCATCCATGTGCCGGGGGTGAGGCAGGCCCAAATCGTCCAAGATCGCCTGGACCATTTGGTGCTGCGGGTGGTCGCCGACGCCCACTTCGACGACGACAGTCGGGGGCGTCTGGATCAGAGTGTGCGGGAGATCTTCGGCGGAGAGATGCGTTACGACCTCGATCTGGTCGATCGTATCGAGCCGACTCCACGGGGAAAGTATCAGTTCACGATTTGTGAACTGGAAGGCGTCGACTGAGGGCCGAAGCCCCCAGCCCCCTTCAGTTCTTTTCTTCGCGCAGATTCTTGGGAGCTTCGGGGGCGAGGGTGTTCCCCACTCCACTCGGTGCGACGAAGATCTGACCTTCTCCATTGACCAGAGTCCAGGTCGCGACGGGACGCAGCTCGAGTCCGTTCAGATCAATCGGAGAATACTCATCGGGCAGGTCGAAGGTCACCGCGGTGGCCGCGTCGAAGTCGCCGTTGTAGGGCTCTCGGTGGCGGACCACTGCGAAACCGCAGGTGAGAGGCCGACCGTAGATCTTGTAGTCGTTTCCCTTGCCGTCCACCCCACTCTGGATCACATAAGGGGGGCCGAGGGGCTTGCCCAGATCGACATCGAAGGCCCCCGCTAGGTTCTTCGCCCACTTCTCCGGCTGGGATGCCGCGTCCCAAACATTGACTCCCAACAGGTACGTGGTGGCGGTGAGGCCGGTGTCATCGGCGCGGTGCACCCAGTGACTGGCCAGGTTGTTCATGATCGCCTGGTCGTCGGTGAAGCTGCCTGCCAGTCCGGCGCGAGACTTGAAGACATAGCCGGTTTCGAACAGGCCCACACCCTGAGCCAGGGCCTGAGTGTGCTTGTTGTAGATGATCTCGGGAAGGCTCGCCCCGAAGTCCCGAGTCGGATTGTATTCGAACTCCAGGCTCAGGATATGTGCGGTGGGCGGATTGACATACGATTCCTCCCAACTCGAGCTTCCCACGTAGGGCACATTGGCCACGTTGGGAATGATGTAGATTTGCCGGCCGCCGAAGGCACTGCGATTCTCGTCGACATAGGTGCGCAATTCGCTGAGAAAGACGCGTACTCCCCGCATCCAGTACCAGTCCATGAACTCCGAGGAGTTGAATTGGGTGTGCAGAGGATGCTCGGCCACTCGGCCACCGCTGACGATGCGGACCTGCAGGGCGGAATTCGCGGAGTTGTCGAACATGATGCCCCCGGGGTGGATTCCCCCGACGAGGGGCTCGTTGAGCCGTGCGGCGTTGTAGGCGCGGTGGAGGCTCCGGACCGCGGGTGAGCTGAAATTCGTCACGCGGCGAGCCAGCGAGGCGAAGTACACCGGAACGCGGGCCTCGGCCCGATTGACGGCATTGGCGGGTGGGTCGCCGGCCTGAGGGCTGGGGTTCCATCCTGGGATCGTGATGTTCTGTCCCTGGAGCTCGACGACGGTGTCTTCCCAAAAGTGAATGTAGGCGTCTTCCCCGTCGATTCCGAATTGTGCGGCATTGGCCATCAACCACTGGTGTTCGGAATCCTCACCCACGTAGTTGTCGGTGAGCGAATTGTAGACGGCGATGAACTTGAGCTTGGAATTGCGGTTGAGCATGTACTCCACGTCGGGCCGATATCCCTCGACCACGAAGTCGAAACGATCCGCGATCGCATCGAGGGTGGCGGTGGGCATGGCGCTGTGGGTGTACATGAACATGGCCCGCCGGAGGGGCCACGGATTGTTGCACTGGACGGTGGCTTCGATGGGTGCCGCAGCCGATACGATGCTACTGGCGAAGAGGCTCAGAAGAATGAGGGCGGAGGACAACGCAGCGATCGATATGCGGCGGCGGGGGGCGCTGCGCACTCGGGTGCGGTTGCTTCGCTTCATGAAAAGGCTCCAGACCATTTCGGGTGGATCGGTTCGGGGGTGGCACATCCCGATCTCGAGGGCCCCGACCTGTGTCTCAGGCTGCAACAATGGTGCCAAGGACGCAAGAAGGGAAGGGGCGAAGATCGGCAGAAAATCGGCGATTGGAGGCGGTTTGGACCGGCCTTGCGGCGACCCTCGAGGGAATCTGTGCTAGACTTCGCCCTTCTTGGAGAGCGGCCGGCCCCAGCAGGATGCACAAGCCCCATGACGGAGTCCCAGACCCTCGCCCCGCCCTCGGGCGACCGCGGTCGAATCAAGGTTGCCTTCGTGATCGATACTCTCTTCTTCCCGGCAGGGGGGACGGAGGGACAGTTGTTGCATTTGCTGCGGGGCCTCGACCGCGACCGCTTCGAGCCCGAACTCTTCTGTCTGCGCGGCAATGACTGGCTCCGTCGGGAATTCGATCTGTGCCCGGTCACCATTCTCGACCTTCATTTGTCGAAGAACGCGGACACCCTCCGAAAGATCTGGGGATTCTCGCGGCAGCTGCGCCATCGCTGCGACCTCGTGCAGACTCACTTTCGTGATGCCAATATGGTGGGCGTGTTGGCCGCCGCGCTGAGCGGAAGGGTCAGGGTTCTGTCCACACGCCGCGGAGTTCCCTACTGGAATGGTCGGACGGGTCTTCGACTCCTGCGCATTCTGAATGGACGAGTCACTCACTTCTTGGCGAATTGCCACACCACCGCTCAGCTTTGTGCCCGGGACGAGGGGATCGCGCCGGCTCGCTTCGATGTGATCTACAACGGGCTGGATGCATCCAGATTCTTCCCCCCTTCCCCGGGAGAGAGAGGGAAGCTGCGCGAGGAGTTGGGATTGGATCCCGCGGCTCCGGTGGTGGGAATCGTTGCGAATCTGCGACCGGTGAAGGGCATCGATGTCTTTCTGCGGGCCGCAGAACGGGTGGTGTCGGTGGAGGCGGGGGTGCATTTCGTGATCGTCGGGCAGGGCGACGAGGAGGTTTCGCTTCGCAAGCTGGCAACCGAACTCGGGATCGAGAATCAGGTCCATTTCCTGGGTGCACGTACGGATGTTCCCTCGTTGCTGCACCTCTTCGACATTGGGGTGCTGGCGTCGCATTCGGAGAGTTTCTCGAACTCCATTCTCGAGTACCTCGCGAGCGGTCTGCCGGTCGTGGTGACGGATGTGGGTGGCGCGGCGGAGGTCGTGCGTCCGGGGGAAAATGGCCACCTCGTTCCCGCAGGCGATCACGTCGCCATGGCCGAACGCTTGGTCGACCTGCTTCGAGTCCCTTCGGGACCGCGGGCCTGGCGAAAGGGCGAGAGCTTGGATGATCGCTTCACGGTGGAGCGCATGGTACGCGCCCACGAGGATCTCTACTTCCGCCTGATGCAGAGGACCTGATCGATGGATGTCTTGGTCTTGCGAGGATTGAGCTGGATGTTGCTGGTGCCGGCGGCGGGTCTGGTGCTCTACAACATGACCTTGGCCCTGCTCTCCCTGAGACGAGAGCATCCGGGTCCCTTGGCGACCTCTTCGGAGTTGCCCCGATTCGTCTTGGTGATGCCGGCCCATGACGAGGGGTCGACCATTGCCTCCGCCCTCGAAGCCTGCGCTCGGCTCGACTATCCCGAGGACCGGTACCAGCTGTTGGTCGTGGCGGACAATTGCAGCGATGACACCGCAGCCGTGGTCCGGGCTCACGGAATCCGTTGTTGGGATCGCCACGATCGCGAGCGCCGCGGGAAGGGTTATGCCCTGCGCTTCGCCTTCGACCAGTTGCTCGAGGAGGATTTCGACGCTTTCGTGGTCCTCGATGCAGATTGCTGGCTCGACCCCCACGCTCTGCGGCGCTTCGCGGCAGAGCTCTCCGAGGGGCGCCGGGTCCTCCAAGCGAAGTATGTGGTGTCGAATCCCGATGCGACTCCGGTAAGCTATGTGGTGGCAGTGGGCAATGAGATCGAGAACAGTCTCTACTATCGTCCTAAGAGTGAGCTGGGTTGGGTGGTGTCCCTCCGAGGCACCGGAATGGTCTTCGTGGCCGAGGTCTTGAGGGAGCATCCCTGGGGATCCTTCTCCATCGTCGAGGATCTGGACTATACCCTGGGGCTCTATCGGGCGGGCGAGACCGTGACCTTCGTCCCCGACGTGAAGGTTCACTCCCCCTTTCCGGAAACGGCGGAGCAGCTGAGAGTGCAGCGGGAGCGGTGGGCCGGAGGCAATGTCCAGATGACCAAGGGTTCCGCGCTGCGGCTGTTGGCGGAGGGAGTGGTGAGGGGACGATGGTTGATCGTGGACATGGGGTTGACCATCCTGTCCCAGAGTCGTCCCCTGCTGATCGTGGTTCTGGGGGCCGGCCTGGCGGTCACCGCTGGCGGTTGGTGGCGGGCCGGCGACCTCTTCGCGTCTCGGGCCCTGGCGGCAAGCCTGTCCTTGAATCTGGCCTTTCTGGCCTATCTGGGGTGGGGAGTGGCCCGTTTGGGGCTCAACCGACATCGAGCCCTCCTTCTCCTGCGGGCTCCAGTGGTGCTGGTGCGTCTGGTGATCATCGCCCTGAGGGGGGCGTTGGGCACCACCGCCCGGGGGTGGGAGCGCACGCCTCGGGGTTGAGGGACCCGGCCCTCTCGGCCGCAGAGCGCGCACGGATCCTGCTTCTCACCGAGGGGCATCTGCCAGATCGGCCCCGAATTCGACAATCTCCGGCTCCCTGGACCCGAGAGGCCTGAGCGATTACCAAACGATGGAGAATCCCGATCCTGACCCTGTGTGCGGTGCTGATGCTCTTCGCCGCGACCATGATGGCGACCGGTGCTGCGGCCCAGAGCCCGGCGACCGTCCGGAAGGCCGGAGTTCCCTGGCTGGATTCGGCCTGGTCCTACCGGGTGCTCCTGAGTGTGCACCCAACCATGCTCGACTCGACGGCGACCCTGACCACCTTTCCCCTGGTGGTGGATGGCGCGGTGCTCTCGATGGTCTTCGCCCGGGCGCGTAGCGACGGAGCGGACATCGTGGTGACCCGATCCGATGGTACGACTCGGCTCCCGCACGAGCTCGTGGAGTACGATTCCGGAACGGGGTCGTTGGAGTTGTGGTTCCAAGCCGAGACCCTCTCCTCGGGATCGGCTGACTTCTACGTTTACTACGGCAACAGTACGGCGGCGACGGTGACTCCCGGTGCGGTCTGGGCCAGCGACTACGTCGCCGTCTACCACTTCGCAGAGAACCCGGGATTGGGCGTGCTCAAGGACTACACTTCGGCGGGGAACGACGGGCGAGCGGATCAGGGAGTGAGCAATTGGACCGCATCGGATGTGGGACCGGGAGTCCTCGGTCAGGGCTGGCATTTCAACGGGACCTCCCACTTCATCAATACCGCGGCCATAAGGACCCAGGATGCGGGCTATACCGTCAGCGCGTGGATGAAGCACGAGACCCGAGGAACGGACTTCACCTTCCAGGCGAATCCCGGATTCTGGCATGTCTCCTCCCAGGCCAGCAATGCCACCAACAACATTCAGTACCAGACCGGTACGGTGGATGTGCGGTGGGGACCGAATCCCATTCCCTTGAATGAATTCCACCAATTCACGTGGGTGTTCAAGCCCACCGCGGGGATCATCGACTTCTACTTCGACGGCATGTTGCAGTCTCCCCTCTCCTTCTGGCCTCCGGACACCAATCCCACGAACTACTACACGGGTTTTCCTCTCAACCCCAATGGCACCGACCTCGTGGGTATCATGGGCCCCATCTTCTTCAATTCTCTCGATCTGATGAACGGAATCGGCGACGAATTCCGGGTGAGCGATGCGGAAAAGAGTGGAGCCTGGGTTGCGACCTCCTTTCGGAATCAGTCCAACCCTGCCGCCTTCTATGCTCTGGGCAACGAAGAGCAGGCCACTCCCTTGGATTCTCCGAGTTGGTCGGGTTTCAAGGCGCGTTACTGAGCCGCGGAACTCGGGGACGGCCTCGGTGTCAATGGCGGGTGAGGAGCGCCTTCAGAGCCAGTTTGTAGAGCGATGGATTCCAGGGATGTCGCCGAAAGTAGCGTCCCAGAACCTTTCGCGCCTCCCGCCCTTCGCCGGCTTCGAGGGCCTCCCACACTAAATCTCGGGCACAGCGCAGGGCCTTGTCGCGCAAGATGCGTTGGTAGGGCTCCCCTTCGAACTCTCGACGCTGAAGCTCGGTGAGTGCGAGGAGCGCGCGTAGGTTGGCCACGCGCCGCGAAGGATCGTGAATGATGCTTCCGGAGTGGTTGCGCTTGCGAGAGAGGACTTCGTCACGGAATCCCACTGCGCCGTGGCATGCACATCGAGCCCAGTAGTCGTCGTCCTCGCCGTAGGCATAGCCCTCACGGAACTCTCCCACCTTGCGAGCCACTTCGCGGCGAATGGTGAGCCCGCTGGTGTGCATGAAGCTGCCGTGCTCGAGCACTGCCGCAGCGATGTCCTCCTCGATGATCCACTCCTTTTCGGATACCTTCCGATGGGCGAAGCGACGAAAGGTCGACCAGGTGTCCACTCCCGAAGGATTCGTCACGCCCCCTTCGTCGAAGAGGTCGTAATTCGTGAAGAACATTCCGACTTCTCGGTGGCGAGCGAAGAAGTCGACGGTGTGGCGGACACATCCGCTCAGGAGGAGGTCATCCGCGTCGAAGAACATGAGCAATTCGCCGCGGGCGTGAGCGAGGGCGGTATTGCGCGCGGCCGCCACCCCCCCGTTCTCACGGCGAATCGAACGGATTCGATCCTGCCACCGGGCCAAGATCGACGGCGTGTCATCGGTCGATCCATCGTCGACCACCAGGATCTCGACTTCGTGGCCCTCGACTTCTGCGGCGCAGGCGGTGAGAGATTGCAGCGCTTCGTCGAGAAATTCCCCGTAGTTGTAAGTGGGCATGAGAATGGAGAGGGCCGGGCAGGTGGCCTTGGACTGCTCTTCGATCCGCCTCACGTCGAACCCACCGGAGACTCGGTCTGGGAGGGAGGCTTCCAATCGCGGGCCATGGCTCTCGCGGGATTTCCCATGGCCAGGCGATGATCGGGCACCGGTCGGGTGACCACGGATCCGGCGGAGACGATGCAACGCTCTCCAACATCCGCCATGATGATGGCCCCTTCTCCGATCCAGGTGTTGGTGCCCACATGCACGCGCTCGTACCGAGGCCCCTGGTCGTTGACATTGTGGGTGTCGTCCCAGACTTCGTGCTGACGGCCGCCGCTGAGGATACTCACGCGGGGACTGATCAGGACGTGGTCGGCCACGCTGACCGTACCGAGAGCCGCGAAGCCACCGATGGTCACATCGGTGCCGATGCGCGCCGTGCGGTGGCTGACGCGGCATCCGAATTCGAAGCACACGTCTGCGCGGCAGGACTCCAAGGTCAACATGTAGTAGGCGAGTCGGAGGTAGTTTCCCAGCAGCGTGGGGACGAGGCTCAGAATTTCTCCTCCGGCGCCGAAGCACCGCTCCCCGGGTCCGAAGAGGGCCTCGAGGCGTGAAGCCATCGCGAGCGGACTGACGAGGACCATGCAGGCCGCAGTCGCCACGCGCTTGAAGATCCTGCGGAGGTTCATCGCCACGCCCACACTTTCCCTATATAAGGACTGAACCTTGCATTAACGTCCTGCTCATCCCTCATGTTAGCGGCTGTGCCGAGTCGCGACAAGCCGCCTGGACTCGAATCCCGGGAGTCACCTTGGCTATGGCCTCCGCGAGACGACCCCTGCGCGTCGGGATCTACGGACCCTTCGGTTGGGGCAACCTGGGAGATGCGGCGATCCAGGAGGCGATGCTCGCCAACCTGCGGCGTCGCCACCCCGATGCGGAGGTCCTGGCCTTCTCCCTGAATCCCCGGGACACGGAGAAGATTCACGCGATCGAATCCCACCCCATCGAACGCGGTTGGAAGAGTCGGAATCCTCTGGGAGACTTCTTGAGGGAGCTCCGATTTCTGTGGAGGGCCAAGCGCCGGCTCGAGGGCCTCGACCTCTTCATCATCTCCGGTGGGGGTCAAATCGCGGACTTTTGGGGAGGACCGTTCTATCATCCCTACAACCTTCTCAAGTGGGTGGGCTGCGCACGGCTCGCAGGGTGCAGGGTTCCGGTTCTGAGCGTCGGAGCGGGGCCGATTCAATATCGCCTGAGTGCATTCTTCTTGCAGCTGACTCTCCGCATGTCCCATCTGCGCAGTTATCGAGACCGGCAGTCGCACGAGCTGTTGTCGAAGTGGGGCTTCTGTCGCCAGGATCCCGTCGTGCCGGACCTCGCCTTCAGCTTCCCGGTCGCCGACCGAGGGATTCCCCGGCCTGCGCCCGCCCCCGGAGAGCCGCCTCTGGTGGGAGTGGGGGTCATGGCCTACTGCCATCCCACTCCTGGAGTGTGGCCGGACCACGATCCCCGTCGCTACCGCCGCTACCTGGACCAGCAGGTGACCCTGGTGCGCGGATTGGTCCGCGAGGGATGTCGGGTACAGCTCCTGATGACCCAGATCCGCAGCGATCGCTACGCCTTCGATGATCTTGTGGAGATCTTGAGTCGGGACGAGGGGGGATTGCCTTCGGCGGTGAGGGCCGAACCCACGGAAAGTCTCGACCATGCTCTCGCCCAGATCGCCCGGTGTGACGTCGTCGTGGCCTCTCGCCTGCACGGGGTGATCCTCTCCTTCCTCCTTCATCGGCCGGTCCTCGCCCTGAGTTATCAGCAAAAGGTGGATGCGGTGGTGGAGCAATTCGGTCAAGAGGAGTTCCGCTGCGATATCGACGCGACGACCGGGGAGGAGTTGGTGGAGACGGTTCGCAAGTTGCTGGAGTGCCGGGCTCGCGTGGGAGAAGAGATTCGAATCGTCGCCGAGAAGCACGCTCAGGACTTGGAACGTCAATATGACCGGGTCTTCGGATCCGAGGAGGGGGGGAGATGAACAGCCCTCGGGTGAGCGTGGTCACTCCGGCCTACAACGAGGAGGACTATCTGGCGGAGTGCATCGAGAGTGTGTTGGCCCAGACCTACACCAACTGGGACTATACCGTGGTCAACAACTGCAGTGAGGATCGGAGTCTGGAGATCGCCCAACGCTTCGCGGCCTCCGACCGTCGAATCCGGGTGGTGGACAACTCCCGGTTCTTGTCGCAGATCGACAATCTGAACTGGTCTCTCGAGCAGATCTCTTCGGAGGCGGTCTATGTGAAGATGGTCTTGGCCGACGACCGCTTGTTCCCTCGGTGTTTGGCCGAGATGGTTCGAGTGGCCGAGAAGCATCCTCGGGTGGGATTGGTGAGCGCTCACCGTCAGGACGACCGAGAGGTGAATTGCGACGGTCTCTCCGGCCCTCAGGAATGCTTCGACGGCCGCGAGGTTGCGCGCGCGACCTTGACCGAAGATCTTTTCGTATTCGGTTCCCCATCGACGGTCATGTTGCGTGCGGACCTCGTTCGCGCTCGACGACCCTTCTTCGATCGCACTGCGCTACACGAAGACACCGAAGCCTGCCTGGAGATCCTCCGCAACCACGACCTGGGATATGTTCACGAGGTTCTGACCTTCACGCGACGTGAGAACGAATCCCTGACCACCACCCGACGGGCTTTCGACAGCGCGCACCGACTGGATCGCCTGATCATGGCCGCGAAGTATGGTCCGGTCTTTCTCAGTGAAGAGGAAGAGCGGGTGCGTCGGCGACAGTTGGAGGAAGAGTACTATCGTTTCCTCGGAGAACGCCTCCTCTACCAACTCCCCGAGGGGTTCTGGGACTACCACCGCCAGGGACTCCTCAGCGCGGGGCTGCGGCTCCATCGCCCCCGTCTTTGGCGGGCCGGTCTTCGGGCGGCACTTGACGAGTTGAAGCAACCGCGACTCCTGATGCGCCGGGGAGCGAAGCTCCTCCATCGCTCCCGAAACTGAGCCAGGGCAGGGGAGCGATCGCCGCGGATCGGGCCCTCATGGCACACTCTTCGCAGCTTCTGGCACTAGAAGGAATTTGCGTTTTCGCGTGAATCCCAATGCCACCCCGAGGCGGAAGGCCCGGAGCTATGCGTTCTCGTCGTATCTTCGCACTTTGCGCGCTATGTGGAGCTTTGCTTGCAGCGTGCAGTGACAATCCATCCCAGCCCAATGCAAACAATCCCGCCGACGCGGTCGATCTGACGATTCAACACCGTGACATCGACGTGCTCGATGTCACAGCGCCGACGAATCGGCAGCGCTTCGAACTGCGGGCCATTGGGGGCACCGATCCATTGATCCCGGTCGTGGAGGTCGCGGCCAAGACTTCGGTGGCCTACACCGGGATCACCATTGAGGGTCGCGGAAACATCCTGCCGCCGATGGTGGCCGGCCAGCGGGTCCAGCTCACCGACGTGCAGATCGATGCCGAACGGGACACGCCACTCGCGGTGGCTCTGGCCAATACCGCAGGCGAAGACCGACGTGGGGCCCTGCAGATCTTCGACATTGCCGACCCCTTCGTACCCCGGCTGACCGCCGAAGTCCTCTTGCCCCAGACTGAATACGCCTCTGCGTCCATCGAGGGCAACTGGGTCTTCGCCCTCGGAAACAGCGTCGACGGCGCGGTGCTCGATCTCTTCGACATCGGCGACCCGAACACCCCTTCTCTCATCACTCGGCACATCTTCGTCGGGGAGAGCGTGGCCCACGCGGCGACCCGTCTCGACGACGTCCTCTACGTGGTGACCGGGGCCAACGGAGGTCTCCACAGCTTCGACGCCACGGCGCTGCCCCGGATGGAGCAGGTGGGGTTCTTGGCCATCGCCGATGCGCGCGATGTCGACCGCTATGAACGCGGCCTCGTGGTCCTGAGCGGCAGCGGGGTGAACTTCGTGGAGAATGGAGCGATCACCGGAACGGTGGCCATCGATGCCCTGCCCACCTCGGCTCCCTCGAGGGGCGTGCGGGACGACGACAGTTACTTCGTGAACACCAACGAAGGCTTGGTCGAAGTCGATTTGAAGGACCGCGAAGCCAAACTCGTATTCATGGATGCGGGTGGAACCGCCAATGGTCTGAGCTTCGATCGCAGTGGGATCTTCTTCCGTGCGAACGGAGAGAATGGACTCGAGGCGGTGTTTCGCGAGCGAGGTCGGTTGAGTTCTTTGGGCATCGTCGATGTGGCGAACTTCGGGTCTTCGAATAGTGCGGCTGCCGGGGATGGATTCCTGCTGAGCGGGGATGGTCGAGGTGGGGTCCTGCTCTGTGCCGTGCGCTTCGATATTCTCGACGATTTCGAGGGCAACCTCTTGCAGCCTTTCCCGTGGACTGAAGTCTACGGAGACTGGATCATCGAAGCGAAGGACGGAAGCCAGACCTGGACCTGTCCGGTGGCAGGCAACCCCAGTGACCGGCGCGCGTTCTGGGGCAACGATGCCAAGTGGAAGAACATGCAGCTCGATGTTCGGATGTTCCTCGACGGAGGTCAGGGCGCTGGGCTCTACTTCCGGGCGACCAAGATCGAGAGCCGGGCCCGTCAGAACGCCTATGTCTTCCAATACGACCCGGGCTACGGAGAGGGCGCATTTCTCTTCCGCAAGATCCGCAGGGGCCGGGAATCCGCTCCTCTGGCGGTGGTGTACAAGAAGGACATCCCCGAGTTGGCCAGCATGGCCTGGTACGGACAGTGGCGGGATATTCGGGTGGTGGCCGAGGGGGATCACTTCCGAGCCTGGGTGGACGGGGTATTCGTGGTCGAAGCTCGCGACAGCAGCTACGAAAAGGGGACCATCGGGATGCGTCAGTGGACGGGGTCGCAGGCCTGGTTCGACGACGTGAGGGTCACCCTCTTGAAATAGCCCCGGAATCCGACTCCGGGCCGCCCAGCTGGCCTCGGCCGAAATTCTCGAAAAAACTCGCGAGGCGGGGAACTTCCGGGCCCCGCCTCGACGTTCTCCCGGTGACACCGCCTTCGAAGGTGCGGACGTGATTTTCGAGGCGCACGGACGTGCATTCCGGGGGCGGTGTCGGACCCCGGCTCCCGTCGATCTGCGAGTCGGATCGAGCTGGTTCCCTAGCGTGGGGTTCGATTCTGGTGTTCGGATGGAATCGCAATGGGTGGTCCAGGACCCCGTGCTCCGATGAGGAGCACGGGGTTCTTGTGGAGGTGGAGGGTCTCGAGATTTCCCCCGGGCGGCGAATTCTGATAGAATGAGGCATGCCCATTCGGAGGCTGGAGGGAGCCCGTACCTCTGCCGAAAGAGCATCTCTTGTCAGAGATCATCAATCGAAGCATGGACCGCGAGGACCTCCTCACGCCCGAGGGTCAGCGTTTCGTCCACGAGCTCAGCGAACTCCAGACTCGCGTCGAGCGAGAACGTCTGCCGGTCACTTCTTGGTATGGGGGGCTGCCCGAGCCTCGGGTCGAACTCACTCCCCAGGGCCTCAAACACCTCGCGAGACTTCTTCTGCGTCGACCCATGGCCCCGAAGATCGTGGGCGCCCCCAATCGCGGGGGTGACGACTACGAAAGCATCCCCGGGATTCGTGACGACGATCGCCATCCTTGGTTTCTCTTTTGGGAAGCCTACTGGGTGATGACGCGCGGACCGCAGATCGATGCGTCGATGCGACTGCTCGACGCCGGGGGAACCGCATCGCTCTTCAGCAGCTATTTGGCGTCTCTCGGCCCCGAGGTGCATTCGGTCGATCTGAATCCAACGCTCGTGGAAGCGGGCAAGGACATCGCGCGCCGCACCGGCTGGAATCTGCATTCCTATTCGATGGACATGACCGCGCTCGAATTTCCTGACGAGCACTTCGACCATGCCTATTCGATCTGTGTCTTCGAGCATCTTCACGCGGAATTGCGTCGGGCGGCGCTGACCGAGATTGCGCGCGTGCTCAAACCCGGAGGGGTTCTCTGCATCACCTTCGACTATCGAGGCAAGGGCGTTGCTCTTGCGGGGCAGGGATTCAACTACGACCGGGAGAATCTGTTGCAGAATGTCGAAGACGTTTATCGCCATTTTCTGGGAACGGGGCTCTTCGAACTCTACGGAAATCCGGAATTCATCGACAACGGAAAGTCTTACCTGGTGTGGCCCACCGAGGACGCACCCAAATACACCTTCGCCGCGATCTTCTTGCAGAAGAAGGGTTGAGGCAGGACGACCTGCCCCAACCCTCGCCGCTGACTAGTGGTGATCTTCGGACAGCTGGATCACGGCGAGGCTCGCCCCGGCGGGATCCGTGAACACCGCGAAGCGTCCGACCTTGGGAATGTCCGTCGGCGCAACCAAGAGCTGTCCCCCGAGGCTTCCCGCTCGAGAGGCAATGGCGTCACAGTCATCGACCATCACATAGGGCATCCAATGCGGTGGAACTCGAGCCGCCGCCATTGCAGGATTCATCTCCACCATGCCCCCAATGGACCGATCGCCGACTTGGAATTCGGTGTAGGGCATGGGGGCATCCTGCTCGGACTTCGCATTCCAGCCGAAGAGAGAAGTGTAGAAGGATTGCGCCGCCCCGGGGTCCCCGGTGGACAGCTCGCTCCAGCCGAAGGGACTTTCGGCGGACATGCCGCCGTGTTCGCCGGGCTTGAAGACCGCGATGTGGGCTCCGGTGGGATCCTCGAGGAAGGCCATGCGACCGACTCCCGGGACATCCATGGGCGGCACCACGATCTTGCCTGCGAGCTTCGCTGCGTTCTCGGCAGAAGCGTCGACATCTTCGACCGCGACATAGGTCATCCAGTGCGACGGGACACCCTCGAACATCTCTCCAGACATTTCGTAGAGACCGGCGATGTCTTCACCATCCTGCTGAAGGAGGATGTATTCGCCATCGCAATCTCCGGGCATGGGATGCGCCTTCGCACTCCACCCGAACAACTCAGTGTAGAATTCCTTGGAAGAGTTGGCGTCGGTGCTACCGCACTCGAACCAACAGAATGTACCTGGGGCATGAGGCATGGTGACAGTCTCCTTCGGGCAGGACGTGAAGGGGAGGATCGTGCGACCCCGAACGGGCCGCGCCGAATCTGTCGGGGAGGTCCGTGAGTGTAGTCGTAAATCGAAACGAGTCTCAACCACATCTTTCGTTTTGGGCTATGGACAGGGTTCTCGATGAGAGCGAGTCTCGGGGGAGCGCGCCCCGCGGTCGGTCCGAACCCGGCAGGGCGTCGCTTTCGCAGAATGGTCTGGAGGTCGTCGAATGCAGAGAATCGCGGGGGTCTTTCTGGTTGTCCTCCTGATCGGTGCGTCGCTGGGGGTTGCGCGTTCTGCTGCTTCCGAGGGCGACGAACTCTTGGCGAGGACCATCGCCTACCACGATCCTCTCGGAAGATGGATGCAGTCCCGAATAAAACTGACCGTCGAGGGGCGTTCCGCCGACGGCCGGGTCACCCTCCGTGATTGCACCATCGACAACCGCAATGGTGACTTCTCGATCGCGGTCGCGAAGGATGGCGTCACCGCGGAGCAGGGATGGACTCAGGGTGAGTATTGGTGCCGCGTCGGTGAGGACGACCACCCGACCGAGGCTGCCCGCAGGGAATACAGCTTGAGTCCAGATCGGGCCCGACTCATGCGCGACTACATGGGATACCTATGGGGTCTCCCCATGAAGCTGCGAGATCCCGGAACGTGGGTCGATCCCCGGGTCGACGAAGCGATCTTTCGGGGGCAGAAGGTGCTCGTGATCCGGATCCGCTACGACCCGGATGTGGGGGATGATCGATGGCGCATCTTTGTCGACCCGGACGATGCGCACATGGTGGGCTATGCCTTCTACCACGATCAGGAAGAGACTGACGGGGAGTACATCGTGCTCGAGGGGGAGGTTCTCGTCGCCGACGCGAAGATCCCTCGATCACGGTCGTGGTATCGGGTGGGAGATGACGAGTACCTGGGGACGGACGTGCTGGTGAAGGGCGCCGGTTTCTGAGCCCGGTCCGATCTCCGTCGTGGGGCTCGCCGCACCGATCATGGGACATCGCCAACCTGCGACTGTCCATGAATCTGGACAGTGATTTCGGGTGGACGACGGGCAATTGGCACAGAAGCGGGGTTTCAGTCGCCGCAGCGACCTTCTCCGCTCCAGGACTTCCTGGGCACATGCGATGCATTGGTTCCGACGACCGGTGACGATGACTGTCCCATTGGCTGAATTGCTGGTTTCGTCACATTCTGGAACCCCATTTCAAAGGGCAGGTACCCGAATGCAGATCGACCATGGTGTTTCTCGATGGTGGCAGGGGCTGACGGTTGCGGTGATTTCGATGCTCATCGCGGGCGCAATCGGATGTGGAGATTCCATCACTGCCCCCTCGGATCCCGTACCCGTCGCCGCGTTCGATGGTCCTCGGAACGGAGAATTCCTCATCGTGGAATTCACCGGCACCGTCAACGAAGGCACTCTGATTCTACCGCCGGACCTCGAAGGGATCATCGCGCCGGGAGGCTCGGTCAAGGGGAGGTTCATCCTCGATCCGACGATCCCCGATGCCAGTCCAGACTCGACCATCGGTGTCTATACGGAGCTGCGGCCGGGTTACGGAATGAGTCTGACCATCGGCGGCGCTCACCTCGAGTCCGATCCCCACTCCCCCCGATTCACCGTTCAGGTCATGGACGACCACATCTTCGGGATCGCCCCCGACGGCATGGATCGATTCGGATTGATGAGCTTCGCGAACACACCTCTCCTGCCGTCGACCGTCGTACCGACCGTGTTCCAGATCTTCCTGTCCGACCCCTCCAAGAACGCCTTCGACACCGACGCCTTGCCGGCCTTGCCCTTGGATCTGACCGCCTTCAAGGGGACGATGTTCGCCGTGGGTCGGATCGCCACCTTGATCGGGGAAAGCCCTCGCGTGAGCGTTGGGTTCGACATCGACACCATGACCCTGGTGGAGCATGTCTATCCCCTGACGGTGTCCTTCTATCCTCGGAGTCTGCGCCTGCACGACCGGAGCTTGTGGTTGGCGGTTCGTCTCCAGGTGGCCGCCACCGCGCCCTCCGAGCTAGATCCGGCCTCGCTCCGCTTGGTCGGAGGGGTGGGCCCCAGTCCGGATCCGCCATTTGGGCGGGATCGCGATCGGGATGGGATCCTGGAAGATTGGTTCCTGTTGTTCCCTCGCTTCGGTCTCGATCCCTATCTGAACGTCGGAATGCACGAATTGAAGTTGGAGGGCCGGTTGCGCACGGGCGAGCTGGTCCGCGGTTGGGGCCAAGTCTCGGTTCGACGGGGGATTCCTTGATGGTAGTTTACTCTTTGGCAACGCGCTATATAGACACCCGCGCTTCGTAAATCCCATGACAGCGCTTTACCAACAGGTAAAGCGCTGTCCGATCATGGATTCTGGTCCACGGTCCAGTCGGACCGTGGACCGCTCCCTCACTTGACCAGGGTCATCGTTCGTCCGAGGAGCTCGGTGCTTCCGACGAGGCGGTAATAGTAGTTGCCGCTGGCCACGGGCCGTGCGGAGTCATCGGTCCCGTCCCATTCCACCTGATGGGCTCCCGGACCGCGATCGCCCTCGACGAGGCGACGGACGAGGGCCCCGCTCACGTCGAAGATCTCGATGACCACCGAAGAACGGTCGGCCAAGGAGTAGCGGATGGTGGTCCTGGGATTGAAGGGGTTGGGGGAGTTCTGGGAGAGAGAATTGACCATGCGGGGAACCGTGACCGCGACCATCTCCGAGCTCAGCTCGAAACCGTCGAGAGTCCGCAGGCGGAGCTCGTAGTGATAGGTCCGGCCGGCCTCCACCGAGGAGTCGCGAAAGATCCCGTCGTCGGTGGCGGGGCCGGCGGCGATGGCCCTGGTCGGGCCCCGGTCCTCGGATCGCAGGAGGACATAGGAATCCAGGGCCGCGGCGTCGCCCAGAGTCCAGGAGATATCGATCGCCGAGGCGCGCGGAATCGCCGTGAAGGACTGGAAGACCACTGGTACGGCCTGCTGGTCGAAATACTTGGCCGAGTAGAAGTCGAGGGTTCCCACGCTATTGAGAATGACACCGTCGATGTTCACCGAGGTCGCGAAATCGCTGAACACATAGAAACTTCCGAGGGTGTCGATGGCGAGGTTGGCGATGTTGCCGTCGCCGATGATCTTGGTCCACTCGTGAACGCCGCTCGGGAGGTACTTGACCGCGACGAGGGTGAGGGAGGTGGAGCTTCCGACCACCGGTGGTGCACCGCCGACCTGGGCGGTCTGGAAGACATAGCCGACGCTGAGGACCGCATCGTTGGGTCCGATCCGGACCTGGAGCCCACGGTCGCCCTGTGCGCCTCCGATCGCGTGGACCCAGAGGACATTGCCGCTGGCGTCGCAGCGCCCGACGAATCCGTCGGGACCGCCTTGGCTGACCAGCGTGGTCGAAGCGAAATTCGACGACCCCGAGAACTCACCGCAAAAGGCGATGTCGTCGGTGGCGCTGGCGTCCAGGAAATAGATCTTTGTGACGGAGGTGCCTCCGAATTGAGTGCTCCACAGATAGGCACCACTGGGATCGAACTTGGAGAGAAAGGCGTCGATCTGGCCCGAAGTGGTCAGAACGCCTCCTCCGAAATCGGCGGAAACCAAGGTGCCGCCCACGATGAGATTGCCCGATCCGTCCAGGTCCAGGGCTTCTCCCGATTCGGCCGACGCTCCCCCGAAACCCTGGCTCCATTGGTGCACGCCGTTGGTGTCGAATCTGGCGAGAAAAATGTCGGAGCCTCCGTTGCTGAGGACGGTGCCGCCCCCGAGGTCGATGTCGTCAAAGAACTGCCCCGTGACAAAGACATTGCCGGTGGCATCTACGGCGACACCCTTGGCGCTACTGAGGAACCCCCCGGGAAAGGCCTGACTCCAAAGGTGCACCCCCGCAGGAGAATACTTGGCGACAAAGGCGCTCCCGTTGGAAGTGGCGGTGAGCGGACCCGCTCCGAAATCGAAGGTGCCGAGAAGTCGGCCGACGATATAGATGTTTCCGGCGGGGTCTGTCGTGATGTCTTGGGTGATGATGGAGCCGATGGCGCTACTGGTCATGAAGCTCCAGAGATGGGTGCCCCCCGAATCGTACTTTGCGAGGACGGATCCCGAGGTGCCGCTGCCGGAAAGGGATCCTCCGCCCATGTCGATGGAGGTGCCGGCAGACCCCACGAGAATGATGTTGTCGGAGGCATCGGTGGCGATGCCATAGGCGTGTTCGGTGAAGGAACTTCCGAAACTGGTGGCGTAGACCAGAGAAGGGACCTGTGCGGAGGATGCCGAGACGAGAAGAGCGGTTGTTGCGAGAAACACGGCGTAGAAGATCGCGAGGCGATTGCAGGGGCGCATGTTTGGCCTTGGGGTTGGGGGGCGGACGATTCGATCTAAGCTCTTGAAGTTTAGCACGTGGCGCTGGCCGGCAGCAAATCGGCCGGCATCTGGCGATTCAAGCCCATTTCAGTCGAAGGTGCGCTCCAACATGGTCCCGCCAGTCGGGAGAGACGCCGGCCTCGTTCGCATATTCCGGCCAGCGTCCGAGGACATCGAGAACCTCCCCCAGGATCTCGTCCACCCGTTCTCTTCCGATTCCTCCGACGCGGGCACAGGCGTAGAAGTCTGCCCGCAAGAACTCACCGCGTTTGGAATTGACCGTCATCTGGTGTTGGGAGGTCCAGGCGCCCTGGGGATTGTAGCTGAAGGTCACATCGAAGGCCGGGGAGAGCGTCCATCGTCCTTCGCGATCCATGAGGAAGGCGATGTTCTTGACGTGGTCGTCTTGGTTGCGCGCGACCAGGTTGAAGACCATCCGGCGGAACTGTTCCTCCCTCTCTTTCGGGCCCAGGCCCAATCTTTCGATGACCATCAGCGCCTGTTCGTAGGAATAGGCGCCGGGGAGGTGGAAGTCGAAGTGGGCCAGGGCGCAGAGCGATTGCATGTGCACTTTGCGGCCTCGATCGTCGCGGTCGAAGCGGCGGGTCATGAAGTGACGGCGGCCGCCTTCCTCGAAGAGTCGGCATTCGTTCATTCGGATCCCACAATCCCGGGCCATCTGCGAGTAGGCATATTCGATGACGCCGTAGCCCCGGGGGTCTTCGAGCTCGTGATCCTTGTTCCCACTCACTCCATCGAATTTCAGGAGCCAGTGTTCGAAACCTTCGTCTGCGGAGAGCTGGCCGGAGCGGACAGCATTCGTCTCGGGATTCCAGGCGATGACGGCCTTGGCGCGCGCGCCGCCGGCCGAAGTTCCGACTCGTAGGATCTCGGCCAGGGCGTCGTCTTGGTCGAGGGAGAGGTCCAGCTCTTTGCGTTGCGACAACACCCGCGAGGCAAGCTCCACGAGGCGATCGATTTCGACCGGACGAGGCTTTCGCTCTCGGGGTCCAATGATCGGGCGGTATTCGAGGGCACCGACCCCCCGCTCGCCCGTGTAGCACAGGCGCTCGATGGAGCTGAAGGAAACGGGGCTCCGCCCCTGAGTGGCCAACCAGGCGTTGATGAGCGCATTCCCGAATCGGTCCGGGAGGGAGTCGGCGAGGAGGCCGGGCAGTCCGTAGAAGGTGCTCCTCGAGAGCTGCGGAAAGCGGTAGACCTGGGGCGAAAGGGGCATGGTGAGAGGAGCGACCTCGATCCCGCTGCCGGCGAATTCGGGGTCGTACTCGAAGGAGGCAACGTCGTTGCCACCGGTCAGAGAGACCGCGCCGATCGTGCGTCCCCAGAGGCGGACTTCGGCAACCTGGGCCGCTCCAATCTTCGACGGACCGGAATTCACTTCAGATCTCCGTCGTCCTTCCAGGTCCAAGTGGAGGCCGTGTCCTCGCGCTTCCCGGAAGAGCTGGTCTGGGACGGAGCCCGCCGCTTCGAAGCCACCCGCTTGCGGCTGTGGCCGTGGCGGCGCAGGAGGTCCATGGGCCGAGGCCCCGCCGGCGGGAGCAGCGCGTCGAGAGCATCGAGGAGGTCGAGCTCTCGGAGCAGGTTCAAGAGCTTCGAGAGTTGTACCGAACGACCGGCTTCGACCCTCTCGACGGTGCGCTTGCCCACTTCCGCACGGGTGGCCAATTCCTCTTGGGTCAGGCCGAGGTCGATGCGACGCGAAGCCAAACGCTGTCCGAAGTCCGCGAGGAGGGCCGCATTGGTCACTTCCGAATCGATCGCCACCGGACTCGCCTCCGTGGGACGGGGCCTGCGATTTCTTGGGGCCAAGAAATCGTCAACTGTGGCGAAACATAGGAAACAAGTGCTGATATGTCAACTCGTCAAAAGTGACGCACAGTGGGCTGGCTAGATTCCGAAGCGGGCCTTCACCCCGCTCCAGGTGGGCCGGTCGAGGAGGACTTGACCACAGCTCGTACCCGTGATCCTCAAGTCGTCGACCACGATGGTCTGGGGTCCGCGCCCCCCGAAGGAGATGCCGAAGGAGACCAAGGCATCGCCCGGTGTCCGAAAGGACTGATTCTGAACCTCGGGAACCGCGACCCCGTCGAGGCTGAGGCTGAAGGTGTCGGTCGTCATGTCCAGCTTCATCTCGAAGAGTTGGGATACATCCGGCGCCCATCCCTGGGGGAGGTTCGCTTCGTTGGACCCTCCGGCGTTGAACACAATGGCGGTTCCCCGCCAGGAGATCGAGCCGTAGAGGGCTCCGCTCGATCCTCGGAAGTCCGCCGAAATGAAGAAGGTGCTCTTCGCGCGCAGGAGGGACCGCCAGGAGACGACAAAGGACTGGCAAGTCTGATGCGCGATGCCGATCCCCGCTCGAATGTAGTGCGATCCCAGGGCCGATCCCTGGACCATCTCCAGCGGTTGGTCGAGGAGGTCACCGACCGCAGCGCGAACCAGGAAGGACCCCGACCCATCCGAATAGCGGAAGGTGTCGTCGGCGGGGGCGAGGGGCGGGTCGGAAGTCGGATTCTGGTCGACCGTGTCGTGGTTGAAGTCGTTCTGGAAGACGATGATCCCAGCCCCGGAAGTGGAGGCGGAGGAGACCACGATCAGCAGGATCCAGAGTGCGAGAGTCTTCATTGCAGGATCACTCCTCCGGTGGGGGCTTCGATTTGCATGGGGGTGGTGATGAGACGGGCTCCGGAGGTGGAGGCGGCATAGGTGTCCGGGTAGAGGATGACCAGCTTTCCGTAGCTCGGTACGGATTGGACCGCAGTGGCAAAGCTGGTCTGCGGGTCGGCGAAGGTGCCGTTGGGATTCGGAGTCGGGGATTGGGCATGAAGAAAGACCCAGTTCCCAGGAGCGTAGGCATAGCTCATGGTGGTGATGTCCCAGAAACTGAGATGGGTGCGTTGACCGATGAGGTCCTGCCAGGATTCGTATCCCGGATTGCAGTCGATGGTAGTGAGATTCCCGCGGTCGATCGAGAAATAGTACTGCCCGTAGTGCATCACCGAGTCGAAGTCGTAGACGGCCCCCCACGGACTTGCGGGATAGATCGACGCGGTGGTCGACGGCTCGAAGTTTCCCACGCAGCTTCCGCCGCAATCCGTGGTGGAGATGTTCTGATAATTGATGGTCACGAAGTCGTCGCGATCGGCCCGGCTCTGCTCGTGCTTGAAGGCCAGGGCATGGGCAAGCTCGTGACACATCACGTACTTCTCGCCCCAATTCACAATTTCCACCGTTCCGGGTCCCGCGGCGCCAACGACTCCGACGGTGGCGCGGTTGAAGACAGAATTGGAGATGCGGATGTAGCTGGCCTCGGTCGAATACGGAACGAAGTCCACACTGGCGACGGCCTCCCATTCGCCCATCGCCGCGACCATCGCGGCCTGGTAGTTGGGCGATACGCTCACCGTGACATCCAGAGTCACCGAGGCGCCGAAGCCCTCGTTCACGACGGCGTCGCCGGGATCGAGGTAGATCGCGTCGTTGGTGAGCCAGTCGATGCGGTAGAGGGTCGCAGCCGTGTTGTCGTTGGAGGCGGAGCCACGTACGAGGACCAACTGATCGGCCCGGAATCCGATATCGATGAAGGGATCGGAGCCAGCCGAAGTGAGAATGCGCGGAGGGTTGGAGGCAAAGCCGAGGGTGGTGCTGGTATAGCTTCCCGCGGCGGTGGCATCGTTGACGACAAAGACATAGGGAACCACCCCGCCGAGCCAGGTATTCGGTTCCCAGACGGTCCCCTTCTCCAGGCCCTCGGGGACGTACATGTCTCCTTCGACGAGGTGGTATCCCGGAGGAGGGGGTGCCGGCTGGGGGACCACTTCGAACGCGGATGCCTTCCCCAAGACGAGAAACCCCAAGAGAAGGGGAGTGGCGACCACGTGGGCTCGGTGGAGTTGGAATCGCATCGTTCCTCCTACTGCAATGAGACCAGAGCCAACACCAAGCCCCGCCCCGATTCGAGACGAGTCATGGCCTTGCCGATGATGGCTACGACCGCACGATTGTGGTCGAGGACCTTCATGGCATGTCCGGCCGTCGACGAAGTGGTGAGGAGGTCGCCGGGCTCGATGGGATTCTGGCTGGCGTCGACCCACACGTAGACCCGTCCGGTCAGAGCCACCGGATGCGTGCCGTCGGCGATGCTTTCCCGCTGTCTCATGACCATGCCGGGGCGGATTCCGCCCGCGCCGCTGATCACTCCGGCGACTCGACGGTCGTAGCGAGTCTCGGTGAGCATGAGTTCTCCCGGGTGATCGGGGTCGACGGCCACCACCATGCCGGGCTTCGGGCGAGGATCCTGGATGGCTCGGGAGTGGATTCTGAACTGTTCGGAGAGATCACTCCCTCCGGTGATCTCGAGGGTCGGAGTGCGGATGCGTCCGGCTCCGCCGGCGTAGCTGGAGTCGATACGGATCTCCTCATTCCCTGCTCCGTCATAGAGGAGGATCTCGCCGCCGCTTCCCGCAGCCCCCGCGGAGACCCGCACCCCACTGGCGCCATTGTCCTGCCGCACGGAAATCGTGGCGTTGCTTCCATTCTGTGCATCGAGAGAGATGCGTGTCCGAAACGTTGGCACGTGGCCATAGAGCTCGAGGATTCCCCCCTGGGCGCCTGCGCTATCACTGCGGAGCCTCGCGATTCGCGAGGGCGCATCGCCATAGAAGTCCGTGGTGGTATCGTTCACCCGAAGGACATCGTGGTCTGCAACCCCGATCGCAATCGAGGGCGTGCTCGTGCTCACCGCGCGCATTTGCACGAGTCCGGCCGAGCTTCCGCTCGTCGTCAATCCCATCTTGAAGACAGTACTCCCTCCGCCGATCGCGAAATCTCCCGCCGAAGTGGACAAGTCGCCATTTCCCCCGGTCACATTGAATGTGGCCACGGGAGTCATCCCGACCCCCACCTTGCCGTCGGCGGTGATGATCAGATTTCCCGCCGGCGGCGAAGTGGCAGAAGCCGCGGGACCGATCCACAGCGTGTTGGAGAGAGTCTCGTGCATCAGCATCCATCGCTGAAAGCTCCCCCCAACCCGATCGAGGGCGATGGTCGGGAAGATGGTGGCACCGACCTGTAGCATGGTTTGATTGGCGCTCCAGGGCTGGACAGTCGAAGTCCCGATGGCGACCGAGCCGTTTCCGTCGCGGTAGAGGTGGGCGCCGCTGATCGTCCAGTCGCCGTCGTCTCCCCCCGTGCCGCCGCCGGTCGAAGAGATGGTGATGTTCTGACCCGCTTCGCTGATGGTGACGTTGGATCCGGCCACGAGATGGACCGTGTTCCGGATCCCGTTGAGGCTACGGACCAGGGTGCTGCTTCCGATCATCCCCGGCGTGAGAGCACCGTCTTCGAGTCCGGCGGCTCGGAAACTGTAGGGCGAGGTCGTCAGTGGGCTCCGTGGCGATAGGGGGCTCTGTCCATCGATGGCGATGGAGAGCCAGACCGGATTGGAGAAGAAGATCGGATCGATCGGCGTCACCTCACCGAGTACTACATCGAAGATTCCGCCCGAAGTGGCGACGATCTGGGTTTCGTCCCAGAGCAGAGCTCCCCCGGTCACTTTGGTATAGATGCGGAAGCGGATCGAGTAATTGGCGTCGGCGACGAGGTTGCCGAGGTCGTCGGTGAGCAGGCCCTGGTAGCTGACCAATCGGGGGATGAAGGAGCTTGCGGCCCGCGAACTCGAAGTCAGGATCAGACTCGAGGCGAGACCGGCTACTAGAACCAGACCCACGAGGACCTGGGCCTTCGGGAACCGACGGGGGGAGATGGAACAGGTCGGGCGATTCATGAGGAGGCTCCTTCTTCGTTCTACTTGATCAGCGTTATGCAGCGGCTCTGCCGAAAGGATCCGGCCCGCAGCCGGTAGACGTAGACCCCGCTGGCGAGATCCGTGGGATGGAAGACGACTTCGTGTTCTCCGGCCGTCATTTCCTGATCGAGGAGGATGGCGATCCGGCGACCTCGTAGATCGAAAAGCTCGAGTTTCACCGGGCCCGAAGTCGAGACCGCGAATCGGATGGTGGTCCGAGGATTGAAGGGATTGGGAGTGTTCTGATCGAGACGGCTGGGGAATCGCACTTCCGGTGAGTCGTCGCCAATTGCGGTGATCAGGGGTCGAGGCAGCGTGTACCAGAAGCCGATGCCCTGCTGAAAGGAGGCGCCAGCGTCCCAACCCACGGGCGAAGAACCGAAACTCGCCCGACAGCCGAAGGTACCGCCGCTCGAATGGACGGCACTGACGCCAATCTCCTGCCGCGGAAGGCGATAGGCCGGCGCGGCAGGAGTCACTCCCCCGAGACTCGTCAAGAGGGTGAGCAGGCCGGCAGCCGTGAAGACGTGAGATTTCATGAGGGGCCTCCTGATCGACCAGGGTCGATGGGGAACACCATCTCTGTGGGGCGGGAAGTTGCAGTCGAAGGAGGATCTGCGATAGGATCGCAGACAGATCCGCCGATCCTGCCCTTGATCGGGGTTCACGAAGGAACACTTCATGTCCCAGGCGCTGCCTCGCAGCGGACTCCTCCTTCTGAGTCTGCTGTTTCTCATCGCGGGCAGCCCCGCGGGGGCGGACGCGACCGACCGCGATGCCTCGCGCTTGCGCCAACTCCTCGAATCCAGTCACTACGACCAAGCGGCCGCTCTCGCTCGCATCTCGATCGAGGCGGCTCCGCTTCTATACGGTGAGGACTCGATTGAAGAGGCCCGGCTTCTCGACGCGTTGGTACAGGCGCTCTACCGGGGTGGCCACGCTTTGGATCCCGAGGGTGTCGAGGCAGCGAATCGGGCCCTCGAGATCAAGAATCGGAGAACGGGCCCCGATTCTCGGGAGGTTGCAACCAGCCTCATGCAGCTGGGGAATCTCTACCTTGTGCGTCGCGACCTCGGGTCGGCTCTCACCAGCTATGACCGAGCGGTAGAAATCCTCGAGTCCCTTCGTGCGCGTGGTGATGAGGAGGTGGAACGGGATCTGGCCGTCATTCTTTCGAATGTCGGGATCGTGTATCGCCGCCGGGGAGACTATGAACAGAGTTCGAGGGTGGCCCAACGCGCGCTGGCCATTCGGACGAGATCCCTGGGGGCGGATCATCCTGATCTGGCGACTTCCTACAACAACATCGCCAACATCTTCACGGACTTGGGGAAGTACGAAGAGGCTCGTGCAAGCCACGAAGAGGCTCTGCGCATTCGCGAGGTGGCCTATGGACCGCGACACGAAGTCGTGGCCGAGAGTCTGAACAACCTGGCCACGGTGTTGGGCTACATGGGCGAATACGACGAGGCCCTCGCCGCGCAGGAGCGGGCCCTGTCGATCTTCACCGAGACCCTCGGCCCCGACAATGATCGCACTTGGACCGTGCGCTTCAATCTGGCCGTACTCGAGAGCGAAATGGGCGACATGGCTGGTGCGCAGAAGGACTACGAAGAGAGCCTGGGAAGGATCCGCGAACGTTTTGGAGAACGCAGCATCGAAGCGGTGGAGATCCAGGACGCTTTGGCCGAGGCCCTGCGCGCGCAGGGGGAACTTTCAGAGGCTCGTGACCTCTACGAGCTTTCCCTGTCGATCTATGAATCCCACTACGGAAACGATACCGACACCGTTGACTACACTCTGCAGGGATTGGGAAAGGTACTGACGGAATCGGGAGACTACGATCGCGGTCGGGAGGTACTCGAGAGATCCTTGGCCATTCGAGAGGGCTACGGAGATCTCGAATCCCCCGAACTCTGCGACGCGCTCCACGCTCTCGCGGAACTCGATCTGGCCGAGGGGCGCTATGATCAGGCCATGCGGCTGGCGCAGCGTTCGGCGCGGATCATCGAGAGTCGCCTGGGATCGCGGCATCCGTTGATGGCGGAAGCGCAGTCGATCATGTCGCGGGCAGAGTGCGGTCGAGGGGAGTTCGACCGCGGGTTCGTTCGAGCGCTGCAGGCGGAAGCCACGAGCCGTGAACACCTCCGTGAAACCATGGGGGTGTTGAGCGAGTCTCTGGCCCTCGACTACGCGGCCCACCGGCTCAGCAGTCTGGACCTCGCTCTTTCCCTACTGGGAGATGGAGGAAACGGAGAAGCGGCGGCGGCCTGGGATGCCGTGATTCGATCCCGCGCGCTGATCCTTGACGAGATGGCGGCCCGGAATCGCGTGCGTAGTGGGGACCGTGACTCTGAGACTGTCGCTCTGCGAGACCGCTCGAGGACCGCCCGCGAGCAGTTGGCGAACTTGAGCCTGCGGGGCCCGGGATGGGAAGATCCCGCCACCTACCGCAAGCTCCTCGATCGCGCACGAGGCGAGGCGGAAGCCGCCGACCGCGCCATCGCCCTCGCAATTGGCGATCGACGCGGCCTTCGCAAGGTTGCGGGCGTTGGGCTCGACGAGGTCCGAGCTGCGCTCGACTCGGGACATTCCCTGGTGGCTTTCGTTCGCCATGCTGCGATCGATCCGCTCGAAGCCAATTGGCACCATGCCCGTAATGCGGACGCGAAAGCCCAGGGCGCCTATCGGGCCTTCGTTCTTCGCGATGAAAATGCCGATGTGGTGACGGTGGATCTCGGAGATGCGAACACCATCGACCACCTGATCCAACGGTGGCGCGAGGCCATGATTGCTCGACCAGCGACGCGTGCCCGGGGCTTCTCCCGGGTCGTACGGGAAGATGCAGAGGACTTTGACGATTACGAGGACTGCGCGCGGCGATTGCGTCGCAAAGTCTGGGACCCGCTTCGCCCGGCGCTGGGCCGCGGTGTGAGCACCGTGTTCGTGGTTCCTGACGGAGCGCTGCATCTGTTGAACTTCGGAGCGCTGGTGGAAGAAGACGGGTCCTTTCTCATCGAGGGAGAGAAACGCCTGTGGTTGTTGTCGACCGAGCGGGCTCTCAGCCGAAGTCGATCGGAGACGCCGGTGTCGGAAAGGCTGTTGATCGTGGGCGATCCCGACTATGCGGCGCAGACGAGTGCGGACTCGCCGCGGGAGAACCCGAGGCCAGCTCTGATGGACCGTAGCGACTGTCTCGATGCAGCAGAGCTCCACTTCAGTCGGCTGCCGGGAGCACGACGCGAATCTCGGGAAGTCGCGGAGCTGTGGCGATCGATTGGCCTTGGCACGGACAAGGTCGAACTCCTCCAAGGAGCGGATGCCCGCGAGTCACGGGTCAAGGCCGCGGTTGCAAGCTCTGTTCGTCGTCCGAATGTGCTCCACTTTGCGACTCACGGCTTCTTCGTTGGGGAGGAGTGCGACCGCAGCGAAATGCGTCGCACCAATCCGTTGGTGCTCTCCGGTCTGGCCTTTGCCGGCGCCGATCATTGGAGGACCGCCTCCAGCGGTGAGGACGATGGCTTGCTCACCGCAGAGGAGGTCGCCGGACTGAACTTGGCCGGAGTCGACCTTGTCGTCCTCTCCGCATGCGACACTGGCTTGGGAGAAGTTCGGGCTCGAGGCGAGGGGGTTTTCGGGCTTCGTCGGGCGCTGCAAGTGGCAGGCGCGAGGAGCGTGGTCATGAGCCTCTGGCCGGTGGGGGATGAAGTGGGCTATCGGTTCATGAGCGCTTTCTATCGAGCGCGTTTCGGGGATGGACGCTCTCTGGAAGAGGCCCTACGTTCGACGTCGTTGGGACTCCTGCAATCGGCGCGCACACGGGGAGTTCCGCCTCATCCGAGAGACTGGGCTGCTTTTGTCGCGGTGGGAGAGTGGCAGTGACTCGTGATTCGGCCGGGTCTCGTCGCGGGAGCGGAAGAACATGGCCGACTTTTCCTCGACGATGAGCATGAACGCCGAGGAGGAACGCGCGTTGGTCGAGGGCCTGAGCGTGCGCGACCCCTCCGCCGTCGAAGAATTCGTCGAGAGAACTCATCGCAACGTCTTTGCCATGGCCGCTCGCTTGGTGGCGGAGCCGAGTGATCGTGAGGATTGGACCCACGACGTTCTCCTCCAGATTCTCGACGAACTCGCGGGAGGATATTTTGTCTACCGCTGGCCGGGGTGTTTCTGGTCCTGGTTCGGGATGCGGGTTCGTTTTCTCCTTCTGAATCGCCTTCGGCGCCACCGCCAGGAACAGAAGCGCCTCGGCCCGGAGATCTTCGGTGAGGACGCCCTTGCCGCGGTGGGTATCCCTGCGGCTGAGCGACCCGATCGTTTGGTCGAAGGAGTGCAAGCCCGCGCCACCATCGAAGACTGTATCGCCAAACTCACCAACGAAGAGCACCGTCGGGCCCTCACCCTCTTGCTCTTCGAGGAGCTCACGTATCAGGAGGTCGCCGACGCATTGGCCGCCCCGATCAATACCGTTCGTTCGTGGATTCGACGAGCTCGGACGGCGGTGCGTCGGTGTGTTTCCTCCGTCTATGACCTGGCGCCGGCGGAGGAGGATCGGTCATGAGAGTTCTTTGGACGAAGAGATGCAACTCCCGCTCCCGTGAGGTGGTGTTCGCAGTGGGGTTGGCACCATGACCGAGCGGAGACGCCAGATGCGGAAGTTGATCTTGGCCTACGAGGAGTTGTCCCTCGAGGAGCGGGCGGAGGCGGATACCTATCTCCAAGGCGAGCCGGAACTCGAACGGGAATTGAACCGGTTGCGAAGGTTGGAGACGCTCGCGAGGGAGACCTTGAAGGATTCGCAGTCCAGTGCGGATCCCGACTGGAACCCCGACGAGGGGGAGATGACTCCAGAGGCCACGGAGCAAGAGGCTGCGAGCCGTCAGCGGCTTCTCCGCCGTCTTCGCCGCTCCGCCGAGGGCGCAACGGATCGACCGGAATGCGTCCCCTTCCGAAAGCAGAGGTCTGTGGCGCGGATTGCCTGGCGCCGGTGGATTCCCCTCGCCGTCGCGGCCGCCGCGGTGGTCGTGGTCCTCGGTCCATGGAGATCTACCAGGAATCTCCCGGTTCCTGAGCTGACCGATTTGCGGGTGTTGGCCGTAGACGCTCGTGGATCGGCGCAGCGGAGTGCACCGAAGAGTTTCGCCGATGGGGAATCCTTCGCACTGACCTTCAGCGTGAGCGAAGATGCGACGGTCGTCGTCTACCATGTGGATCCCCGAGGTGAAGTTGGATTGGCCTATCCCGCCCGCAGCTCGGATGCGCCTCTGCGAGTGCGGGCCGGCGAGGTGGTGCAGATCCCTCCGCCCTCTGACCCGGAGGGTTGGGTCTTCAGCGGTCTCGGGGGGACGGAGACTTTCGTCGTTGCGGTCAGTGCGAAGGAGACCTTCGACCTCACGGCCTTGGATGCGCGGATCCGACGTGGTCTGGAGGCCGCTCAGGGACGCTCGATCCGGATCGAGAATCTCGAGGACTTGCTGCGAATCGAGATTGGGCCCACGATGCGGGTGGATGCGACGCATCGCGAGTGAACTTCGTACTCGAGATCCTCAGGAGGGATCCCCCATGAACACATCGCGCTGGATTACGATTGCCGCCCTCGGTCTGTTGTTGAGTACCGCCAACTCCGCGTCCGCCTTCGATGGCCTGCGCAAGGGCTTCGTTCTAGGGGGCGGAGCTGGGCTTGGCGGAGTCAGCTACACTCAGGACATCAGTGGTGGTTCTCTGACGGCTTCGAGCGATCGGGAGGGATCGGGAGCAGTGGTGACGACCTTCAAGATTGGCTTGGGGTTGAATGAGCGAACTCTTCTCATCTATCAACAGAATCAGAACTGGGTCGACTTCACCAATGCCTTCGGAAACAGCGTCACTGTTGCGAGTGGGTCGGGGGTCATTGCCGTGAACCACTACCTCTCCGAGGAAGGCGGGCTCTATCTCGTCGGGGGATTGGGGGTTGCAACCTGGGATGCACCCTTCAAGGACAACGTGACCGCGTTGGTCGGCGGATCGATCCTGGTGGGACTCGGAATCCACTTCGCCACCCACTGGTCGGTCGAATTCGATCTTTCCTTTGGTAACCCCAGCGACACCCAAGGCGGGGTGAAGCTCGAGACCAAAGCCACGAATTTCAGTGCGACGGTGGTGGGGTTGGCGTTCTAGATCCCCGACTGTACGGAATCCGGGATCCCGAACACCGCCCTTCCTCCCCGGCGACAGGGACCGGCCTTCGTGGGGGCAACCCTGGAGGGGCAACCAGCAGCTCCTTCACTCTCTGGCCGTGGAAAGCTCGTCCGGAATGGCTCCGGCCGGATTCCGATCCATTTCGTGGCCGGACCGACACCCGGGTCATCGGAACGATGGAGGACCCGGCGAGGGTCTGAGCCAACCGCCCCGTCTTCGACTTTCCCCGTTAGAAATCCAACTGCCGGTCGATTCAAGAGAAAGCCCTTGTCCTGATTCTGATCAGACAGTCTTGCCCTCCTCGATTTCGAAGGGTGCCGCCGTGAACGACTCTCTCACTCGTATCCCTATCTATTGCTGTTCTGCCCTGTCTCTGCGATTCGAGACATTGCTGGTGGTCCTCGTCCTGGGGATCTTCGGTGCGAATGCGCACGCTGCAGTCTTTCCTCCCAAGGAGCTGAGCCCGGGCGACCCCCGTGTCGGCCTTCAACCGGAGGAGACCACGACCCAGAGATTGGAGAAGAAAGCATCGGTGATTTGGCAGGTCTCGACCTTCAATGCGGCCAACTTTCCGAGTCCGGGGCCCTTCAATCGAGCAGCGTGGGCCGGTCGGTCGGTGGCGCAGGAGCCGGGGTGGGTTGCCTCGCCAGGTTACGGAAATGGCTGGGACACGGTTCTCGAATGCCATTTTCTGGTCGTCGACCCTTCTGCTGGTCAGTCCGTGGGCCTGGAATTCGACTTCAATTACGATACCGAGCCGGGCTACGACTTCTTCAGTGTGGAATACGAAACCAATACAGGTTGGCAAGAGGTTCTGTCGCTTTCCGGATCGAACAAGGACGCCGCTGGAGTATTCCAGGCTCCGGGTGTCCACTACCCGACCGACGTAGCGCCGAGTGCGATGGTCTATGCCGGTAACGACTACGGGGGACCCACCAACTCCGAAGTCGGGATTCGTTTCCGCTTTCGGAGTGACGGCGGCTGGTCGGATCAGGACGGAAACTGGAATACCGACGGCGCGGTGCAGATCGACAACATTCGGGTCACGACCACCGACGGAACCTGGTTCGAGGACTTCGAGCAGGGAAGCTTCGACTCGACCTGCTGGAGTGGGACTGATCTCGCGATTCCCCCTCCGCCGACGTCTCTCGGCTGCAAGCCCCCTCTTCCCCCTCACGATCGCATCGTGGGGTTCGGGACCCGGGGCTACTGGTTCGTAGCTCCCACCACCTTCGACATCGCGGCTGTGAAGGCCGCTGGGGATTTGGGACCGGATCGTCAGAGCGTGCAGATCATTCGGATTCAAGCCTCGGACTCGGACTTCTTGTGGCCCCTCTCGTCCACAAACTTCACGACCCTGTACTATCTCCAACAGGCGGGCAACTGGGCCGAGCACGTGTTGACGACCCCCCTGAGAATCAATGCCGGTGATCGCATCGGGATTCTGGGCGGGACCACCAACGACGGAATCACCACTCGATCCTCCTACAGTCCGAGCCTTCCTGGGCCCTTCACCTCGGAGATTGCCGGATTCCCGGTCAATTTCTTTCGTCTGGCGACCGATCAGTCGGTGAGCGCAGGTCCGATCTCCTCGATCTTCTACTCTCCCTATTCGGAGATAGGGCGATTCGACATCATCATATTGGATTGCAAACCCACCTTCGATTGCGCCTGCACGCCGAATTGGGCCCGTCGAAATGGTACCGACCCCACCGCTCGGATCGGGGCGGCGATGGTCTACGATTCGACCCGCGATCGCACCGTGCTCTTCGGCGGTCGCGATCGGAACGGGAACTACCTCAACGACACCTGGGAGTACGACGGCACGACGTGGACTCGAGTCGCAACCACCACTCAACCCTCTCCCCGCTACCTCGCGGGAGTGGCCTTCGACAGCGGAAGGGGAGTCACGGTTCTCTACGGCGGTTGGGACTCGAATTACCTGGGAGATACCTGGGAATGGGATGGCAGCAATTGGTCCCAGATCCTGGCCTCGACCACGGATGTCCACCACAGCATGGGGATGGCTTACGATCCCCTGCGTCAAGTGGTCGTGCGCTACGGCGGATCTGCTCCCGGTGGGCGGGATATCGGCACTTGGGAGTACGACGGCAGCGCTTGGACTGTCGTGACGATCTCGAGTCCGCCGGGATTCCGCTCGGGGCATGAGATGGTCTTTGCCCCGTCGTTGGGGAAGATTCTTCTCTACGGGGGACAGGCTCCAGGAGGAACGTACAAGTCGGACACCTGGACCTATGACGGTGGCTGGGTCCAGTTGACGGCGAGTGGCCCCGGTGGTCTGCAACGCCATACCATGGCCGCCGATGCCGGTTGCGGTGCAGTCTATCTCTACGGAGGAATGCCCAACAACACCAGTGTCTCCGATCAACTCTGGAAATTCGAGTCCGGAGCCTGGTCGCAGATCGGGGCAGGAATGACTTCCATCTTCGGTTCGTCGCCGGGCCTGCGCAGATTCCACTCCATGGTGTACGAGGCCTCGAGCGGAGGACTCCTATTGGTGGGAGGCACCGGAATCGCCATCAATCCTCCTCTCTCCTATGAGGGAACTTTCCGTTACGCCTGTGGGCAGGTCTTGAGCGGTGGATCGTGGGACACCGGATTGGGCCATGCCTTCTTTGGACGGGCCACCGGTGGTTCGTGGCCGGACAGCCTGGGCGGCACTCACATGATCGTGAGCAATATTGGGTCTTCTGGGGAGGACGGGGTCTACGTGAACTTTGGTGAGGCGAAAGGCTACACCATGGGCTTCAATCCGGTCCTGCCGCCCGCGAACTCGGCGAACCCCGCCGCGGCCTTCGACTTCGAACTCCTTTCGAACACGAGCAACGACATCGAGGACGAACAGTTCATCGCCTTGGTCGGAGAGCCAGCGGCCGGAGGCACCGGACTCGGCGCCGACTACGGGGCGCTCGGAGCGAGCGGTTTCGGAGTCGAGGCCTGGCACGGAGGGGTGCTCATCGACAGCCAGAACGGATTCGTCAACGGCCAGATCCCAGTGATTCTTCCCGACGCGATCGGATCGATGCGCACGATCGTTCGAGCGGATGGTACGGTGGCTCATGAAGTCGTGGTGGCCGACCCGGCGCAGGCGACCAACATGAGCATCGGCGGAGTTCCTGTCGCCGCGAGCCGCTTGGTGTTCTCGGCGGAGAGCGCAACGGTTCCGGTTACGCATCTCACCAGTACGATGTGGAGAGGGAGAAACTACGGAACGGTCTCTGTGGACGTGGAGAGTATTGGTGCCTTCGGGACCATGATGGCAACGGGAGTGGGATCGCCGGTGGCTCTGCGCGGCGAGAACGCGGGCACTGTCCTGCGACTCACCCTGTCGCCCCAGGACGGGGTGGCCGACGAGGGCTTCGAGAGCGTGTGGCAGCCTCTGGGCAGCTGTGACCGCGCCGTTTCGTTCAATTGGATGCCCCTCGAAGGAGGCGCGGCGCCGCCCATCGGTGCCACCCTGCATCTGGGGGCAAAGGGTGAGATCAGTGGAGCTTCTGAGTCGGACCTGGGAAGCCTCGAATTGGTGGTCACCAATCCTACCGTGGGGGCCATGGAGATGGAGTTCCGGCCGGACTACGCGGCGGTGGGAAGTGCAACCCACCGTGTGCAGCTCTTCGAAGCCGGAGCTCTGATCGCGGAGTTCCCCGGGGAGGTTCTACCCTTCAGCGTGACCGCGCCCGAAATGCCGAGCGGATGCGGCAAGGATTTGGTGCAGATCGATGGCTATGATACCGCTCGATTCCACATGGACTGGCCGACCACGCGATCCTTCACATTCTCCCTGCCCGGAGTCGCCGGCGGCGCCCCCATCACCCTCTCGGGAGACGAGATCGCGGTGGTTGCAGAGAATCCTGCGGGCGCCCTCACCCGTCTCGAGAGCTTCTCGATTCTGGCCGACGGCTTCACCGAGATCGTATTGACCTCCTCGCAGGGAATACCCACCGCGGCGGGTCCGGTCACTCCTCTTTCGAGCTTGGTGGTTCATCGGGCCTATCCCAATCCCTTCAATCCCCGGGTGGTGGTTCAATTCGAGACCGTGCAGGTTGGAGCGGTGACGGTGGAGATCTTCGACGTCGCCGGGCGCCGGGTGCGTCAGCTCCTCTCCGAGGAATCCCTGGATGCGGGTCGGCATCAGCTGGTGTGGGACGGAGTCGATGAGCGAGGGCGAAGCGTAGGCAGTGGGGTCTATCTCATTCGAGTGAGTGATCGCATGAAGACGGCCACGGTCAAGGCCACGCTCATTCGTTGAGGCGACCTTCGAAGGCGAGTTCGATCCCATTCTTCCTCAACGCGGCGAGCAGCAGCACGCCGCGTTGAGCTGGATCTGGTATAATGGTCTCCATCCTTGTCCATCCAGGGCCTCCGAAAGGCGAAGGCCACCTCTACACACCTCGGGAAGACACAACGGATGAAGATCAACTCCGTGCGGCTCTTGGTTGCCGCCTGCCTCCTTGGCGCACTCAGTGCCGTCTCCTTCGACAGTTCTCACGCCCAACCAGCGCTCTTCGAAGACCTCTCCACGACAGACTTCGAAGACACGTCGCTGACCACAGCGAATTGGAACACCTCGTCTGGGGTTCTCGAGCTCTATGCCTTCGCGCCGAGGAAAGTGGGCGGGAAGAACTATGGAACCTCGGTGAAGGGGCTCGCGGTCTCGGGAGACCATGTGTTGCTGGGTCTCGCTTCGAGCAACTTGCAGGTGGTCAACATCAGTGATCCGACTTTGCCCTTCTCCGAGGCCTCGATCTCCACCGGAGCCTATGTGGACGGGGTGACGGTGGTCGGAAACAGGGCCTTCGTATGCGCGGGTCCCTCGGGTTTGCAGATCTATGACCTCCAGAATCCCGCCTCACCGATTCTGCTGGGCTCCTTCAGCACCGTCGGCGACGCCCGCAAAGTCTATGCGGCCGGATCATTGATCTATGTGGTCAGCGGGAGTTCCCTGGAGATCCTCGACGCACGGAACCCGGCGGCACCGGTTCGGATCGGACTCTACACTTCTTCGGGATTGTTGCGGGGTGTGGAGGTGCGTGGTCGTCACGCCTATCTGGCCTCCGGCTTCGCCGGACTCGAGATCCTCGATGTGAGCAATCCGACCCTTCCGGTGCAGGTGGGGGCGTTCAATTCCGTGGGATACGCCCAAGACCTGCGGGTTGACGGTCACTACGTCTACGTCGTGAGCGACACCGCTGGATTGCAGGTATTCGATGTCACTATGCCAACCGCTCCGGTCTTGGTCGGGAGCTATGACACTCCGGGTCTGGCCCGCGGCTTGGATGTGGAGGGGACCACGGCTTATGTCGCCGATGGATCCAGCGGCCTCGCAGTCGTAGACCTCTCGAATCCAACCCTTCCCACCTTGATGTTCCAGGTCCCCACGGCGGGTTTCGCGGTGTCGGTGGAGGTCGAGGGTAGTCATGCCTATGTCGCCGATGACACGGATGGACTGGGGGTGTATGAGGTCCATCAGCCCGTCGAACCGTCGTTCCGGTCTTCGCATACCATCGCCGGGTTCATGCAGCGCTCCGATGTGGTGGATGGAAGGGCCTATGTGGCGGAGGGATCCAATGGTTTGGAGATTCTCGACGTTGTGGATCCGGCCATGCCGGCCCTGGGAGCCTACCTCAGCCCCGGATCTGTTGGAGATGTCACGGTCGTGGGCACGACCGCCTTCCTGGCCTCTGGCAACGCAGGTCTCGAAGTCGTGGATGTGACCAATCCCGGTACGCCATCGCTCTTGGGAACGTACGGCGATGTGAGTTGGGCCCAGGCGGTGCAGATTCAGGGAAATTTCGCCTTCGTGACGAGCGGGGATTCGATGTTGGTGGTCGATGTGGCCAATGTCGGGGCGCCGACTCTCGTCAGCTCCTATTCCCCGGCCGGAGGTGGGATCAACTATAGCCTTCGAGTGGTGGGAAACCGCGCGTACATCTCGAATAGCGCCCAAGATCTGGTGATTGTCGATATCTCGGACCCGTGGGTTCCGATCGGGGTCACGACCGTCGATCTGCCGGGGGGGCCTTCGTTCATCACCTCGCGCCGCGCGGAGCTTTGGGGGAACTACGCCTATGTTCCGCACAGCAATGTCGGCGTCGTCGTCGTCGATCTGCAGACCATGAGCCCGGTCGCCACGATTCCAGGTCATTTCGATGCAGTTTCGGTGCAAGGAGACGAACTCTTCGCCGTCGAAAGGACGGTTGGTTTGCAGGTCTTCGACATCTCCGATCCCACCGCTCCGATTTCCACGCCCCGCAGCTACGCTCTTGGCACACAGGGTGTGGACGTCCAGGTCCACGACGAGCGGGCCTATCTCTGTCACGGTGGAGCCTTCGAGATCGTGGAGGTGGCACAGCATCGCCTCGATCTCTTCCGCAATGTCGGGGTCTCGACGAATTGGGCCAACTCCATCGGCAATATCATGAGGGCGCGATTGACCTCTGTCGAGAGCGGTGCCGTGAACTGGGAGTTGAGCGCGGACGGCGGAGCGAATTGGGCAAGCTTCTCTCCGACCAATGCCTGGACGAGCCTCACGTTCACTGGAACGTCCCTGCGCTGGAGAGCCACGCTCGACTTTCAGGGATCCGTCGATCCTTCGGTCGATCGACTACAGATCGACGTGGTCGGGGAATCCGCCCGCATCGAAGCGATCACGGACGTGGGAAACGACCAGGGCCGACAGGTGCGATTGGAATGGAGTCGAAGCGGGCATGACTTCGCGGGGGATAGCACTCAGATCACCCAATATGCGGTCTATCGCAAGATCGAGGCGGGGCTGGCACCAATGAAGGCAGCTCCCGCGTCTTCGGATCCGGTGGCATCACTGGCGCCGGATCTGAGAGATCGGGTCGCGGCGATGGCGGCGGCGGGCTGGGATTTCGTGACCGCCGTTCCCGTTCGGGTGCAGGATCGATATGCGGTGGTCGTGCCGACCATGGCGGACTCGTCGATCGTGTCGGGGCAGCACCTGAGCACCTTCATGGTCAGTGCCCTCACCGCAACTCCGGGCGTGTTCTTCGATTCTCCCCCGGACAGCGGCTACTCGGTCGACAACCTAGCTCCCGGTCCGCCGCAGGGAGTCGCGGCGACCTACCAGGCCGCCGGGGTGACCCTGGACTGGGCCGACAATCCCGAGGCCGATCTGCGATTCTACCGGATCTATCGGGGCACGACTCCGGGCTTCGCTCCTGATGGCGCTCACCTGGTGGGAGAGTCGGCGCTGTCAGCGTGGACCGATCCGACGGCGAGTCCCTGGGGATATGCCTACAAGGTGTCGGCGGTGGATTACTCGGGGAACGAGAGCCTCCTGAGCTCTCCACAAAGTGCGACCGATGTTCCCACGACGGAGGGTCTGCGCTTCGCCCTTCATGAGGCGGTCCCCAATCCCTTCAATCCTCGGACCACCTTGAGCTATTCGCTCCGAAGCACCGGGCCGGTCCAGCTCATCATCTACAATGCTGCCGGTAGAGTCGTGCGCACTCTCGTCGATGAGGAGCAGGCTGCGGGAGACTATCGCGTGGAGTGGGCGGGTCGAGATCAGTCCGGTCGCGGGGTGGCTTCAGGAGTCTACTACTACGAGCTACGATCGAAGGGTCAGGCTGAGCGCCGTCCCATGGTGCTGTTGAAGTAGTCCCGGGGCGATCCGGTCATCGAGTGGCCCGGGACCTTCGGTCTCGGGCCATTCTCGTGATGCTGGTGGCGTTGTCTCATCTGATCGCCTGCCAGGCCGATGCCAATCGCATGGAACTCATCGATCCCAGGCCGCTCTTCAGGAGTCGAATCTGGGATCGCAGTTCGAATTGTATCAGAACGGACCCACCTCGCCCCTTCTTCTGCCAGCGGAGGCCCCGTCGCCCGATTCCGCCGGGGAGAAGGCGGCGGGGCGAGTTCTGGAACGGAGGAGTTTCACATGCAGCAGAGATCGGCTCTGGCTCACCGGAAGCCTCTGGAGGTCGACGGCGTGGAGAAAGATGCGTCGCCGGCCTCTCGGCATCCTCTATACTGGCCACGTCGTCGCTACTCTTCCTCCAACCCCTCCCGCTCCTTGCGCACACGAAGCTCCCGAGATGCCAATGCCTCGCTCGCGCAACTGCTCGAGGTCTGTGCTCGTGGCGATGAAGAGGCCTGGGAGAGGTTGGTGGGGCGCTTTGGCGGGTTGGTGTGGTCGGTGGCCATCGAGGTGGGGCTGAGCCGCGATGATGCGGCAGATGTCTTTCAATATGTGTGGATGGAATTGCATCGGTCGCTACGCCGCATCCACGATGCCGAAGCTCTGCCGCGGTGGCTCATGGTCGCCACCCGACGCCAATGTTACAAGGTTGCCGCCCATCGCCGCCGCTGCGGGATTCCCATCGATGCACAGATCGGTCCGGAGCTCCTCGACCCCAAGCGGCTGGCGGACGAGGAAGTATTGGTCAAGGAACATCGTCGCCGACTGGAGGAGGCCATGACTCGATTGAACCCCAAGGATGCGGAACTGTTGCGCCTGTTGTTCTTGGATCCAGATCGACCGAGCTACGAGGAGATATCCCGCCGGACCGGCCTCGCAGTCGGATCCATCGGTCCCATCCGTGCGCGATGTCTGCGACGACTGCGGGTCCTCATGGAGGAGAGCTCATGAGCCAGAAGAAGAATGCTGACCATTCCGGGTCGACCGATCGGGTCCTCGAGGGGTTGGACGAGCAGACCTGGGAAGCTCCGCCGGAGGAAGTCCTGCGTCGAGTCCGTCGGATGGAGGACAGCGAAGTGCTTCCGGAGCCCGAAGAGTCTCTCGTCGAGAGTTGCGCTCCCGAGGATGTTCGAGCGGCAGCGGCGGCCATCGACGATGGGGACGAGGTGGTCATCACCCGGAGCCATGAAGATGCCGATCTCACGATCACCATTCAACCTCCTGATGGTGAGGGAGACTGGATGGTCAGTGGGAGGATTTGGTTGAGACAGGAGTCCGAAGAGCCCATGCAAGTGGCTCTGGTCCACGAGACCCACGTGTTGGCGGCGAAGCGAGTCGAGAACGGGGAGTACTTCGAGTTCGAAGAGGTCCTCCCACGGCAGTGGTATCTCGAAGTTCATTTGCCGACGGGAGCTTGCTTGCGGATCGACGATCTGTTGTCATGAAGATACCACCCTCGGATCTGGACGGCGCTCGTGCCGAGGTCATGCAGTGGTTGATCCGTGATCCGGGTCGAGCTCTCCGCGAGGCACGGGCCCTCCTCCAGCAGGCCTCGCCGACGCTGAGGGATCATGGTCTCAATCTGCGCTTGTTGGCACATGCTCTCCGGGCCAGTGGGCGGTTGGAAGAGTCCGTGCAGAACTACGCCAATGCCCACGCGGTTCTCGAATCCATCGACCCGTGTGCGGCGGCCCGGACCACCATCGGATGGGTTCAAGCTCTGGCGATGCTCGGTCGCCTGGACGAAGCGGCCGATCTCGTACGCCGGGTTCGACCGCGCCTCCGTCGTGACGACAACCTGGCGGTGGCGCGTTTGGACACCAACCTGGCCAATGCCTGGCTCCACGCAGGAAACGCGAAGGCGGCCGGGCCGCTGTACCGTCGGGCCTACCGGGTCTTCGAAGCCGCCGGTTGCAAAGAAGAATCTGCGCATGCGGCCTTCGGCATGGCCCGCGCTCATCTTCGTCGGGGAGACCGTCCTCGGTCTCGCGAATGGTTGGGCCGCAGTCGGGCGGCTCTCGGCTCCGATCCGCCGCCGGTGCTGGGGACCTATGTCGACGCCACGGCGGCGATCCTCGACGTTCTGGAGGGGGCGAGGGGTCGAGGCCTCGACACCCTCGTGAACCTTGGGCTCCGTCTCGACCATTTCGAAGACCGCCGGGCTGCGGTGGAAGTTCAGCTCTACCTGACGACATTGCTCCTAGGTCTGGGCTGTGTGGGAGCGGCGCGCCGCAGTGCAGACGAATGCTTGCAGAGGGCGACCGAGATCGGAAGTCGCTTTGATGCGGCCCGGAGCGCGCTGTTGGCGGCGCGAGCCTGCGAAGAGCAGGGGAACGCGCTCGACGTGACGCACTACCTCTCCATGGCGGAAGAGATGGGTCCCAAGGATGCTCTCCTCTGGAGATCTCGTCTGCGACTTCTCCAGGCGCGGGTCGACATGAGCTCCGGTCGGGTGGGGGGAATCCACGCCGAGTTGGCCCGACTGCAAGGAAAGCTGGATCGGCTGGATCCTTCGGCCACCGCCGTGCTCTGTCGTCGAATCCGGGCCGAGGCCTGGTTGGTCGCAGGACGCCCGGCGGTCGCGGCGAGGCTCCTGCGGCGCGCGCGACGGCAGGCGGCAGCCTCGCATGCGAGGGGATCGTTGCCTCGTCTCGCTCTCCTGTTGGCTCGTTGTGCGGAGGCGCGGGGGGACTCCCGGTCCGCAGTGCGTTGGGCCGAGCGATCGGTGACCGAACTCGAGAGTGAGCTCATGGAATGGCACATCTCCTCATTGAGGAGCGAGGGCGCAGAGGCTCGGGATGTGGTTCACGGTGAGGCGGCGGACATCGTTCTACGAAATGCGCGTCGTCGAAGAGTGGAGCGCGCCCTCGAGGTCGTGGTTCGGTCGCGGTCTCCTCGTCTCATCGAAGACCTTCTCGAACATCTGCCCGCAGCGGAGAGAGAGAATGCACGTCGCCTCCATGACGAGATTCTTCAACGGCATCAGGAAGACGAGGAGGGTTTCGACAGCACCACGCGATCGCGTTCCGCAGTCATGACCTCCATGGAGAAGAAGAGCCGTTTCGGACCGGGTCCAGGTTTCGGCCCGCGTTCACCTCAGGTGGTGCGTCGGGCATGGCGGCTCCGCCGTACCGAGAATTGGCGAGGACGACTCGGATCACGGACTCTGGTGCTCTTCCATCGTTCAGCGACTCAGTGGCGGGCCTTCATCGTGCCCGCTCGTGGCCCGGTACGAAGCGTAGCGCTGGACGAGCTGTCGGAGACCCTGAAGAGGGTTTGGCGTCCTCTGCGCTTGATCTTCGAAACGGCTGCGCGCCTGACCCGGGATCGACGAGAGGAATTCTTGGACCGTACCCACGAAGAAGCCGAGCATTCCCTGACCTGTCTGCGCCAAGCGATTGTGACTCCCCTCGACCTCGACGCCTCGCGCGTGATCCTGATTCCAGATGATCAACTCCACGATCTTCCCCTCGAAGCGATCTTTGGCATGCAGTCACAGATCGTCGAAGTGTCGCGGCTGCCTCATCCGGCATTGTTGCGTTCGTCTCGCCCTCGACGGAAGCCAACCGCTCTGCTTCTGCATGGATCGAGCCCTGGGCAGGAGGCCGAGGTTCGGGCGCTGGGCCGTCGTTTCCGGAAGAGCGGATTCACGGTTCACACTTCGCAGCGTCGACGCGCCCTGGCCTCCCACACCGAGGGGGTGGGGGCACTGCACTTGGCGGCCCACGGGGTGTTCCACCGCCGCGACCATCATCTCTCGAGCATTCACCTTGGAGATGGCCCCATGGGATTCGACCATCTTCGCTCGCGGAGCTTGCGCGGTGCGCTGATCGTGTTCTCGAGCTGCGAGTCCGGGCTGGCGGCGCGACGCGCGGGTCGCGACCTCGACGGATGGATCACTTCGGGCTTCGCCCAAGGTGTCCGCGAGATGGTCTTGACGCTGTGGAAGATCGACGACTCCGCCTCGCGGAGCTTCGCTGCGAGTTTCTACGATCACTGGCTGAAGGGACGGAGCGCCGGGGAGTCGGCAGTCCATGCGGCCAGAGAGGCGCGACGGCGGGGAGAGCATCCCTACCGCTGGGCAGCGCACTTCGCGGCCGGCTGAAAAAATCGGGTCTCCCTCTGTATCAGATCTCTCGACCACGGCCCCTCCCTGCGAATCAGCCCCGAAGGAGCCCTGGCGCCGGAACGGCGCCATCTGGTTCCGCTGGCCCGGGCGTGGTATTGTCGGAGGCGCGGCCTCCGGGTATATCGTGCTCTGTCTCGCTCCTGAGGTATTGGTCCCATGCGTTCAACTCCTGCCGCAATCCTATTCACTTTGGTTCTTGCTTCCTTTGGTGCGTGTTCCGAAGGACCCGACCGGTCCCCGACCACCCCGTCGGTGGACCACTCGTTCCCCGGCGGAGCGCAAAACGTCGGAGTCCAGCCTGTCGGCGATCTCCTGGTTCCGCTCATTCCCGCCACCCCCGATGTCTTCGTGACCAGCGTGACCCCGGGGGCGGACCCTGCGGAAATCGCGGGCCGCAATGGCTGGGTCGTAGAAAGAGTGCTGTCGGGGAACGTGGTCGTATTCTCTGCCGTCACCAATCCGGGAGATCTGGACAGTGACACCGATATCGCCAGCTACGAGCTCAATCAGCCCGCAGGTCTGGCGCTGGGGCAGGAACTCACGATGGGCTTCTATGAGGGCCAGATCTTCGACGTCGGAGATCTCCAGGCGGGGACGAGCCTCAGTATCTTCGGATACTCAAGTGATCGTTCGCCTGATCTAGGTGTGGGTGTACGAGTGGGGGTCATCGATACCGGTGCCGACATCGGGCATTCACTTCTCGTCGACCGGATCGTCTTGCCGGTCGGTGCAGATTGGTTGGGATGGGAAGAAACTCCCGATGGCATCGACAACGATAATGACGGTCTCATTGATGAGGCCTTTGGGCACGGGACCTTCGTCGCCGGAATGATCGCCCAACTCGCACCGGGAGCGCAGATCATCCCCATCCGTGCTCTCAACTCGGACGGTTTCGGAAGTTTGGCCGATGTGCTGTCGGCGATGGACGCCCTTCTGGCCCAGGGGATCGACGTCCTGAACCTGAGTCTGTCGCTGAGCAGCTACTCGCCCACTTTCGAGGCGCGTCTGCAGACGCTGTCGAACGCGGGAGTTCGAGTGATCGCGGCGGCGGGGAATCAGGGAGGTGCGACCGCCTATCCGGCCAATTCTTCTCTCGCAGTCGGAGTTGCCGCCCTGGAATCTCCATCGGTGTTGGCCAGTTTTTCCAATCGCGATCGTTTCTGCGAATTGGCGGCGCCGGGAGTTGGATTGCTGAGTTGTTATCCCGGAGAGGCCCTGGGGTGGGGGGATGGAACCTCGTTCGCAGCGCCGGTGGTGGCCGGGTGCTTGGCTGCGACCCTCTCTCTCGGAGCAGACCTCGACTGCTTGCTCAGCAGCGCGGTGGCTCTCGACCCTCTGCTCTATGGCCAGCTCGCGTTGCCCGCCTGTTCGGGCCTCTCGCGAGCTGGATCCCGAGTACAGGTCGAAATGCGCTAGAGAACGAGGAGTCCGGGACGGGGGCTTGTCGTGCCGTTTCCGTCAATGGCGGAGAATTGGCCACAGGAAAGGGATCCACCGTGGATCTCTGGCGCGAGGAAGTGGGGACGGACCTCCCGCGGGTCGTATTGTCAGGGCCACCCGTTGCACCGAAATCCGATTCGTGGTGGCCCGCGAGGAATGGATCAGGGTCTCGATCGTCGACGTGCAGGGACGGTACATGCACTCCGATTCACGGACGGACAGCCGAAAGTTGGTGCTTCTTAAATGATATGGAACGGCTGGATTGTACGGCCCTCAATGCGCCAGTCGCGCCGCGCGTTGGCGGAGGCCGCTGTGGCGGTCGAGGCGGCTGATGAGATTCGCGATGAGGGCCTTGGATTCCGTCTCGGACTATGGATCCCCGCGGGCTCGCAGCAAGATCGCGAGATTGAGCCGTGACAGCTCATCATCTGTGCGGCGCTGCATTCTGGATCGCAGGAGGGCTTCGGCCGAGGTCAAGTCTCCTTCGCGATAGTCCTGGATCACTTCGAGCATCTCGAGTCGAGAGTCGAGAGGATGGCGTGCCCGAGCCGCGTCCAGGAATTCCCGGGCATTGCGCTGTTGGCCCGCGGCCTGAAAGGCCGAGATCACCAAGGTGGCCAGCTCGGCCGAGGATGGTTGATTCGAGAGGCGGACTTGGAGATCGTCCAGGATCGTTCCTTCCACCGCGAATGCCTCGTCATCGGGACCCCGCAGTGCCGGAGCGTCGAAGGCCTGAGCATCGGCGACCAAAGGATGCACGAGCCCGTAGGAGGAGTCGCGAATCAGTGCAGCGCGTATCGCTTCGGGCAATACCGGCGTTTTCGGAGTCTCTTCCAGGCGTGAGTGACCCAGGAACAGCAGGAGACTTGCCGCCAGGGCCGCGGCCGAAGCCAGGCGCCATTGACCGCGTCGACGGGAAGGGGACATCAATACCGGAGTCGGAGTTCTCGATCCCGTCGGCGAATTCCGAGTTACCCTCTGGGTCACGAAGTCGTGGCCGGTGGCCAGGATCTCTTCGGGCGCCTGGAGTTCTCCTGCGAGGTCTTGGGTCCGAATCTGACGGAGTTCCGCGTAGGCGGCGGCGCAGACGCGACACGTGGCGAGGTGGACCTCATCTCGAGGGTCGGCGGCGACTCCACTGGCCAATTCGGCAAGACGACGATCGTTGAGATGGTCGTCTTCGCTGCGATCGCATCGGTTGGGAATCTGTCGAACCATCATCACGCTTTCTGAATCGCGAGGATCTTTCGTAGCTTCGATATCGCCCGGTTGGAGATGGTGTAAACCTTTCGCGGGCTCTCCAGACCCATCTCCGCTGCGACTCCCTCGGCATTGAGCCCGTCATAGTAACGAAGCCGGAGTACTTCGCGCTCCTCAGAGTCCAGATTCGAGAGAGCTTCCTGCATTCTTCCCAGGAGCAGGCGAGTCTCGGTTTCCAACACTCTCAAATCGCTGCGGTAGGCGGCTTGGGCCTCTTCCGCACATTGACGCGCGAAGGAGAAATATTCCAGAAGGCGCCCCGTGACCGCTGACACCGATCGGGCCTCGAGCTCGTAGGCGAGGTGCCTTCGAGTCCTGCGATCGAGATGGCGATCAATGCGATCCAAGGCCTCCGAGAGATGTCTTACGGAGAACGCGGGGGGATTCCCAGGGTCTCCGGTGCAGATTTGCGAGAAGCTCTGACCCTCGATGTAGTAGAGCCGATAGGCCTCGCGATCCCGGGCCGACAACGCGGCCAGCCAAACGGGGTCCTGATGGCGACCGTGCTCATGGCGCAGATGGTCCATGCACCGACTCCGGGTCACGACTCCGATCCAGGTCCCCAGCGAAGCTCTTCCGTCGTAGCGCTTCAGGCCACCCTTGTGCATGGACTCGAGAACTTCGACGTAGATGGATCGCCACTCGTCCTCGGAGGGGCGGGAGACGTATCGGCGGATCATCGAATAGATCAGTCCGGAGTATCGGTCGATGACCTCATGCCACGCGTCTTCGCAACCGCTTGCCGCTGCAGTTGCGAGTTCGAGTTCCTGTTCGCGAGCGTCGGGCGACATGGGATCTCACGATGACTCATGGATTCTGGCGGCCAGTCGGATCGAGCCATTGTGCAACAAAGGTCCCGATCGACGCAAGACGACCTCTCTCGGGTCGCAGAATTCCCGACTCGCCGGCCAAATCAGGCTATCATGGAATACCCGGCCCGAGTCCGTTAGGCTGATGACGATCTTCGGCTGCTCATTCGTGCTTCCCCTTGGCCATCGGGCTTCGAGTACCGTGATTGGCTCTCTTCTCCTCGGCATGGTGTGTTTGTTGGTGGCCTGCGCGTCGAGTCCCGCGGACCAGCTGTCCCGTTGTGCCCCGGGGCTTCCCCGCCCCTGGGTCGAGGCTCTGACCGACCCGGAGGATGCGGTCTTCGAAGACTTCGCGCGGGCCAACGGAGCGGGCTATTTGCTGTCGGTCGATGCCAACCTTCGCTCTGCCATCGATACGACATCTCCGGATCGCTACTCGGCGTCGTGGAAGGCCATCGAGCCGGCCCTGACTCGAGTCCGGCGGTTCATGGCCCTCGAATACGGGCTCGATGCCCTGTCAGAACTCCACCAGAGATTTCTCGCCCTCGATTCCGGTGAGGCCCTGGCTATTCGAAGAGAGCTTCATCAGGCCTACGCGATCAACGACGATCCGGAAATGGAGCCGGGTCAGAAGGTCGAAGCCCTTCGGTCGATCCTGTCGAGACTCGACGCTCGAGAAGCTCCGGTTTCCACTTCCCATCTGCTCCTGCGAATCGCCCGTTTCGAGGGGCAGAGGGGCAACCGTGAGGGCCAGCTTCGGGCTCTGGAGGAGTGCATCGCGTCCGATGCTCGTTTCGGCAATCACCGGATCACCTGCCAAGCACTGGGAGTACTCGGTTCCTTCCGAAACCGCGACGGGGACATCGAAGGGATGCTTCGGAGTTGGGTCCAGGGGCTGCAGCTGGCCAAGCGTTATCGACTCCCCGAGCAGGCAGGTCGGCTGACGAGTTTCTTGGCCAAGTACTACCATTCGGTAGGAAGATTGGCTCTGGGGCGCGAACTCACCCGCCAGGCAGGAGAGCTGTGTGAACGCTTCGGAGGGTCACCGGGAGAGATTCGATTCCTCGAGGACTGGCTCGAGCTCAACGCTCAGATCGGGTGTTGGGATGTGGTCGAGCGGGATCTTCGGCGGGCCGATCTACTGCTCGAACGCTATCGAATGTGGGATGGGAGCGCCTATCCCAGCGATCGATTCGCTCGCATCGAGAGCATTCGTGCCCGCGCGCACTTGGCGGCGGGAGAGATGGTCCGTGCTCGAGAACTCTTTGCCGATACCGAGAGACGCCTTTCCAAGCCCGAGGTCCGCGCTACGCTGTCTCGACTTCGGTGGAGTTGGATCCGGGGCCTCATCGAATCGGGTCACCCCTCCGAGGCGTTGGAGGTGTTGCCGCGATCTCTGGCGGAGACCGAAGATCCACGGATTCGCTGCCGGTTGTTCATTGAGTCCGCACGCGCTCATTCTCTGATGGGAGAGTGGGAGGAGTCGAGCCGAGCACTCGACGCCTTTCTGGAGTCCGCAAAGGACTCCCCTCAGAGTCTCCAAGGCGCGCGGGTCATGTACGAGACCCTCCGTCTTCGGCTGGCCCGAGTGGAGGGAAATCCCGCGGTGATTCTCGACGCGGTGAGGGTTGCGTGTCGGGCCCTGCACGATCACCTGACTTCGATGGATGCGGTGCAGGAGGGATGGCTGGGCCTCGAAAGGATCCAGCCACTGCGGAATGAATTGCATGCGATCGTGAAGAATCGTCCGGACTTGGGCTATGCATTGGAGATGCAATGGCGTCGTCTGCCCGGGTTGCTGGGGGTGGCGCGACACCCAGAGGCGGCGAATTCGACATGGAAAACTTCTCCGGCGAGATCCTGCGCGCAACTGGTGGCCGCCACTTTCGATTCGGAGCCGAAGGCGACCAGTGATCGGATTCGTGGGCTCGGAGTCCGGAATGCCGGCAGAGCTCACCTCTTGTACCGGGTCCATGCGGACTCCGTGGAGCGATGGTGTTGGAATGGCAGGGGATTGACGGTCACGCGTCTTGGAGTGACGACTACAGACCTTCGAAATCGTGTCCGTCGGATCCTCCGGCAGATCGAAGACGGCCGGCCATCTGCTTCCGGCTTCCGATCTGCGGTGACTTGGGAGGACGCCAAACTTCACCGAGAGCTCCACGAACTTGCAACGAGGATCCTTCCCCCTTCGATGATGGGCGAAGCAGGACCGTCATGGCCCGTCGACCAAGATCTCCTCCTGAGCCCGGACGGGCCACTACGGGCGATACCCTTTGGTATTCTGAATCTTTCGGCGAAGGACTATGTCCCTTTGGTCACGCGCTACAATCCGATTTACTCCACTTCGGGAGGCCGACCGGGACCGGTTCAGGATTCCTCCCAGGATCCAGTGGGAGGTGGGGGCAGTCCGGATCCGGGCGTGATCGTGGCGGATCCCGTCCCGGCTCCTGGCTCTTTCGCGTGGCGATCCGGCTTGCCCTCGCTGGACCACGGCATTGCCGAGGCTCGTGCTCTCCACGAGTGGAAGCCGCGGAGCGTCTTGCTCGAGCGAGATCGCGCCACCAAGTCCGCGCTCCTCGGTTTGTGGGAGCGAGCCTCATTTCTCTACTTTGCAGCTCATATCGTACGCGATCCGGATGCGAGTTATCTCTCCTACTTGCCACTTTCTCCTTCGACTCAAACAGAGTCGATCGGGGGCGTTCCCACCGACGATGCCTATCTCGATGCGACAGATCTACAGTCGGTCTCTCTCGAAGGGCATCCGCTCGTGGTTCTCTCGGCCTGCTCGAGCGGTGCCCCCTATCTGGTCCACGGAGCCCAGGCTCCGGGCCTTGGAGAGTCGTTTATTCAAGCCGGAGCATCGGCAGTGATCCAGACGTGCTGGCATGTCGAAGACGAGGCAGCCTCGAAGTTGATGACGATGGCAATGCGGGCCTGGGCCATCGAGGAGGTGCCGCCGTCCAGGGCCCTGACCATCGCTCGCCGCTCGATGGCCCGAGATGGAGAGTTCACCCACCCCTACTACTGGGGAGGCGTGACCATCACCGCGGACCTACCGTTCGGCGAGTGGCATTGACCAAAGTTGGATTGGTAATCGCTCCGACTGGTCCGTAAGACATCCAAGCATTCGCAGTGAATGCCGCCGGAAGACGGGATGCTCTCTCGAGAACGCCACCACGATTCCGGTTGATTCGAAGACTCTATGGAAGGACCGGATCATGAAATTGATTCCCGTGTTAGCAGTGATGTGTGCGACCTTGTTCGGCACCGTGGTGGGACCTGGAGTCCAGGACGCCCAGGCTCAGGCGATCACCTATGTCCATTTCCGAATCGTGGACAAGGTCGGTGATCCCATCGTAGGCGCTCCGGTCACCATCAACGGAGGTTCGGGATATGTCACCGACATCATGGGAAGAGCGACCACGATCGCGTGGGGCTGTAATGGCTGTTCGTGGATCGCGACGTCCTACGTGAAGGTGTACAACAAGACCTACGAGGTGGATACGAGTTCGGTGGAGATCTACAACGGAATCCATGCCGACCGCCACTACACCTTCATGATCACGCACAATCCCGACGGCAAGGGTTGTCGGGGGTGCCCGAACGTCGACAATCCCTTCGCTCCGGCTTCGGGTGAGGATGCAGACGGAGTGGGATCTGCGGAAACCGAGAACTGGTCTACCCTGAAGTCGCGCTACTAGGACCACCGGCCTCACCGGGGATTCCTGGTGGGGAGGGCCCCGGAGCAGATCCCGTAGGGTTGCCCTCAGCTCGGAAGGAGGTGGCTTCCCAGGGGGAAGCCGCCTCTCGACGAGGCCGATCTCGTCGAGGGTGTCCGCAATTCGTGATCTTAGGTCAAGCAATTGTAGAATCTCTCCCCTCGTCAGCCCTGATCTGGCCAAGAAACTTCGATTCGCCCGAGACGTTGGTCCTGCCTCCTTGACCGCGATCCCTCGAACAACGTAGACTCTCAGTAGCTGCCAACCGAAGACTGAACTGCGGCATTGCCCACCTCCCCTGTTGTTGTAGAGAGGAGGGCCTTTTTGATGGGATCTTTGCGAGAGCCCGAAAACCGTCTACGAAACCAATCGCTCGATCAGCGGAAGGGAGATCGACCTATGCGATCCATACCCGTAATTCTGGCTGCCCTGTTCCTGGTGGGACTGGTGACAGCATGTGGGAGCAATACCAAGATCGCCGACATGAGTCCCGGAGAAGAGAGAATCGTCGATCGATTCCCCGAGGACAGTCCGGACTGGCTCGATACGCCCTTCGAAGAGGACGGCGATCGTCTCTACTTCAAGGGGGAGGCCGCAAGGGCGAGTGACCCCGCTCTGGGGATGAGGCAAGCCAAGGCCAATGCGGTGCAGGCGCTGGTGGAAGCGACCAAGATCAAAGCACGCTCCGAATTCTCCGAGGCAGTTCGCGGCGTGAACGTCTCTGAATCCTCTCTGGGGCGCTACCTCGACAATGTGGTGGCCTGGACCACGGAAAACGTCCAGATTTCGGGCGTTTTCCCCGAGGGAGAGTATCGCGAAAAGGTTCAAGTCAGGACCTATGACGGTGTGGAGTATGTCTACAATTGCTTCAACCGCATCTCGATTCCGATGGAGAACTACATCCGAGCCCGTGAGGCTGCTCTGGCCCGTTCGGTCGACGAGGCCCAGGACGAGGATGCAAAGGCGTTGGCCTTCAAGGCCAAGGAGCAGTTGTTGCGGTGAGATCCTGGCGCAAGCCGAGCTGCGCGGTGGGGGGAATGCTGATTCTCGCCGGCTCCGTTTTCTCTGCCTGCGCTCCAGGCATGGCCCACAGGAGCTTGGGAGAAGAGAGGCTCGTCGAACGCTCTGCGAAACAGCGGCCGGAGTGGATCACGAGCGCGCCGGTAGAGCCTGGATTCTTCTACGCTACGGGCATAGCGACGAGCACGACCTCGCTGGAGGACGGCAAGGCGGCTGCAGTCCAAGCCGCGGTGCAAGAAGTCGTGAACTACCTCGGCATGAAGGCCGAGGTTCAGTTCAGTGAGACCCGCACCGAGCTTGCGACTCGCCTCGTGAACCGGATCACCTCCGAGGGAGCGGCTCGTCTGACCAAGGGTCGTCCGCTCGAGCTCTACTACGAGCGGTATCGGGTGGAGTCTCTGACCGCTCCATCGCAGCGCTTCGAGGTACACGTACTCCTCCGAATTCCCCTCCAAGTCTTGGAAGAGGAGGCCACGCGTCTCGAGGAAGAGCGAAACTCACGGATCCGCGTGGCCGCAGGGTTGCTGGAGGACGGCGAAGATCGAGCGCAAAGTGGAGATCTCGGGGCCGCCATTCGCCGGTGGTTGGCTGCGAACCGATTGCTGGAGGACGAGTGGGGCGTCGAGAATCTCCAGCAGCGAATCCATAGTGCCCTTTCCGACTTCACCAATTCGGTGATGCTTGTCGGCCTCGATCCCGAGGCCGGGAGCGTCGACGAGAGCCCGAGCTGGAGGGTGAAAGCCTTGGCTCGCAGAGGCGAGGAACTCATTGCCCTGCCGTGGATCCAACTCCAGATCGATTTCGACGAGGACGGATTCCGGACCTCCGAGACGGTCACCACTGATGCCCATGGAGTTGCTCGGGTGAACCTCCCCCCGCGCTATTCCAATCCGAATCGAGTTGGAATCCGTGCGCGAATCGATGTGGCGCGACTTCTCGATCAGGGAGGCGCAGATGGCAGCGCGGTCGCCAATCGTGGGATGACCAACCTGCAACAGGTCTCTCTCTGGCTGCATCGTCCGGAGGAAAGAAAATTGGTTTCGGCCGCCCGGCCCCGGCCACTGCCCCTCTCGCCACCGAGTCCCTTCTGGGAGGACTCCTACCAGGGAACGGCGCCCATAGAATTCAGTGTCGAGTCGACCCGTAGCCGGATCTCTGCGAGCCGAAGGGGCTTTGGGGTCGAAGCGGGGTTCTTGATCGACCTTCGGGCCACCGCGGATTTCTTCGAAGAGCGGATTCCGTTGAATCTGGTCCTGGTTGTGGACCGCAGCGGTTCCATGAAGGACGAGGGAAAGATCGAATATGTGAAGGAAGCCGTCCGTCTCGTCGTCCGAAACCTGGGGTCGTCGGATCGACTGTCCATCGTTCTCTACTCGAGCAAAGCGGATGTCCTGATCTCCGGGGGTACTGTGCACGATCGGCAGCTGATCGATCACCATCTCGAGATGCTGCATCCGAGGAACATGACCAATCTGAGTGCAGGATTGCTCGAAGGCATGAATCAGGCCGAGATGCATTTTCTCCCTGACGGAGTCAATCGCATTGTGGTGTTGTCGGATGGACTTGCAAACAAGGGAGTGACGAATCCGCGCAAGCTGGAGGAGATGACTTCGAGACTTGCAGAAGAGAATATCTCTCTCTCGACCGTGGGATTGGGAGAGGACTTCGACGAGGATCTGCTCATCGACATGGCCGAGTACGGGCAGGGCAACTACTACTACGTCCAGAATTCAGAGGACCTCCCGGAGGTCCTGATGGAGGAAATGCGTGGGCTCATGTCCGCGGTGGCCCAGAACATCGCACTCATCGTGGTTCCGGGTGAGGGAGCGGAATTCGTGGATGCCATCGGACACTCTTCGGATGTCGAAGAGGGCGAGGTCATCTTCCGACTCGGCGACATGGTGCCCTCCGAGCGCAACCTCCTGGGGTTCACTCTTCGGCTGCCTCGACGAGAGGCCGGGATTCAAGAAGTCGGTCGGGTATTCCTTCGCTACGATCAAGTCTCGGGAGGGCTAGGCCGAGTCGAAGAGTTCGTGCCTCTGAAGATGGAATACACGGCGAGCCGTGGACCGGTGGATCCGGGAGAGAACATCAGCACGATCCGCTATTTGCAGGTTCTCGAGACCATGGACTTGATGGAGTTGGCGATGCAGGGGGCCGATTCGAAGTCGATGAAGATGGTTCGTGAGTCGATTGAGGCCAATCTGGATGAGCTCTTGGAGTGGTCCGAGACTCTGGATGATCCGGATATGGAAGCTCTGATGCCGGTGTTTCAGGACTGTGTTGCGGAAATGAATCGAGGCATGAATCATCCGCGTAGTTCTCGGTCTCCCGCAGCGGAGGCATTACGCAAGCAGATTCGGGCCAAACTCCGCCGCTATCAGTGATCGGTCAGTTGTCGGAGAGGCGTTGATCGCACTTGGCGATCTCTCCATCGAGCATGTCGATGACCCCCTCATCTCTCACTGCAAGGAGCCCTGCGGTTTTCAGGTCGACCATCATCGTTCGACTCTTGCGGTAGCAGTCCAAGGCCGCCACCAATTCCGTGTGCTTGGTCGAAGCGGTGGCATCCACTTCGTCCGCGAGTCCTGCATGCAATTTCCCGAGGAAATAATAGGACACTGCGACCGCCCGCCCGGCCTCGGCGTCGTCCGGTCGCTCGGTTGCAATGCCGAGAAACAACCGATTGGCCTCTTGGTGGAGAGGCAAGGCCTCGTCGGTGCGTCCAAGATGGCGCAGGGCCGATCCGGTCATGTCCAGTGCGGTCGCGACTTCGCGTTGGTAGGCCAAGGATTCGGGCTTTCCCGCTGCCACCCGACGGCGGATTGCGAGCATCTCCTCGAAGTGGGCAAGGGCGGCCTCATGGTCCCCTTCCGCACCCCGCAGACGACCCAAGAAGTGATGGGTCGACGATGCGTTGAGTTGCAGAGTCACATTGCGGGGATCGGTACGAATCAGGTCTGTCCAGATCGGCAACGCAGCCTCGAGTTCGGCGCCGGCGCGGTCGCGCATTCCTAGCTGGTCCAGGGCGCGACCCAGATTCAGCCGAGCCCCGCCCAGCATGGCCCGCTGGAACTGGCCCTCGGGTCGAGCCTGAATCTCTGCTTCGAGGAGTGGCACTTGAGCCTCGAGGACCGACAGGGCCTTCTCCGCTTGTCCGGTGTAGCGGTAGACCTGACCCAGGTCCACGCGGGTCGAGATCAGGGCGGTGCTCAGATCTCGATCTTCGGGGTACACCCGAACCAACTCCTCGAGTTCGGATCTCGCGGCTTCGTAATGGTCGATCGCCTCATCGAAGGCCGCGGCTCGTTCGAGAGTGCGTGCGAAGCTCTTGTGAATGATGTAGCGCCGCGGCACTTGCAGGGGATCCGTGTCGAGCTTTTCGCGCAGGACCAGCGCCGAATCGTAGTGGGCTCGCGAAGTCTGGAGGTCGTCGAAGTGCCGACTGATATTCCCCTGGGTCAGTTGGGCTTCGGCCTCGAGGAGAAGGAGGTCGTCATCTGGCACGATCCGGGAGAGGAGGTCGTTGACGATCGCCACTCCTCGGAGACTGCTTTCGCGGCCGGCGTCGGGGTCGCCCAGGCTGGAGACCGAGGGGTCTCCTTGGAGTGACGCAATTCTGAAGTAGCCGCGCGCGATGTCCCGAGCCAAGGCCGGGTCACCGTGCTCTCGAGTGTTGAGGGCATCCAGGTAGTCCAGAGCGGTGCTCACCATCTTCTCTCGAGCGGCGGTCGGGCCTTGAGTGTCCACGGCGTCGTAGATCTCATAGAGAAAGGTCGTCGCGAGCTCGTGGACATCGTCGAAGCGCTCTTCGGCGAGGGCGTGTTGTTCGTTGGCTTGGATCGCGAAGCGCAGGCTGACCGCGGTGGCCACGACCATCAGCAACAGGAAGCAGATGGCCCACGCCACCCCGATTCGGTTACGACGCAGAAACTTGCGGGCGAGATAGCCGGCAGATGCGGGCACCGCGGTCAGGGGAAGGTCGACCCGATGCCGTCTCAGATCCTCCGATAGATTCTCGACCGAAGAATATCGAAGCTCGGGATCGATCTGTACGGCGCGCTCGATGATCGCGCGGAGATCTTGGGAAAGGGTCGACAGATCACCGTCGGCTTCGCCGGTCAAGATCTTGCGAAGAACCACTCCGAGGGAATAGACATCCGCGGCCGTCGTCACCGGTGCGAACGAAGCCTGCTCGGGACTGGAGTAACGAGGGGTGAAGGGACGGAGGGTCATCGGATCGGAAACGCGGTCTCGAGATTCCCCGCTGTCGAGGACTTCGGAGATGCCGAAGTCCAGAAGCTTCACCCTTCCCCGAGCATCCACGAGAATGTTGCTGGGCTTGAGGTCGCGGTGTACGACGAGGTTTCGGTGGGCATGCTGGACCGCTCGGCAGGCCTCTCGAAAGAGTTCGATCCGTGCGTTCTGATCGAGCTGCTGTTGTTCGCAATGCGTATCGATGGGCAGGCCCTCGACGTACTCCATCACGATGTAGGGCCGTCCATCGTCGGTCACTCCACCGTCGTAGAGTCGGGCGATGTTCGGATGCTCCATGTCGGACAGGATCTGACGCTCGTGTTGGAAGCGTCCCAGCAGTTCCTTCGTCGCGAGGTCGGCATGCAGAATCTTGATGGCCACGAGCTTGTGGAACTCGTCGTCATCACGTCGGCCCAGATAGACCCCCCCCATTCCACCGGATCCAATCAGTCGCTCGAGGACGTAGACCCCCACTCGTTCTCCCAGCAGATCCTCGGGATCTGCTGGGGAAGAGGAGATCTGGTGGAGAGCGTCCCCAAGAATGGGCGCATCGAGGAATCCTTCCGCGGTCTCACTTGCCGCAAGCAGCTCCTCGACATCGCGACACAACTCGTGGTCACTGCCGCAGAATTCTCGGAGGGCGGATTCGCGATCCGGGGCAGGCAGCTCCATGAGATCGAAAAAGATCTCTCGGGCCCAACGGTATCGGTGCGTGCTCAAGTCGTTCCTTCGTGATTCGGTTCGGGCCGGTCGGAGAGTTCCCGGTAGAGCCAGGTTCGAGCATGGACCCAACGGCGACGAACCGTACGCTCGTTGATGCCCAGAACTTCAGCGATTTCGACATGAGTCAGGCCGCCCAAGAATCGCATCTCCACGACCTGAGCGCCGGCAGCATCCATCTTGGCGAGGGAATTGAGGGCATCGTCCAGACCGACCAGGGAAGTCTCGGGAAGATCAGCGGCCACGGTGGTGACTTCATCGAGAGAGAGGGGCCGCTCTCCACTGCCCCGCCGGGCGGCGGAGCGGCGTCGAGCGTGGTCCACGAGGATCCGACGAATGGCCATGGAGGCCAGCGCGAAGAAATGAGCCCGGCTCTTCCAGTCCGTCTTCCGCTGGTCCACCAGGCGCAGATAGGCTTCGTGAACCAGGGCGGTGCACTGCAAAGTGTGGTCGGCGCGTTCTCCACGGAGGATACTCCGAGCCAGGACGCGCAACTCGTCGTAGACCACCGGTAGAATGCGATCGAGCGCATCCGCGTCGTCGTGGTCGATGTCGTGGAGAAGCTGGGTCAGATCTTTGTCCTGGGGCATCGATCAATTCTATGCGCCGGGCGAGATCACTGTCAAATCCCGGGCTGCCTCGCGGGCTCGCCGGAAAGCACATAGTATAGGAGACCACGCCCAGGGAACGAATCCTCGTCGGGCCTGCCCACCCGCTCCGGTGACCGCCATGGCCATGATCGTTCGAAGCACGTCGTCTCCGCAGCTGCGGCGCTCGGTGCGGGTGCTCCTAGTGGTGCTCGGTGTTCTGCTGACCGCGGTCGGAGCGGTCGGAATCGCACTTCCGCTGTTGCCGGGCATGCCCTTTCTGATTCTGGCTGCGGGGTGTTTCGCCCGCTCCAACGATCGATGCTACCGCTGGCTCCTCGGACATCGGATCTTGGGCCCGCCACTCGAGGCTTGGCGTGAAGCCCGGCGAATCCCCCGGTGGGTGAAGCCGAGGGCCATCGGCGCCGTGATCATCGCCTTCAGTCTCAGCGCCTGGCTGGCCCTCGATGCGGCATGGATGCGGGCGTTGTGGATGGCCGCAGGTCTGGCCGTTTCCCTGTTCATCGCCCGCCTGCCGACTTACGACCCTCCGAAAGTGCCCTGAGCCGGGATCATTCCGGTCGTCGAACGCGGACCGGATCCGCGGGTTGGGGCAAGAGCTCGACCGCCTCGGTCTTCAACTTCTCGAGAGCGATGCGGACCGCGGCTTCGAGTTGGGGGTCATGGCCTTCGGCGACGGCGGCCGGATCCTGCTCGATTTCGACATCGGGGGCGACGCCTTCGTTCTCGACCGCCCAGTTTCCGTCGGTGTCGTAGAACCCTCCGCGCGGCGCGGTCATGAATCCGCCGTCGATGAGTTCCGGCACATCCCAGATGCCGACCAGCCCTCCCCAGGTTCGCGTGCCGACGAGGGGGCCGATCTCCATCTTGCGGAACATGTAGGGGAGCATGTCGCCGCCGGAACCGGACATTTCGTTGATGAGCATCACCTTGGGCCCCCAGAGTGCGGCGTTGGGCGCGGTCCATGATTGTCGATTCCCGACGGGGTTGTTGAAATAGCCCAAGAGCTTGCGCGACATGAGATCGACCATGTAGTCGGCGATCGACCCACCGTGATTGAATCGTTCGTCGATGATCGCTCCCTTGCGGTCCTGCTGGGCAAAGTAGTAACGCGTGAAGGAGGTGTAGCCTCCGAAGCCCGTATCCGGCACCCAGAGGTAGGCGAGTTTGCCATCGGAAAGCTCGGCGACCCGGCGGCGATTGGATTCGACCCAATCCCGCGCCCGTAGTCCGATCTCGTCCGGGACGGGAACGACGGCGACCTTGCGTGAGCCCTCGGAGCTTGGTCTGTCGTTGAGCGTCAGGACCACCTGTCGCCCAGCACTTCGGTCGAAGGCGGCGTAGAAGTTCTCCGCGGGGTCGAGCTCGTGCCCATTGACCGCGAGAATGTAGTCTCCCACCTTGGCATCGATGCCTGGACCGCTGAGCGGGGCATCCAAGCCCGGATTCCAGCTCTCCCCATCGTAGATGTGACCGATGCGATAGTGGCCCTTCGAGACCACGATGTCGGCTCCGAGAAGACCAATGGGTACGGTGTCGACCTCGGGAAGGTCTCCGCCGCCGGTGAAGGAATGCCCAACCGAGGTCTCGCCGCCCAGAATGTCGAGAATGTAGGTGAGGTCACTTCGATGCCGGACGTGATCGACCCAAGCGCCGTAGGCCCGGTGAGCCCATTCCATATCGAGGCCGTGGACGTTCTTGACGTAGAAGAAATCACGCTGAAAGCGCCAGGCCTCGTGGAAAATCTGCCGCCATTCGGCAGCAGGGTCCACCTTCATACGCAATTTCGAGAGATCGAGCTGTCCGTCCCCGGGGCCGGGACTGCCGCCAGCATCCACAATCGAGAAGTCTCCTCCTGCGGTCATCAGCAGGAGCTTCTCACCGTTCGCAGAAATCACGTAGCCACTTACTCCCGCGGTGACCTGGTTGTCCTCTCGCTCCTCCATGTCAAAGCGATGCAGGGTCATGCCGTCGGCATTCGGAATCTGCTCGGTGAAGAAGACCATGCCCTCGTTGCCGGTGCGCAGATCACTGTAGGGTCGCGGAGGCAATTCCAGCGCGAGGATGCGCTGGTCGAGTCCGTCGAAGTCGATGGTCACGGTGACTGCGGAATCCTCCTCGGCGGCCTCTTCCTCCGAAGTGCCTTCGTCGCCGGCGTTTTCGGCGGGGACTTCCTCGTCGTCACTCTCAGGTGCGAAGGGTGAGGCCTCGTCGGCGCTGAGGACTGCGACGTAGACCGAATAGTTCAGAGGGCGATTGTAGGAGCTCATGTCGAGCCACCCCACATTCATGCCATAGTCGGTACTGGCCAGGAAGTAGAGATACTTGCCGTTGCGATCGAAGGCCGGGTCGTGGGCATCCGACAGACCATCCGTGAGTTGCCGGCTCTTCTTCGAATCGAGCGCGTAGACGAAGATCGCGTTGAATTGGTTGGGCAGGCGACGACTGTAGGCCACCCACTTCGAATCCGGTGACCACATCGGATGGATGAGCCGGGTGGGGGGCGCGAAGCCTTCGTCGTCGATGCGCCGGGCCTCGCCGCTCTCGATGTCCAGGATCCACAGGGCTCGACCGGCGTTGGTATAGGCGAGGTACTCGCTATTGGGGGACCAGGCCGGGGTGTAGAAGAAGTCGGGATCTTTCAGGGAGATCCTTCGTCGCTGCTCACCGAACTGATCGCAGAGGACCAGCTCGTAGTCTCCGGAGCGATCGGAGAAGTAAGCGATCCATTGCCCGTCCGGGGACCAGCTCGGCGTGCGATCTGCCGCCCCCGAGTCCTGACTCAGGTTGCGGACATCCCCGTTCTCGGCCGGGACGGTGAAGATCTCCCCCCGCGCTTCGAAGAGGGCTCGCTTGCCCGAAGGCGAGATCTCTGCGTTGCGGATGTACTTCTGGACATTGGTCCAGTGCGGACGGGCCAGGGGGAAATCCCCGTGGAGGGTGATGTGCAGTTGACGAGCTTCGCCGCCACGACCGTCCATCACGTAGAGATATCCACCATTCTCGAAGATCAGCGTCCGGTCGTCGCCCTCGAGCTGCTTGCAGTCGAACTCCTTGAAGAAGGTGCGTTGCTCGAGCTTCTCGGTGCGGAGATCATAGGCCCACACATTGTGAGCAAAGTCGCGGTCGCTCAGAAAGAAGATGGTCGATTCGATCCACACTGGTTGAATGTCGTTGCTGCCCTCCCATGGAATCCGTCGCGTGCTCAGGTCGCTGAGCTTCGCAATGCGGATGGGCTGAGCCTGTCCTCCTCGGTAGTTGCGAAACTCGGACTCCCAAGGATCGACCATTTGATAGGCCAGGGACTCTCCATCGGGGGAGAACTTCCCGGTGGCCGCTCGGGGGAGCCCGAGAGCCTGGGGCATCCCACCTTCGATACCGATGGTCCAGAGGCGGGGCCAGGGACGAGGCGCGTTGATGCGCCCCGAAGCGAAGACGATCTTCCCGTCTGGGGTCCAACCCTCGACCAAGTCCGCGCCGGGGTGCCAGGTCAGTCGCTGCGGACGACCGCCCCGGGTATCGACTAGGTAGACATCGGTATTGCCGTCGTACTGGCCAGAGAAGGCGACCATCGTACCGTCGGGCGAGAAGTGCGGCTGGGTCTCTGCGCCTTCGAAGGTCGTGAGTCTCCGTGCTTCGCCTCCGGCTCTCGCTGTGATCCAGATGTCGTTGGCGTAGACGAAGACTACATGCTCCGCACTGATGTCGGGACTCCGCAGAAGCCGGGCTTCGTCTTGGGCCAGGGCAGGCATGGCAGCGAGCAGAAGGCACAGCAATGCCCCTGCCAGTCGGAAGGGTTGCATTCCGATCTCCCGGGTAGGCGGTTGGCGACGTGATCGGTCGCGGTCGGTCGGGCGATCGAGCTTGTGCGCTTCGGGCTCGGTTGTCAATGGGGAGGGACGGAGCGAGGGCCGGACCACCGAGAGCCTCGATTCGGACCCGCTGGCTCGCGAGGGAGTGGAGATCGGCGGCCCGGCAGGATCGAGCGTAGTGTCTGTTCGTGCAACGCCGGATTTGGCGACGAGGCTCAGCGCGATGAGATCCTGATCGTGTTCGGACCGTAGCATGGGTGTCTCGAGCTTGACATTGAAACTCAGGTCTCCTTCTCCGACTTGCCAGAATGTGATGTCGCTGGTTGTTGCGAATCACTCGTTGCTGAAGATCCTCGTGGAGGCGATCGACGGAGAAGAGGGCGACGATCGTTGCATACGCATCGCGGCAGCTCGGCAGCCGCCGCGAAAAATGCCACCGAAGCGTTCCTGACGGTATTGCGGGACGGAAGACCCGGTTGAGAAGAAGTGGTAAGAACGCCGTGCAGGGCCACGATGTGATATACTTCCGCGAATCGTCGTCGCCCGAGCTATTGGGAGGACCATCCCCGAACCGATTTCCGCGGAGGACAGTCATGAAGCGCCTACACCCCAGCCACCCACCATCTTGGATGAATACCTCGGCGATTGTTTTTGTTGCTGCGCTTCTCGTGTCGGACGGGGCGGTGCTCGCCGGAACGATCACTGGTTACGCGGGCGCGTCCGGTGCCGGCTTGGGCGTGGTGACTTTCGGCGCGGTTTCCACTCCCGGAGCGGGCAATGATGACGTGGCCGGAGCCTCACCCAACACGGTTGTCATCACGCAAAAGCGCTTCGACACGTTCAACGGCATCTGGACAATATTCGACGTGGCCTCCAACGGGCTCCCGGCCACGGAATACCAGGTGACCGAGACGGTCACCAACAACACGGGCGGTATCTGGATCGGCTACCAAGTGATGCTCGGTACGGGGACCGACTCGGGGTGGGTTCAGCAGGCGCTGGGCACTGGGCTCGACTTCGACCTACCGGACGACAACTCGCCCCGCAGCTTTTCCGTGTTGCCGACGATCGTCTACGACGAAGTGACGATCGACGCCGTCGGTGGGACGATTCTTCCCGGCGAAACGCACGTATTCACCTACGCGATCGATGTTCCTGACGGCATGACGCAGTTTACGATCCGCACGTCGCCCCGCATGTTCGTTGTTCCGGTGGAGGAAAAGACGTGGGGGATCATCAAGACGTTGTTTCGTTAGGGTCGGAGGCGACAGCGGAGCGAAACGACTGTTGCGGCGTTGTCAGCCGCGGTGGCATGCGCAAAGATACCATGGAGCCTGGGCTTTTGGGGTAAGGTCCGGCTGCCAGATTCTTCTTTGGCGGATGCCCTCATGGGTGTCGGGGCGAGGAAAGGTGCCCTCAGTGCGGTTGGCTTCTTCCTGTGTTCTCCTTCGGAAGAACGATAGAGGGTCCGGCAGGACCGACCGTGGTCACCCACGAACAGGGTTGTTTTGCGAAGGCGGAGAGTTCCACACCGCCAGTGCCGCGAGCGAACGCGGTTTTTCGCAGTGGTGACCCTCCCCAGGCGACGAACCCAGCGACACAACGCCCGGTTATACCGTCCCCCTCAGAGACTGGAGAGCTTCAGGGTGAGCCGTCCGCCGGGGAATTGCAGCAGTCCCGATCGCCGAGATCTGCGGACTCACCATGAGGTTATGAGCCATCGCCGAGTACTCCCGGTGCCCATCGTCAGGGTCGAACAGGTCGAGCTGATAGTTCTTCTGACTTTCGGGCCGATCTTCGAACAGTCACCGGCACCTGCGGTGGTCGAGGTCAGGAACATTGCAGGAGAGATGTCGCATGATGTGGAACTGGGTTCCGCTTCGAGAGAAAACAAGGAAACCTGATGGTCCCGGATGGGTTGAGGGCCCAATCCTTCCCCAACCACGAGCAGGACTGGCATGGATTCTCCTTGGGAGCGAAGCCCGGGTCGCCTAGTCTTCTTCCATGAATGACCACACATCGGACACGATCCGGCACTCCGACGACGATCCTTCTTCAGGGGCGAGCGGTCGAGTTGGCCAGAGTATGGGGCCCTATGTGTTGCGTGAGCGCATCGGCCTCGGCGGTATGGGCGAAGTCTGGAAGGCCGAGCAGTCGACTCCGATCCGGCGGACGGTGGCGATCAAGCTCATCAAGGCTGGCATGGATACGCGGGAAGTGCTCGGGCGTTTCGAGGCCGAGCGCCAGGCGCTTGCGCTCATGGATCACCCTTGCATCGCCAAGGTCTTCGATGCCGGCACGACCCCCGAGGGTCGGCCCTACTTCGCCATGGAATATGTCCAGGGCTCGCCCATCGATGAGTACTGCGACAAACGCCGACTGAATACCTCTGAGCGGTTGGAGTTGTTCCAGAAGGTCTGCCACGGCGTGCAGCATGCTCACCAGAAGGCCGTCTTGCACCGCGATCTCAAGCCGTCGAACGTTCTGGTGGCCGACGTCGATGGAAAACCTCTTCCCAAGATCATCGACTTCGGAGTAGCCAAAGCAACCACGCGCGCTCTCACCGATGCAACCATGCACACGTCACTTGGTCAGCTCATCGGAACCCCCGAATACATGAGTCCGGAGCAGGCCGAGTTCACGTCTGAAGATGTGGACACGCGCACCGACGTCTACAGCCTCGGAGTGATTCTCTACGAACTGCTGGTGGGGTGCTTGCCCTTCGACTCCAAGATGCTGCGCAGGGCGGGGATCGAGAAGGTCTTTCAGGTGTTGCGGGAGCAGGATCCTCCCAAGCCCAGTACGCAGCTCACCATGGGCACCGAACGAGCGACGGAAACCGCCAGGCATCGACGCACCGAGGTGAAGCGGTTGTCGAATCAGGTGCGCGGCGACCTCGATTGGATCGTCTTGCGTGCCATGGACAAGGACCGCAATCGTCGTTATGGGTCGCCTGATGCTCTCGCTCAGGATATTCAACGCCATCTCGACAGCGAACCGGTGTTGGCCGGTCCGCCAACCGTGCGATATCGAGCATCGAAATTCGTGCGTCGGCACCGCACCGGAGTGGCCGTGGCTTCCGCCGCAGTCCTGGCACTGGTTGTCTTTGCAGCGGTCACCGGTATTCAGGCGCGGACCATCGCCCAAGAGCGTGACCGCGCAGCCGCGGAGGCAGCCAAGGCGTCGGCCATGAACGACTTTCTCACCCAGACTCTTGCGTCGGCCGATCCATGGTCGGGGGTCGGCCCCGATGTCACCGTGGTCCGCGCTTTGGATGCGGCGACGCGCAACATGGACAACGCCTTCGCAGGTCAGCCCGAACTGGAAGCCTCGATGCGCACAGTTCTCGGCCAGACCTATTTGGGACTTGGCAAGGTCGAGCTGGCCGCGGAACAGATCGAGAGGGCCATCGCCATACGGCTCGAGCTCGGGAACCGAGACAGCCACGAGCTCGGCCTCTTGCATTCGACCAAAGCGATACTGGAGCAGCGTCGCGCGAACCATGGACTCGCAGTGCTGAGCGCGAGGGAGGCGGCGAGGATTTTCGAGACCGATCCTCGGGCTACGGCCGAGGACCGACTGATCGCCTTCCAGCACCTCGCACGAAACCTCATGTTCGAGCAGCGATATGCAGTGGCGGAGTCCGTTCTGGGGATCTGCCAGGAATTGTCCGCGACGCCGGACGGCCGGCGACTCCTGGCCAGTGCCGAGAATCTCAGTCTCCGGGCCGACTTGGTGGCCTCCCGCGATGGAAATGCGGCGGCGGCTGAATCGCTCTCGCGTCGTGCATACGACTTCGGTCGTTCCGTGGATCCCGACGCTGCAGTTCTGACGACCTATCTGAACAACACCGCGCAGTACCGCAGTCAGAGTGGAGATTTGGAGGGAGCACTGGCGGATTTCGACGAGGCCCTGGTACTGAGCGAACGTATCTTCGGGCGCGATCATCCGGAGTACGCGACCTTCGTGGAGAATCGTGGGGGGGTGCTCTACCGTCTGGGTCGGCCGACCGAGACCCTCGCCGCTCTCGAAACCGTTCTGGACATCCGTCGTCGCAATCTCGGTCCCGATCACATCGATGTGTTGCGGACGACCATCAATACGGCAACCGTCGCGTCTTTGGCGGGCGATCGTGAGAAGGCCGTGAGGATCTTTCGTGAGTTGCTCCCAAGCTGATCGATGTGCGAGGTGCGGAGCATCCAGATGTCTTGGTGGTCCTGCGCAACCTGGGGGTGGCGCTCCGCCACCTGGGACGCTACGACGAAGCGCGGCAGAGTTTGGAGCGCGGACTCGACCTCGCTAAGAGCATGTACGCCGACGATGATCCGCGAGTGGCCACGGCGCGTTTGGATCTGGGCGTGATCTTGACCCAGTTGAAGCGTCAGCGTGAGGCTTACGACCTCTTGGTCAAGGCCTTTGATGTGAACCTGGCCAAACTCGGCGCCCAGCACCCCAAGACCGGTAAGACTGCGCAGTGGCTGGTGAAGGTCTGTGGGGAACTGGGCTTGAAGAAAGAAGCGGAGCGCTACGCGGAGTATGTGGTGGACTGAGAAGAGCCCCATACTCCCGTTGCTGCGGCTTCGTGACAATAGTCGGTGAAGCTGCGGGCTTCGCGGCCGAGGGCGCGTCAGACTCCATCGCCCAATTCCTCATTGCGACCGTCGAAGACTTCGCGGCACAGATTTGTCAGCAGATCGGCGTAGTCTCGGCCTGCCTCGGCTGAGAGGGCATCGTGGAATTGGTCCAGAGTGATTGGCTGATAGTGCACCCGATGGCCCACGACCGCGCTGAGCTCATCGGCCACGTCGGCCCAACTCAACAAGCGGGGTCCAGTGACCTCGTAGAGTTGTCCGTCATGACGGCCGTCGGGGTCGGTGAAGGCGGCGACTGCGATATCGGCGAGGTCATCGATGTCGACGAAGGGCTCACGGACGGTGCCGGCGGGCATGGCCAGGACTCCGTCGAGGACAGAATGGACCAGAATCCCCTCACTGAAGTTCTGCGCGAACCAACTCGCTCGGAGAACGGTGGTTCGCAATCCCGACTCGCTCACGATCCCTTCGCAGCGCTGGGCATTCTCCTCACCGCGACCCGAGAGCAGAATCAGCTGTTCCACCCCGGCACTTCTGGCGATCTGGACCAACCGACGGATGGAATCGGGGGCTTCCGGCACCGCGAGGTCGGGGTGATAGGAGATATAGACCGCACGCGCTCCTGCGAGGGCGGGCTCCCAGGTCTCGGGCTGATGCCAGTCGAAGGGAGTCGCAGACTGGCGTGAGCCATGTCGGACCGCATGTCCCTCGGCTTGCAGTTGGGCGGCGATGCGTCGTCCGGTCTTGCCCGTGGAGCCGATGACCAGGATGGGTTGAGTGTTCACGATGAGCCTTCCAGAAGGGGGATGTGTTGGTGACTTCAATCTAGGCCCTTCGAGCGGGTGAAGAATGCCAGTGAGTCCGTAATTGTATGCAGATCGTCCAGATCGATGGACGATCTGCAAAGATTCTTCTATACTTCTCCCATGGTCACGACCCCAACCGCCGCCCCCCCCGCCGTAGCCGTGGACAGCGATCCTCTGGGCCAGATCCTGCATCTGCTCCGTCTGACCGGAACTCTGTACTGCCGCAGCGAGCTGACGGCTCCTTGGGCCATCGACATGCCTCCCATCGAGGCGTGCATGATGTTCCACGTCCTGATCGAAGGCCGAGCGGAATTGGTGATCGATGCATCGGTGGTTGAATTGCGCCGGGGCAGCGTCACCTTGGTTCCGCATGGGCGCGGACATCTGATGCGCAGCGATGAGAAAGCTCCCGTCGAGGGCCTCTTCGAGATTTCCGTAGAGAAGGTGAGTGATCGCTACGAGGTGATGCGTTACGGAGGAGGCGGAGCGTCAACACGATTGTTGTGCGGAGTCATGCGCTTCGATCACGCGGCAGCACGGCAACTCATCGATGCGCTGCCACCGGTGATCCATGTCGATGCGTGGGAGGAAGACGAGGGGAGTTGGTTGCAGAGCACGGTCCGACTCCTTGGTCGCGAGGCGCGGGAGCTCCGGCCCGGCGGTGAGACGGTGATCACTCGACTTGCCGACATCGTGGTGGTCCAGATGCTTCGTGCCTGGCTCGAGTCCGCACCACAAGCCACGACTGGTTGGTTGGGCGCGCTTCACCATCCGCAGATCGGCCGTGCGATGGCCTGCCTCCACCGAGATCCCGCACGAGGATGGACCGTCGAGAGTCTCGCGCAGGAGGTGGGTATGTCGCGCTCTGCCTTCGCCGCACACTTCCGCGAATTCGTGGGCGAGTCTGCGATGCGGTATCTCACCCGTTGGCGTCTGGAGCTCGCGCGCATGGAGCTCGCCGAGGGGCACCGGACTGCCCTGGCCGAGATCGCCGAGAAGGTGGGCTACCGGTCGGAGCCGGCGTTCTGTCGGGCCTTCAAGCGGGAATTCGGGGTATCGCCAGGCAGGGTGCGGAGCCAAGCCTGAAGCCTCCCCATACACCCTGGTCAACGCGGAACGAGGAGATTGAACTCCGCCGCGGTACCGATCCCAAGCACGAGAGGAGGGCATGAATGACCAAGTCCCTTGCCCCGGACTCCATCATGCAGGTCGCGACATCTTTCTGGGCCTCGAAGGTCCTTCTCACCGCGGTTGAATTCGATCTGTTTTCCACATTGGACGAGACCACGATGACTGCCGCCGAACTCGGTGAATCGTTGGGCCTCCACCCTCGTGGGACCTATGACTTCTTCGATGCGCTCGTCGCGATGAACTTCCTCGAGCGCGAAGGTGACGGCCCTGGCGGGCGATATCGAAACACCCCGGAAACCTCGGCCTTTCTCGTGCGGCGAAGCCCTGCCTATATCGGCGGAATGTTGGAAATGCTCAACTCCCGGCTCTTCGGATTCTGGAATCACCTCGGTGAGGCACTTGAGACCGGAGATCCGCAGAACGAAATCAAGTCGACGGGAACCTCGTTCTTCGAAGTGCTCTATGCGGATGACGAGCGCTTGGGCGAGTTCCTCCGAGCGATGAGTGGCTTCCAGGCGGCGAACTTCGCTGCCGTTGCGGAGGGCTTCGACTTCTCACGCTACGAGACGGTCACCGACGTGGGGGGAGCACTCGCCTTGTTGTCGCGTTTGGTGGCCGCTCGACATCCGCATCTCAGATTCCAGAGTTTCGATTTGCCCCCCGTCGCCCCGCACGCCGAATCCGCGGTCGAGGCGGCGGGCCTGAGCGACCGAATTCAGGTTGTCTCCGGTGACTTCTTTGTCGATCCGCTGCCGAAAGCGGATGTCATCAACATGGGAAATGTTCTCCATGACTGGAACCTGGAGAAGAAGATGCACCTCATTCGGAGTGCCTACGAAGCGCTCCCGAAGGATGGGGCATTCATCGTGATCGAGACCCTCATCGACGATGCTCGCCGTGAGAACGTTTTTGGCCTGCTGATGTCGTTGAACATGCTCATCGAGTGCGGAGATGCATTCGATTACTCGGAGGCGGACTTTCGTTCTTGGTGTTCGAACGCCGGCTTCACGCGCTTCGAGACCATTCCGTTGAGTGGGCCCACGAGCGCGGCGGTGGCCTACAAGTAGCCCATTACCCCGCTGCGGCGGTCTTCGAACGAAAGCTGGACCTTGGTGTGGACATTCGGCCCGTGGACGACCTATGCTCCACGTGCCCCCTTGCCTCTCACTTCTGGTAGAAAACATTGGATCCCCTCCCCGGACGTGAGGAAATCACGCGCTTGTTCGCGGCTCTCTCGGAGTCCGAACACCTCGACGACGAGACCCGTGATCTGGTCATCGAGCGCCTGTATCCGGAACTCAGAGATCTGGCCGCTTCGCTGATGGCGCGCGAACGCGTGGGCCATACTCTGCAGCCCACGGCGCTGGTCAACGAAGCGTGGCTTCGACTCGTGGACGTCGAGATGGTCCAACTCCAGGGACGGGCACATTTCTTCGGCATTGCCGCACGGTGCATGAGACGGGTTCTCGTCGATCATGCTCGCGCCAAGGCCGCGCAAAAGCGCGGGGGCGACTGGGATCGGATCACGCTCGATGCGAGTGTGGTCTCCTTTCAGGATCCCCAACTCGAACTCATTGCACTCGACCAGGCTCTGACTCGATTCGAAGCTCTGGATCCGCGGGCATCCCGGGTGGCCGAGATGCGGCTCTTTGCCGGGATGACAATTCCGGAGATCGCCACGGAGCTCGGTATCTCGCCCAGGACGGTGGATGGAGACTGGTCCGTGGCACGCATGTGGATCTCACGCGAACTGACCGACGAATGAGTACGACTCCCGAACGCTTTGCTCAGATCAAGGAGCTTCTCATTGCGGCCTGCGCACTGCCGGTCGACGCGCGAGAAGCATTCGTGAAGACGGAGGCGGGGGACGATGAGGAGCTCGCGGCAGAAGTTCTCGCGCTCCTCAACCGAGAGGACTCCGCACACGCCCTGCTCGACAAAGGAGTCGTGACCTTTCGGAGCGAGGAGCAGTTCCCGAAACGAATCGGGATCTACGAAATCGAGGCGGTCCTGGGAGAAGGCGGGATGGGAGTCGTGTATCGGGCTCGGCAGGAGGAGCCGATCCGCCGCAAGGTTGCACTCAAGCTGATTCGCAGGGGCATGCACCACGAGAGTGTCATTCGGCGCTTCGAATTGGAGCGACGGACCCTCGCACGCATGGACCACCCGCACATTGCGTCGGTTCTCGATGCAGGCACCGACGAGCACGGCCACCCCTGGTTCGTCATGCCCCTGGTCGAGGGGCTTCCGTTGCTCGAGTTCTGTGACGATGCCGGCCTCGACATCGATGAGCGCCTGCAGGTCTTCGAGGACGTTTGTCGCGCGGTGCATCATGCCCATGGCCGTGGAGTGTTGCATCGGGATCTGAAACCGGGAAACATTCTCGTACGCAGGGTGAGTGGCCGACCCGTTCCCGTGGTCATCGACTTCGGAGTTGCAAAGGCCTTGCAGGTCGATGAGACGGCCGCCTCGACCTTGCTCACTCGCGAGGGCCAGACGGTGGGGACTCCAGCCTACATGAGCCCCGAACAGGTTGCAGGAGACGAAAGCCGAATCGACGCACGCAGCGATGTCTATTCGCTCGGAGTGATCCTCTACGAATTGTTGGCCGGTCGGCATCCCTATCGTGACGGAGAGGGAAAGATTCAGCGGGGATCGGATGTCGGTCCCCCGGCGCCGTCCACGGTGATCACCGATGTTGCGACCGGTGAGCTGGCTGCAAGACGGGGCCTGAGCGTGCGAGGACTGAGGCGCCGGTTGCGTGGAGACATCGACACGATCTGTTTGATGGCGGTGCGTTTCGAGCCTGAACGTCGCTACGCCAGCGCCGCTCACCTTGCCGACGACTTGCGCCGCCTTCGGGAAGGCCATCCTGTCGATGCGAGACCAGACAGTTGGACATACCGGGCGGGAAAGTTCATTCGTCGCCATCCTGCGGCCAGTGTCCTGAGCGCAGCGATCTTTCTGGGCATCATCGCTGCCACCATCGGTCTGGCCTGGCACGCGAATCGGATGGGGATCGAGCGTGATCGGGCCCGCACCGCCGAGGCCAAAGCCGTTCGCGAATTGGAGACTTCTTCCGCGGTCGTGTCTTTCATGGAGAATCTCTTCGAACTCGCTCGGCCCGACCAAGGGGGTACGAGGGAGCTCGGCGCGATCGAGATGCTCGATCTGGGATCGACGCGCATTGATGAACAGCTCGCGGACGAGCCCTGGCTGCGCGCCGCTCTCTACCGCACGATCGGCATCGTGAACCATGCGCTGTCTCGCAACGATCAAGCCGACAGCCTGCTTCGCACTGCACTCGAAGTGAACGGGACGATCACCGATCGCGATCCCAGAGAAGTGCTTTACCAGAGGGGTGAAATCCTCATGGGTTATGGTGTGGTCCAACACGACCTTGGGCACTATCGGGAAGCGGTGGAGGTTCACCGCGATGCGATCGCGAGCTACGAGCAGAGTGGGATCGCGGATTCCGTAGACATTGCCGTAGTGTTGAACCTTCTGGGGATCGATCTTCAGGCGGCTGGGAGGTTGGAGGAGTCGGTAGCGCCCACGATTCGGTCCCTGAGGCTCAATGAGAAATACGGGCCACCTGCGGATCCCGAAATCGCCTGGGGTTGGGGATCACTTGGTTACATCAACTTCCAGCTCGGCAATCTGGATGAGGCGGTCGATCAGTTCGAGTATGCGGTGGCGGTTGCTCGTGAAATCTTCGAGGGCGATCACTACGACCTGGCTCATCACCTCAACAATCTTGGTGGAATGTATCACCGCGTTGGTCGTCTTCAGGAATCCGAAGAGATCCTGATCGAGAATCTCGAAATGAATCTGCGTATGTTCGCCGACGAGCCGCATGGATCGCTTTCCCGCGCCTATTCGAATCTGGCATCTCTCTATCTCGATATGAATCGGGAAGAGGAGGCTCTCGATCTAGCGGAGCACGGATTCTCGGTTTCGGTACAGGCCCTTGGCGCCGAACACCCACGGACGGCACGCGCTCTCTCGGTCCTGGCTCTCGCACGGCAGCGCACCGGAGACTCGGATCGTGCCCTTGCCGGTGCGCACCGTGCGGTCGAAATGCTGGCGGCCGTTTTGCCCGATGGAGGTCGGGATGAGGAGGTCGCCCGGTTCACGATCGGTCGGATTCTGGTCCTGCAAGGGGAGTACGAATCCGCGCTTCCCTATCTGGAGCGATGGCGCGCATACGCCGAAAGAGTCTATCCGGAGGGGCATCATTGGAGGGCTCATGCTTGCATGCGGCTCGGCGAAGCCTATGCGGGGCTCTCGCAGGCGGATCGTGCAAGAGAATTGTTCACGACAGCCATCGATGGATTCATTCAGAGCTACGGTTCGGACCACTATCGAGTGGAGCAATGCCGGAATCTGATCGCTGCGCTGCAAACGGAGGCGCCATAGCCGGGCCATGGCGCCTCCCCGGGGACAGCGGTCGAGCTGGGACCGTCCCCCGACTCAGAGGGAGTACTTCGTCAGGAGCAGACCGATGAGGTACTCGCGTTGAATCACGTCAATGGCCTCTCCATAGGCCTTGATCTCCGCGATGTCGACCGTCGCTCCGTTGCGGCTCCCCACTCGGGCTCCGAGGAAATCGAGGAGGGCGGTGTTCAGGTCCCCGTCTTCACCCACGGGTACCTGGAGGCCGTTCACCCAGATCTGCATTCCGTCCATCTGGCTGAAACGGAAGGTATAGACCGAGAACTGAGTGTGGTTGAGGCCCGTGGTGGCATCGAGGCGTTGACCTTGGTGGTCCATGGTGACGCGGTTGGGATCGCGCCAACCGAGTTGGAGATTCCGGTCGTCGCCTGCGGATGTACCCCAGAGGAAGAACTCGGGGTAGCTGACCGCGGAGCTGGTCAGTCGAGCTACCGCGATGACGGTGTAGTCTCCCTGAGCCAGATTCAGACCCGGGAACGCGAGCGCAGCACCGTTGCTGCTCGTCGCATTGCCGAAGCGCAGGACCGGCAGACCGTTGATTTGATTATTGATCTTGGTTCCGCCGTATACCTTGCCATTCAAAGGAGTCGCGTCGAAGGACGCCTCCCCGAAGCGGTTGTCCCAGCGTTTCACCTGACCACCGGCGCCGGTGGTCGCGAATTCTCCCTGATACCAGAAGAGCGGCGCGTCGAAGCTCTCGCCCACCGGAGTGCAGGTGGTCACATCGTAAGTCGTGGCGACGGCGACGCTCACCACTTTGTCCCGCTGGGCGAGGCTATGAACCTTGTAGCTCAACGGAACGCCGGTGTCGATGGTTCCCCCCGCGGCCAGGAATCCTTTGAGAGTATCGAAGTCCGTGGTGATCGCGCTGAGGGCATCGGAGGCGTCGCCACCGACGGCATAGGCATTGATACGGACATTCTCCAGGTCCTGTACGTAGGTGACTCCACCTCCGATGCTCCCCGAGGTCACCGCAGCCGAGAACGAGGCCTCCACCGAGGCGGCTAGTTCGGTGCGTGAAGCGGTGGATTCGATGAGCAGATAGAATTGCCGTCCGTAGGTCACGCTCTCGATGAAGGCACCGGGATTGCCCGCATAGATGAAGGGCTTCAACTCGGCGGGTGTGATGTCTGGCGCAAAGAAATCCTCTACCGCAGTGGGGATCTCGAAGGCCATGGTGTAGTAGCTCTGGACGAGTTTGACGAGGTAGCGGTTGTACTGACGGTCACTGCTGAAGCTCAGGGCTCCCTTCACCTCGGTGGCGAGACTGTTGTACTGAAAGTCCAGCGCCAGGCCAAGCTGTTCGCGAGAGTGGATCTCCTCTTTCACGAAGGAGAACCGCGCGGGGACCTTCTCCGACGCGGATGCGATGATGCTATTCGCCGCGTCGAAAATGCTACCGAGGCTCACTTCGGCGATGTTCCGGCTGACGCTCTCACTGCCATTGACCAGAGTCATCACGATTCGCCCACCTCCTCTGCGCACGGGGATCGGGCTGGGCGTCGCGTTCGAGAGAGTGGATCCCTGCAGGAGGTTTCCGGGATAGATCACCGAGGCATTCGGATCGAATTGAGGGAATTCCGAGGGACCTTCGGTGATCGAAATCCGCCGAGTCGTGCAGATGAAGGTCTCGGTGCCGACGACGTCGGCGGTGGTCTCTTCGCTGATCAGAGTGGAGTCTTCCTCGACGGGCGCGAAATCCCCGCCGCCACTGATGACTTCATCGAAAGTTAGTGAGCCCCCGGGACCGGTCGGGCCGTCGTCACCGGAGGAGCAGGCCATGAGGGTCAGAAAGAAGATCGACAGAAGGTGGAGCTTCTTCATCGGGCCACCTCCGTGCTTTCTGAAGCGCTCGGCGCATTCGCGGCCACGACTCGGAATTCGGCACGGATGCCTGGATTGCCTTCGTTGCCGTTTCCGTCGCTGCGAACGCCACCGAGACCGGGTTCGCCGATTTCGTAGGTCGTAGACTCGACGAACGCAGTCGAATCCGATGATTGAAGCACACCCAGGCTGGGGCCACCGCCCCCGCCGCCGCCGTATCCACCCGCTCCGCCCGTGCCGCCGTTGCCACCAGTTCCGCCCCAACCCTTGCGGATCACGAAGGTGCTCGCAGCGCGGCCGGTACCTCCTGCTCCGCCAGCTCCGCCGTAGCCGCCGGGGCCACCGTTACCGCCACCGCCACCCTGACCACCGGTGGCCGTACGAATCGTGGAGTTGCTGATCTCAGCGGTACTGGTGAGCGCGATGAGCACCCCGATGCTGCCACCACCGCCGTAGCCGCCACCGCCGCCGAAGCCGCCGATTCCGCCTTCGCCTCCGCCACCTCCACCCGCTCCGCAGGACAGACCAGTGCCGCCTCCGCCTCCGCCTCCGCCTCCGCCCCCGCCGCGGCTGCCGCGGCCACCGCCTCCACCGCGCGCGAACGAAGTCGCGTAGTGGCCATTCGCGTCCAATCCGCCGAACTCGGCGCCAGCGGCACCGGCCCCGCCCAAGCTACCGGGGCCGCCGTTCGTGCCTTTCTTGCCATCCTGGTAGGTCGCGCCTCCCTTGGCACCACCGCCGGAGGGGCCGGTGCCTCCACTCCCATCGGCTCCGCCGTAGAGACCGCCATTGCCGCCGCTTCCGCCGTGAGCGGCCTTGTCGCCACCGCCGCCCCCCCCGCCGCCGGCTCGTGCCGGGACGCAACCGCCATGATCCGTTCCGTCGCCGCCCTTGGACTGGCGAGTCGGGCGATTGGGGGTGGAGGAGGATGTGCCTTTCGCACCGTTCCCGGCTTCGATCACGCAGTTGCGGATGATCACATCCGTACTCGCGAGAAGGTGGATTCCCACCGAACTTGCTCCCTGAGCGGTCGCGTCGGCCGCGACGATGGTGAGACCATCGAGGATCGAAGCGCTCGCGCCGTTCAGGAACACTGCGGTCGCCGTTCCTTCGATCCGGCTGGTGAACTGAGTGGGGTCCCGTTGCCAAGTCTCGGCATCGAATCCTCCGTAGAGATGAGTCTCGGCCGCGAGGTTCACACGGCCCATGTAGGTGCCGGCAGCCAGGTAGATCGAGGGGCGAATGGCAGCCGCATCCGCTTCGGAGAGAGCTTCGGCGAGGGTGGGGTAGGGCGCATCGAAGCTGCCGTCCCCGGAGCTCGCCCCTGCATTGACGAACAACGCGAGTTGAGCGTCCTCGACCACGATGACGCTGACCTCATCCACGAGGCTGGGTGTGCCCGACTCGAAGACGGTGAGTTGGAAGACCAAGGTACCGATCTCCGAAGGTGCGGTGATGGTGGGCTGCTCTCCACTGAAGGGTCCCCCAACATCGGTCCCGCGGATCTGAACCCATTCGTAGTCCAATCCGGGGATGCGCCGGGCCAGGGTGGAGTTGCTGGCATCGAGCTGGAAGGGCTGGCCCGCGGTGGCCACGACATTGGAACCCGCGATCGCCGTGGGCATGGCGGCGGTGGTGAATTGCGACTGCATGCCAGAAGTCGTCGCATTCCCGGCCAGGTCTCGGATTCCTGCGCCCACTTGTGCGCTGTAACTTGCCGTCGGTGCGAGATAGTCATCGGGAGTGAAGGTGGCGATCGCGCCGTCCACGCTCACCGACCCCGTGATTCCCAGAACGAAGAAGTTCGCAGGGCTGATCGACGCCGGATCGATGTCCTCGGAGAAGGTCGCCACCACCGAAGTGTTGGTGGGGACTCGGACCGTCCCATTCTCGGGCGTCACGGACAGGAGAGCGGGAGGAGTGGTGTCTCCCGGGCCCGTTCCCGGACCGGTGCCATCGCTACTGCCGGAGCAAGCGATGAGGGACAAGAAGGTGGCGAGGAGCGCAGGTACGCTCGCAGCCCGGATACTTTGATACATAGCTCGACCTCGAATACTGGGGGGCAGGAGTGGGTGGATTTCCACCTCTACTCGCCCATGCGCATTCTGGAGATCGATCGCGCAACGCCTGAGCGGACCGGGATCACACGGTCCGCTGCACACCTCTCTAAGTCATTGCATCAGAGTCATTTTGCGGGTCAGAACCCGATCGCCGAAGATCAATCGATAGAAATAGATGCCACTGGGGACCGGCTGATCCTTCGAATCCGTGCCCTTCCAGACGAAACGACTCCGACCGCGGGGCGCAGGGCCGCGGAAGAGGGTCGCAACCCGGCGGCCTCTCAAATTGTAGATGGAGAGATCGATCTTTCCCGCGTGGGGGAGCCGAATCTCGATCGTGGTGGAGGGGTTGAAGGGGTTGGGATGGTTCTGCTCCAAGACCTGGACGGATTCTCGCTCTCCCGTAGGGGGAAGAGGGTCGGACCGAGCGTGCGCGGGCTCAGAACCGGTCAGCAGGAGAAGAAGTGGACCCACGAGAACGCCTAGGCGGAGATGGGCGGGGGCGTGGGGGCGATTCGGGAGCACAGGCGGCATTCTTTCCCTCGGGGCGATCCGGGTGCGCAATAGAGATGAATGGGAGACCGAGGTACCGCAGCTCAACGCATCCCCGGAGACTCGGTCCGGAATCAACCGAGGCATAATGCGTACCAAATCCCGCACTTCCCATTCGGGGCTGTTCCGTGGAATCGCCTGGTGTACGATTCCCGGCGCATCGATTTCATTTCGTGAGTTCCCGCTTCGGTGGAAGGACCACTCGTGATGAGACCGTCGGCCCATCTCCGCAGATTCTTCATTCGATCGACGGACTACGCGCAGGGGTATCTGGGGCAGTTCGAGAAACAGGCGACGCTCTATCGCATGTGGGCGCCGATCTACGATGCGTTACTCAGTTCCTTCGCCCCCGTGCACACCGAGCGCAAGGTCAGGTGGAGAATGTATCGGGAGATCTTCATCGCCACCGAAAGCAGAGAGTCAGAGGCATGAATCGCAAGAGAGGAATCTGATGCCAACTCCAGCGGTATCGTCCCCCCAATGGCCAGCCCTCACGGTGTGGGGAGTGGTAAATGCGGTGAATCTCATTCAGGCGGCGGGTTTTCTGTCCCGGATTCGCACCGGCAGCATGGGGGTCAATCAGAACCTCGGCTATGTCCTCATCTTCCTTGCTGTGCCATCGGCGGCCGCACTCGTGGCTCATCTTCGAGCTGGAGTTTCCTGGCTGCAGTGGGCGGGTCCTGCGGCCTACCTGGTCTTCGTCACCCTCATGGTCGTCGTGGATTATGTCCACCCCGTGGAGTTTCGTTCTCCCCAGCGGGCCGCGATTCTCGCGCCCTACCTGATCCTCTTTTTCGGGGCGATCCTGCTCATGGGGCTTCCGATGTTTCGGTTGAATCGTCCCCTGTGGATGGTCACCGTCGGCACCACGGTTTTTCTTCTCGCCTCCATGGGCGCCGCCATGAAGCAGGGAGTGGGGTGATGGGAGCTGAAGGAGAGAGGGTCTCACACGTCGGATGTTGATCCAGGGCCGCTTCGGATCAGAGCGGTGATCCTGGAGGGGCCTCGAAGAACTCGACCACCCCGGTTTCGAGAGAGTATTCGGCGCCGACGAGAAGGAGGTCTTCCTTCTGGATCAGACCATCGAGGACTGCGGATTCTGCGCGCAGACGATGAACGGAGGCGAGAACATTGGACCGGACCGCGGCCGCGACCAACTCACCGGAGTCGTCCTCGCGAGTCGAGGTCCGCACCAGGGATTCGATGGAGGGACGAATGCCGTCGACAATCGCCCGCAGAGGATCCGAGAGGTCGGGAGATTCTTGTCGGATCTCGCCGAGGGTGGCCAGAATCGCTCCGCATCTCGAGTGCCCCAAGACCACAACCAGCGGGGTGCCGAAATTCGAGACCGCGAACTCGACGCTGCCGATCTGAGCGGGGGTCGCCACGTTACCGGCTACGCGAACGACGAAGAGATCGCCGAATCCCTGATCGAAGACCAATTCGACGGGCACCCGCGAGTCCGAGCAGCCCAGGACGACGGCCAAGGGATTCTGGCCCGCGACCAGCGCTTCGCGGCGCGCGCGGGTCGATCCCTCCGGCGGTCGGGGGCACTCTGCGACATGACGGCGATTTCCCTCCTGCAGCATTTCCAGGGCTTGTCGAGCTGAGAGCATCGGGACTCCATTCTCAGGAGATCGGACGGGCGCAGTGACTTGTTGCCGGATGGAAGCCGGACCTTCGACCGAACGTAGCACAATCACCTCGGAGAGATCACCCACGAGTTCCGTTCGGAACATGAAGCCGGAGGATATCCGAAATGTTCTCGAGTTCGGGCGCAACAGGCTGCGCTGGAGAAGAGTGAGACGGCGGCCAACGTCGACGAGAAGCCACGGTGAGAAATCCGCACGGTCTCGGTCTTGCATTTCGCATGGACCGTCTGTACCTTCCAACGGAGTGTGCTTCCCACCTTTGACTCATCGGCACAAGGAGGGATGCGGCACGCTCCCTGCCAGGCTCGGGACCATTGTCCACCTACCCGCCTTCGTAGTTGGTCGATCTCGGAATCCTCCCGTGGATTCTGTGTTCTGCTCTTGCCCGGGAGCTCTCCATGCCCTTTCGAATGTTGCCCTTGGCGCGGTGTCGGCTGCGCTGTGGATTCGCATTTCTTTTGCTGTGGAGTCTCGGAGCTGCGGCTTCGGTCTCGGCCACCATCGATGATTCCAGGGGTGCGCTCCCCGGCCGAGCCGAGGTCGTGTCGCCTCATGGCACCTTCGACGAGCCCTGTGAACTCTGTCATGTGGCAGATGGGTGGAAGAAGGCCAGGATCTCCAAGGAATTCGACCACTCCAAGTATGGGTTCCCACTGGAAGGAGCACATGCCGGCACGGAATGCCTCTTCTGTCATACGAACCTCGATTTCGAGAAGATCGATTCGGACTGCGTGGCATGTCACCAAGACGTTCATCAGGGCGAGTTCGGAACCGAGTGTTCCGCATGCCATGGAACGAGGACTTTCGTGGATCGAGTGGAGCAGCTCTCTCTGCACCGCGAAACTCGTTTTCCTCTCACCGGAGCTCATTCGACCCTCGACTGTCAGCAATGCCATCGGTCTGGACAGGCGGGGCTTCAATTCGTGAATACGCCCACGGAATGCTTTGCCTGCCACGCCGAGAGCTATGCGGCGACAACCTCTCCCGATCATCGGCAGGCGGGAATGGGAACCGACTGCCGCGACTGTCATGGGATGGTGACGTGGTCGGGGGGCGGTTTCGATCACGGGGAGACGGGATTCCCTCTGACCGGAGCGCACCGGACGGCCGAGTGCTCGCAGTGCCACGTCGGGGGACGCTTCACGAAGGAAAGAAGCGACTGCTATGCCTGCCATGTTGCGGACTACGCAGGGACCACGGATCCGAATCATGTGGGAGCGGGATTCGGAACGGAGTGTGAGGCTTGCCATGGCACGACAACTTGGGGGGGCGCAGATTTCGACCATGATCAGAGCGCATTTCCGCTGACCGGTTCCCATCGTGCGGTGGCGTGCACCGAGTGTCATCCGGGAGGACGGTTCGCGGGGACGAATGCGGACTGCTATGCATGCCACCAGAGAGACTACGACGGAGCGGTGGCCCCGAAGCATGTGGCGGGTGCGTTTCCCCATAGCTGCGAATCATGTCATGGAACTTCGAGCTGGGCGGGGGCGCAATTCGACCACAGCTCCACCGGATTCCGACTGCAAGGGGCGCATCTGGCCGCGAGTTGCATCGATTGTCACGTCAACAACCAGTTCTCGGGCCTGGGGTCGCAATGCGTCGACTGTCACCGAGGGGACTACGATGCGACCTCGAATCCGCCCCATGGCGGGGCGGGTTTCGGAATCGACTGCGAGAGCTGTCATAGCGCATCGACCTGGTCGGGAGCCCGCTTCGACCACGACTCGGACTTCTTCCCGATCTATTCGGGGAAGCATCGGAGAAAGTGGGATGACTGCCAGGACTGCCACAGCAACTCGAGCAACTACGCGAGCTTCAGTTGTCTGGGCTGCCATCCCCATAGCGATCGGACCAAGACCGACAAGAAGCACCGTGGCAAGGGCGGCTATCGCTACGACAGTCTGGCCTGCTACGACTGCCATCCACGAGGGCGCGAATGAGATGGCTGATGGTGTGGCGGGGGCCTGGAGCCATCGCCTGGGGAGCCCTCTGGGTGACGACGGCCCTGGTCGTTGGCATTCACTCCGAGGCGGGGGCAGGAGAGGTGACCGCTCTCGACCTCGAGGAAGGGCGGGATTTGGTTACGGTTATGATTCGTGTGGAGGGCGAGGTCGAGCCCCACATCTTCGATCTGGAGGATCCGCCCCGAGTGGTGGTCGATCTGGGCAATGGACGGATGCTGGCGGGGGGAGCGCGTCGAGCGGGAGATGGGGAAGTCGTTCGGACGGTGCGTTACAGTCAGTTCGTCCTCGAACCGGAACCCGTGGCGCGGGTGGTTGTCGATCTGGCCAAGGCGACGGAATACCATCTGATTCGACGGTCAGGGGGATTCGCTCTGGAATTCGCACGCCCTCTCTCGATTCCGGCGGTGGAATCCAAGGTCGTGGCGGAATCCTCCCCCGCCGTCGTTGCGGTCCCGACGATCGATGGGCCACCGACGAAGGAGGCGGTCCCGTCCCCCGCTGCGACCATCACCTACTTGACCCTTTCGACGGCTTATGTGAGTGCCGGTCACGAGGATGGCCTGGCGGTCGGAGACGAACTCTCTGTCCTTCACGGAGAGGAGGTGCTGGCCACTCTTCGCGTGGACGACCTGTCCTCGCGCCGCGCCGCCTGCAAGATTCTGAACAAGACCGGCGAAGTGGACATCGGTGATGTAGTTGCGTGGGCCGTCGCCAGTCCCGACGAAGCACCTCGGATCCTCGGTCTTGGTCCGGGTCCGCGGTCGGAGCAGTTGGCCTCCGCGGGGTCTGCGGTGGGAGCGCGCGACTGGTTGCGCAACCAGGGCTTCAGAGGGCGCATCAGTGGTCGCTTTCTCACGGTGCAGGACCGTACGGGCACGGGCCAGAGCTTCACTCAGCCGTCCGTCGACGCAAGGGTGGAGGGGAGGAATGTCGCGGGCTCGGACGTGGATCTGTCCTTGGACCTTCGCACGCGGAGGACCTTCCGAGACGAAGCCGACGGGAGTAGTTCGCAGGAAGGGCGTTCCCGCGTGTATCGGGCCAACCTGGTTTGGAAGAGCCTGGAGTCTCGACTTTCGCTGACCCTGGGTCGGCAGTATTCGCCGGAACTCTCGTCTCTCAGCATTTTCGACGGCGCATCGCTGGTCCTGCGAACCTCCCACTGGACGGCTGGGCTCCTCTCGGGGAGTCAGCCCGATCCGGTGAGCTTCGGGTATTCGACAGAGATTCGGGAGCACAGCGCCTTCGCTCAATGGATCTCCTCCCAGGTCCGGGGCACGAGGGTTTCGGTGACCGCGGGGGTGGTCGGCTCCTACACCCACAGCGAAATCAACCGCGAGTATCTGGCATTGCAGTCTCATCTATCCAACGGACGGATCTCGGTCTACGCGAGCCAAGATGTCGATCTCAATCGAGGGTGGAAACGCGAGGTTGAGGGAGAAGCTCTGTCCTTGACCAACAGCTATGCGAGCTTGCGGTACCAGATGGCCGATCGTACGACCTGGGCTCTGGGATTCGACAATCGTCGCAGCATCCGGCTCTA
>JAJRXK010000024.1 GCA_024276305.1 Candidatus Krumholzibacteriota bacterium
AAAGTCTTCGCGGTCGGTCCAACTCGGTCCCATGGTCCCGATCATGAACCAGGTCTGAGGGGTGTCGACCTTGTTCACCAGCATCACCCGAGGGCGGTCGGGGCGCGGGGCTTCGGGGATGGAGAGAATGGGCGCGGTCGCCCGGGGCATCGCGGCAAAGGCTTCGCGCACCCGAGCGAAGACCTCTGCGGGGCGGAGATCTCCGGCGATGGAGAGGATGGCACGGTCGGCGCCGTAGTGGTCTTGGTGAAAGGCTCGAACCGCCGCTGCGTCCAGCTTCGGCAAGGTGACTTCACTTCCCCCGCTGGGCTTTCCGTAGGGGTGATCGCCCCAGAGATTCGCCCGATGGTAATCGCCCAGGACGTAGCGGGGATTCTCCTTCGCTTGGAGGACGCCCTCTCCCATCCTCGATGCGAGACGGGTCACCTCGTCCTCGGCGAAGCGGGGTGAGATCACCGCGTCACGGAGGAGGGTCAGGCCGGTCAGGAAATCCTTGGCCAGGACTTCGACCACGATCCGACTGCGATCGGCATCGACATCGCTTCGCCATCGCGCGCCCAACTGATCGAGGGCAGTGGCGAAGGCAGTGGCGTCGAGATCTGCACTCCCGCGTCGCAGGGACTCGGCGGTGAGTTCGGCCAGGCCCTCCTGTCCCGGTGGATCGTAGGCCGCTCCGGCCTCGACCCAGAGTTCGAAGCTCAACATGGGCACCGTGGGAAGGCGCATCACCTGCACCCTCAGGCCGTTGTCGAGGGTCTGGGTCTCGTAGTCGGGCATGTGAATCCCGGCCGCGTCCGCGTGGCTGGCCCCGATGCAGAGCAGAGAGAGCACGATCCAGATTCTTCGATCAACGCGCATGTTCATCTCCTTCGGAAGCGACCTTCGGCACCAGGGTCACGACGGTGCGGTTGTCCGGCTGAAAATACTTGGCCGCGACCCGTTGCAGGTCCTCGGTGTCGAGGCGGGCATAGGTCGATTCGACATCGAAGAGCTTTCGCCAATCCCCGTGGAAGAGTTCGTAGCTCCCGAGGGCGTCGGCGCGTCCGCTGATCCCCGCCATTTGACGGTAGAAGGTGGTGAGCAACATATTCCTCGCCTTCTCCAACTCGGCGGCCGAGACCCCCTCTCGAACGAAGCGATCCATTTCTTCGTAGATCGCGGCTTCGATTTCCCCGCCTTCGACCTTCTCTCGAGACTGGACCATGATCTCGTAGAGGCCGGGATCGAAGTGATCGGTCAGGTCTCCATCCACGGAGAGCGCGATCTGGTCTCTCTCCACCAGTCGTTGGTAGAGGCGACTGCTCTGTCCCCGGGTCAGGATGAGATCCACCAATTCGAGGGCCCGGAGATCTTCGTGCTCGGTCTGGGGGACATGCCAGGCCACGAGCACGCTGCCCAGATTGGCCTCCTTGTGCAGAACCACTCGACGTTCGCCTTGTTGCTCGGGTTCCACGGTGACCACGCCGCGAGGGATCTCTCGCGGGGGGATCGACCCGATCTTCTCCTCGAGAAGCTTCAGGAGGCGGTCTTCGTCGAAGGCTCCACAGATCACCATGACCGCATTGTTCACCGCATACCAATTGCGGTGGAAGTCTTCGACATCCGACTGTCTCCAGTTCTCGATGTCGCTGCGCCATCCGATGATGGGCCAGGAGTAGGGATGTGCGAGATAGGCCGCGGAGTTGAGTTGTTCCCACATGAGCCCCGGATTGCTGTCTTCCAGGGAGCGACGGCGTTCGCTCATGACCACTCCCCGTTCGGACTGGACCATTTCCGGCGCCACGGAGAGATGCGCGATCCGGTCGGCTTCCAGATCGAGGGTGGTTTCGAGGGCTGAGGCCGGAACCCAGTCCTGATAGACCGTCACATCCTGTGAGGTGTAGGCGTTGTTGGCGCCTCCGGCCGCCTCCATGCTGCGGTCGAACTCTCCGGGAGGATAGTTCTTCGAACCGTTGAACATCATGTGCTCGAAGAAATGAGCCAGGCCGGTGATGCCGGGGGCTTCGTTCCGGCTGCCGACTTTCCAGAAAGTGTAGATCGCGAGGTTGGGAATGGTGTCGTCCGGCCACAAGAGGACCTTCACGCCGTTGCGGAGCTCGTGTTCGCGGACCGTGGAGGCGTCGAGGGCGGCGGATTCCGTGGCCATCAGGCCAAGGCCGACCACGATGGCCACCGGAGTGATCGCGCGGGCGCATCGCAAGAGGATTCGATTCACGGGGAGTCCTTTCTGGGTGAGTGGGGCCTGCGGAAGAAATCTGGGTTGGTCGGAGGATCCTTTCAGCCCTGCAATAGAGACCACTGGCGCAGCCACCGAGCTCGGTGGGTGGGCCAAGGACATTCGACTTCGATCGACCGGTCCGGCAAGGAGATGCGGAGGGATTGCGCGTGCAGGAATTGCCCATCTCCGGTCGCATCGCCTGGACGACCATAGCGGGGGTCTCCCACCACGGGCAGGCCTTCGGCCAGGCAGTGGGCCCGCACCTGGTGCGTCCGACCGGTGACGAGCTCCGCGCGGAGCCGGCTCCGATGGTCCGCACAGCTCAAGGCAGTGAAGCGAGTGTGAGCGGTGAGGGCTCCCTTGCGGTCGGCGGGAGCGGCCACCATCCGGGGCCGGTCCCGCCGGGTCGTATCGCGGCGGACCAAGGGAATGCGACAGTCCCACTGGGGCGCTGGCGCGTAGCCCCAGACCACCACTTCGTAGACTTTCCGGACCCGTCCTTCGGCGAGGGCTTGGCGGAAGAGCTCTTGGGCCTGCGCGGTCAAGCCGACCACGAGGATTCCGGTGGTGTGACGGTCGAGGCGATGACAGGGCTCGGGGCGGACTTCTCCGCTCTCGATGGCCTCGCCCATCCGCTCCCCGAGCCACAGCGCGAGGGCATGGTCCTCTTGTCCATCGTCACTGCACGACACCCCGGACGGTTTGGCCAGGATGAGGAAGTGGGAGTCCTGGTGCAGGACTTCGATGGTCGGGCCGGCGTAGCGTCGGTGTTACTGAGGTGGGGTCGGCAAGTCCGGGCGGTGATCCTCCGTGGGGAGGACATGGTGGACGACGATCTCGTCTCCCGCTTCGAGGAGTTCGTCGGGGCGGGCGCGGAGGCCATTGCGGCGCACCTTCTTCTTGCGCAGCAGGCGGCGCACGACCGAGAAGGGTTCGTCGCCGAGCGCAGTGGAGAGCCAGCGGTCGAGGCGCCGGCCCGCGTCGGAAGGAGTGATGTGGAACTCGTGGCGCACGAAACGATGGATCCTCGCCGGACAGGTCTGGCCCGCAGACTGCGGGCCCGAGAATCAGCATCGCCTCCGAAGGCCGACCCCGCAAGTCCCGCGCTGGAGTACCGTGCCCAGAAGCCAACCGTAGACCAGGTGAGCCAGGACCACGGTGAAGGGCATCGCCGGCATCTCCAGGCCCATGAATCCGATGCCGAAGGACTTCACCACCGGACCCAGGAGCAGGCCCAATCCGATGAGCTGGGCGTAGACCACCGTCCAGAGCCGACTGCGGCGACCGAAGACCACGGTGAAGATGATTCCGAAGGCGATGCCATTCCAGAAGTGGTAGCCCCAGCCCAGGAGGTCGGATCCCAGATTGGGTCCCATCATGAATCGATCGGTGAGGAGCACGCCCAGCAGACGGGGCATGTCTCCGGGCATCCCTCCCAGGTGGAAGCTCGTGGCCCGGACCACTTCCAGACCCAGAGTTCCCACGAATCCGGCCAGGGCCCCGATCAGCACTCGCCTCAGTAGTTCTGGGTGAGCTCGGGACCTGGCCAGGCCCGTGAACAGGACCGTGGCCAGAATCGAGGGCAGGAGGACCGCCCGCCCGGTTTCGCTCAGCTTTGCCACTCCCGCGAGGTCGGCGGGAAAGAGATTGGGACCGATCCCGACGCTGAGCAGGATCAGGACTCCGAGGAGTACTTCCTCCGAGAGAAGTCGGCTCATGGTCATTCCTTTCTCGGAGAATGAGGCCGGGCCGCGCCGACCTCATTCGCCGACGATCGCTCAGTGACCGAGCATCGAGGTGAGCCCCGCGAACTTCTTGTCGAGCATCGCTGCGACCTTGTCGATCTTCTCGTTGTCGTACTGTCCGAGCAGAGAAGACGGCTTGATATAACTCACGACGGTCTCCCCCTTCTCGTTCTCGAAGACATTGATGCGGAAGGGCACGACCAGGCCTGCGCCGCGGTCGAGGGATAAGAGCTTCTTTCCGATGGTGGGATTGCCGACGAAGACGGTTTCGGATTTCACCTTCATCCCGGTCATCTTCAGGACCTTGCCTTGGTGGAGCTCTCCCATGATCATCATGCCATTGTCGGCAACCATCTTGGAGAGCGCGGAAACCGTGTCGTCGACGGATTTGTCCACGACGACCCGAACTCCGGGGCCGTCCGAAGCCATTGCGGCGGTGACGTTCATGAGGGTCAGCCCGAGAAGGACGCCCACGAGGATGCGTCGAGTTGCGGTCGCCGAGCTACGCAGAGAGTTGTTCATGACTTTTTCCTTTCAGGATAGTTCTTGGAACGGAAGGACTACGAGGTGGTCTCGAGAGCGTGACGATGGATGTCGCAGCGACCTCTGGTCGATGGAAGCCAACAACGAAACGGCCTCTCCGTGGAGAGGCCGTCTGGTGATGTGGATCACATCTGGATCGAAGGAGTCGGTCAGATGTCGAAGTGCACACCCTGCGCAAGAGGAAGATCCGTCGACCAATTGAGGGTGTTCGTCTGGCGTCGCATGTAGGCCTTCCAGGAATCGCTTCCGGCTTCGCGTCCTCCGCCGGTTTCCTTCTCGCCCCCGAAGGCTCCGCCGATTTCGGCTCCGCTGGTGCCGATGTTCACGTTGGCGATGCCGCAGTCGCTGCCCTCGTGACTCAGGAAGCGTTCGCTCGAGTACATGGAGCTCGTGAAGATCGAAGAGCTCAATCCCTGACGCACGCCATTCTGCAGGGCGATGGCTTCGTCGAGGGTCTCGTATTCCATGACGTAGAGAATCGGCGCGAAGGTTTCCTCCTGGACGATCTTCATGTCGTTGCGAGCCCTTACGATGGTGGGTTGGACGAAGCAACCCTTGCGGTCGACTCGACCTCCACCACAGAGGATCTCGGCTCCCTCGGACTTCGCCTGGGCGAGGGCGTTCATCATGTCCTCGATGGCTCCCTCGTCGACCATGGGCCCGACGAGAGTTCCCGCTTCGAGAGGATCGCCGATGGGCACCGACTCGTAGGCTCGCACCAGGCGTTCCACGAAGTCCTTGGCGATGGACTTGTGGAGGAAGATGCGACGGGTCGAAGTGCAGCGCTGACCGGTGGTGCCCATCGCTCCGAAGGCGATGGCGCGGAGGGCCATGTCCAGGTTGGCGTCGGCTTCGACGATCACCGCGTTGTTTCCGCCGAGTTCGAGGAGGCTCCGACCGAGCCGGCGGGCCACGGCCTCACCGATGCGGCGTCCCATGCGGCAGCTTCCAGTGGCGCTGATCAACGGGATGCGTTCGTCGTTGATCAGCTTCTCTCCGATGGTCGATCCGCGACCGACCACCAGGGTGAACAGTCCCTCGCAGTCGTATTCCTTCATCACTCGGTTGCAGATGTTCTGGACCGCAATGGCACAGAGAGGAGTCTTGGAGCTGGGCTTCCACACCATGGTGTCGCCACAAACCGCAGCGATCATGGCGTTCCACGCCCACACCGCGACCGGAAAATTGAAGGCGGTCACGATGCCGATGGTTCCCAGGGGATGCCACTGTTCGTACATCCGGTGGCGCTCGCGCTCGCTGTGCATGGTCAAGCCGTAGAGTTGACGGGAGAGCCCCACCGCGAAGTCTGCGATGTCGATGGCCTCCTGGACCTCACCCTCGCCTTCGCTGAGGATCTTGCCCATCTCCCATGAGACCAGCTTGGCCAAGGGGCGCTTGTGCTTGCGCAATTCGTTGCCGATGGCCCGGACCACTTCGCCGCGGATCGGCGCCGGACGCATCCGCCATTCGACGAATCGTTCCTGTGCGGCCGCGATGACCGTTTCGTAGTCGCTCTCGTCGGCCTGGCGAACCTTGGCGATCGGCTCGCCGGTGACCGGAGTCAAGCTGGTCAGCTCGTCCCCGCCGGGGTTTTCCACCCAACCCCTCGCGCCCGCGCCGGAGTTGACACCGGACAGTCCAAGATCCCGGAGGAAGTCTCTCATTAGCGAATCTCCCGTATACATCGTGATGCCCTGACCGGCCGCGACACCGAGGCGTCGGCGATCGGGGGGGTGCCGGATCGGCACCCGAGCTCGCCACGATAGCACAGGGTGGCACGAGTGGCCACGGGCGCGCTGCCCGAGTAGGTTGACCTGATGAAATCGGATCTGTCGAAACGAAGGTGGCCGAGGCCACGACGCATCCTGGCCGCCTCCGCGGTGCTGCTCTTCCTGCTGGCCTGTTCGGGGAGTTCCCGGCCCGAGTCCGGCGATCCTTCTCCCTCCGCGAATTCCAAGGAGCGCGCCGTGACTCTCACCCCCACGCCGAGCGACTCCCGCCCCACCAATCGATTGGCGCTCGAGAAGAGCCCCTACCTCCTTCAACACGCGCACAATCCCGTGGATTGGTATCCGTGGGGAGAGGAAGCACTCGCGCGGGCCAAGGAGGAGGACAAGCCGATCTTTCTGTCGATCGGCTACAGCACCTGTCATTGGTGCCACGTCATGGAGAGGGAGTCCTTCGAGAACGAAGAGATCGCCGCTCTGATGAACGCCCACTTCATCTGCATCAAGGTCGATCGAGAGGAGCGGCCGGACCTCGACGAAATCTACATGCAGGCGGTCCAGGCCATGACCGGCCAGGGAGGGTGGCCCCTGAATGTCTTCCTGACTCCAGACCTGGTTCCCTTCTTCGGAGGCACCTACTTTCCCCCCGATGATCGCTATGGCCGTCCAGGATTTCCGCGCGTGCTCCAGTCCATCGCCGACGCCTGGGACCAACGACGCGATGAGATCGAGAGCCAAGCGGATCGCCTGCGCGAGGCCTTGGACCGACTCGAGGTCTCGGGGGATGGAACGGCCGAACTCCGTCGAGCTCCGGTCGCCGCAGCGTTGAATCAGCTGAGGCAGAATTTCGATTCCAAGAACGGCGGATGGGGAAGCGCTCCCAAATTTCCTCGCGTGGACTACGGCAGTCTGTGCTTGCGCGCCTTCTATCGGGATGGAGACGAATCGGTCCTCGACATGGCCCTCATCACCTTGGATCGGATGGCCGACGGAGGGATCTACGACCATCTCGGGGGTGGGTTCGCCCGCTACAGCACCGACGAGCGATGGCTGGTCCCTCATTTCGAGAAGATGCTCTACGACAACGCTCAGTTGGCTCTCCACTACCTCGAGGCCTACCAACTCAGCGGGAATCCGCACTATGCGGAGGTGGCGCGCGGGATCTTCGACTACGTCCTGCGGGACATGACCCACCCCCAGGGGGGCTTCTACAGCGCAGAGGATGCGGACAGTGAGGGCGAGGAAGGCAAGTTCTACGTCTGGAATCTGAGCGAAGTGAAGGAAGTCCTCGAGCCAGAGGAATTCCCTCTTTTCGTGGAGCGCTACGGGATCAGCCGAGAGGGCAATTTCGAAGGACAGAACATCCTCGAGGTCCGCGCCTCCGTCGATTCTCTGGCCCGCCGACACGGCCTCGAGGATCAGAGGGTGACCGAGCTTCTGGAGTCGGCGCGGCGGCGTCTGCTCGAAGTGCGTTCGCAACGGGTGCGTCCGGGACTGGACGACAAAGTGCTCACCGCCTGGAATGGCTTGATGATCCAAGCCCTGGCACGAGGGGGCGCGGTGCTCGGCGAAGAAACCTACCTGCACGCAGCTTCTCGCGCAGCTCACTTCGTGCTGACGGAGATGAGGCCGGATGGTCAGCTCTCGAGGCGGTGGCGCGACGGGGAGGCCCGCTACCGGGCCTACGCCGAAGACTATGCCATGTTCGTGGCGGGATTGATCGAGGTCTACGAAGCCAGCTTCGACCTCGATTTCTTGCGGAGTGCGGTGGAGCTCCACGATGAACTCTTCGCCGACTTCGCCGACGAGGACGGCGTGCTCTTCAACACTCGTGCGGATCAGGCGGACCTCTTGGTGCGGACCAAGACGGGCTACGACGGAAGCGTCCCCACCGCGAATTCCGTGGCGGCCGCCAACGCTCTGTCCCTCTTCGAGCTGACGGGGGAACCGCGTTATGCGGATCAGGCCGAGGCGATCCTCCGCGGCTTCATGCCCACCCTCGAACGAAGTCCCCTCAGCCTCGCGCACCTCTTGCAGACCCTGGACGCATGGTTCGCCGACCGAGTGGAGTTGGTCCTGGCCGGTGAAGATCGTGCGTTGGCCCGAGACTGGGCCTGGCGAGCCCGGCGCGGGGGCTATCTTTCCGACCTGGCCATCAGCTACCGTCCCGCGGGGAAGGCCGGAATCACGGCCGAAGAGAGCCTTCCGCCTCTGGAGGGGAAGGAATCGGGGGGGGCGATGACCGCCTACGTCTGCCGTGGATTCGCTTGCCGCCAGCCGAGGGTCGAAGTCGGTCCGATGCTCGAGGAATTGGGTTTGCTCCGGAGCGAATGACCGGCCCCCCTTGCCGGTGGGCAGAAAGCGATGCCCACCGAGGGGGAGCTGTGCTACAACTTTTTCCACCCCGGCCCCCTCGGCAATTGCGCAAGCTGATGCCTTGCAGGGGTTTGACCGAGGTCTCGGCCCAGGAAACGCTTCGGGAGCGGCGTTCGCCTTGCGGTACAGGCCTTGCCGGGTTCGCCCGTGGGTCGGTCCATCCGATTCCAAGCACTCCAATCTTCGGCCGATGCCGAGCCGAGGGGGCTCCCCGATGCGCAGCATCACCCTCGAAAAGACCAACCGGACTCCCATGATGCAGGCGCTGGTCCTGGACGATTCCATTCGATTGGGGCAGCTGCCGCGTCCGGAGCCCGGCAGCACCGAGGCCCTGGTACGGGTCCACAGCTGCGCCATCTCGCGGGCAGATCTGGACATGATCGCCGGCCGCGTGGCGGTGCAGGTGCGCCCCGTGGTCCTGGGGCACCAATTCGTGGGAACCGTCGAATCCGTCGTCGATCCCGCCCTCGAACGGTGGGTGGGGCGGCGCGTCGTCGCCCGGACCCGCAGCGGATGCGGTCGGTGCCTGGCCTGTCGAAACCGCCAGACCTGGCTTTGCGAAGCGGGACGGACCCATGGAGTGGGGATGGGCCTGGTCGATGGTGCCTTCGCAGAGTACGTGACCTTGCCCGCGGCCGCCTTGGTCGAAGTTCCCGACCTGATCGACGATGATGAAGCGACCTTCGTTCATCCCCTCGCGGTGGCGCTGCAGGCGGTCAGTCAGGTGGAGGGACCCACGCCTCAACGGGTCCTGGTGGTGGGCGATGGGAACATGGGCCTGCTGGTGACGATGTTGCTCCATGCGGCGGGCCATGCGGTGACGGTCTTCGGGAGGCACCCTTCGCGCCGAGATCTGCTCTGGCACAGTGGGATCGGATTCACGGGAATCAACGAGTCGGAGGACGGACGGATCGAGGTCGAATCCTTCGACCGTCAGAGCTACGGCAATGTTCTGGAGTGTTCCGGCCGCGACTCCGGCTTCAAGCTCGCGGCTTCGGCGGTGCGCCCCCGCGGCCAACTTCTCTTGCTCTCCCACCAGCCCAACGCTCACGCGGGAGTGGACCTGAGTTTCCTGGTCGAACACGAGGCCATGTTGGTGGGAGTGAGCGCGGGGCCCATGGAAGCGGCGATCGAATACCTCCAGCGAAAGACCCTCGACGTGCTTCCGCTCATCGCGTCGCGCCACCCTCTTTCCGAGGGAGTGGGAGCCACCCAGACCGCGCTGCGGAGGGGGACGCTGAAGGTCATCCTCGAGAACGATTCCCCCATGCCTCCGAGGTCGCGATGAAGGCAGTGGTCATCGACGGTGAGCCCCAAGTGGTCGAGGTTCCCATGACCGAACTCGAGGAGGGGATGTTGCGGGTCCGCGTGAGGATGGCCGCCGTCACCGGACTCGACCTCGACGTCATCCAGGGTCGGTTGCGTTTCCCCGGAGTCCCGGGGAATGCATTCGTGGGTGAAGTCGAAGATGTGCGCGACGACCGCCTCCGGCACTGGGTCGGCAAGCGAGTACTGGCCCGGGGCAGCTACGGATGCGGAAGTTGTGAGTCCTGCCAGAACGGGCAGGAGCACCTCTGTCCGGATCGGGTGTCGCCGGGGCGCTACGGAGCATCGGGGGGACACGCCGAGACCGCGGTTCTCCCGGCCCACGCGGTGATTTCGGTGCCCGCGGCGGTGAGTGACGAGCAGGCGGTGCTCGCGCCCATCCTGGCCAGCGTCTACCAGGGCGTGCTGCGCGCCAAGCTGCCGGAGTGGACCAACATTCTGGTGATCGGAGATGGAGGGGCGGGGCTCCTCGCTTCCATCGCCCTGGCCGAAGCGGGATATACAGTGACCGTCAGGGGCAAGCACGGCGATCGATTCGACTTGCTGCGAAGGCACAACATCAACTTCAATCTGGTCCACGACGATGTCGAGATCGACGGGCTTCGCCCCGGCCGGTTCGGGCCCGCGCTGATGAGCTATCCCTACGTGGTCGAGGCCTCGGGTCACAGCAGCGGGTGGAATGCGGCCGTGGGCCTGGTGGCCCCGGGCGGCGCGATCCTGTTGATGAGCAGTTGCAGCGATGCGATTCCCCGACCGGTGGCCCGAGTCCAGGAGAAGAATTTCCGAGTGCTCGGACTGCGCGAAGGACCACTCGAAGCAGCCCTTCGCATCATGGAGCAGGAACTCCTCGATCCCTCCGAAGTCGTCACCGCGGTGGTCGATTTCCAGAATGCGCTGGATGCCTACCGGAGGGCGCGCACCGCCGATGACTGGCTCGTCCTGCTACGAATGCGGGATTGAATCGCTCCGGTCTTCGCTCACCGACTGGCGATGTGAATGCTGCCACTGCCCGCGTCGAGGACGAACTCCGCGGCTCCGCTGCCGCTGGTGAATTCGATTTCGTCCCTCTCCTGCCGGTGGATCTCGATGTCATCGAGAGAGACGGTGATCCCGCCGGAGGCGGTTTCGGCCGACACTTCGGCGGAGAAGTCCTCGGGGACGTGGAGTCGAATGCTGCCGCTCCCGGTGTCGATGCGGAACTTCCCGTCGCCGGCTTCGACCAATTCGATTTCGACCTTGCCGCTCCCGGTGTCGACGTTCAACGAGCGAGTGGAGATTCCGCGTGCCCGCACGGATCCACTTCCGGTGTCGACGGTCAGGGCTTCGGTCTCGATGCGGTCGAGGTCGACCGATCCGCTTCCGGTGTCGGCGGAGAGTTTCCGGGCCTGGATCTCGGAGAGTTCGATTCTCCCGCTTCCGGTGTCGGTGACGATGGTGGTGCCCTCCACCTGGGAGAGGAAGATCCTCCCGCTGCCGGTGTCCGCGTTGACATTGCCGCGGATGAGCGTGGCCTCGATGGCGCCACTACCGGTGTCGGCCACGAGATCCCCCCGGATGTCGTCGGCCAGGATTGCTCCGACGTGACTGTCGAGGACCAGGTCTCCATCGACATTCTTCGCGCTGATTTCTCCGGCGCCATGGAAAACTTGCAGCTGCGCTCCCTTGGGCACCCGGATGGTCAGATCCACGTAGAGTTCGAGGCCGCGACCGCCCTTGCCGCGGACGGAAATCCGATCGCGCCCGAAGAGACGGCGCAGCCAACTGTCGCGGTGGTCACGGTCGCGACTCACTCGGAAGGTCGAATGGGATCCGCGGTCCCACCGGGGGTAGGAGTAGTCGCGAGACTCGTCGAGGGGGAATCCCACCAGGAGGCCCGCGTCGGGCCCGTCCTTCTCCACGATGTCCAGGATCCCGGGAACGGCATCTCCGCCTGCGGCGTGGAGCAGCACTTCGAAGTCGGATCCGGTCGCGGCCTCCACCCGGATTTCCCCGACGAGGTTGTAGACCCTCAGCTGAGGGGAGTCGAATCGGTAGTGTTCCTCGAACTCGGCCGATGCCGCGGTGGCGGACAGCGCGAGGGCCAGGATGCTCATGCTCAGCAGGCGCAGTGGTGCGGACCTGTTCATGCCTTCCTCCAGAAAGTGGTGGGACCGCAGAGTCCCGGTGGGGGCGGGTTCTGAGTGAGAGACGCAGCAGGTCCGTCTGGGGTTTCAGCGGCGGATCGATTATTCTCCGCGGTGGTGATCGTGGCCCGCTGTTGCGGGCCCGGAAGCGCCCCCCATCTCCCGAGATCCATGCAGGCTCCCCTTTTCCACGCCGAGCGCGATGAGGCGGGATGGATTCTCCGTCTCGATCGGGGGAGGGGGAACTCCCTGACCCTGGAGGGGCTGCGGCAGCTTGAGGACTTCTTCGTCGATCAAGGCCCGGGCGCGGCTCCGGTTCGAATCCGCCACACCGGGGCGCCTTTCTGCACTGGATTGGATCTGGACGAAGTGGTGGCCCTCGATCGCGCGCGGATGGGGGAGTTCATGCGAGCTTTCCATGACGCGCTGCGCGCCTGTTTCGCATACCCTGGACCGGTGGTGGCCGAGATCGCGGGGCATGCTCTCGCGGGAGGAGCTCTTCTGGCTTTGGCCTGTGACCGCCGGATTCTGGTCGCCGATTCTGGACGGATCGGCGTCCATGGAATTCACCTGGGCATCGCCTATCCTCAGGTGGCGGTGGAATTGGTGCGACACCAACTCTCCCGACCCGAGGCCGAGCGCGCTCTCTTCACCGGTTCGTGGCTCGAGGGGGCCGAGGCCCGGAGTGCGGGCTGGGTGGATGGCCTGGTGCCCCGCGGGGAGCTCGAGGCGCGGGGTGAGCGGGAGATCGAAGTCCTGCTCCAAGCCGGGCCCAAGGCCTTCTCCGCCGCGAAACTCGCGGCCCGCCGCCCGACTCTGAGACGGCTGGAGGTCGTCGACCCCGACGGAGCCGAGAGTTGGCTCGATCAATGGTTCTCCGTCGAGACTCGCGAGAGAGTGTGCCGGGCCCTGCGGAGGGTGGACCGGCCATCGCCTCGCCCTCGACAACGGAAGGAATGATGATGATTCGCACCGAGACTCACGAGGAGATCCACACTCTGTGGCTCGAGAAGGGCAGCGCGAATGCCCTCGATACGGAATTCCTCCGTCGCATCGCGGCGGAAGTCGAGGATCTCAGCGCGGAACCGGGCCGGGGTCTGGTACTGGCCAGTGAGGGCCCGATCTTCTGCGCAGGTCTCGATCTCCCGGCTCTGGTCGGTCTCGGCCGCGAGGAGATCGCGGACTTGGTCGATGCCCTCGTGAGCTGCGTGGTCTCTCTCTTCTCCTTTCCGCGGCCCACGGTGGCTTCGATCAACGGACATGCCATCGCCGGAGGAGCTCTGCTCACCATGGCCTGCGATCAGCGCCACATGTTGATGGGCAATGCGAAGTGGGGTCTGAACGAAGCGCAGCTGGGCCTGGCCATGCCTCCGGCCACGGTCGAAGTCCTGCGCTACGGGCTGCCGAGGAAGACCCTCGAAAAGGTGCTCTACGGAGGCGGGCTCTATCCCGCCTTCAAAGCCCACGACATGGGAATCCTGGACGAGCTGGTCGAGGAGGGGAGCATGGCCGAGGCCGCAGCGGCGAGCATTCGGAGGTGGACCGCAAGCGTTTCGGCCTTCGCCGACATCAAGGCCCGGCTCCACGCTCCCACCCTGGAGGAAGTGCAGCGACTGCGGTCGACTTCCGACGATTGGGTCGACCTCTGGTTCTCCGACGAGGTCCAAACCCGTCTGAAGGAAGTCGTGGCCCAGTTGCAGACCAAGTCCTCGGACCAGGGCTGAGCCCTTGCGGTCCTCCTTCGACGAGCCCTACCTCCTCATTCCCGGTCCCACTCCGGTCGCGCCGTCGATCGCGGCGGCCGCGACCCGGCCCATGATCAGCCATCGCGGCCGGGAGATGCGAGACCTGGTCGGCGATCTCCTGGGGCGCCTCCGGGCTCTCTTGGCTACGGATTCGGAGGTCTACACCCTGGGTACCTCGGCCACCGGGGCGATGGAGGCTGCGGTGCGCAACGCGGCGCCGGGACCCTTCCTCCACCTGGTCGGCGGGGCCTTCGGTGGGAGGTGGTCCGACATTCGAGAGGCCTGCGGTCTGGAGGGGGATCGCCTCGAAGTCCCCTGGGGACGAGCCTTCGATCCGGACGCGGTTCGCGATGCCCTCGGGCGTCGCCGCTATGCGGCGGTGACCTTGGTGCACAGCGAGACTTCCACCGGAGTGCTCAACCCCCTGGAGGAGATCGGGGCGGTGGTGGGGGAATTCGAGGAGACTCTGCTGTTGGTGGACACCGTGACTTCGATGACCGCCGTGCCCCTCGAATTGGATGCCTGGGGAGTGGACCTCTGTCTGGCCGGAGTCCAGAAGGCCTGGGCCCTTCCTCCCGGCTTGACGATCTGTGCGGTCTCCGCCGCGGCGCTCGAACGGAGCCGGCGAGCTCCGGCGAAGGGATATCACCTGGACTGGAGCCTGCATCACTCCGCGCTCGAGGAAGGACAGACCCTGACCACCCCGCCCCTCTCCCTCATGTTCCAATTGCAGGCCCAGCTCGACCGCATCGAAGCAGAGGGGCTCGCCGCCCGCTACTCCCGACACCGAGATCTCCAAGCTCGGGTCGCGGCCTGGGCCGAGGATCGCTTCGAACTCTTCGCCGAAGAAGGGCATCGCAGTCCCACCCTGACGCCCCTGCGAATGGAGGGATATGCGGTGGATTCCATCCTCGAGGGGATGCGCGACCGAGGCTGGATCCTGGGAGCGGGATGCGGCCGGAGTCGCGACCAGCTCATTCGCATCGGGCACATGGGCGAGATGCGTCCGGAAATCCTGGATGCGGCCCTGCGCGACCTCGACGGTGTTCTGGAGGGCGCCCGCGAGAGGCGGTGAAAGCCTCCCGGGCCCCCCGCGGGCCTGAAGATTGCTGCGCGGAGGACGGGGAAGGTCACAGGATCCGCCAACCGGGCCTGGAGGAGGAATCCCATGGACGAGGATCTCCGGCGCAAGGAGCTCCTGAAACTGCGCCTCGTGGAGGTCGCGAAGAGACGGGTGCCCGCCGACGTGGTCGACGCGGTGGTCGAGCCGGTCCTCGACGGAATCAACGGGGCGGATCCGGCGCTTCCTCTGCTGCGTTCGGCCCTCACCGCCCTGCGGCTCTCGATTCGACAGTACTACGAAGGACTGGCCGATTCTCCGCGCCTCGGCCAGTGGCAGTCGACGGATGCACCGCTGCCCGCGGAGAGCCTCGAGGAGGAGGAACTCCGCACCGCGTGCACCTCTGCTCTCCGCGAGCTGGAGGAGGATTCCCCCGCGGCGAGCCGTTATCTGAGGCAGTTGGCGGGGGGGGCGACGACCGCCGAAGTGGCCGGGCGAGTGAAGATCAGCCCGGAGGTTCTCTACCACCGCCTCTTTCGCGGAAGGGATCAACTCGACCGCATCCTGGTCGCGACGGGGGTGCGGACATGACCCTTCGCAATGCCGAAGAAGCGCGGCGTCACGCCGAGGCCTGGTGCGCCTATCTCTACGGGGATCTGAGTCCGGAGGAGGAAGTCGAGCGGGAGCGCGAGTTCCTCGAGGACGAGGAGGCCTGTGCGGAGCTCTATCGGGAGTGGAATCTCGACGCCTGTCTGGAAACCCTCGGCGCGGTTGCGGCGGCGCCGGCCCCGGCGAAGAAGAAGCGGCCGACGCCGTGGAAGAAGGTCTCCATCGCGGTGGGACTGGCTCTCTCAGTGGCCGGATTGGGTTGGTGGGCCGGGCTCTCGGGCCTGCCGTCTCTGCCCACGGATTCTCCTCGCTGCCGGCCTCTCGATCCCAAGGGGGCCCAGCTCGCATTTCCGACCGTCTTCCGTTGGAGCCGGGAAGGAGGAGCCCGGAGTTATCACTTCGAGCTCCGGGACCCCGGGGGCTCGGTCCACTACGAGGCCACGGTCGTGGACACCCTCTTGGTCCTGCCCCGGTCGAAGGCGGAAGTGAGAAGGTCCGGGGGGAGCTGGTCCTGGAAGGTCGAGCCGGAGGGCGGCGGAGGGCGATCCGGCCGATCGACGGAGGTGGCTCGCTTCGAAGTGGGCGGCTGAGACCGTGGATTGCCCGGCGCGTGGAGAATGTGCCGTGGGCCCTGGTCGGTGAACCGAGTTGAGATTAGAATTCTGCGGCGCTTCCCGCTTGGGGTGGGGAGCTTTTTTCTTCCCCATCGCGGGTGGAGGGGGTGTTCGTGAAGACCATCGGGCGACATCTCATTGCCGAGTACTACGGCGCGAATGCGCAGCGGCTCAACGATGAGCAGTTCGTGCGTCAGTCCATGCTGGAAGCGGCGCGACGGGTGGGGGCCACCGTCCTCGGCGAGAGCTTTCATTCCTTCGTGCCTCAGGGAGTGAGTGGTTCGGTGGTCATCGCCGAGTCTCACCTCAGCATTCACACTTGGCCCGAGTACGGATATGCGGCCGTGGACATCTTCACTTGCGGCAACCTCAATCCCCGAAAGGGATTTCGTTACCTGGAAGAGGCAGTCGAAGCGGGGAGTTGTCGGGTGCAGGAGATTCTGCGGGGATTGCCCGAAGAACTCGAAGCCAATACCACCTTGGTTCCCGAAGACATTCAGATCATCAGCCACATCGCTCCGCTGCAGAGTTATCGGCGGGGCTCGCAGGTGCCCTGCGAGATCTCGCCCAGCCGTGAAGCGACCGCATGACCAAAGAAGGAAATGGGCCGCAGGTCCACATGGAAGCCAACCGGGGAGGGCTGAAGGACGGCTGGTTCTTCGAGGAGAATCAGGGTTCTTCGTCCTTCGGGATTCGCGTTTCGGAACACCTGCATTCCGAGCGCAGTGAATACCAGAAGATCGACGTCTACGATTCGGAGTTCTTCGGGCGCTTCCTGACCCTCGACGATCTGATGATGTTCACCGAACGCGATGAATTCGTGTACCACGAAATGCTCACGCACCTTCCCCTCTGTTCCCTGCCGACGCCGGAACGGGTGCTCATCGTGGGGGGCGGAGACTGCGGGTGTGCCCGAGAAATCCTGCGTCACCCCTGCGTTCGGCAAGTGGTGCAATGCGATATCGACGAACGCGTCACCCGAGTTTGCGAAGGTTTCTTCAAGTGGCTCGCACCGGTGCTGGAATCGCCCCGTTTCGAGGCCCTCTTCGCCGATGGGATCGAGTACCTTCGCCACTGCGAAGGCGACTTCGACCTGATCATCATCGATAGCACCGACCCCATCGGGCCGGCGGTGGGACTCTTCCAGTCCGCATTCTTCGAAACCGCTCGACGGGCGTTGCGGCCCGGAGGGGTGTTGGTGAACCAGACCGAGTCGGTGCACTGGTCTTCGGAGCTGGTCGCCGCGGTGGTGGGTCAGATGCGCGAAGTCTTTCCCCAGGTCGCGACCTATTGGGGGGCGATCCCCACTTACCCCAGCGGCAGCTGGTGCTGGTCCTATGCGAGTGAGACCCGGTCGCCGGCCGACTTCTTCGACGCGGAACGGGCCGAGCTCGTGGCCCGAGATTGCCGCTACTACCATCCGGCGATGCAGAGTGCGGCCTTCGCACTTCCACTCTTCCTGCGCAGAGCGTTGGAGGAAGAGGCGAGAGCCTGACCCTCTTCGGGCGCCTCAGTAGGCGCTGAAGTAGAGGTCGGCGTCGGTGGGTTGGAGGTCGAGGAGGGCGGCCCCCTCGGGGAAGAGGTCGAGGTCTGCGTCTCCCTCATCGTGACGATGCCAGTAGAGCCGAAGTTCGTCGGTGAGATCGTCGCGGAGCTCCAAGGTCACCGCCAGTTCTGCGTTCCGGGTTTCGGGCACCTCCAGTCGAAGAAAGCTGCGGGCGCCATCTCCCGGGACCTCGACGGTGGTGGTGTGAGCGGTGAGGAGGGTATCGAATTCAGTGCCGAGCTTCTGCCACACCCGGACCCGGACCTCGAAGTGGAGGTCCTTCCCCCGGGTGCTCCACTTCACCACTACGCCCGAGAGATCCCGGCCCGCGGTGCGAAAACTCTGTCCAATGGTGAGGTCACGGCGGAGAGCCGGGCTGAGATCGTTGGAGACGGTGAGTTCGACGAGGGGAAGACGCTTGTTGAGGGGCAGAGTCTCGAAGCTCTCCTCTTCTTCCATCCGGACCAGGAGTCGGAATCGATCGGTGCGTCCTCGCAACCAACCGGCGATGCGGTAGCGATCGCGGAGGGCGGTCCACAGGAGCGGATCCTCGGTGCGAAAACGCTGTGCGGTGCTGCTCCAGTTCTGGGCGAGGAGGATGACCTGGGGATCGGCGGCCACCAAGGCATGGGCCCGGGTGTCGGGCGCCAAGTGCAGGCCGGTCATTCGCAGATAGGGCAGCGCCGGCTCGGCGCCGTAGATCAGGTGGAGCCCCGCCTGCTGGGGCCAGATGACGATGGGCCGGTCGAGAGCGCCTTCGATGCGGTGGAAGAACTCCTCCAGTCGTAGCTGTCGTTCTTGGGAGGCGAAGACTCCGGCCCTTCGGAATTCCGCCAACTCGGGACGGTCGATTCGAGCGCTGAGCCAGAGTTGTTCGCCGGTCAGGGGAAGGAGAAGCAGACCGAGGAGCAGCGGGCGCAGCTTGGGACGCCGACCCTTCGCAGTGGGGGTGACCCACCACAGCGCGGTCACCACCAATCCCGCCTGGCGCAGGGAGGGAACGTCTCCGTGGACCAGATAGATCCATGGAGCCACGACCGAGACCGCGGCACAAAGCCAGAGCCAGGGGCGATTGCGTCGATGAACCCAGGTCAGGGCCGGAGCCCCGACGAAGACCAGGAGGGCCAGACCGCGGAGGGACCAACGGTGGAGGAAGAACTGTCCTGGCCACACCGGATCGAGAATCTCTCCGGTGCCGACTTCGGCAAAGGAGTCGTGGATCCAGGGGCCATGGCGCAAGCTCTGCCACCATCCTCCGAGTTGAGAGGGGTGGAGGTGATCGAACAAGGTCCTCCAGGGATGGACGAAGGTGTTCCGGACGAAGCCCGTCCACTCCCCGCCGATCAAGGGAATCAGGACCAGGACCAGGCCGATGCCGACAGCTCCCGCGGCGAAGGTCGCCGGGTTTCCCCGGTCTTCACCTTCGCGGGCGAAGTGGGCTGCGGTCGCGAAGACCAGGGTCGCGATGGCTACCGCCGGATCGAGGGCGAGAGAGGAGAGAAGCAGCGCACCCATGGCCGCGGCAGATCCTCGCCAGCGGCTCAGGACCAAGAACACGCCCAGGACCAACCAGAGTTCCGGGGGGTCGATCGGACCCAGGGCCACCAATGCTGCGGGCCACGCCCAAGCCGCGACCCCGACTCCTCGGCGGCGCAGCCACCACATTCCTCCCACCGATGCGCCCACCAGGGTGATGGTCCGGAGCAGAGCCAAGGCGGCGTATTTGGTCTGAAGCCAGAGCAGAGGCGCGAGGATCCAGTAGTTCAGTGGCCCGTCGCCCGGCTCGAAGTCTCGGTAGAGGTGGCCGCTCTGGAGGAGGCGAGAGCTGCCCAGGAGCCACAGACCGTCGTGGTCCAGATCGAAGCCCTGCCGGTAGACCGACCAACCCACCGCGGCCATCAGGACCGAGACCACCACCGCCTCGAAGATGCGTCGGCCGGTGGGGGCGGAGGTCGGGGAGGCGAGGGACGTGGTTTCGACCGTCGCGATCTCAGTCTCGGTCATGGACGGCTCTCAGTTGTTCGTAGATCTCCGCACTCTTCTCCACGGTATGCCTCACGTCGAATTCCTTCACTCGTTGGCGGCCGGCCTCTCCCATCTCGCGTCGCAACTGGGCATCGGATTGCAGGCGCCGCAGCGCGGAGGCGAGCTCCGACGGATTTCGGGGCTCGACCAGCAGGCCGGTACGACCGTGGACCACGGCGTCGACGATGCCGCCGGTGCGAGTGGCCACCACCGGCAGACCCAGTGCCATGGCGTCGAGGATCGAGGTTCCCAGTCCTTCGAGGCAGGAGGACAAGACGAAGATGTCGAAGGCCATCAGCCGGGGCAAGACGGGATCGACGAAGCCCGGCAGGTGTACCCGGTCCTCGAGGTCGAGTTCCCGAACCATCGCCTCGAGGGACGGGCGGAGTTCTCCTTCGCCCAGGACCACCAGTCGTCCGCTTCCTCCTTGGCCCAGGAATTCGGAGAAGCCGCGGACCAAGGTGGCCTGGTCCTTGTGGGGGGCCAGAGCGGCCACGCTTCCGAAGAGCAATTCTCCGGGTTGGAGGCGCAGTTGGGCTTTCCACTCCCAGTCGGCTTCGACTTCGGTGAAACGGGTGAAGTCGATCCCGCTCGGGACGCGATGGATCCTCTCCCCCTCGACTCCTCCTTCGAGGAGTTCCCGCTCCACGGCCGAGCTGATGGCGAGATAGGCCACGACCCGGCGATTGAGATACTTGCGCCGACTCGAGAAGCCGCGGCCCACCGGGAAGTCCACTCGCCTCGAGACCACCAGGGGAAAGGGGCCGGCGAGTCGATGGGCCCAGAGTCCGAGATCGTGGGCGTGGGAAGAGTGGGCGTGGAGGATCGCCGCATGGCGGCGCACGAGCTGTCCGAGCCGGCGGGCGGTGAACAGGTCAGCTCGGTGGAGGTGGGGAAAGGCGTAGTGGGGGAGTGCGAGCTCTTCGAGCCGACGGTGGAGCGCCCCGCCCTTGCGACAGCAGACCCGCGAGTCCAGGCCCATGGCGAGCAGGCCCTGGTGCAAGTAGAGCACCTGCTGTTGGCCGCCTCTCCAAGTCGAGGCGTCGTCGAGGTGGAAGACCACCGGAGGGTCGGTCGAAGGTCGAGTCATCGAGAACTTTCGAGCGCAGCTTGGCCCGCTGCTCTGGAATCGGGAGGGTTGGCGGATCATGGTCGCCGCAGTCCTGGCCCAACTCAAGTCCATTCCTCGGAGTCTCTCTCGGGGGTCGGAGCTTGACCGCGGCCCCGCTTCGCTGCGAGCATGATCGACTCTCGACTTCCCCGAAGGAGTTCCACTCATGAAGTCAATGTGGTCGACGGCGAGCACTGCCTTCGAGGGCCGATTCCGGAGCGCTCCGGTCTGGGTCCTGCTTTCGGTCCTGACCTCGGTCCTGATGCCCGGCGTCGCGGGATCGCGGACCCTGATCGAGGCGGGGCTGCTCTTCGACGGGGTGCACGACGAGCCCCAGCACGACGTGACCATCGTCATCGAGGAGGACCGCATCGTCGCGATCGAAGCCGGGTATTCCCGGCCGCAGAAGGAAGATCGAGTCATCGACCTCCGCGACGCCACGGTGACCCCCGGGTGGATGGACCTGCACACCCACCTGGCCTTCGAGCTCGGACCGAAGAGCTATACCGAAGGGTTCTTCCTCGAGCCCACGGATCTGGCCCTGCGGGCCACGGTCTTCGCTCGCCGCCTTCTCGAGGCCGGCTTCACCACCGTTCGCGATCTGGGGGACGATGGAGTGGTGGTGGCATCGCTGCGCGATGCGATCCGCAAGGGCTATGTGGTGGGGCCTCGCATTTTCACTGCGGGCAAGGCCATTGCCACCACCGGAGGGCATGCCGATCCCACCAACGGCTGGGCCTCGCGATTCGAGGGAGACCCCGGTCCGAAGGAGGGGGTGATCAACGGAGCCGCGGAGGCCCGCAAGGCGGTGCGTCAGCGCTACAAGGACGGAGCGGATTGCATCAAGATCACCGCCACCGGAGGAGTGTTGAGTTTGGCCAAGAACGGACTCAACCCGCAATTCACCGAGGAGGAACTCCGAGCCATCGTCGACACCGCCAACGACTATGGCTTCGTGGTCGCAGTGCATGCCCACGGGGCCGAGGGGATGAAGCGGGCGGTTCTCGCAGGGGTTCACTCCATCGAGCACGGAACCTTCATGACCGAAGAAGTGATGGAACTCATGAAAGAGCGGGGCACTTGGTATGTCCCCACGCTTCTGGCGGGAGAGTGGGTGGCCACTCTGGCGGAGGGGGAATCCTTCCTTCCCGCCGTGGTTCGGCCCAAGGCCGCGGCCATTGGTCCCCAGCTGCGGGCGACTTTCGAGCGGGCGCACCGCGCCGGAGTGAAGATCGCTTTCGGTACGGACAGTGGAGTCTTCCCCCACGGAGAGAATGGTCGAGAATTCGAATTGATGGTCGAGGGGGGCATGTCCGTGGCCGATGCGATCTCCGCCGCGACCCGCAATGCGGCCGAACTCCTGCGGATCCGCGAGGATCTGGGCTCGGTGGAGGTGGGAAAGATCGCCGACCTGGTGGCGGTCGATGCGGATCCCCGGGAGGACATCACCACCATGGAGCGAGTGGTCTTCGTGATGAAAGAGGGAGTGGCCTACCGACTTCCCTGAACGAGACGTCCCCCCGGCTCGGCCGGGTCTACTGTCCCCTCGGATTCTGGACGACTGCGCGGCCTGATTGTGGCGCTCTCGCCAGTCGCTCGGCGATGAAACGTCGGAGGGATTCCTTTAGGCCATCGAAGCTGGAGTGTCTACGCTACATCTCCTTGACGGGGGGGCTTGCCATCGCCCAGATCGCGTTGACCGCGGCTGGCGTGTCGAGCGGTTGCCGTTCTCGGTCCGGCAGGCGCCGCCTGGTCCGACGCGGCAGATTCAGCTTCAGGGCCTTGTAGACCCGCCACACGCGCTTGTG
>JAJRXK010000025.1 GCA_024276305.1 Candidatus Krumholzibacteriota bacterium
ACGGGCTGCCCTGTGAGGCGGTGGTCGATGGGGTTCGAGGACGGCTCTTGCGGGCGATGTTGCCGCATCGGGAAGGTCCGCAGCTGTGGTCCTGGTGGGGAAGTACCGCGGTGAGCGCGTGGATCGCGGGGCTCTCGCCGGGCTTCGGAGTGCTGGGATTGATGGCTTGGCTCCTTCATCGGGCGGGCTCCGCTCCGGTTGGACGCAGTCCTCGGCACTGGGCGAAGTGGTTGTCGAATGAGCTGAGGGGGAGTCGCGGGACGTTGCGCCTCGTGCTCGAGGGAGAGGAGAGTTGAGATGCTGGCGTTGAGATGCCCGCGCTGCGGGGCCGACCTTCCCGCGCGTTCGCAGCAGCGAGTCTTCGTCTGCGAGGAATGTTCCGCCACCTCCATGGCCAGCGGTCGAGATGGAGAGGGGTTCATGGTCCTCGACCGGATCCTGGTTCGTCCTCTCCAGGAATTCGATCGGGGAGAGCGTCTCTTTCTGCTTCCGGTATGGCAGGTGATGCAACGGGGCGGCGGGGAGTTTCGGATCCCCGCGGTCGGGATGGGACAGATGTCTCTGGTGCTGGCGATGGCTCAGAGGATGACGGCCATCGCGACGGCCTGGTCGGTGTGGGAACCCTCGCTGGACCTGCGCCGCAGCGCGGCGGATCTCCATGTCGAAGATGCCTATTCGCTGGCGGAGGTGGTCGGGATGCGTCTCCAGGATCCGGGAGAGAACCCTCCTGTACTCGGGGGCGCGCGCCTCTTGGACTGGCCCTGCGTGCGTCGGAGTTCCCAGACCATCGAGTTGGTCGGAGGAATGGCGACCTCGGGGCGGCTGCTGGAAGGGCTCTCTCCCGTCGCTCGCGGTCCGGAATTGATGGCAGTGGCAGAGGTCGATCTCTCCTGAGTTTCGGGGAACTTCATTGCCTCTGGCCCGTTTCACCCAGAATGCTATACTCGCCCCCGCACGCTACTCTTCTGGCTCTCGCCGATCGAGGATCCCTCATGCATCCTTCGCGACCCGTGTCCTTCGCATTCATCTCCGCCCTTTGGGGCCTCGCCTTCGTTCTTGCATCAGTGGGGGAGGGGGCTGCGGGAGAGCGGGTCCGCTTCGGCTTCCGGGTGGAGGACGGAGAGACTTGGAGGAAGACCTCCGAGTCGAATACCTACCGCGACTTCAAGGACCGCGCGCCGGTCTCGGAGATCGACGTGACTTCCGAAGTGCGGTTGAGTTTCGAGGTGGGGACCCAGGGCACGGCGACCCTGATTCTGGAGACCCTCTCCGCCCAGACCAAGCTCAACGGCGAAGTTCGCGACAATCCGGCGCAACAGCTCGTGGTGGGAAAGAAGACCCGGCTTCACCTCGACAAGTCGGGGAAGGCGGTGGCCGGTGATGGCTTCATGGAACTCATGAGGCAGTTCGAAAGGGACCTCGACGCCGAGACCTTCTCTCGGGTTCGAGGCCAGATTTCGGCCAAGGGCATGAAGCAAGGGGAGATAAGCCGGTGGAATCGGCCCTTCGACGGATTGCGGGGAAAGGAAGTCGAGATCGGGGATACCTGGCTCGTTCTGTCCGAGCGCCAGTTGCAGGGGACGGTGGTGGCGCTGTCGGGGACCCTGAGTTTCGAAGGGTGGACCGAGCTCGACGGTTTTCGGGCGCTGCGCGTGGTCTACCGTTTCGACACCACCGGTGAAGAGGCAAAGGGAATGGATTCGAAGTCTTCGCCGACGCTCAACCTCCGCCCGCCCGATCGCAAGGAATACACTCCCCACAACCTCGTTCTCGAGGGTGAGACCACCTGGTTGCTCCTTCCCGATCGTGGTCTTCCGCTCTACGAGACCTCGGTCGAGACCATGCAGGTGCCGTTCAGTGCCGATCCCACTGCCGAAAAAGGTCTCGTGCGTCAGACCCAGCGTTTTCGCCTGCGGCCCGAGCCGGAATCGGACGGTTCTTGAATCACGGCGAGGTCCCCGCTAGCCTGAGCGCATCTTCTTCCCGGGAAGTCGCCATGCGCTTGCGGATTCTTCTGTCGGTCCTTGGACTTTCGGTGGTTGCATCGACCGCTTTCGCCCTGGAGACCGATCGTGGGTGGCCCGTCCAGCGCCATCGGGTCGAGCTTCAGCTGCAGCCGGAGCTGCATCGCCTCGAAGCCGTGGATCGGATCACCGTCGAGAGGGGGGCGGTCGCCGAGCCCTACCGATTCCTGTTGCACCGCGACCTGCAGGTCACGGGGGTCTCCTTCGACGGTCGGGCCCTCGAATACCGGAGCCGAGATCGATGGCGGCCGCGGGACTTCTTCTCCCGTCCCGACTACCGGGAGCTCGGATCCTTTTCGATTGTCCAGCAGATCGAGGTCACTCCTCCCGCCGACGGATGGCCCGCACGCTTCGATCTCGAGGTGGAATACGCGGGCGCAATCTATGACAGCCTCCATGCGCCTCCGGTGGCCTACTCTCGCGGATTCGAGACCACTTCCGGGTTGGTGGATCCGCGAGGAGCCTATCTGGATGGGGGAAGCTTCTGGATTCCCTGGTCCTCGAGCGCACGCTTTCGCGCCGCAATCACCACGCACTTGGAAAACGGATGGGAGAGTGTGAGCCAGGGGCGACGGGATCGGATCGTGAACGAGGACGGATCGACGAAGACGACATGGAGCGTCGATTACCCGGAGGAGTCCCTCTATCTGATCGCCGGTCCCTATACGATTCGAGAGCGGAGGCACGGCGAGGTGCAGATCTTCGCTTACACCTACGCGCAGACGGATGCGGCAACCGTCGAGCCCTATTTGGTGCGTGCAGGGGAGTACTTGGATCGTTATGGGTCGACGATCGGCCCCTATCCCTTCTCCAAGTGGGCGCTGGTCGAGAACTGGTGGCAGACGGGATTCGGAATGCCCAGTTTCACCCTGCTCGGAGACCGGGTGATTCGTTTGCCGTTCATCGTGGATACCAGTTATGGACATGAGATTCTCCACTGCTGGTGGGGCAACGGCGTGAATGTTCGCTACGAGCAGGGGAATTGGTGCGAGGGCCTCACTGCCTTCGGTGCGGACTATGCATTCAAGTTGGAACAGAGCGAAGAGGCGGGTCGGGCCTACCGGAGCGATCAGCTCCGAGGCTACTTGGATTTTGCCTCCGGAGAGAATCGGGATTTTGCGTTGCGAGATTTCCGAGAGCGTTCGGACTACGGAACCCAAGCGGTGGGCTACGGCAAGAGCATGATGGTTTTCCACATGCTCCAGCGTCGCATCGGAGCCGATGACTTCCAGCGAGGACTTCAGGAATTCTACCGTCGGTGGCGATTTCGTGCCGCGGGTTGGCCGGATTTGGCGGAGGTCTTCTCGGAAGTATCGGGGCAAGACCTGAGACCTTGGTTCGCGCAGTGGATCGACCGTCCGGGAGCGCTGCGCCTGCGACTTGGAGAGATCCGTCGAAGTGCTTCGGGTTGGCAGGTGGAGATCCTTCAATCGCCTCCTTACTACGACGCACGGGTGAAGGTGAGGTGGAGCGAAGGATCGGAAAGGAAGGAATCCACCCTGGACCTCGATGGAGCCCAAAGCTGGTCGAGTCTTCCTCCCCAAGCCACGCACGTCGAGGTCGATCCGGACTTCGACCTCTTCCGCCTGCTCTCTCGGGCGGAAGTCTCGCCCACCCTGGGTCAGACCCTGGGGGCCGATTCGACCTTGGTGGTCTTGGGGGTGGCGACCACGGGAGCGATGCGCGAGGCTCTGCGCGAGATGGTCGGCGCCTGGGGCACGGAGGTCCACGCCCGAATCGTGGAGGAGTCTGCACTTCGACCTTCCGATGCGGTGGGTCGCAGCGTCTACCTCCTCGGAGAGGGCGATTGGGCCGCTCGAGCCCGAAGCATTGCCACCCAGGCAACTCGCGAGGCGACGGAAGTGCTCAGCCGGGCCGAGGCCGAATCTCTGGCGTTGATCTTCGCGGTGCGAGATCCCGACAACGAAGACATCGCGTGGACGACGATTCTTCCGCAAGACGCGGCCCAGTGCGGTGCACTCGGACGAAAGCTCCCGCACTACAGCCGCTACAGTTGGTTGCTCTTCTCCGGGGAGAAGAACCTGGCCAAGGGACAGTGGAGCTTGCGGAGCACCCCCCTTCAAGCGGACTTGGTGAGGTCGAGATGAGACGATGGATGCTGGCGACGACGATCACCCTCCTGTGGTGGGCTCCTGCGAGGACGAGTGATGCCGCAGTCCACACCCGTGAGGTCGTGGAATGGCTGTGCCAAGGACGGTGGGAGGGACGCGGAAACGGGAGTGCTGCCCTCGATTCCCTCGCGGCGGAATTGCGGTCTCGTCTGAGTGCTCTGGGACCGGTGCGGGTCCAGCGTTTCGCGGGGCCCCAGGGCCATGAGCTCGTGAACTTGGTCTGTCTGCGGCCGGGTTCCGACGCGCAGTCGGGATGGATCATTCTCGGAGCCCACTATGATCACCTGGGTCTCGGCGAGGAAGGGGGACCCCATCCCGGCGAAGGCTATGTGGGCGCGGACGACAATGCTTCGGGGGTCGCGGTGGCGATGGAGGTCTTGGAGCGTTTGGGGGACGCGGGATCCCGTTCCCGCAACTTGGGAGTGGTGTTCTTCGCAGGGGAGGAGGTCGGGCTCCTGGGAAGCCGGGCCTTCGTAGCCGAGCCCGGCCTGGAAGCCGGGCCGATTCTGGCCATGATCAATCTGGACAGTGTGGGGCGCCTGCGGGATGGCGGACTATCGGTCTTCGGAGTGGATTCGGCGTCCATCTTTGCTTCGACTCTCGATGGGATCAACTCCGCGTATGGTCTGAAGATCGAAAAGATCGCTCGCAGCTCGGGTGCGAGCGACGATGCGACCTTTGCCGAAGCGGGGATACCAACCCTCCATTTCTTCACGGGAGCCCACGCAGAATACCATCGTCCGACCGATCAGCCGGCGGTCCTCGATTTCGACGGCCTCGAAGTGGTCGCGGACTTCGTGACGGATCTCTTGGACTATTTGGCGGATTCGGAGACTCCGCTGGACTTCCTTCCGCCCGGGTCGGCCTCCGCACGGCCCGATCCCGCGAAGAGCAGCGGGGGACGCCGGCGGGTGAGCTTCGGCTCCATCCCCGACTTCGCGTTTCCCGGGCCCGGAGTCAAGATCACCGGCGTGTTGCCGGAAAGCCCCGCCGCGTCGGCGGGATTGGCCGCCGGTGACGTGATCACCAGCTTTGGTGGAGAAGTAGTCCAGGATCTCACCGACTACAGTGAGGCGATGAAGCAGTTCTCGCCTGGAGATCAGGTCGTCATCGAATTTCTCCGCCAGGGAACTCGGCACTCGGTCGAAGTGGAACTGGTCGAGCGCCGCTGATCCCGAAGCAGCTTCAACGGGCGATCACCGTGACCATCGGGGCTTTCGCAGAGAAGTAGTGGTGGAGGGCCCGATTGGCATCTTCGACCCTTAGCGCGAGAAGGGCCTGGCTCGCCTGCTGGCTGGCGTCGATCGCGCCTCCGAGGACCCAGTCGCGGCAGAGGGTATAGGCCTGGCCCAGGGGCGTGACCTGACGCATCCGTTGCCGACCCACATAACCGTTCACCGCCGCTTCCAGCTCGGCCTCGGTGATCGGATCGATTTCTCCACGCAGAAACGGGCGAAGGAGCTCTTCGACCTGAGGAATGTTCTGGGGCTGAGTGCTCACGCGCGCACTCCACCATCCGCGATTCTCCCGGAATTGGATTCCGATTCCCAAGGAGTAGGCCAGTCCGCGAACCTCTCGAATCTCCTGCTGCATTCGCTGGGAGAGCACGCGTACTGCGGCCATGAGGGGCCACCGATCGTCGGCCGAAACCTCGAGGATTCGGCCCGCTCGCAGGGTCGACTGACGTCCGCCCACGCCGATCTCGATCCGTCGGCTCTCGGTGGTGATCGGCCACGGAGGGGGTGACGAGAAGTGGGAGGTCGCGCTCCGGCTTTCCCGGAACACCCGGTTGAGTTGGGCGGTCACCGCTTCGCGATCCAGATTCCCGACTACTGCGAGAACCAGTTGGCCGGGATCGAGATAGTCGAGGGCGAAGCCCTGAAGGCGTCGCGAGTCCACGGTCCGAAGTCCTTCGGGTCTTCCGAAGACGGGGCGTGCATGGGGGTGATCGCCGAGCAGCGACTCGCGGAGACTCGCTGCGCTGCGGGCCGCACTCGAGGCCCGATCCCGTTCCCGCCTGCGGGCCATGGCCTGGCGCTCTTCCTCGATGCTCTTGTCATCGAGGCGTGGCTCCTGAATCATCAGGCCGAGGGCGCGGATGGCCTCGCGCCAGTAGATGTCTACGCAGTCGAGGCGGAGGAAGGAGAACTCCGGGCTGGTGTAGTAGTCGTCGTAGGGAATCCAGTCACTGTCGGTGACTTTGAGTTCGGCGCCGATTCCCCGGAGGAGCGCGTCGAATTCGCTGCGGTCATAGGCGCCAGCTCCCAGAGGAAGACAGCGGTGAAGGAGGTCCGCGAGTCCGGGAGAATCTTCCGGCTCACGTGCGGATCGGTCCCGCACCCAGAGATGCAGGGCGAACATCCTGGTATTCGGAGTCGCGCGGTGCAGGAGGGTCATCCCGTTCTCCAGCCGGACGACCGAGGGGGCCTGATCCTCCATCACCAGAGGCCGGTCGTCGATGATCTTGCCTTCACCGGGCAATTCGGCCGAGGGCTCCACCTTCGGGTCGGCGACGAATCCCGCGTGGGCGAGGTCGAAGTCCGAATCCCGGTCCGAGAGTTTCGGTCCGGTGCAGACGATCTCGACCGCCGGATCCTGGCACCAGATCCG
>JAJRXK010000026.1 GCA_024276305.1 Candidatus Krumholzibacteriota bacterium
CTGCCTGGGCGGAGCGGTGGCGCACCCTTGCGTCTGCGCCGGTGCCAACCGCAATTACTGTGCTGGTGAACTCATCTGCCAGGATGACCCCTGTGCGGTCGGGGGACCGGGCACGGCTTCCCTGGACTTCGATCGCCCGAGCGTTCCGTTGCCGGTGGTCGTGGCCCCCGCATGGATTCTGCCCCAGGTCGTTCAGGATCCCTGCTTGTCGCCGATTCCACTGATGGTGCTTCCCGTGGAGACTCCCTCCGCGGCCACGAGGGTTCTGCCTCTACTGATTTGATTCCCCGAGTAATCTTCGGATCAACCATTTCTTGTTCCATTCCATGAGATGAGTCCGCGTCGGCTTGGGTCCGTCGGATCCCAGGCTTCGATTCTGGCTCCAGCGTGTTGGCCGACCTCGTCCGTTCCGGCCAAGAAAGGATCCTCGGCAAATGCATGACACGAATGATTTCAGCCGATCCCATCGATTCCGGATCCGTCGACGGGTCCTGGGGGCGGTGATTCTGGTCTCTCTGTTCGTCGGTGGCGCGTCGGGAGCCGAAGCAGGCGACGACCAGGGGAGCGATCGCAGCATCCAACTGACGGCGGCCCAACGTGAGGAATTCGGCGTCGACGTCCGAGTGGCAGCCCCTGCGGAGATCGACATCGTGGTCGAGCTGCCGGGCGAAGTGCGGCCAGACCAGAACCGCGTGGCTCATCTGGTACCCCGCTTCAGCGGAATCGCGGTCGAGGTGCGGCGTCAGATCGGCGACGAGGTCGAAGCGGGAGAGGTGCTGGCCCGGATCGAGAGCAACGAAAGCCTCAGTTCCTACAGTATTCAGTCTCTGATCCAGGGAACCGTCGTCGCTCGTCATCTGACTCTGGGGGAGGAGGTGTCCCAGGAGACCCTGGTGTTCACGGTGGCGAATCTCGACACCGTGTGGGTCGACTTGAGTGTCTACCAATCCGACCAAGCGCGGGTTCGAGTCGGGAATCGCGTTCGCATTCTCGCGGATCGCGATCATGTCTCCGGACTACAGCGCATCGCCTATGTGTCTCCGATCCTGGATCGCAAGACCCGCACCGCGACGGCTCGAGTGATTCTTCCCAATCCGGATCGCCGGTGGAAGCCAGGACTCTTCGTGACCGGAGAGGTGGTTGTGGATTCGAAACGAGCGGCGGTTGCGGTCCCTCGGTCCGCCATTCAGACCCTGGACGGCCTGCCGGTGGTTTTCGTGCTCGACGGGGACCGTTTCACCCCGAGGCCGGTTCGCAAGGGCTTGAGTGACCAGGACCGAATCGAGATTCTCGAAGGACTGTCGGTGGGCGAATCCTACGCGGCCCGAGGGAGTTTTCTCCTGAAATCGGAACTCGAAAAAAGTGGATTCGGAGAATGACATGAGGATCCAGAACGCGAGTCGTGGCGTGGCCCGGGAAGGTGGGGCGAGATGAATACATTGGTGCAACTTGCACTACGGCAACGGTTCCTGGTGATCACATTCGCGCTGGGGGTAGTGGGATTCGGGATCTACTCGATGACCAAGCTCAACGTGGAGGCCTTTCCCGATGTCACGAACATTCAAGTGCAGATCAATTCCTCGGCCCCGGGCCTCGCTGCGGTAGAAGTCGAACAGCTCATCACCTTCCCCATCGAGACGGTGATGAACGGCCTTCCCGATGTGGTGGAGGTGCGGTCCATTTCCAAGACCGGTCTGTCGGTGGTGACGGTGGTCTTTGCCGACGATGTCGACACCTATTTCGCCCGCCAACTGGTCCTGGAACGGTTGCAGGTGGCCCGCGAGCGCATTCCTCCGGGGCTTGGTGATCCGGAAATGGGGCCCATCACGACGGGATTGGGTCAGATCTACAAGTACATCCTCGTGGGCGAAGGCCGGTCGGTGATGGAATTGCGCACCCTGAACGATTGGGTGGTCAAGTTCCAGCTGCGTGCAGTGCCAGGGGTGACCGACGTGCTGAGTTCTGGCGGGGAGGTCCGTCAGTACCAGGTGCGCGTGGATCCGAATCGGATGCTTTCCTACGGTCTGACGCTTTCGGATCTGAGGGATGCCATTGCGGCCAATAACGAGAATGTCGGAGGCTGGTATCTGGAAGGGGACCAACAGCAGACGGTCATTCGCGGAGTGGGCCTGGTGTCCGGGGGGAGGGACGGCCTGAAGGATATCGAGAGCATTGTTCTGTCCTCGGTGAACGGAACTCCGGTGTTCATTCGCGATCTCGCAGAGGTCGCTTACGGCCCGGAGATCCGCCAGGGCGCGGTCACCCTCAATGGCGAGGGCGAGGTGGTGATGGGGATCGTGCTCCAGCTCAAGGGAGCCAACACCAAGCGCGTGATCGAGGCGGTGCGCGAGAAGATCGAGTCGATTCAGGAGAGCTTGCCGGAGGGAGTCCGGATCGTACCCATCTACGACCAGTCGGTGCTGGTGGACAAGGCAGTGGAAACGGTCACCGATGCTCTCAAGGAGGCGGCAATCCTGATCGCGGTGGTCCTCTTCCTCTTTCTGTGGAATGTGCGGGCCGCTCTGGTGGTGGTGGCTTCGATCCCACTCTCGATGCTGATCGCTCTGATCATCATGAGGTGGTACGGACTCTCGGCGAATCTCCAATCGCTGGGCGGATTGGCCATCGGCATCGGAATGATGGTCGACGGGTCGATCGTAGTGGTCGAGAACGTGATGCGCCATCTGGCGGAGTCCAAGGACGACCCGGAGCCACTGGTCAACAAGGTCTACCGTGCCACTCGTGAAGTGGTGCGCCCGGTCTTCTTCGCGGTGCTGATCATCGTGGTGGTGTTCTTGCCTCTCTTCACTCTGCAGGGAGTGGAGGGAAAGCTCTTCAGCCCCATGGCCTTTACCATCGCCTTTGCCATGTTGGGTTCTCTGCTGGTGTCGTTGACCATCGTGCCGGTGCTTGCCGCAGTCCTGCTCGGCGGAGGAGTCCGGGAACGGGACAGCTTCTTGATGATCGCTCTGAAGTGGCTCTACCGACCCGCTCTGCAATTCGCTCTGGACCACCGTCTCGTGGTCGTCGCGGTGGCGGTGGTAGCTTTGGTCGGTGCGCTCGGTCTCGTGCCCCATCTGGGAACGGAATTCGTGCCGGAGTTGGACGAGGGGACGATGACGGTGCGAGTGACCATGAATCCCTCCATCTCTCTCGACGAGGCGAAGAGGATCGGACAGCGTCTGGAGAAACGGCTCCTCGCGTATCCGGAAGTGGAGTACGTCCTCAGTCAGATCGGTCGTGCGGAGTTGGGGGGCGATCCGGAGCCGATCTCGAATGACGAGATTCTCGTGGGGCTGAAGCCGCAGTCCGAATGGACCACGGCTTCGAATCGTGCGGCGCTCATCGAGGTGCTGAGCCGTGACCTCTCGGAGCATCCCGGGATCATGCTGAACTTCTCCCAGCCCATCGCAACCCGGGTGGACGAGCTCCTCTCGGGGATCAAGGCCCAGATCGCCGTCAAGCTCTTCGGCGAAGACTTGGGGGTGCTCGAAGCCAAGGGGCGGGAGATCGAGGCCGTGGTCCGGAGCATCCCCGGAGCTTCGGATGTCCAGCTCGAGCAGATCAGCGGAGAGGCTCAGCTGGTGGTTCGAGCGAATCGAGCCGCACTGGCGCGCTACGGTCTGAACGTGAGTTCGGTGATGGAGATCGTGTCGGTGGCCGTGGGAGGAGTGGCGGTGAGCGATGTCATCGAGGGGCAGAAGCGCTTCGACATCTATCTTCGGGTTGCGGAACGTTTCCGCAACAGCCCGGAGGCCATCGGCCGACTGTGGATTTCGACTCCCGAGGGGGGGAGGGTCCTGCTGTCGGAGGTGGCGGACATCCGTTTGGTCGAAGGACCTCCTACGGTGAGTCGGGAAGATGCTCAACGGCGGGTGGTCATCCAGTGCAATGTTCGGGATCGAGACATGGGGAGCTTCGTCGAGGAGGCCCGCGCGGCGGTGCGAGCGACCGTTGATCTCCCTCCGGGATACTATGTGACCTGGGGGGGGCAGTTCGAGAATCAGCAGCGGGCCCAAAAGACTCTGTCGGTCGTGGTGCCGGTCTCGCTGGGGCTGATCTTCCTGTTGCTCTATCTCTCCTTCCACTCGGTGAAGAATGCGGCGCTGATCATCATGAACGTGCCCTTCGCACTGGTGGGAGGGATCGTCGCGCTCTACCTGTCGGGTCAGTACCTGAGTGTTCCGTCGTCGGTGGGATTCATCGCGCTCTTCGGCGTAGCGGTGCTCAACGGGGTGGTGATGGTGTCCTACTTCAACCGCTTGGTGCGCGACGGCTATCCCCTGCGGAAGGCGGTCCAAGAGGGCGCGATGTTGCGCCTGAGGCCGGTGGTGATGACCGCGACGGTGGCCAGCCTGGGATTGATCCCCCTTCTCCTCTCCAGCGGAATCGGCTCCGAAGTGCAGAAACCTCTGGCCACCGTGGTGGTCGGAGGACTGGTCTCGTCCACGCTTCTGACGCTGTTGGTGCTTCCGGCCCTGTACAAATGGTTCGCGGTCCAAGCAGAGTAGATCATGACCGGTTCTCGGGACCGGAGAGAGTTGGTGAAGATGAAGGAAATCAAAGCCTATGTGAAGGCGCACAAGCTCTACGACCTGACCCACGCTCTACGCGGAATCGAAGGGCTCTCTGGAATGAGTGCGGTTCGAGTGGAGGGATTCGGCGCTGGTCGGGCTTCGGCCTCGACCAAGACCACCGAGGATTCCCTCGAATTGCTCAAGCCCCACGTGAAGGTCGAAGTGGTTTGTGCGGACGAGTTGAGCGACGAGATCGTAGCGACCATTCTGCGGGTGGCGCATACCGGCCTCTCGGGGGATGGATGCATCTATGTGAGTCGCATCGAGGAAGCCTATCGAATCGCCACTCAGTCGAGAGACGACGGGATGCTTTGACCGGGGCTAATCGGGCCGCCGCGGGGCACTTCCGCTCTGCGGCGGCATCCAAGGTGTGTCCTTCACCAGCTCGGTCATGGTCACGAAGCGGTGACCGGATTCCAGACACTCGTCGCTGAGCCGGTCCACCGCCTCCAGGGTGGGAGTGCGGTCCACGGTGGATCGCCAACCGCCGTCATGAAAGATGAGGATGGCGCCATCGCTCAAGCGAGGGCGAACCCGAGAGAGGATGGTCTCCACCGTCGGACGCCGCGAGTCCTCGGGGTGGATGCTGCCGATGACCGGGGTGTAGTCGAGTTCATGGAGGATTCTCAGGATCCGTCGGTTGAACCATCCCATCGGAGGACGAAAGAAGCGGGGCCGCGCCGAGGTCAGTTCGATGATTCTCTCTTCTGTGGACCGGATCTCACGTCGCACGAGTGCATTCGGCATCAGCGAGAGAGGAAGGTGCGACCGACTGTGGTTGGCGATTTCGTGGCCCTCGAGGTGGGCCCGGCGACTGATCTCACCGTGATCGTCGAGTCGCTTGCCCACCACGAAGAATGTGGCGACGATGCCCTTGGAGGCCAGGAGTTCCAACAGCCGCGGCGTATTCCGCGGGTTGGGTCCGTCGTCGAAGGTCAACGCCAGACAGCCCTTCTTTTCCGGAACCGAACAGACGAAGTGCTCGCGCAGGTGACGTTGCACGCGATCGATGTGCAGCAGGGTCGGCACTAGTCCCCTCTTTCCTGCGACGACACCGGGTCGGAGTCGGTGGACGCACTGCGCCTCATGTATTCCTCGAGCGCCTCATCCATGACCGAGATGATCTCCTGGCGCAGTTTCAGGAGCTTTTGAACCATGAGTTGTCGCGTGCTCTGCAGATAGGCCCAGCGCAAGTGCTGTCGGCGCCGGCCCATCGCGATGAGGTATCGACGTGCAAAGAGCCCGGAGGGGGGGAGAGAGACCAGGAATGCGGCGACTCCCGCGCTCCCCCATTGGTTCCGGTGCTCCCAGGCGAACCAAGCCCAGGCCCCGTAGGCGAGTCCGAAGACCAAGGCCCCAACCACGATTTGAGTCCCATGGATCTTGGTGCGATCCCGGGTGACGAGGCTGGAGAGTTCCCCGGTGAGGCGGTAGGGGACGACATTCCAGGTCAGACCCCACATGGCGACGGGGAGTCCCACTGCCAGGAGCAGGGCCCACCGGATGGCCTGGCCCCGAAAGCTGGCCGCCTCGTCCTTCACGATTCGGTCGGGGAGATTCACTCGGTCGAGCTTGCGCCGGTACTCTCGCAGAGTCTCCTGCACGCTCCAGATCAGTTCTGGGCGGACCTCGTAGAAGTATTCCGTAGCTCGCGCGATCTCCCGGGACAGGTTCTCGGCCTTCTCGTAGCGACTTCGTCCGGGAATCCGGAGGCCTTCTCGGTCGAGGAGTTCGCATTTGTAGACGTGTTCCACATCCCGAATGAAGTCTTCCAACTGCTGTTGCTTCACGTCGACGACCTGGTGACGGACGCGCTGTTGGAGCTCGGCGGTGAGACGGCGGACGGTGGCCTCTCGGTCGCGTTCGAATTCCTGGCGACAGTCACGGACCAGGATCGGGGTCCCGAAAGTGGCCAGAACCCGGCTGCGGAATCGGGCCGCACTCTGAAAACTCAGCCCCACGGGAACGATACGGACTCCGAGGGCGAAGTCGTTCTTCTCTTCCGCCAGCAGAGCGATGCGCACCGTTCCCGTCTTGAAGTCCTGAACCCGGCGCTCTTCACGGCTGGTACCCTCGGGAAAGATGCCGATGCAGCCGCCGCGCTCGAGCAATTCGCGGCAGGCCCGGAAGCTGGCTTCGTTGCGGGACGCGGCGTCGCCCACATCCTTGGGCCGATGGATGGGGATCACCCCTGCGTGACCGAGGAGCCAACGCTGGACGGGATTGGCGAAGAGTCCACTGTGGGCCACGTAGTGCACCACCCGCCGGGTCGCCAGACCGAGGACCAGGGCATCGGTGATCGACTGGGGATGATTGGCGGCCAGGATCACTGGACCTCTGGCCGGGACTTCCTCTGCGCCCACGATCTCGAGCCGGCGAAAGTAGACCCTCGTTGCGAAGCGCAGGAAGACTCGGGCGAGGGCATAGAGCACGGGCTGGTCCAAGGGCGAATTCCCTTCGCGGGCAGTCAGGACGGATGTCCACTGATTCTCGCCCGAGGATGCGTCTGCATTGGGAGGCGGTCAAGCCTCGGCGGGCGACCCCGCCTCTGCAGAGACCGGAAGTGGGATCTGCGTTGGCGGAAGAGGTCAACTGTGGCAAGCTTTCTCTCCCGTCGACGCTCTCCTTTTCCGAGGACCACCCATGCACACACGACTCCACCTTGGAGTGAGACTGGCGCTTCTTCTCACGATTTGCTGGTCCCGATCGGCCCTTGCGGCCCCCGACTTCGCCGACTCCCTCCTCGAGGACGGCTATCGTTTTCGCGAAATCGGTCCGTTCCGAGGCGGCCGTAGCGGCGCAGTCGCGGGGGTTCCCGGTGATCCTCTGATCTGGTACTTCGGCGCGACCGGAGGGGGGGTGTTCAAGTCCCAAGACGGGGGACAGAGTTGGAAGAATGTGAGTGATGGCTTCTTCGGCGGTTCGGTCGGAGCGGTCGCGGTGAGTGAATCCGACCCCAATGTGGTCTACGTGGGCGGCGGCGAGCAGACTCTTCGCGGCAATGTTTCCCACGGCTACGGGGTGTTCAAGAGCCTCGATGCGGGAAAGACCTGGAAGAGCATGGGCCTTGGCGACAGCCGCCACATCGGCCGCATTCGCATCCATCCCCGAGATCCGCAGCGGGTCTATGTCGCGGCGATGGGGCATCTCTTCGGTCCCAACGAGGAGCGGGGACTCTACCGAAGTCTCGATGGCGGAGAGAGCTGGGATCGGATCCTCTTCGTCGACTCCTCCACCGGATGCGTCGACGTGGCCATGGATCCCTCGAATCCACGCAACCTCTACGCCAGCTTCTGGCAAGTCCGTCGGGCTCCGCACCGACTGGACAGCGGGGGAGAGGGGAGCACTCTGTTCCGGTCGACCGATGGGGGCGATACCTGGACCGAGCTCAAGACCAAGCCGGGCATGCCATCCGGCCTGTGGGGCAACAATGCCGTGACGGTGTGCCCGACCAACCCGGATCGTCTGTGGGCCATCATCGAGGCGAAGGAGGGCGGAGTCTTCCGAAGTGACGATCAGGGAGAGACCTGGCTTCGAGTCAACGAGGAGCGAAAGCTCCGGCAGCGGGCTTGGTACTACACTCGCATCTATGCCGATCCCCAGGACGAAGACCTGGTCTACGTCCTCAATGTGCGGTTCTGGCGCAGCAAGGATGGTGGAAAGACCTTCGAGAGCATCTCCACTCCTCATGGAGATCACCACGACCTGTGGATCGATCCGACCGACGCATCGCACTTCATCGTGGCCGATGACGGGGGAGCTCAGGTGACCCTCGATGGCGGCGAGAATTTCACGACCTACTACAATCAGCCCACCGCCCAGTTCTACCGGGTCGCCACGGACAACCACTTCCCCTATCGGATCTATGGGGCCCAGCAGGACAATTCGACCGTGCGCATCGTTCACCGCAGCGACGGGAGGCGGATCGGCGACCGGGATTGGGAAGCCACGGCGGGCGGCGAGAGTGGGTGGATCGCTCCTGACCCCCGCAACGACGACATCGTGTACGGTGGCAGCTACGGGGGATTCCTGACCCGCTACGATCATCGCACTCACGAGCTACGAGCGGTGAATGTGTGGCCCGACAACCCCATGGGTCACGGAGCGGAGGGAATGCGAGAGCGTTTCCAGTGGAATTTTCCGATCCTCTTTTCGATCCATGAGGAGGGCCTGCTCTACGCCGCGGGCAACCGACTCTTCGCCAGTCGCGACGAAGGAGCGAGCTGGGTCGCCATCAGTCCGGACCTCACTCGCAACGATGCCGATCGTTTGAAATCTTCCGGAGGGGCGATCACTCAGGACAACACCGGCGTGGAGTACTATTGCACGATCTTTGCGGTGGCCGAAGATGCGGTCGAGAGGGGAGTGATCTGGACCGGTAGTGACGATGGTTTGGTTCATCTGAGTCGGGACGGAGGACGGAACTGGGAGGAGGTGACTCCCCAGGGGTTGCCGAAGTGGATCCAGATCAACAGCATCGAGGCCGATCCGCATCGCGCGGGCGGAGCCTACTTGGCCGCGACCAACTACAAGAACGACGATTTTGCGCCCTATCTGTATCGTACGCAGGACTACGGCCAGCATTGGAAGAAGATCGTTCGGGGCATCGACGCCCAGCACTTCACTCGGGTGATCCGAGCCGATCCGCACCGGCAGGGGATGCTCTTTGCGGGGACTGAGAGTGGTCTCTATCTCAGCTTCGACGACGGCGCGCGATGGATGCCCTTCCAGCTCAACCTCCCCATCGTGCCGATCACGGACCTGGCCATCAAGGAGGACGACCTCGTGGTGGCCACTCAAGGCCGTGCCTTCTGGGTTCTGGACGACCTCACCGTCTTGCAGCAGTGGGACGACCAAGTGGCGGGAGCGACGGCCCATCTCTTCGCCCCCCGGCCGACTTGGCGAATGAGTGGGAGGGGGCAAGGATCGAGCCCTCCCAACAGCGGCGAGAACCATCCCCGAGGAGCGCTCATCTTCTACCGTTTTGCGGAGGAACCCGATAGCAATGGAGTGAGCCTGGAGATCCTCGACGAGCAGGGCGAAGTGATCCGAACCTACTCGCCCACCGCCGACGAGGAAGCCGACCAGATGACCATCGCCCGAGGCACCAACCGGTTGGTGTGGGACCTCCAGTACCCTCCCGCCAAGAAGTTCGAGGGGATGGTGCTGTGGTGGGCCCGGCTCGAAGGTCCGCGGGCCCTGCCGGGACGCTATCAGGTGCGGCTGCGGGTCGGGGACCAGAGCCAGACCGTTGGATTCGAGCTGCGACAGGATCGACGATCGACGGCGACTCTTGCGGATCTGAGGGCGCAATTCGATTTCCTGCTGGAGGTGCGCGATCGCCTCACCGAGATCCATCGCGCGATCGAGTCGATGCGTCTGGTGCGGGCGCAGCTCCACCAAGCCCAAGCGCGCATGGGCGACGACGAGGAAGAGCTGAAGGCCGCAGCCGAGGCTCTTCTCGACCGCATCGAGTCGATCGAGACGGCCCTCTACCAGGTCCAGAATCGGAGCCCGCAGGATCCTCTCAACTTTCCGGTACGACTCAACAACAAGCTGGGTCATCTGGCCGCTCTGGTGGCCATGGGCGACAATCGGCCGACGACTCAGGCCTACGCCGTACGCGAGGAAGTAGAATCGGCGATCGACGACCAACTCGCGGCGTGGACTCAGCTGCGCGACGAGAGCCTGTCGGAGTTCAACGCCGCTGCGGCAGAGGCTCGACTCCCGGCGCTGAAGCTGGGAGAGGAGCCCTGATGGAGGAGGGCCATTGCAAGGGGCGGCCAGAATTAGGTCCCGAACTCTGGACCAACGCCTAGAATGCCCTATTCTTTTCGGCCTGTGGACCCACCGGGTCCCGAGGACCTCGTTCATCCCTAGGACGGCAGACGTGGCAGAGTATCGCCCCCAAGATTTCGAGGCGCATTGGCAGCGCTACTGGGTCGAACAGAAGACCTTCCGCACTCCCGAGCATCCCCAGGGGGAGAAGTTCTATTGCCTGGACATGTTCCCCTATCCTTCGGGGTCGGGCCTGCATGTGGGACACCCCCTCGGATATACCGCAACCGACATCATTTGCCGCTACAAGAGGATGCGTGGGGTATCGGTCCTGCACCCCATGGGCTTCGACGCATTCGGATTGCCGGCGGAGCAGCATGCGATCAAGACCGGGGAGCATCCTGGGCGGATCACCGACGCCAACTGCGATCATTTTCTTCGGCAGATGAAGTCGATCGGCTTCAGCTACGACTGGGACCGGGAGATCCGGACCTGCGATCCGGACTACTATCGTTGGACCCAGTGGATCTTCTTGCAGCTCTACCACGCCTACTTCGACCACGAGCTTCAGAAAGCCCGTCCGATCGACGAATTGCCGATCCCCGCCGAGGTGCAGGCCGAGGGCGAAGAGGCCGTGCGCCGCTATCGTGACGATCACCGCTTTGCCTACTACACCGAAGCCGATGTGAATTGGTGTCCGGCTCTGGGAACGGTTCTCGCGAACGAGGAGGTGATCGACGGGCGCAGCGAGGTGGGTGGCCACGAGGTCGTGCGCAAACCGATGAAGCAGTGGATGCTGCGGATCACCGACTATGCCGAGCGTCTGCTGGCCGACCTCGACACTGTCGATTGGCCCGAGAGCATCAAGGAGATGCAGCGCAACTGGATCGGCAAACGCCACGGAGCAGAGATCGACTTCGAGGTAGTGGGGCACGATCACACTCTCAGCTGCTTCACGACTCGACCGGATACCCTTTTCGGGTGCACCTTCTTCGTTCTTTCGCCCGAGCATCCTCTGGTGGACGAGCTCACCACGGACGATCGCCGCAGTGAAGTGGAGGCCTACCGAGAGAAGGCCCGGCTCATGAGCGATTTCGACCGCACCATCGAGAATCGGGAGAAGACGGGCGCATTCACCGGCGCTGCGGTCGTCAATCCGATCAACGGTCGAGAAGTGCCATTGCTCATCGGCGACTACGTCCTGATGAGCTACGGGACCGGCGCAGTGATGGGCGTTCCGGGTCACGACGACCGGGACTTCGTCTTCGCTCGGAACTACGGGCTCGAAATCATCCCCGTGGTCACCGACCCCAAGGCCGATGAACCACGTCGTCGAGCGATCCTCGAAGGAGAATACTGTTTCACCGATCCCGGAGTGATGTTGCCCTGTGATGATCCGGTCTTCGTGGAATTGGGCTTGGAGGGCAAGTCCAACGAGGAGGCGAAGTGGATCATCACCGACTGGCTGGCTGCGCAGGACCGCGGGCGCAAAGTTGTGAATTACCGTTTTCGCGATTGGCTCTTCTCCCGGCAACGCTATTGGGGGGAGCCATTTCCCCTCATCCATTGGGAAGATGGCGAGGTGACGACCCTCGAGGCTTCGGAATTGCCATTGACCCTGCCCGAAGTGGAGGAGTACAAGCCCAGCGATGATGGCGAGTCTCCGCTGGCCCGCGCCGAGGAGTGGCTCGAGGTCGTCGACCCCGTCACCGGGCGCCGCGGACGGCGCGAGACCAATACCATGCCCCAGTGGGCGGGGTCCTGCTGGTACTATCTGCGCTTCGTCGATCCTCACAACGAGAAGACCTTCTGTGATCCACTCCTCGAAAAGGAATGGATGCCGGTGGATCTCTACGTGGGTGGCGCGGAGCATGCGGTGCTCCATCTGCTCTACGCGCGATTCTGGCACAAGGTGCTCCACGATCTGGGGCATGTCTCCACCAACGAGCCATTTCAGCGGCTCTTCAACCAGGGCATGATCAACGCGCATGCTTACAAGGACGAGCGCGGAGCACTGGTGCCGGTGGATGAAGTGGAAGTCGATGGCAATGGGCTTGCGACTCGAATCAGTGATGGAGCCAAGCTCCAGCAGATCATCGCCAAGATGAGCAAGTCTCTGCGCAATGTAATCAATCCCGATGAGGTGATCGCCCAGTACGGGGCGGATACTCTGCGCCTCTACCTCATGTTCATGGGACCCTTGGAGTCCTCACGGATCTGGGACGATCAGGCCATTTCCGGCGTGTACCGTTTCTTGAAGCGGTCATGGACCTTGATCACCGAGAATCGTGACCAGGGAGTTCGTGAATTCGTCGACTCCGGCGACGAAGCGAGGGAGAGTCTGCGGGCCATCCATGGAGCCATCGTCGAAGTCACGCGGGATTTGGATACGCTCTCCTTCAATACCGCAATCAGCCATCTCATGGAGTGTCTGAACGCGCTCAGTGGCCAGGCCTTCTCGAAGCAAACCGCCGAGTACTTCACCCTGCTCCTCGCACCGCTGGCCCCTCACCTGGCGGAGGAGCTGTGGCGGAGGCTTGGCCATGATGCCTCCTTGGCCTACGAGCATTGGCCCGTCGCCGATGAGAAGGCTTTGGCGGAAGATACCACTCTGGTGGTGATCCAGGTTCGAGGCAAGAAGCGCGCGATCGTCGAGGTGGACAAGAAGATCGCCGAAGACGAGCTGAAGGCCGCCGTGGTCGGCGTCATGGCCGACACGAACTTTCCCGTCGCGGTCGAAGACCGTTTCATCGTAGTGCGCGACAAGAAGAGTGGCGAGCCTCGACTCGTCAATGTCATCGTCCAGTAGATCGGCACCAACGGGCACGAGCCGCAAGATGAAGGACTGCAAACCATGAGCCAAGACTCGAGTTCCCTGGACGACACCGTGAAGGCCCGGCAGAAGCTCTACAAGAAGAGCCTCAACTTGCCCAAGACCGACTTTCCCATGCGGGCGAATCTGGCGCAGAACGAAGTTCTGACCCGCAAACGCTGGGACAAGGAGAAGCTCTACTCCCGGATGGTGGCCGCACGCGGAGACGCTCCGGACTTCGTATTCCACGATGGGCCGCCCTACGCCAATGGTGACATCCACGTTGGGCATCTCTTGAACAAAGTACTCAAGGACATCGTGGTGCGCAGTCGTGTGCTCATGGGACAGCGTTGCGAATTCGTGCCGGGTTGGGATTGTCACGGCCTCCCGATCGAACACAAGGTGCTCGGGGATCTCGTTGAGAGTGGAAAGATCGAGAAGATCAATTCTCTCGCAGAGGACACCCGCCGCATGGCGATTCGGCGTGAGTGCGCGAAGTACGCTCAGAAGTATCAGAAACTCCAGGCGGGGCAGATGCAGCGTTTGCTCACGGTCGCCGACTACGACCATCCCTACCTGACCATGACCCCCGACTACGAAGAGGGGGTTCTCGAGGTCTTCGCCGATCTGATCGACCAAGGAATCGTCTTTCGGGATCTCAAGCCCGTGCACTGGTCCATCGCCAACGAAACCGCCCTCGCAGACGCGGAACTCGAGTACCACGACCGGGAGGATCCTTCGGTCTACGTGTACTTCGATGCCATCGATGGCGCGGCAGTGGGGAGGTGCTTCGGGGTGGAGGTGGAAGATGCTTCCTTCATGATCTGGACGACGACCCCGTGGACCCTGCCATCGAATATGCTCATCGCGGTGCATCGGTCCTACGACTACCAACTGCTGCGCATCGACGGAAGGTGCGCGGTGCTGGCGGCCGAACTCGCGAAGTCGGTGGTGGAGGTCGGAGGAGCGGAGTCGGTCGAGGTGCTGGCTTCGATTCCCGGAAAGGCATTGGTCGGTCTCGAATACCGTCATCCCTTCTGTGACCGTGTCGGTCGGATCGTGGAGGCGGATTACGTCACTCTCGAGGACGGCACCGGTCTCGTTCATACTGCGCCCGGGCACGGTGTGGAGGACTTCCAGACCGGAGCGAAGGAAGGGGTGCCTGTCTACTGCCCGGTGGGGGCCGATGGCCGCTACGACGAGAGTGTGCCGGAGTGGTTGGTGGGCAAGTCGGTATGGGAAGGCAACGAGGCGGTGATCGACCGCCTCCGGGGCTCGGGCCACATGTTCCACGACCATCGTTTCACCCATAGCTATCCGCACGACTGGCGGTCCAAGACTCCCACCATTTTCCGGTGCACCGAGCAATGGTTCATCGGGGTGGACAAGCCCACTCGGGACCATGGAAAGTCTCTGCGTGAGTTGGCGCTGGAGGAGGCCGAGTCCAGAATTCGCTTCGTCCCCGGTTGGGGACAGAACCGTCTGCGGGGAATGCTCGAGTCACGACCGGATTGGTGCATCTCGCGTCAGCGATCCTGGGGTTTGCCCATCCCGGCCTTTCGCAGACCCGACGGAAGCTGTCTATTGACCGCGGCCAGCGTCCGCGCGGTGGCCGAAGTCTTCGGCCGAGAGGGGAGTGATGCCTGGTTCTCCCTCGATCCGGCATCGTTGCTCGCGAGCTATGATCCCGCCAACGATCCTGATGCTCCGGAAGGGGTGGTCGTCACCGAGCTCGAAAAGATGTACGACATCTTCGACGTCTGGTTCGAGTCGGGATCGTCGTGGAATGCGGTGATGAAGAGGAAGGGCCGCGGATATCCCATGGATCTCTACCTCGAGGGAAGCGATCAGCACCGGGGTTGGTTCCAACTCTCGCTCCTGCCCGCTCTCGGAGTCACCGGCCGGTCTCCATTTCGGAATCTGCTCACCCACGGCTTCATGGTCGACAAGCATGGCCGCAAGATGTCCAAGTCCCTGGGCAATGCTCTGCAGGTCGAGGACCTCCTCTCCCATCACGGTGCCGACGTCTGCCGGTGGTGGGTGAGTTCGCTGGCCTTCGAGGCCGACATCAAGGTGGATCCCGAGTTCTTCACCCTCGCGGGGGAGAGTTACCGCAAAGTCCGCAACACCCTTCGATTCCTGCTCAGCAACTTGGGAGATTTCGATGCCGCGGCGGCGCGCGCCCTCGAGGATCTCCCCGATCATTCTCTCGATCGCTACGCTCTTCATCTCACCGCCGAGCTTCAGGAGAAGGTGCTCGATGCCTATCGCAACTACGAGTTCCGCACCGCGCACCTCTTGCTCTTCGATTTCTGCAACGAGACCCTGTCTGCGTTCTACCTGAATGCGGTGAAGGATCGTCTCTACTGCGATCGTTCGGATTCTCTTCGACGGCGGTCCACCCAGGCGGCCATGGCCAAGATCGCAGAGTTGCTCATCGAACTCCTCGCTCCCATTCTGGCGCACACTGCGGAGGAGGCGTGGCGGTCTCTGGGGCACGAAGACAGTGTTCACCTGCGGGAGATCGCTCGCTTCGAGATGGGCGCTCCCGACGCTTGGGAGACGGTGCTCTCGCGGCGTGAAGAAGTGCTCAAGGCCCTCGAAGCGGCGAAGGCCCTGGGTATCGAGAATTCCCTCGACGCCGGGCTGCGCCTGGGCGATCGGCGAGGAGAGCTCGCACCTTTCGCCGCCGACCTCGCAGATCTCTTCGGGGTGTCACGGGTCCAGCTGGACCCGAATGGAGACGGGGTGGAGGTCTTGGATCTGCGCGACGCACCTCGGTGCGAACGGTCGTGGCGCCGCGACGAGACGGTGCGGCAGCGAGAGGACGGAGGGTGGCTCAGCGATCGCGATGCGGATGCGGTGGGTCTGAACTGAGCTGGGCCTCGCGGTCATTCTCGCGGTTCATCTCGCGGAGTCCCTGAAGAAAGTCTTCGGGCTCGCCCCGTTGGGTCTGGTCCAGATTCACGAAGGCCCTCCGAATGCGACATCCCCGGTCCACGAGATAGGTGGCGGGGATGGGCAATTCGAAGGTCCGGGTCCCGTGCCGTGCCGGAAGGTCGAGTCCGAAACCCTCGTAGACGGCGCGCAGGGCCTCGGGCACCGTATACACCAGTCCGTAGCGCCGGGCGACCTGATTGTCATGGTCGCTGAGGACGGGGAAACTCAATTCGCTCTCGGCCACCGCTTCGGCCAGAAAGCGCGGCGTTTCCGGAGAGATGGCCACCAGGGATGCCCCCGCCGCTTCGATGCTTCCCACGAGCTGTTGGTAGGCTCGAAGCTCCATCGAGCAGAAGGGGCACCATCCGCCTCGGAAGAAATTCAGAATGGTGGGCCCACGGGCACACAGCTCTCGAAGGGAAACCCGTCCCCCGCCGACCGCATCGAGTTCGAAGTCCGGCGCCACGTCGCCGATTCCCACCGACCGGTCGGCGGTGCCGGTGACCGCGAGCAACTCGAAGGCCTGCTGTTGTATGGCCAGGATCTGGGGGGGAGTCTTGGCCAATTCGCGCTGTCGGATCGCGTCGAGTTCCGTCTGCAAACTCATGTGACCGGGGTCCTTCGTGCTTCGGAGCGGCGGCGGATCCACCTCGCCCCTTCTTTGGCCCATCTTCCCATGCCGTCGCCCGCATCCTCGACCAAGGTGACGGTCGTGGGAAGCAGAATCGCGGTGAGGAAGGTCGAGATGGAGAGCCCGCCCATGATCACCCAGGCCATCGAGTAGTAGTACACCCCTCCCAGAGCGGGCTTCTGGACGATGATCGGAATCAGACCGATGAGGGTGGTCACCGCGGTCATGAGAATCGGGCGGAGTCTCTCTCGTCCTCCGACCAGCATGGCCTCTCGGCGGTCCATGCCCTGCCGCCGATAGCCGTTGATGTGCTCGATCATCACGATTCCGTTGTTCACCACGATCCCGATGAGCAGGAGCAGGCCCACGGCTGCTGGTTGGTCGAAGTCGATGCCGGCGAAGTAGAGCGTCCACATGGATCCGGCCAACGCGAAGGGCAATGCGATCATCAGCGCCAGGGCTTGGCGCACGGACTCGAAGAGTCCGGCCATCACCACGAAGATGAGCAGGAGAGCCAGGAGGAGATTGGTACGGAATTCGGCCATCTTCTCGGCCGCCCGTTTCTGCCAACGTCCCCAACTCCAGCTGTAACCGTAGGGAAACTCGTAGGAATCGAGAATCCTTTCGACCTGCGGCATGTAATCGCGGCGTGTTCCCTCTTCGTACTGGGCTCCCACCCAGATGCTGGTCTTGCGATCGTCCCGTCGGATGGTCCTCGCTCCCGGTACCGTTCGCAAGTTGGCGACCGACGCCAGCGGGACGCTCTCCCCGTCGAGGGTGCGCAAGGGGAGGTTCTGGAGCTGCTGCAGAGACTCTTCCTCGCGTTCGTCGAGGGTGAGACGCATTTCTCGCTCTCCGTCGACGGTCCGGTAGCGAGGTAGACGGCGGCCTCGGTAGGTCAGTCCGATGACTTCGGAGATCTGCGAAGGGCTGACCTGGTAGAGCGTGGCCAGATCGCGATCGGGCTCGACATGGAGCTCCTCATTGCCTTCGTCGGTACCCGAGAAGGGAGCGATGAGCCCCGGGACTTCGGCGAGGTGGAGCTTGAGGTCATCGGCCAGGTGCGACAGAACCTCCGAATCCTCGCCGACGATCTGGAAGGCCACGCGCTTGCCTCGGTCCTGGCGCCAGGCCCGTCGGTCTTCCAGCACTTCGAGCTTCACCCCGGCCACCTCGGGCAGGGACTGGCGGAGCTGAGCTCGCACTTCGGCCAGATGATCGGGGTTGGCCTGGCCCTCTTGGAGGTAGATGCGGGTCATGGCCCAGCGATCGTTCCAGAAACTGTAGATCGACCGAGCTCCCAGAGCTTCTCGCTGCTGGTCGAGAAGGGTCTCGACCTGGGACACGAGTTCCTCCTTGCGTTCGAGGCTCATGTTCTCGCTGATCTTGTAGCCGATCTGGACGAAGAGCTCGGTTTCGCTGGCGTCGAAGTTCATGTCCACGTGAGTGAAGGGCCAGTAGATGGATCCGAAGACCAGCAGCCCGACCACCGGCGCGATCCACCGCCGACGGAGGTGGAAGCCCAATGATGCGACGTAGCGGTCCTCCAGCGCGACGACCCATGGACTGCGCTTCTTGGGACGAGCCTTCACGAACCAAGAAGTCGCCATCGGAATGAGGGTTTGGCTGATGAACAAGGACGCGATCAAAGTGATGCATACGGTGATGCCCAGTTCCTTGAGATAGAGATTCATCTCGCTGGGTCGATTGAAGATGATCGGCAGAAAGACGATCACGCTGGTCAGGGTCGCGGCGATGACCGCAGTGGAGACTTCCGCGGAGCCCACCCGCGCAGCTTCCTGACGTGACTTCCCCTGTTCCTGGTGGCGGAAGATGTTTTCGATCACCACCACCGCATTGTCGACGAGCATGCCGATGCCCACGATGAGCCCGAGGAGAGTCAGGGTGTTCAGGGTCTTCCCCTGGGCCCAGACCACGCCACAGGTGACGATGAGCGAAAAGGGAATGGACAGGCTCGAGATGATGGTGGTGGAGACCCGGCGCAGGAAGATGAAGAGGACCACGGAAGCCAGGAGCGCCCCGAAGATGCCGGTGAAGGCGAGGTCGGCCAGGCTCTTCTCGATTTCTGCTCCCTGACTGAACCAGACCAGGAAGTTCACTCCGTCGAGTTCGGGGTCGTCGGCCATCGCCGCGATGCGACGTTCGAGTTCGTTGCACACTTCGACGGCATTGGCATTGGCTTCGGCCGAAACGGTGATTCCCACCGCGAATTTTCCGTCGAGGTGTCGCCCGTACTCCAGGGGAGGTTGGGTATAGGAAACTCGCGCAATGTCTCGAAGTCGCAGGCCATCGCCGCGGAGGGGGAGATTGCGGATCTCCTCCACGCTCCGAAAGGCTCCCACCGTGCGCATGGTAAAGCGCCGATCTTCCTCGTGGATGTCTCCGAGGGACATGTCGAAGTTCGAGGTGCGCAGGATTCGACTCACGTCTCGAATATCGACCCGGTGCCGTTCGAGGTCGTCCAGAGAGAGGTCGATGCGCACTTCGGGCGGTTCTACGCCATCCAGACGCACCGTGGCCACTCCCGGCACTCTCTCGAGAGGATTGATGATGCGGCGGTCGAGGAGGTCGTAGCTCTCGCTCAGGTTCCGGTTGCTGCTCAGTCGGCCCTCGAGGACGGGGCGGTCGCTGTCGTGTCCATCCCAGTTTCCGCTCACCGTGATGTCCCCGAGGTCTTCGGGAAGGTCGCCGCGGATGCGGTCGAGCTTCTCCCAGACCTCCACCCTTGCCAGGTCGATGTCGGTGCCCCAGTCGAATTGAAGACGGACCCGTCCACCGTCGTTGTTGCACATCGACCAGATGCTCGACAGACCCTTCAACGACCCCAGAGCGTCCTCCACCGGCCGGACCACCATGCGCTCGACCTGTTCGGGCGAGGCGCTCTCGTAGGGCAGTCGAACGAAGAGCTGAGGCTCCTCGACCTCGGGGAGAAAGGCCAGGGGCAGGCGGGTGAGGGCGACGGCCCCCAGCACCACCAGACTCACGAGCACCATGAGCGTGGTGACGTGGCGGCGGATGGCCAGTTCGGGCAGGGTCATGCCGAGGGCACCTCCTCCGGGGAGGGCAGGGGCGAGACCTTCGAAGGAACCAGGGCGTAGGCGGCGGGGATGACCACCAGGGTCAGCAGGGTGCTCAGGAGAAGTCCGCTGGCCACGGTGATGGCCAGAGGAGACCGCAGTTGAGCGCCGTCTCCAGCGGGGATCGCCATGGGGGCGAGGCCGAGCACCGTGGTGAGCGTGGTCATGAGGATGGGTCGCAGTCGGACATGCCCGGCCCGACGGATGGCTACGAGCTTCTCGTCGCCCTCTCTTCGGAAGCGGTTGATGGCGTCGATGAGGACGATGGCGTTGTTCACCACGATCCCCACGAGCATGACCACGCCGATGAGGACGATCACCGATACCGTGGTGTCGGTGAGGCGGAGACCGAGGACGACTCCGACGGTGGCAAGAGGGATGGTGAAGAGCACGAGGAGGGGGTGGAGAAAGGACTCGAAGGTCGAGGCCATCACCAGGTAGACCAGAAACACGGCCAGGGCGAGGGCGAAGCGCAGGCTGGCAAAGGAAGACTGCATTTCCTCGTTCTGGCCTCCGAGCGCGACGGTCACATTGGGGGGCAGAGGAGTGGAGTCCAAGAGGGATTGGATCTCCGGAAGCACGTCCCCGAGGCTCCGTCCTCGGAGGTCTCCCGAGATCACCGCCGCTCGTTGCTGCTGAACCCGGTGGATTTCCGCAGGGCCTCGATCGAGGTGCACGTCGGCGACGCTCATCAGCCGGATCGGGCCTTCGGGGCCGGGAAGCACCAAGTTGCGTACGTCGGCTCGGGATCCCTCGCGAATCCCGGCGTTGCGGATGCGGACGTCGATCTGTTGGTCGTCGAGCTTGTATCGGGTCGGCACCACTCCTTGGACTCGATTGCGAAGGGACTCGGAGAGCGTTCCCATGTCCAAGCCCAGTGCGGCCAGTCGCTGGCGGTCGAAGATGACCTGGAGTTCGGGGTTGCCCGCTTCGAGAGAGGAGCGCAGATCGATGACCCCGTCGATCCTCTGCAAGCGCTCGACCATCTCGAGGGAGAGGTCGCGCAGGGTCGTCAAGTCGTCGGCAAAGAGCAGGACCTCGACCGGGGTCTTGAGTTGGAAATAGGAGGGGCGTCCCACTTCGATCGAGAGATCGGGGATGTCGACGAAGGCAGATCGGAGATCTTCGATCACCGCGGCCTCGTCCGATTCGCTCGCCCCCTCGCTGAGAACGACGTTGAGCTGGGCCAGATTCTCGGCCCGGGTCTGAAGGGACAGCCCGCCACCCGCGAGGCGGCTTCCCACGGTGGAGAAGTAGCGCTCGATGCGGTCGTCCTGGGCCACGGACTCTTCCATGTCTTCGACGATACGGTCGGTGGCCAAGAGCGAGCTGCCTTCGGGCAGTTTCACCTCGAAGTAGAATTCCCCCTCGGTGAGCGAAGGAATGAGTCCGGTGTGGAGTCCTCGAGCCGCGACCACCGACACGGTGAAGCAGAGCACCGCCAGGGCCAGAGTGAAGGCGGGGCGCCGCAGGGCGAAGCCGAGGAGGCGGTCGTAGACCCGGGCGGTGCGGGTGGGATGAAGGGTCTGGGTCCGATGGGAAGGAGGGCGGTCGGGACCGAGGGCGCTGAGCATGGGAATGACGGTGACTGCCACGAGGAGCGAGGCCGAAAGGCTGAAGGTGACGGTGAGGGCCTGGTCGCGGAAGAGCTGTCCGGCCATGCCTTCGACGAAGACGATGGGCAGGAAGACCGCGACGGTGGTGAGCGTGGAGGCGACCACCGCGGCGCCGACCTCCAGGGTGCCCTCGATCGCGGCGCGGGCCCTCCCCAGGCCCTGTTCGCGAGCCCGGGAAATCGCCTCGAGCACGACGATGGAATTGTCGACGAGCATCCCGATGCCCAGAGTGAGCCCTCCCAAGGACATGATGTTCAGGGAGACATCCGCCCGGTACATGATCACGAAGGTGATCACGATGGAGAGGGTAATGGAGGTGGCGATGATCATCGAGGAGCGGAGATCCCGCAGGAAGGCCAAGAGGATCAACACCGCCAGGAGTCCGCCGATCAGGGCCGCGTTTCGAACTCCGCTGACCGCCGCCTCGATGAATCCGGACTGGTCGAAGAGGACCGTGAGCTGACTCTGGGGCGGGAGCTTGCCCTGTTGCCACTCGGCGATGCGCTCACGCAGTCCGCGGGCCACCCGGACGGTATTGGCGTCGCCTTCCTTGAAGATCGCGATCTCCACGCTCTCGTGGCCATTGACCCGGGTGATCTCGTCTCGGTCGGCGGTGGCCATCCGGACCGTAGCCACGTCTCGCAGACGCACGGCCGCGCCGTCGACTTGGCGCACGATGAGGTTCCCGATCTCCTCCACGCTCTCGAACTCGTTGATGGTGCGGACGAGGTACTGACTCTGAGCGCCGCGCAAGGCCCCGCCGGGAATGTTCACGTTGGAGACTCCGACCACCTGACGCAGCGTCTCGAGGGGAATGCCCAAGGCCGCGAGGCGCTCTTGGTCGACCTCGATCTGGACCTCCGGCTCGTAGCCTCCCCGGACCTGAGCCGAGGCCACGCCTTCGAGGGTTTCGAAGTCCTGTTTGAGCTGACGGTCGGCCAGTCGACGCAATGCGGTGAGTGAACCCTCGCCGTGGAGGGCCAGGCGGACAATGGGGTCGAGCGCGGGATCGAAGCGCAGGACGATGGGATCTTCGGTGCCCTCGGGGAGGATCAAACGGTCGAGCTTTTCCCGCACCTCCATGGAGAGCTGATCCATGTCGCTGCCCCAGTCGAAGTCGAGAGTGACCTCGCTGACTCCCGGGCGCGACACCGAACGCACGGTTCGCAGTCCTTGGAGGACACCGACCACCTCTTCGACCGGACGACTGACGAGGGTTTCGACTTCCTGGGGCGCGGTGTCCGGAAAGTCGGTTTGGATGGTGATCGACGGATAGGAGATGTCGGGGAAGAGCTCCACCGTCAGCCGTTGGTAACCCACCACGCCAAAGGCGATGACTGCGAGCGCAGTCATGAAGACACTCACCCGGCGACGGACCGCGACCTCGACCAGCCCTCGCATCAGCCGCGCCGCCCGCCGCGTTTGCGGGAGTCGGAACGTCGGTCGTGGGGTTGGTCTGCGGTGGAATCCCTACGCGCGATGGCCGGCGCGACCTCTCCTTCCAGAACGCGAAGAGGAGCGCCATTGCGCAGAGAGCGTTGGCCTTTCACCACGACCGCTTCCCCCGGGCTCACGCCACTGAGGATTTCCACGAACTCTTCGTCGGTGAATCCGATGTCGACCACCCGGCGCTCCGCCCGTTCCCCCCGGGCCACGTAGACGACTTGATCTCCCTTGTCCGTGATCACCGCGATGCGCGGAGCCAGGGTGCGATCCTGGCGGCGCTCGGTCACGATCCGCACCTGGGCGAAGTCCCCGGGGCGTACGCCCGGCGGATAGTCGTCGATCTCGATGGTGATCTTGATCGTGCCACTGTTGGCATCGATGATCGGGCTCACCCGCTGCACGCGGGCCTGGAGCTCGGTGCGATCGGAGTCCAGGACCAGCCGCACGGGTTGGTCGACTTCGAGCTGGTGGAATTCCTTGGAGGGGACGTGGACTCGTGCCAGCAGGGGATGGAAGTCCGCCACCCGGAAGAGAGGTGTTCCCACCGACACCGTTTGGCCCGGATCGACCAACCTTTCGACGACTCTTCCTTCGAAGGGGGAGCGTACGGTGGTGTAACCGAGTTCCAGACGGGCCAGGCCCTCGTTGGCTCGGGCGTCGGCCAGCTCACTCGTCGCCGCGTCGAATTCTTCCTGCGAGACGAGTTTGCGTTCGACCATGCCCTCGAGACGCCGGTAGCGGGAGAGCAGATTGGTGGTGCGGGCCTCCGCCTGATCGAGGCGGTATTGGTATTCGTCGTTGTCGATCTGAAGCAGGGGGCTGCCCTCGTCGACGGCATCGCCCTCTTCGGCCAGGATCGCTTCCACCACTCCCGCCACCCGGGCCAGGATCTGGGCGTCGGCTTCGGCCTCGAGGGTCGCGGTGGCGGAGTAGGTATTGGAGATATCTCCTCTCACCACCGGGGCGATGGCGACAGGCGTGGGCGCCATTTCGGGTCTTCCGCTGCCAGGGCCTCCGCTTCGGGCGGGGGAGTGGGCATCTCCGCCATCTCCCGAGCCGCAGGAGCCCAGCCACAGCAGGGCCGCTCCGAGGAGCAGCCGGGAGGGGAGGGCCAGGCTGCGCACGCCATCGGTTGGGACTTTCATCGTGATCCACCGCAAAAGGAGTGAGAAACCGTCGAATGGGGGATTCCTGACCTCTTTCCAAGAAGAGACAGTCCTGCCCACTCTACGCCACGCGAGGTGGCGGTGCCTGTGGTATTTTTGCAATATCCTGGGAGTTCTGCTCTCATCACCTTTGCCAGAAGTCTTGCGCTCGGGTGTCCCTCAACGTTGTTGGAAGCATGCCGCTCTACCAAAGCACTCGCCGATTCTTTGCGGCGTGCTCCACGGACCTCGAGGAATCTCTCGCCCGCGAACTCGTGGAACTCGGAGCCTCGGACGTCCAGCCCACTCGCCGGGGAGTGCACTTCGTGGCCGATCCGGAGGCTCTGGTCCGAGTGGTGCTGGAGTGCTCGATCGCCAGCCGAGTCCTGGCGCCCTTGTCTTCCTTCGATTGTCACAGTCCGAAATACCTCCATCGAAGAGTGCAGGATCTGCCTTGGGAGGAGTTCCTCAGCTGTGATCGCAGCATTCTCGTCTCCGCCACTCTGGCCAACAGTCGTCTGCGGCACACCCAATACGCCGCCCAAGTAGTGAAGGACGGAATCTGCGACCGATTCCGTCGGCTGCAAGGTCGACGGCCCAACGTGGACAAGCGCACCCCCGATCATCGGATTCATCTCCACGCCCAGGGCAACAAGGTCACTCTCTCCCTGGACTGCGCGGATGGTGCCATGCACCGTCGGGGTTATCGAGTGGCGACAGGGGAAGCCCCGATCGCAGAGACCGTGGCCGCGGCGATTCTCCATCACGCGCAGTGGCGGGGGGAGCGTCCGTTGATCGATCCATTCTGCGGGAGCGGAACTCTTCTGGCCGAGGCGGCCTTCCGAGTGAGCGGAGCTGGAGTGGGTGCGCTACGGTCGCGCTTCGGGTTGCGATGGCTCCCGGACGTCGACCGGTCCGCCTTCGATGCCGCGCTTGCCTCCCATCGAGAGCGCCAGCCGGAATTGGAAGCTGGACTGTTGCGGGGCAGCGACGTCGATCCCCGCATGATCGAGGCCGCACGGCAGAACCTGGAGAGAGTCCCCGGAGGCGAGGACATTCGTCTGCGTCGCATCGATGTCCGGGACCATCCAGGTCTTGAGGACGGAGTGATCGTCTGCAATCCTCCCTATGGGTTGCGGATGGGAAGCGCGGACCAGGCGGCAGCATTGATGCGCGATTTCGGCGACTTCCTGAAGCGTCGATGCAAGGGCTCGACCGCGTGGGTCTATCTCGGGGAGCGGGAACTCGCGAAATCGGTGGGACTCAGACCCGCGCGACGCATTCCCATGCGCAGCGGCGGCCTCGACGGGAGATTGCTTCGCTATGACCTCTACTGAACGCCGGAAGCGAGGACCGCGGAGTCCACGGACTTGGGATTACGAATTGCCCGGCGGATGGAAGGTCCTTGCCGGACGCAGCAGTCGCGACAACGATGAGCTCAGTCTGCGAGTGGCTCGGGCGAATGATTGGTGGTTCCACGTGCGAGGAATGCCCGGCAGCCACGTGGTCTTGCAGTGCACCGGGCGGGGCGAGCCGGGGAAGGAGGCGGTGGAGATGGCCGCGGCCATCGCGGCCTACCACAGTCGGGCGCGGCAGGGCGGTCAGGTGGCGGTTTCCGCGACCCGGGCTCGCTATGTGACCAAGCCGCGGGGAGCCGAGCCGGGCACGGTGACCATTCGCAAGGAGAAGGTGTTCAAGGTTCGACCGGCACTGCCCGGAGGGCAGGAGCAGGAGGAGGCCGAGAGGTGGAGCTGAGCATCGCGACTCCCGATGATTGGCATGTGCATTTCCGCGATGGCCGGGCGGTGGGGGATGTGGTCCGAGAAGTGAGCCGCCAATTCGGACGAGCCTTGGCCATGCCGAATCTTCGCCCGCCGCTCCGGACTTGCGCGGAGGCGCTGGCCTACCGTCGTCGAATCCTCCAGGTGGCTCCGGAGGGTTTCGAGGTGGTCGCCACCCTCTATCTCACGGAACAGACCACCGTCGGGGAGATCCTCGAGGCGGCGGCGAGCCCGTCCGTGGTGGGCGTGAAGTTCTATCCCGCGGGAGCGACTACCCATTCCGAGGATGGGATCTCCGATCTCGCGACCTGCGAGGAGGTCCTGTCGGCCATGGAGGAATCGGGCCTTCCCCTGCTCGTGCACGGTGAGGTGGTCGACGACGGTGTGGACATCTTCGATCGCGAGGAGCGATTCCTCGACGAGGTCCTGGCCCCTCTGGTGGCGCGACATCCGCGGTTGAAGGTCGTCCTCGAGCACATCACCACTCGGGCGGCGGTCGACTTCGTGAACGCGGCCGGTCCGTCGGTTGCGGCGACGATCACCGCTCACCACCTCTTGCACACTCGCAACGACCTCTTGGTGGGGGGCATTCGTCCCCACTTCTACTGCCTCCCGGTGCTCAAGCGTTCGCAGGATCGCCGAGCTCTGCTGGAGGCGGCCACCGGAGAGCGGCGAAGGTTCTTCTTGGGCACCGACTCCGCTCCTCACGAGGTGGGTCGGAAGGAGAGCGCTTGCGGGTGCGCCGGCTGTTATACCTCTCCGGTCGCTCTCGCCCTCTACGCCACGGCCTTCGAGGAGAATGGAGCCCTCGATCGACTCGAAGACTTCGCCAGCCGGCGCGGCGCAGATTTCTACGGACTCCCCTACAACGGTGGAAGAGTGCGCTTGCGAAGGGAGAAGTGGGAGGTCCCCGCGTCCATGCCCTTCGGAGCCGGACGGGTGATCCCCTTCGCGGCGGGACGAACGTTGACCTGGACGGTGACCGGTCGCGACCCGATTTGAGGTCAGGCCCGCGGCGTCCACATCGAAATCTGCTCGAGGTCGTAGGGGGCGATCACCACTCCCGCCGCGAGTCGAGATCTCAACGCCGCTCGCAATTCGTGTTCGGCCTCTTGGAGCTCGCGGGAATCGAGGGCTTCGAGACCCTCCGCTTCGGCGCGACGGGCATAGTCGCTCCCGTCATGGACCACGAGTCGAGAGAGATAGACTTGGTCCTTGCGCTGCAGCCGCAGCGCTTCGATCTGCCGGACGGTCTGGCGAAAGTGGTCTTCGCGCCAGGTCCGGCCACCGGCCCCCACCAGCACGATCACTCCCAGCTGCAAGCCTGCGTCGTGGATCGCATCGGCCAGAGCCTGGATTCCTTCGGGCTCGGAGGGTTTCTGCAAGAGTTCGAGTACCCGCGGGCTTCCGCTCTCGAGGCCCAGATAGAGACGTTCCAGCCCACGCTCGGCATAGCTGCGCAGATCCGCGGTGGAGGGAGTTCGGTGGAAGGCGTCGATGAAGGAGTGGATCGAGTCGATGGCCGTGGGGTGGGCCCGTCGCCATGGTCTGCGCTGCGAGGGAGGGAGAGTCGGGGGAAGAAGCCCCAGCCTCTCGATGATGGAATCGAGTCTCTGCCGCAGGAGCGAGGGCGGGGCCAGCATCGCGTTGGCTTGGCCGAGGAACACGCGGGAGCATCGCTCCACGCTCTGACCCAAGTGGTCGAGGAGCCGATGGAAGTGCGCGGCGAACTCGGGATCGCTACGAATGTGATGGCGCTGACCCCGATAGAAGTTGCAGAAGGAGCATCGATCCCAGGGGCAGCCCTCGGTGATCTGGACCACGAGGCTCTGATACTGATCGGGTGGCAGGACCGGAATGGGATGGTAGATCTCCCGCAGACTTCGGCGATCCTGGGCCAGAGTCTGGGTGTCGAAGCGTCCGGCACGGGCCAGCCAGGCCCGGAGTTCGGAGGGGATGTTTTGGGAAGTATGCGCCAGGCGCGCCGCGCGTTCGCTCTCTTCGGCGAGGGTGATCCAGACTTCGTCGAGCGGAGGCAGGCGACGCAGCCTGCCGGCGTCACGGCGGGTTCGAAGGACCCGCCAGTCCAGAGTGATCCTCCAGGATTCTCCCCGGTGTTGCCTTCGGACCAATCGGCCTTCGGCATCGAATTCGGCTGCGTGATCATTCCCGCGCTCGATGCGGAGCCACCCGGGCCGCGTCCCGACCTCGGTCTCGATTCCGTCGAGGAAGGCGCACATTCGTCGATGGTATCCTGCTTCCAATTCCCCGGACCTCTGTGCTGAAGGACTTCCGGGGGAGACTAGCCTGCCGCGGACCGCGCGGCGAATGGAGATCGTCCCCTTGCACTTCGCAACCTGCTTCGAGAAGGGGGGAGTGCTGGGGAGAGTCGACGCGGGGAGACTGCGTCATGAGGAGTCGTCAAGCGGGCTCGTGACCCCTCTCCTTCCTCTACGCACCATGACCGGACACCGTGGCGGCGATCGAGTGCCCTCGGGTCGTTGCACCTCCTTCTTCGGAGGGGTGCGCCTTCGTGTGCGTGGCGACCAGAGGCTGTGCATGCGCCTTGCTGTGGGCAGAGCAGGGAGAATGCGCTTCGTCCCATCTCCATGATGGGACCGAGGATGATTGCAGAAGTTCTGATGTCAACCGGCCTCGCAGCGACGGCGGCGATCGCAGCCGCCAAGCTCCGGAGTCGACGGGAAAGGATTCGCCGGCGGGCGCAATTGAGGTCGCTGGCCTTCGAACACGGGATGAAGCTCTTGGGCGTCGAGGAACACGACTTCTTCGAAATCGATCAGAGCGACGACCACGGTCGGGTCGTGGATTGCGACCTGGTCGGAGTGATGGAGGGACATGACGGTGCGGGTACCTTCTCCCTCGGCTATCGCTATGTCGGAGGGATGGGCCAGCACTTCCTCCGCTTCGAGGTCGATGGCGAAGATCATCCCGAAGGATTGCACTTGCATCCGGAGGGTGACCGAGGGGCCGAGCCCGGGTGGCTGCGCAGGTGGCACTCCCTGCGTTCGCCTGCGCGCATTCAGCGCGGGGCGCGGCTGTCGCTGCAGTGGAATGCCGATCCCGAGGCCTTTCGGAGCGAACGGCGCTGGGCCATCGCCACCCGGTGGATCGACGAAATCGCTCGGGGCGCCGGGGCGAGCAGCGCACTTCGGGTGGGATTGACCGTCCAACGATCCGAGGTGACGCTCTACACCACCAATGCCCTTGCGGATGCGTCCCTGGCGAGCTTCTACGAGCGCGGGATGCGCCTGCGCAGAATGATGACTCGAGGAGTGGGTGATCCTCCGGCCCGGCGGACGGTTCGGACCGCGACCACTTCGGCCGAGACCCGGGTGATCCAGCGTCGTCGACAGGAGTCGACCCGTCCGGTGGAAGCGGTGAATCTCGTGCGGGCCCAAGACGACGAGGAGCACAAGATCATCGATCTCTCGGTCGAGGAGCTGCTGCGAGAGCGCCCGCCGGAGAGACCAAAGGCCTTCGAAGTCCCCGAACCCGAAGAGGAGGTGAGGGTGCTCGCTTCCCGCTAGCCCGGGTCGGACGAAGCCGACATTCTCCCCGGATGACGGGTGAAGTCGGGAGTCGGGACCGATCCCTCGAGGCTTCGGGGACTTCGAGACATCGATTGGATTCGGGCGAGGTGAAGCACGGATCCGAGCCAACAGAGGTGGGGTCACAGTGTTGTGGCCCCGCCCCTGTGTTCGGGGGCTTGGGATCTGGCTCAGGAGCGGAGGTCGACCCCGCCGTCCCGGGCCACCGATTCGATGTGACTCTCGATCCAGGCGCGATCGAACCATTGCAAGGGCGTGACGGGCAGACCTCCCACGATCACCTCGAAGTGGAGGTGGTCGCCGACCGCGAGCCCCGTGGCGCCGGTGAGCGCCAGAATCTGCCCTCGTTCGACCCGCTCTCCCACCTGCACCTGCAGCGAAGAGCAGTGACCATAGAGGGTCAACAGCCCCAGCCCGTGGTCGACGACCACCGCATTCCCGTAGATCGTGAGGGGGCCGGCCCACACCACTCGGCCCGCATTGGCGGCAGGTATGCGGGCGTGTCTCACCGAGGCCAGATCGAAGCCCTGATGCACTTTCTCGTCGAGGGTGTTGCCCTTCAATCGATAGGTCCGCTGGACCCCGAAACCCGAGAGCACGCTGCTATTGGGGAGTTGGCGGAAGGAACCCTTCCACTGGGCCTGGTCGTCGCTCTGCTCGGACAGCTCTCTCCGCTTGCGGAGGGCCTCCGCACGCAAGTCGATGCTCACCCGACGGAAGGCGGCTCCCACATCTTCTTTGACGCGATCCGGGTCTTCGGCCAGGAGGTCCGGGAGTCGGCGGGCGAGCCATTCCTCACTGAGGTCAACGCTGCCGGTCTTCATCGCACGGGCACGAATCACCGCGGGAAGTTCCACCCGCTGGCGGTTTCCGGCTTCGTCCTCGGCGATGGCGACCGCCGTGGACTGGCCGTCGTAGTCGAGAGGCACGGCGAAGAGACTCACGAAGAGGCCCTCATCGCCCCGCGGATGAGCGCGGAAGCGATGACCTTGGATCTCCACGTAGATCTCCGTGGCCCCCTGACTCGCGAGGACCGCCAATCCCGCGCCTCCGGGTTCCGGGTAGCGGGTCGCCGCCCGCACTTCGAGGGGGGGCGGCGTGAGATCGACGAGGACCGGCAAGACCAGTTGGGCCTCGGGACTCTCCCCTCGGGGGCGCCAGAAGTCATCGCCCACGTAGAAGAGCAGACGGCCCTCCCCCTCGAGGGCCCCCGCCTCTCGGAGGCGAAGCGGAATCGGGATCGTGGCCTCGGTGGTCTTCAGGGAGTCCGAGGCGAAGAGGTCGTGGCTCCGATCGCCCTGTTCGAGGACTACGCGGATGGTGGAGAGTCGACCCCGTTGAGCGCGGGCGTGGACTTCGACTTCGAGGACCCGCCCCACCACCCGAGGAGATCGGTCGATCTCGAGGGTCGGCGCCCCCACGCTCTGTCGCCAGAGGAGGGTTCCCCCGGCCACCGCAATGCCCAAGAGGACGACGACGACCGTGGTGAGGAGGCCGCGGGGATTCGAAAGGGTGGCCATGGGATGTTCCTTCGGGCTGTGGCGAGCAGGCCCAAGCTACCCTGGGCCTTCGGTGGGTGCCACCTGAAATCACCGCCGAGGCTGCCTTCCTCGCCGATTGACGGATCGTCGGCCCCATTGCTCGGACGGAGAGTGGCGCGTATGCTTCGGACATGACGAGCCTTCCCGATCTCCCGGACGGATCCGTGACCGACGCATCGGTGATCATCGTGGGCGCCGGATTCTTGGGTTCGGAGCTCGCCCGTTCTCTGCACGCAAATCCCCTCGAGGCCCATTTCGGAGGGCGAGTTCTCTGCACCACGCGGAGTTCGCGGAGTGCCGAGGCCCTGCGCAGACGAGGATGGGCCGCGATCGCGCTGGACCACGCAGATTACGATTCGCTCGGCCCGTGGGTTCGAGGGGTGGAGTGCGTGGTCTATTGCGCGGCCCCCCGGGATTCCTCCCACCGAGAAGCGGTCTACGCCCGAGGACCGCAGCGTTGGGTCGAAGAGATGCCCTCCGAGGCACATCTGATCCTGGTCTCGTCCACCGGGGTCTACGCGGAGCGCGGTGGAGCCTGGGTCGACGAGACCGCTCCTCTCTCCACCAGCGAGAGGGCGCAGCCGCTCAGGATCGGAGAGCAGGGTGTCCTTGCCGCCGGCGCGACGGTGCTGCGACTCGGCGGTCTGGTCGGAGCTCAGCGGGGACCCCACCGCAGGCCCTTGCTCCACGGCCCGCTCTCCGATCGATGGTTGAATCTGGTGTGGCACACCGACGTCGTAGCGGTGTTGCGGTGGGCGCTTCGGGTCCGTCCCGGCGGAGTCTTCAATGTCAGCGGCCCGGTTCAACGGCGCCGGGAATTCTACGAGGCACGCCCGCGCGCGCGAGGGGAGGCGCCTCTGGTCTGGCGGGACGACGGTGACCAGGGCTATCGCGTGGATTGCACCAAGTTGCGGAAGGCCAGCCACCTGGAGCCCTCCAAAGTCGAAGCGTCGTTGCTCTGGAAGGGAGAATGACCGCGGCTGCCCCCTCCGCGAATCGGCTCAGGGTCCGGAAGGCGAGCGGCTGCGCTGGAGGAGCTCTTCCAGGCGGCGTGCATCGGCGGACTGGCCCTGTTCGCGGAAGAGGGTCGCCGCTCTCTCCAGGGTCTCGATGGCCTCCTCCTGGGCTCCCGACGCACCCTGAGCCCGGGCCAGGGTTTCGAGGATCTCCGGATTCTGCCCCTGGCTCAAGTCCACGGCTCGCCGGGCTTCGTCCACCGCTCCCCGATCACCGGTGAAGAGTAGGGCCTGGGCCAGACCGTGATGGACTCGGGCGCTCTGGGGACGACGTTGGACCAGCCACTCGAAGTGGGGTCGGGCCTCTTCGGCCCGGTGGAGAAAGAGAAGGGACCATCCCAGGTTCATGCGGGCCTCGCCCAATTGGGGGGCGTAGCGAAGAGCGGACTCGAACCACTCCACGGCTTCCGCGAATCGACCTTGCTTGGCCAATTCATTGCCCAGATTGTTCATGGCGGCGGCGTTCTGCCGATCGTAGCGAATCGCGGCGCGGTACTCTTCGATGCCGCGGTCGATCTCTCCGGCTTCGATGAGGGTGTTGCCCAGATTGAAGTGGGCCATCGTGTAGCTGGGCAGGATGCGGACCGCTTCTGCGTAGTGCGTTCGGGCTTCGGCCTTCCGCCCCTGTTGGCTGAGCGCGTTGCCGAGGTTGTTGTGGGCCAGCCAATTCTCGTCGGTCACGACCAGCGCGTGTCGCCAGAGACTCTCGCTGTCGTGCCACACCCGGACCTGCGAGCGGGTGGCGGGAATACAGAGGAGAACGGTTCCCACGACCAGGATCCACGCGAGGGGGCGTCCCCAGGTCTGCCGTGCAGCCAGAGCACGGAGCAGGGCGGCACCGATGACCATCAAGCCGATCGACGGGAGATAGGTGTAACGATCGGCGTGAGATTGGGGCCCGGCCTGGAGCAGCCCGATGACCGGGACCAGGGTTCCCAAGTAGAAGCACCATCCGAGCAGGGGGAGGGGTTGTTGGCGACGGCGCCAGAGCAGGACTCCGGCCGCGGTGATCGCCATCAGGCTGAGTCCGCTGGCAAAGAGGTGCAACGGCGTGGGTCCCGGGAGAGTATCCACCAAGGCGGGATGCGGGTAGAAGGCGGCCAGATTTCGGGGGGCGATCCAGCTGAGGACATAGTTCGGAAGCTGAACCAGAGCGTTGGTGATCCGGTCGAGGAAGGGGATCTCGGTCCCTGCCACCAGGGCTCTTCCTTTCCCCTGGGCCCAGATGGTGGCCACGACCGAGGCCAGGGCCAGAGCCCACGCCCCGGACTTCTCCATCACCACACTTCGCCAGCTCGGGGTCCGACGCAGCGGCCAGAAATCGATGAGTACGAAGACCGCGGGCCAGGTGACGAGCATGGGCTTGGCCATCAAGCCCAACGCCAATGCCAGATGGAAGAGCACGCGATCGCGGCGCCGGTGATCGTTCCCCCAACTGAGGTAGAAGTGAAGAGAGATCAGACCGAAGAATGCGCTCAAGGTGTCCTTGCGTTCGGAGGCCCAAGCCACCGATTCTACATGCAGGGGATGCAGCGCGAAGATGGCGGCGATCCAGAAACTCCAGAGCGCGCCGGCCCCACACCTCCAGGCCAGGCCGAAGAGGAGTAGAGTGACCAGACTGTGGATTCCCACATTGGCCCAGTGATGGGCGGCGGGGTCGAGGCCGAAGAACTCGACATCGGTCATGTGGGAGAGCCAGGTCAGAGGGTGCCAGTTCGCGACGTGGCTCCCCACGAAGGCCCATCGCAATCCTTCGGGACTCCATCCCTGTTGGACCACTTCGTTGGCGGTGAGGTATTCGTTGTCATCGAAGTTCGTGAAGAGATTGTGCCCGACTTCGGAGTAGGTCAGGCCGGTGAGGGCGACGAGAAGCAGGCCGTAGATGACGAGACGTCGCACTCAACTCTCCCTGGGAAAGCGGGCCGAGGACCAGAGACCCCACCGGCAGAAGCGGTACTCGAGGGCGGTGAGCACGCAACCCACCCCGTACTGGACGCTGCGCCGAAAATTGATCGACGAGGCCTCGGTGAAGTAGGCGGTGGGACAGGAGACTTCGCTGATGATATGTCCTCTCCACAGGATCTGAGCCAGAATCTGATGGTCGAACACGAAATCGTCGGAGTTCGCATCGAGATCGAGTTCGCCGATGAGTTCGGCGGAGTAGGCCCGGTAGCCGGTGTGGTATTCACTGAGCTTGGCGCCCATCCACACATTGGACCAGAAGGTGAGGGCTCGATTGGCCACATATTTCCACCAGGGCATCCCGCCGCGCATCGCCTGACCGCCCAGGATGCGAGAGGCCAGGACGCAAGGGTAGAGCCCGCTGGCGATCATGTGGGCCATCGCCCCGATGAGTTTGGGAGTGTACTGGTAATCGGGGTGGACCATGATCACGATGTCCGCGCCGGCTTCGAGGGCGAGACGATAGCAGCTCTTCTGATTGCCGCCATAGCCCCGGTTGCGCGGATGGATGTGGACTCTCGTACGCTCGAGGCCCTCGGCGATTTGGGCCGTGCGGTCCCTCGAAGCATCGTCGACAACAATGATCTCATCGACGATGTCGAGGTCGAGAATCTCGCGGTGCGTTCGTTCGAGGGTGGACTCGGCATTGTAGGCCGGCATCACTACGACGACGCGTTTCCCCTGGATCAACGCTGGCCTCCGAACATCGACGAGAAACACGAATCATGGCCCGGGGCCATCGTCGAAGCAATTCACTATACTAGCACCAACGGACGGATTCGGGCAGGGGTGGCAGGGATCAAGGCCCCCCTCCAACCAAGGAGCGAAGATGCATGCCATCGTGGACCTCTGTGTGATTCCCATCGGAGTGGGGACGAGCGTGTCGGAATACGTTGCCGCCTGTCAGCGGACCTTGGAGGAAGCCGGACTCGACCACCGCATGCACGCCTACGGAACCAACATCGAGGGCGACCTCGATGCGATCCTCGCGGCGGTGAAGCGTTGTCATGAGCGCGTGCACGAGATGGGGGCACCTCGGGTGAGCAGCACCTTGCGGATCGGGACCCGAACGGATCGTGCGCAGAGCATGGAGGACAAGATCCACAGCGTGGAGCAGAAACTCGCCTAGTCGATGGGTCCGGTGGCGAGGGGGAGCAGGAGGAGCTTTCCGTTCTTGGGGTCCACCGAGAGGCCCAGCTTGCCGTCGAGGAAGCGTTCGAGATCGCGGCCCACGAGTTCGTAGCGCCAACCCCGGGCCAATTCGACCGAATCGTCGAAGGCTTCGTGGCGACGATGGGCCCGAGCGTAGGCCTTGATCTGGGACTTGCTCGCGAGGTAGGAGGGCGCGATCTCGACTTCGCGGCTGCGGTACTTGACGAAGGTGGCCAGGAGATCCGCGGTGACCCGGAGATCCGCGTCGTCATCGGCGATCTTGGGCAGACGGGGGA
>JAJRXK010000027.1 GCA_024276305.1 Candidatus Krumholzibacteriota bacterium
AGCAGTCCCGCATACTCCCCCTGGGCTCCGGCATTGGGCTGGAGGCTCACCTTGTCGAAGCCTGCGATCTCGGCGAGGTAGGACTCGAGGTCCTCGATGAGCCGACGGTAGCCCTCGGTATCGCGAGCGGGGGCAAAGGGGTGGACGTTGGCGAATTCGGGCCAGGTCACAGGAATCATCTCCGCGGAAGCGTTGAGCTTCATGGTGCAGGAGCCGAGAGGGATCATGGAGGTGGTCAGCGAGAGTTCCTTGGCTTGCAGTCGGTAGAGATAGCGGAGGAATTCGTGCTCGGTGTGGTAGCAGTCGAAGATGGGATGGCTCAGGGGAGGATCGCCGCGTCGCCAGGGGGCTTCGACCACCTCCGGTGCGGCGGCGATTTCGGCCTCGATCGTGGCCGGGGAGATCTCGAAGACTTCGAGGAGTTGTCTCAATTCGGCTTCGGTGACCGTCTCGTCGAGGGCAATGCCCCAGTCGCCATTCTCGTACTCCCGCAAGTAGAGGTTGCGCTCTCGGGCTCGGGCTCGGAGCGCAGAAGAGTCGAGGGAATCGGCCGCCACTCGAAGGGTGTCGAAGAAGTGATCGTGTCGCAGGACATGTCCACCCCGCTTCAGGGCGGCGGCCAGGGCCCTGGCCGCCCGATGCACTCTTCCCGCGATGCGGCGGAGCCCTTCGGGGCCGTGGTACACCGCGTACATCGAGGCGAGAATGGCCAGGAGGACCTGGGCCGTGCAAATGTTACTGGTGGCCCGATCTCGTCGGATGTGCTGTTCCCGGGTCTGCATTGCCAGACGCAGAGCGGGACGGCCGGCGCTATCCTTGGACACGCCGACCACGCGTCCCGGAATGAGCCTCTGGTAGTCTTCGCTGCAAGCCAAGAAGGCCGCGTGAGGTCCGCCGAAGCCCATGGGGACTCCGAAGCGTTGGGAAGTGCCGACGGCAACATCCGCACCCTGTTCTCCCGGGGACTTCAGCAGAACCAGAGCCAGGAGATCGGTGGCGACCACGACCTGCAATCCAGTGGCGTGGGCCCGAGCGCTCAGCTCCGCGAGGTCGAAGAGAGCCCCGTCGGTGGCGGGCATCTGCACCAGGACTCCGAAAGCCTCGGGGTCTTCCAGAGTCAGGTGATCGAGAGGCTGGGTGAGAACCTCGATTCCCAGAGCCTTGGCTCGAGTCCGGACCACTGCCAGGGTCTGGGGATGGCAATGATCCGCGACCAGGAAGCGTTGGCGCTTGCGGCGTTGGCGACCCCAACACATGACCATGGCTTCCGCCGCCGCGGTAGCCTCGTCCAGGAGCGATGAGTTCGCCAGCGCCAGGCCCGTCAGCTCGCAGACCATGGTCTGGAAGTTCAACAGAGCCTCGAGCCGCCCCTGGGAAATCTCCGCCTGGTAGGGAGTGTATTGGGTGTACCAGGCTGGATTCTCGAGGACGTTGCGCAGAATCACGGTCGGAGTTCGGGTGGGATGGTAGCCCATTCCCAGGAAACTGCGCCCGAGGCGAATGTCTTGGCCATAAGCTCGCAGCGCATCGAGGGCCTCGGCCTCGGTCAGAGGGGGAGGGAGTTGCAGACCCTCGGGCCGGAGGCGGATGTGGGCCGGAATGGTCTGCGCCACGAGTTCTTCGAGACTGTCGACCCCCACGGTCTCGAGCATCGCCGCGATGGACGAGGGGGCGTCGAGGTGACGGTCCACGAAGCGATCGGAAGGAGAGAGCTGGGAGGACCGGGACTCGGACGCCGGGGTCGTAGTCGTCATGGCACACGCATCCTGGGTGGGAGAGCGCAGGGCTCGAATTCCCAGAGCCCCGCCGAACGCAGCCAATGTAGCACTGCCCCTGCCGCAGCGCATGCTGCCGATGCGGGCCGGCTCGGATGGGAGTCCGATCGATCGGGTCGAGGCGGGCCGGTCTCGGCGCTGCCCTCATCGGAAGAGGAGCAGACGCAGGGCCAAGGCCAGGAGAATGGCTCGAAAGGCGAAGGCGAAGGAGGTCGGAGGCAGCTTCTTCAGGAGGCGGGTTCCCACCCAGCTTCCGATCACCGAAGCGATCAGAAGAGGAAGGAGTAGGGGAAGGCTCTCCCGGTAGGAGAATCCCAGAGAGAGGAAGACGGGGATCTTGGCGAGGTGCCCCACCATCTGGATGCTCGCCTTGGTGGCGACGATCTGCTCCTTGGTCAGGTCGTCGCGGAGGAAGAAGGCGCTGAGGTAGGGACCGCTCACTCCGACCACGATGGTCAGGATTCCTCCTCCGATACCCGCCAGGGCGAAGAGGGGGGTGGGCACTCCGAGCTGCCGGGGCCGGAAGCGATCCCAGAGGAGAAAGACCAGGACGAAGGCACCAATGGCGGGGCGAAACCAAGGTTGTCCCTCGCCGGTGTAGAGCTCACGCGCGAGCAGGACGCCGAGGGCCTTGCCGGGCAGGTAGGTGAGGAAGAGGCGCCAGGAGATATGACGCCAGAGGAGCGCACCCCTGGCGCTATTGCTGCAGAGTTGGACCACCCCATGGAGGGGCACGACTTCGATGGGCCGCAACAGGGTCGCCATCACCGCGACCAAGAGGGTTCCGCCGCCCATGCCCATGAGGGCGGAGAGGGTCGCGGCTGCGAGGGTCGCCACACTCAGCAGGACGGCCGTTCCCATGTTCTACTTCACGATCTTGAAAACCGCTCGGTCGACTCCGTAGTTGTGCTGTGCTGCGTTGCCCGCCACGATTCTCAATTCCGTCACCAGGGACTTGCCCTCGAAGTCTTCGGGAATCTCCAATTCCCCGGTGAAGACATTGGGCTCTTCGCCGATCTCGAGAGAGACCGACTCGATTCTGCGCCCCCCGGTCCACAGCTCGGCTTGGACCTGGTAGTCCTTCGCATCCCAGAGCGAGCCGTCGAAGATGGGACAGGTGCAGAGCAACTTCACTCCGGCCTCGACCTCGAGGGTGTCGCCGGGGTGGAGGCGGCGCTCCGGATGAGGCTCGAGGAGGTTCACGATCAGTCCCTCGAGTTCGAGGACGACTCCATCCCCGTCGATGTCGTGTCCCGGAACCATGAGCAGAGTCTTCGAAGCCCGACCGCGACTCTGGGGGTAGGCCAGGGGACCCGTGGCGTCGATCCGCACCCAGGTGGGCTGATCCAGATCCAATTCGCATTCGAAGGCCGCGGCTCCCGCAGTGTCGTAGATCGACCTTCCGCGGACCTGAGCTTCGCGAATGATGAGATCCGTGGACCCGGTGCCTCCCAGGTGGAGACCGTGGGCCAGGAGCTCGCCGGTCTCCGCATCGCGGACCTCGACCCTCGCCCCACCGGCGGCGTCACCGATGAGCTTGGCATCGTGAGCCAGGACTCGCACCACCAAGTGGGTGGGCTCTGCTCGGGAGTCGGGAGCGAGACTGCAGATCAATCCCAGGGTCAGCGCAAGGAGGAGGGTCTTCTGCATGGTCTGCCTTTCGTGGAGATCCTGGGGTCCTCGTCTCTGTCTAGGACGAAGAGGCGATCCTGGCAAGCAGACTCAGGGTTCGAAGGTGATCGAAGCGACCTCGAGCCAGGGGATGTAGGTGGGATCGCCCTCTTCGGATTCGAAGACCAGGAGACCCTCGTTGCGGGCACTGACATCCTGCCCGTCTCGGAGCAGGACTTCGCCCCCCTCCCGCAGTTCCACCCGGCAGGCGTCCTCCCCGACGGGGATCAGGCGACGGATGTTGGAGAAGGGAATGTCGAAGAGGACCCGGTCGGCCGAGCCATTGAGGATTTCCCAACTCTCCGATTCATCGAGGTCGAAGACCATGCGTCCGGTGTGGACGCGTCCGTCGGTGTCCTCCACCCGACCCCGAAGGGGTCGCGGCTGAGAATAGTCGTCGTAGGGCATTCCGCTGTCCGGCGCGCCCTGCCGCTCGAAGGACTCGAATTCGTCCCAGGGCACGGTGATTCGGCCCAGATCGGGAACCTCGACCATGATTCCGCGATTGTCACGGTTGACGTCATTGGTGCCGCGGAGTTTCCATCGCTTGCCATCTACGGTCTTGACGAGACTGCGGCTGCTGCCACGTCGGGCGATGGAGCGAATGCGGCCCATTTCGATGGATACTTCCCCGTCGCGGGTCTCGCCGTCGAGCAGGTCCGAAGTCATGCACTCTTCCTTGTCCCACATGACGTAGCCCGTCCAGTTCTGGCGGCGGGTCTCGACGACTCCGTAGAGGCGTTCTGCCGGCGGAGCGAGGTGCGGGGGGGCAGGCTCGAATTCGATGGTGTCGATGCGATTCCAACGCAGCTCGTGTTCGGTCCCTTGGGCGTCGAGAAGGCGGATCTCGGTGTTGACGTCGTCGGAATACCCCGTCACCTCGTAAGTCGACCCATCGCGCATCTCGACCCGTGCTTCCCCGGGGCCCCCGACTTCGATTCGGGAGATGTCACCGAAACGTGCGATGAAGAGTCGTCGGGCGTCGGCCTTGTCGGCGGACCAGCGAATCCGGATCCCCCACATTTCGACTCTCCCCCCGCGGTCGGGGCGAGCGCTCTCGATGTCCTCGGGATCGACATGGTCGCGGAAGGGGAGGGAGGTCTTCATGGAGTGGAAGAGATCGTCCCAGAAAGCCTCCTGCCGGCCCCACCTCAAGAAGCCTTCGTACTCCCCGCCGGCGTCGGTGAGGACCCGCCCGTAGAGAAATCCGGAGTTCTCTTCGGCGGCCTGGGTCTGCGTCGAGGTCAGGACCGAGGCGAAGACCAAGGTGGAGAGCAGAGTCAGGAGGATCCACTCGGTCGACCGAGATCGTTCGAAGCGGAGAGGGCTACCTTGGGTGGAACTCATGGGGAATCCTGGACGGGGACGGTTCGAGGGCCAACCACGACTACGCGCGATCTACGTGGCCGGTTGCGTGGGTCCGTGCTGCGATCACTCCGAAGCGGAATCGGACAGCAGTTCTGCGACGAGAGAGAAGAAGCGCTCTCGCAGATCCTCATGGGCTGCGCCGGTGGCAGGTCCGCTGAACCCACTATAGATGGCGCGGACGCTGCCGTCTGCCCGAAGGAAGAGAAAGGTCGGATAGCTTCGCACCCGGTCGAGGATGGGGAGAGCCTTCGACGCCTGGTCCTTGTCCGAGAGCCCGGCCACCAACAGGGGGTAGTTCACTCCGTGGCGTCGAGCGTAGCGACGGACCTGACGAGTGTCCCGGTCGAGATTCCCCGTGGCCTCGAAGGCCAGTCCCAGGATGGCCAAGCCCTTCGGACGGTAGAGGCGGTCGAGCTCCACGAGGAGGTCGGTGGCATCGCTGCAGTTGGGGCACCAAGATCCGAAGACGTAGAGAATCCTGGCTCGCCCGGCGAAGGCCGGATCGTCGAGTCGACGCAGCTTTCCCTCAAGGTCGGGAAAGCGTAGCTCGTGGAGAGAGCGGCCCTCCTGCCACAGGGTTTGGGAGAAACCGTCGGGCAGTCGGGCGGTCGAGTCCCGGACTGCGGTCCAGGTCTCGTGCCACCGGTCGGAGGACCAGAAGTCTCCCTGAAGTCGGCCTTTCTCGTCGGCGTGAGCCCGGAAGAGAAAGGCGTGGGCCCCGTCGAAGGTCGACAGCTGGAGAACTCCTCTCTCGCCACTTCCGGCCAGAAAGCGGTAGTCGCCGGTGGCGGTGAGGAAGGTGCCCCTCAGGTCTCCGTCGCCGGTTTCCTCGAAGATTCCCACCGCGTCGAGATCGTCGGTCTCGAAGTCGACTCGCCATCGACCGGCGAAGGAAGTCCGAGGAAATCGATCCTGGGCCGGGGAGTCGAAGCGAGGAGCCGAAGTTCGCAATCCGTGGGCGGGGAGGATCGCCCACCGGTCTTGGGCCCGCCGCTTCTTCCACCGTCCGTCGAAGCGCTGGCCCTCTGGGTCGAAGGCCGCGTCGATCCTCGAATCGTAGTGGGGAAATCCGAGGTGAAGGCTGTCCGAGCTCACCTCGACCACCGGGACCTCGAGGCGCTCCGGTCCATTGAACACGGTGGCTTGCCAGGACTGATCGCCTTCGGATCGGATTTCGAGAAGGAAGGGCAGATCCCCGCCCGGGCTGTCGAGCCAGACTCTCCACCGCCCTTCGGGGCGGTGGTCCGGCGCGGCGACCGCGGTGGGCATGAGTCCCAGGAGAAGAAAGATCGGGGCGAGGAGCGAAAGCTGATGCCGACGGGACACCGGTCCTGCCTTTCCAAGGGGGAGGAAGAGGACGCTTGGGGCTGGCTGGGCGGTGGCATCGATTCTATGCTGCTCCACGCGAAACCCCCAATCACTATTCCCCGAGCTGCGGAGGACTCGTCGCATGAATTGGGATTTTCTCCTCTTTCCGGCCATTGGCGCGGCGATCGGGGCGCTCACCAACCAGATCGCCATCAAGATGTTGTTTCGACCCCATCGGGCCATTCACCTCGGCTCCTGGCGGTTGCCCTTCACTCCGGGGCTCATTCCCTCTCAGCGGGGAATCATCGCCCGGAACATGGCCGAGACCTTCGAATCGCAGCTTCTCTCCGGAGAGCAGATCCACTCCGCGCTGACCGGGGCGCGGGCCCGAGAGATGGCCGAAGCCAAGGTGGGAGAGATGTTGGCGTCTCTGGGACCCATGGGCGCGATGGCCGAGGCTTTCCGGCCCACCATCGTGGCCAAGGTACTGGCGGGAGTCGAGGAGATGGCCACCGAATTCGTGGCCGAGGGAGGGGAACTCGATGTGGGCCGGAGGGTCGAGGACCGAATCAATGCGATGGACATCGCTCACCTCGAGGAACTGGTCCTTGGCTTCTCCCGACGACAGTTCCGACACATCACCTTCTTCGGGGGAGTGCTCGGGGCGCTCATCGGAGTGGTGCAGGCTTTGCTGAATCTGACTCTTCACGGATCCTGAGTCGATTCTCCGGAACAGCTCACACTTTCGCAGTGCTTGGGCCCAGGAATCCCGGGGTGGACCCTCCCGGATCCCTCTATTCTGAAGAGACACCTCACCCTTGCCAGACTGGACGACCGATGGAACACGACCTGCGAAAGAACCCCGCCCTGTTGAAGCTCGATCTCTACTGCAGGGGAGCTCAGCTCGACGAATCCTGCCTGATCGAGGATGCCGGAGGGAGACCTCTGTTGCGAACCCGAGCCGGATTGGGGAGCGGACTCGAGGCCATCCTGCCGGGGGGGCTCTACACCAACATTCCCGTGGCGGAGCCCTTCACGCAGCAGTCGCCCTATCGGGTCCACCACGAAGAGGGAGCCTTCGTCCTGCGCCTCGACGGCGATCGAATCTGCGAGCTCCAACTCTCGCCCCGACCGCAGTGGTACGATGCCGAGACCTCTTCGGGAAAGCAGATGTCCCGGGTGGGGACCCTCCAGGGCACCTACTTGGGGATCTATCCGGGCAAGGTCTGCGAGTACTGGACCCGAGAGGTGAAGGACAATTGCAAGTTCTGCAGTGTCGGCCTGAACCTCGGCCACGATGACGCCGACGACAAGAATGTGGACGAGGTTCTGGAGGTCGTGCGTGCGGCTCGGCTCCAGAGTGGGATCACCTACGTCGACTTCAATACCGGTCACTACGAGGGAGAGACCTATCTCGACCTCCTCGAACCCTATGTGCGGGCGGTGAAGGAACAGACCGGATTGCTGGTGGGAGTCCAGACCCCTCCTCACGCCGACCTCAAGCGCTATGACGAACTGAAGAAGATGGGCGTGAACCGGGTGAGCTTCTGCTTCGAGATCTTCGACCAGGAGCGTTTTGTCGAGGTGTGCCCGGGAAAGCACACCCAGTACGGGCTCGACCGCTACCTGGAGGCCATCGAGTATTGCGCCAGCCTGGGCAGTGGAGACATCGCGAATTTCGAGCCCTGGGTGACCAATGGCGAGATCATCGCGGGCCTCGAAGATCCTCAGTCGAGCATCCGCGCGATCGACTGGATCACCGAGAAAGGAGCGATTCCCACGGTATGCATCTTCCGGCCCCTCATCGGGACCGATTACGAAGAGGTCGCAGTTCCCTCCACGGAGGAAATGGTGCCGGTGTTCGCACGCCTCTACGACGACTGCATGAGACGCGGGCTGCCCATCGGAGTCGCTCCCAATGTCCATGTGAGCCTGGTGATGCTTCCGGAGGAGTGCGTGGGCCTCAGCGAGAAGCCCCACGCCCACAAGCTCAACCGAGTCAAGTTGGCCGGCCTGAAGAAGGTGTTCGCGGCCGGATTCCTCCGCCGTCTGCGGGCCAAGGAGCAGAAGTTCCCGGAATACGCCAGACTGCGCGACGCGAGTTGAACGGGGCTCAGTGGGGGGCGAGGCCCACCGCGATTTCGAGTTGGGCGAAGTCGTCGACCACGCAGGAGGCGCCGGCGGCCAGGAGTTCCTGGGTGCGGTGATAGCCCCACGAGACTCCGATCGCTGCGACGCCGGCATTTGCGGCGGCCCCCATGTCGAAGACCGTGTCGCCCACCATCACCGCTTCGGTGGCCGATACCCCGCTCTGCTCGAGGGCCTGTTCCACCATGGCCGGATGAGGTTTGGACGGGGCGTCATCGGAGGTCTGCAAGACCGCGAAAGAAGTCGAGAGATCGTGGGCTCGAAGCAATGCCTGCAGCCCCCGCCGGCTCTTGCCGGTGGCGATGGCCAGGAGGATTCCCTCGTCTCGCAATCGGCGCAGGGTCTCGATTGCGCCGGGAAAGAGGGGGTCGGCCCCAGTCTGGCTCAGATGGGCTCGTGCGTGCTGGCGGTAGTGGGCGACCAACTCGGCCACATCGACCTCTCGATCCCCGCAGAGATCCTGGACGAACTCCTCCAGCGACAATCCGATGCGTCGGTCGATCTCGCGAGGCGAGGGAATGGGCAATCCTTGCCGTGAGAAGGCCTGTTGTATCGAAGTCGCAATGGTTGCCCGACTGTCGGAGAGGGTTCCGTCGCAGTCGAAGATGACGAGTTTCGGCTTCATGAGGAGCGGATTCCCGGTGGGAAGAGACGGTGGTCGAGGTGCGCTTTCATAGCACGTCGATTCGCCACGAGCACGAAAAAACCGCCCTAGGTTGCAGAATTCGTGTTCTTAGCTCTTGTGCCTCCGCGAGAAATCGTCTACATCCGCTGAGTTGTTTCTACGCTCGCAGCCGAGGCATCGGGGACGGGTGTAGTCTGAGTTCTCTGTTCGCGATTCAATCAAGGAGTCACGATCCATGGCCAAGAAGAAGGCTGCTAAGAAGACCGCTGCCAAGGGCCGCGCCAAGACCAACACCCGCGGTAAGAAGAAGGCCGCCTCCCGCAAGAAGGCCAAGGCTCCCGCCATGGAGATGCTTCTCGTCGGAAGCAAGACCAAGGCTGCCCTGAAGGCCTATGGCGTGAATGTGTCGTCGGATGCGTTCGAGGGTCTCAACGGGGTCATTCATTGGTACCTCGATCAGGCCGCCCAGCGCGCCACCGCCAACGGTCGGAAGACCGTTCGGGCCCACGACTTCGTCGTGATGTGATCTCCGCTCTTCGAGCGCAGAGGGACGGCCGGGCTTTCAGAGTCCGGCCGTCTTGCGTTGGGTTGGCCGGAGAATTGCATTTTTGTGCTTCAGACGCGGAATCTGGCCGGATCCCTATTGTAGACTCGGCTCCGCGTGCTTAGACTCTCGACAAATTCCCCCCGTCCACTGGGGCGCCCCTCCGGGCGTTCGGTGGCCCAAGGAGCTTGCATGACCGCGCCTGCCGAGCCGCTGGTCGGGATCGGGTCTCACTCGGTTCCTGTGGCAGTGTCCCACTTGCGAGATCATGCGCGTTGGATCCCCAGTTCATCATCCATCGATGGGGATGAATCCCCCTCCCTCGCAGGACCCCAAACTTAGGACGAGCAGTCATGGCGCAACGAGATGTCCAAGAGCTTAAGAGCGTAACGATTCGTTTCGCGGGAGACTCCGGTGACGGAATGCAGCTCACGGGCAACCGCTTCACGGACACCGCAGCCCTCATCGGCAACGATGTCGCGACCTTTCCTGACTACCCGGCCGAGATCCGCGCCCCCGCCGGTTCGCTGCCGGGGGTGAGCGGGTTCCAAGTCCAGTTCAGTTCTCGAGACATCTACACTCCGGGCGACGCTCCGGACGTGCTGGTGGCGATGAACCCGGCGGCTCTCCAGCGCAATCTCAAGGAACTGGTGCCGGGCGGAGCGCTCTTCGTCAACGAGGATGCCTTCACCAAGTCCAATCTCAAGCTCGCGGGCTACGAGGAGAATCCCCTCGAAGACGGCAGTCTGACCGACTACCGCCTGTTCAAGGTTCCCATGAGCACCATCACTCTGGAGACGGTCAAGCCCCTGGGGATGGGGAAGAAGGAAGGAGAGCGGTGCAAGAACTTCTTCGCCCTCGGCCTGCTCTACTTCGTCTACGACCGTCCCCTCGAGCCGACCATGGAGTGGATCGAGGGCAAGTTCGGCAAGAGTCCGGATCTGGTCGAGGCCAATACCGCGGCTCTCAAAGCGGGCTACAACTATGGTGACACCATCGAGGCCTTCCAGACCGCCTACAAAGTGGACAAGGCCCAGTTGGCTCCCGGAACCTATCGGAGCATGAACGGCAATCTGGCGACCGCCTACGGCATGATCGTCGCGGCGCAGAAGGCCGGACGCCCGTTGTTCTACGGAAGTTATCCCATCACTCCGGCCAGCGACATCCTGCACGAGCTCTCTCGGCAACGGGGATTCGGAGTGAAGACCTTCCAGGCCGAGGACGAGATCGCGGCCATGGGGAGCACCATCGGGGCCGCCTTCGGCGGAGCCATCGCGGTCACCGGGACCAGTGGCCCCGGAGTCGCCCTCAAGAGCGAAGCCATCGGCCTGGCCATCATGGCCGAGCTTCCGATGGTGATCGTGAATGTGCAGCGGGGAGGGCCCAGCACCGGATTGCCGACCAAGACCGAGCAGGCTGACCTCTTCCAGGCGGTCCTCGGCCGCAATGGAGAGGCTCCCCTGCCGGTGCTCGCGTCGCGGAGCCCCGATGATTGCTTCGACGTGGCCATCGAGGCGGTGCGGATGGCCGTGAAGTATCGCACTCCGGTGATCATGCTCTCCGACGGGTATATCGCCAATGGGGCGGAACCGTGGTTGGTGCCGGACCTCGACACCATCGAGCCCATCGAGATGGATTTCCTGACCCGGGAAGGCCTGGGTGACGAGCCGCACCTCCCCTACAAGCGCGATGAGCAGACTCTGGCCCGGAACTGGGCGATTCCCGGAGAACCGGGTCTGGAACATCGGGTGGGAGGCCTCGAGAAGGACTATCTGACGGGGAATGTGAGTTATGACCCCGAGAATCACGAGCGGATGATCCAAGTCCGCGCGGAGAAGGTGCAGAGGGTGGCGCAGGACTACGGACCGCTGCAGGTGCAGGGTCCGGACTCGGGTCCCCTGCTGATCCTGGGTTGGGGGAGCAGCTACGGAGCGATCACCAGTGCGGGAGAGTTCATGCGGGAAGACGGGATTCCCGTGGCCAACCTCAGCATCCGGCACCTCTTCCCCTTCCACCGTGAGCTCGAGGCCACGATGCGGCGTTATGACAAGGTTCTCGTACCCGAGCTCAATTGCGGGCAGCTCTCCCACTTGTTGCGGGCAGAGTATCTGATCGAGGTCGAGAGTCTGACCAAAGTGAGGGGTCTGCCCTTCAAAGTTGTGGAGATCATCGAGAAGTCCAAGCAGTTGCTCAGCACGGAGAAGGCCGTTTAGGCCCAGGAGGGATAGGACGATGAATGCATCGAGCGATGGGGCCACGGCTCAGCTGACCCGCAAGGACTTCGTTTCGGACCAAGAGGTTCGTTGGTGTCCGGGCTGCGGTGATTATGCGATCTTGGCGCAGATCCAGAAGACGCTTCCGTCTCTGGGAGTGCCCAAGGAGAACCTCGTGGTGATCAGCGGAATCGGCTGTTCCAGCCGTTTCCCCTACTACGTGGACACCTACGGATTCCACAGCATTCACGGGAGAGCCATGACCCTGGCCTCCGGGTTGAAGTGCGTGAACAAGGATCTGAGCGTGTGGGTGATCACCGGTGACGGGGATGGACTCTCCATCGGGGGGAATCACTTCCTGCACACGCTCCGCCGGAACTTCGACCTGAACGTGGTTCTCTTCAACAATCGGATCTACGGATTGACCAAGGGCCAGGCATCACCGACTTCGGAGCAGGGGAAGGTCACCAAGTCGACTCCCATGGGTGCGATCGACCATCCGATCAATCCGGTGCGCGCCGCGATCGCGGCCGAGGCGACTTGGGTCGGGCGGGCCCTGGACAACGACACCAAGCACCTGCCGTCGATGATCGAGACCATGGCCCATCACAAGGGGATCTCCTTCCTCGAGGTCTTCCAGAACTGCAACATCTTCAACAACGGGGCATTCCTGCACTTCAGCGATCGCAAGATCCGCAGCGAGAAGATGATCTACCTGCAGCCCGGACAGCCGATGCTCTTCGGCGAGAATCGTGACAAGGGCATCGTGCTCGACGGACTCAAACCCAGAGTGGCCACCGTGGGCGAGGGTGGAGTGAGCCTGGACGATGTGCTGGTCTACGATGCATCGGATCCCTCGCTGGCCTATCTGGTGTCGAGTCTGGACTACCCGGACTTTCCGGTCCCGGTGGGCGTCTTTCTCGACATCGAGAGAGAGACCTACGAGGACCTGCTCGAGGACCAAGTCGAGAAGGCAGAGTCCAAGCGGGGGGACATGAGCTTGCAGGATCTCGTGCGGGGGACCAACACCTGGACCGTGGGCTGAGGTCGGCCTCGGATCCCTCCTTTCGATGGGCTGGGTGTGATGCTCGAAGTTCTGCGGAACAATCTCGGCGAGTGCGACCGCCTGGTGGGTTGGCTGCGGGGCGATGTGAACGCCCAGGAGAGCGTGGTCTCGATGGCCGAGGCCATGGTCCGCGCTCTGCGCGCCGGCGGCCGGGTCCTGAGTTGCGGCAACGGCGGGTCGATGTGCGATGCCATGCACTTCGCGGAGGAACTCACCGGGCGATTCCGCGACTCCCGTCCGCCGATCGCGGCGCAGGCCATCTCCGACCCCGGACATCTGAGCTGTGTGGCCAATGACTATGGCTACGAGGAGGTCTTCGCACGGGGGGTGGAGGCCTTCGGCCGGCCGGGCGACGTGCTCCTGGCCTTCTCGACTTCGGGCAACAGCCCGAATGTCGTCGCCGCCGCCCACCGAGCCCGCGCAGCAGAGATGCAGGTCTGCGGGTTGTTGGGCAACGACGGCGGGGCGATGGTCGAAGTCTGCGACTGGTCGGTGGTGGTGCCGTCGGAGAACTCGGATCGCGTTCAGGAGATCCACATCCAGGTGGTCCACAGTCTCATCGAGTTGATCGAGCGCCACCTCTACCCCGAGAACTACTCCGAGAGAGAAGCCTGAACTCCTCGGGTCTTTCGGTCAGGTCTCCCGGTGGTCGCGGGGGATGGCCAGCTTGGCGGCGATGAAGTGTTGGTGGGAGAGGAGAAGGCCGTGGCCGATGCGGCGGACCTCCTCGATCTCGGTCATGTTGGCCTGACCGTCCCCCGCCGCCACCTGGAAGACCGCGGCCAGGAAACGCAGTCTCTCGTCCTCTTCGCTGTGTTCGAAGAACTCCCGAAGATTCGCGTAGAGATCGATTCCCGCCGCGCTTTCCTCGAGGGCCACTTCGGTGACCGCCTGGGCTTCGTCGCGGCCGATGCCCCAGTGTTCGACCAGGGCCCGGGTCATGGCTTCGACCTCCCCGCGCTCGACCACCCCGTCGAGATGAACCACGTGTCCCAGAATGGCGGCGCCCACGCAGAGGTGTCGGAGTTCTTCTCCTTCGGGGGGAACCCGATGCTTCGGCCAAGATTTCCGCACGCGGGCGCTGAAGCTCTCTTCGAGGTCGCGATGCGCACGGTCGACCTGTCCGAGGAGTCGCAACTGCTTCTGGAGCGGTGCGGTGATGGCGCCCTTGAGCTTGTGGAGCAGGGATCCCGCGGAACTCACGGGGGCCTCTCCGAAGACCGACTGGAGAACTTCCTCGAGCGCTTTCAATTCCGGGTGGTGGTCGGGAAGACGGCGTCGGAGCGACTCCAATGCGCTGCGTGCGATTTCGGAGTCCCCCGGATCCTGGAGCTGGTCTCGGAGATCCGCGCAGAGGGTCTCGAAATCCCCGAGCCGCTCGGGGTCGTCGAGCTGGGCGGAGAGCGTTCGCCACTGTTCGGCGTCCCACTGGGGCAGCCGGAAGAGAAGGTCTTCCAACGCGCGGCGCTCCTCTTCGTCGAGGGTGCCGTCCGCATAGGCCGCAGCCGCGAGGACGCGGCCAAGGGCCAGGTTGAAGCGCGCAGATTTCATCATTCTCGCTCCGGAGCGTGGAGTGGGTCGTCCGATGGTGTGGCCTCGCTTGACCCGCGCTGCGAGGACGACGACCATGGATCCAAGTCAAAGGCTCGGGGATTGGGGGCGCATGTGCAAGTTCTGATGTTCGACACCTGGCGGAACTCCGCCGTCGTTCTGGCCATCTGGACCCTGGCCCTGGGCGCGGCCGCTTGCTCTGCGGGGGACCCTCTTCTGGTCGAGCCCGGAACGGTTCTGCTCGCCGAGGGCATCGAGCTGAGACGCTATCCTCTCGAGGCGGGGAAGGAGCCGTCGCTGGTGACGGGACTCTACATCGATCCCGCCCGATACGAGTTGCGCCTGCTCACCGCGCAGGACCACGGTCCACCTCGTACGGTGCGGCAGTGGTGCATGGACTTCGACCTCATCGCGGGGATCAACGCGTCGATGTATCTGCCCAACCTTCGGAGCACCGGCTGGATGGTGGTCGAGGATCGGGTGAACAATGGAGCCCTCAACCCCGCCCTCGGAGGGGTGCTGGCCTTTTCTCCTCGCACCGAGGGATTGGCTCCCCTGGCCTTCTTCTCCACGGAATGCGAGGACTCGGTGGTGGAGCGAGCAAGTCGGGACTATCGCTCCATCATCCAGAACTATCGCCTGCTCGGATGTGAGAGGGAGGCCATCGGATGGAAGGATCCCAAGAGCTACAGCTCGGCCGCGGTGGGACTCGATGAGCGGGGATGGGTGGTCTTCGTCCACTCGGGGGCTCCCTGCCGCACCATCCAGTTGGCTCGGTGCTTGGCCGACGATCGTTGGGGCCTGGTCGCAGCCCACTTCGTGGAAGGAGGTCCCGACGCCACCCTCTTCAGCCGGGCCGGGGCCCAGGAGCTCGAGATCGTGGGCAGCTACGCCGGGCTCCAGCCGACGCCGCCGCGTCCGGTACCCAATGTCCTGGGAGTCGCCCGGCCTCCGAACCCGAGATGATGCCGCGAAGACTCACTGCCACCATCCCGTGCCCCGCCACCGCAGCGTGATCCCCACGGAGTCCGCTTCCGCCGGTCGCCGATCGAGGAGGTCGTAGAATGCCGAAGCTCCGGGCAGAATGCGGACTTCGCCGCGGGCGGGAAGGACCAGGGGTCGAGTTCCCAACCACAGACGACGCGGGCCCGACCACTCCCGCCGCAGCCCCAGCACCGCGGATTCGCTGGGCACCTCGATTCTGAGGGTGGTCCGATCGGAAGGCGGCGGAGTCCAGTGGATGAGAGAGCCGCGGCGGTGACGGGTCACTTCGACGGCCCCGCGTTCGGGGATCCGAACTTCGGCGGGAGTAGCGCCCACCGAGAAACGGAATTCGCCGACCTCCACCCCGCGGGCTTCGATTTCCAGCGTGGCGCGGGGCCCGAGCACTCGCCTCAAGAGCTCGGTTCGCAGTGAATCCCACTGGGCCTGGGCGAAGTCCCCCCGGTCGTTGCCCTCCCGCGGATCGATGCGGCGGTCGTAGAGGGCAATCCGATGGGCGACGGTGATCTCGTCGACGAGGGTGAAGTCCTGGGTGGACCACCGCAGCTGGGCCCAGGGTCGGAGCGGGCTTCCGGGGTCGACCCGGCTTCGTGCGAAGGCGAATCGTTGGGGGAGAGGGGGACCGAAGAGGCCCGGGTCGGCGTCGGGGTGATCCTTCCAGGCTTCGATGCACTCGGCCAATTGCCGCAGGGTGTGGGCCCCGGGTCGAATCCCCTCGACTTCGAAGCGAGGGGGGAGACTCCAGATCAGGGGAACGTGGAGGGCATCGACCACCGCGCCCCTTCCGGACCGGGCCAGGTCATGACGGTCGTAGGAGGTCGACCCGCTCGCCGTGAGGATCCAGCTCAGGCGCGGGCGGAGCTCCGGTGCGGAGGCTCGGTCGGCGAGATGGCCCAGGAAGGTGTCGAAGTCGCGGTGGGCGGCACTCACCACCCACCGGTAGATCTCGAGGTCCCGGGTGGTGGGTCGGGGCCGGAGGGGCGCGGCGCTTCCGGCTCGGTCGAGAGCGATTCGCAGGCGCTTCTGGACCAGCAGTTCGATCTCCACCGGGGCGCGAGGAGCCTCGGCCCAGGGTCGAGGATCGAGGGCTTCGAGGGTGGAGCTTCGGACCACCCAGGGCGGGAGAAGGTGATCGACGTGGGCCACGATCAACGCCGGTCCGGGGTGGTGAGCCGCCGCATCGAGGGCCTCGAAGACCCGTGCCTCTTCGGCCGCGAGCCATTGGCGGTCCTTGGCACCCACGCATCGCCCTTCTCCGGGGGGCGCCTCCACCGGAGCCACCGCCCAGGAGGGCAGGGAAGACAGGTCGGTGGGTCCGGTGATGGCCCAGCTCCGGGCGCCGTCCCGGATCAGTCGTCCGAAGCCGGAATGTGGGTCCAACGGCCGGGGGAGAATCCCTCCACCGAAGAGGAGCTGGGCGGTGCTTCGGACGGGATCTCCGGTCTCGGCCCAGAGATCGGTCCAACGCAGGGCGTGACGGGACCACTCGCGAGTTCGGGGCATCAGGGGACCGTCCCACGGAGCCTGGGCCTCGATGGCTTCGGGCCGCAGCCCATCCACCACCAGAAGGAGGACGATGGGGTCGCCTTCGCGCAGCCAAGCCGCGGCTTCGCCGACTCCAGCGTGAGTGGGGGGGGCGAGGAGTCCGACCGCGGCGAGAATCCCCAGCACGAGGGGGATGCTTCTAGTGGACATAACCCAAAGCCCTCAACTTCTCGAGTCGCACCGGATCCACCGGCGAGTCGGCCGCCGCGGGGGCCGGGCCTTCTCCGAAGAGCCGGGTGTAGAGCTCTCGCATCTGCCGACGGAGCCGAGGCTCCTCGGCCGCGAGGTCGAGGGTTTCGGAGGGATCGCGTGAGAGGTCGAAGAGTTGGTCGCGGTCCGGTCCTCGGTTCTCGATCCACTTCCAGGGCCACTGGACCAAGGCGCGCTGTCGCCCCGCCCACCTTCCGGTGGCCACGCTGTAATTCGCGAGGGGCAGGGCTGGAGAGACCGCAGCGGAATCGCTCTCCAGCCAACGCAGCCAGGAACGCGCACGATCCTCGTCGTCTCGGGAGAGCTCCGCGAAATCGCGGAGGGTGGGAGCGAGGTCGAGGAGCGAGACCGGAGTGGAGATCCGGCGAGAGGCAAGAGCGGGTCCTCCTCGAGAGGGAAAGCGCAGGATCAGCGGAATCCGCACGAGCTCCTCGTGCAACGAATGCCCGTGCTGAAAGAATCCGTGTTCGTAGAATTCCTCCCCGTGGTCGCTGGTGACGACGACCAGAGTGCGATCGAGAAGGTCCCATTCCCGGAGTCCTTCGAGGAGCCGACCGATCCAGTGGTCCACATAGGCGACCTCGCCGTCGTAGAGCCCTTGGAGGTAGCGGATCCGGTCGGGTGCGATGGCCGGAGCCCGGGTCGAGTCCTGGAGGGAATCGCGGAGCGGGTTGGTGCGTCCCTGCCGGATTCCGGCCGGGATTCGACGGTCCGCGCTTGGGGTGTCGACGAATCGCCGGGTGTAGGGAGGAGGAGCCTGGTAGGGGCCGTGGGGATCGAAGTAGTGGAGATAGGCGAAGAAGGGCTGGTCTCGGTGCGACTCCAGCCACTGGAGGGCGAAGCGGGTGAGGCGTTGGGCGCTGAAGACCGGTTCGTTCTGGCAGGCCCGGAGGTCGAAGTGGTCGAAGCCGCGGGCGAATCCCTCGTCGACGGAGACGATGCGATTGGCGGAGAAGGCCGCGGTGGCATAGCCCGCGGCCTGGAAGTCGAGGGCCAGCAGGGGGGTGTCTGGGTGGAGGTGGGTGGTTCCGGCCGGTCCCATTCCCAGTCCGTGCTGGGATGGTCGCCAACCGCTCAGGAGGCTGGCGGTGCTGGGGTGGGTCCAGGAGGAGGGGGCCCAGGCCCGAAGGAAACGGAGACCCTCGGCGGCGAGGGCATCGAGTCGAGGCGATACCGGAGCGGGATTTCCGAAGCAGTGCAAGGCGTCCTGCCGCAGCGTGTCGATGACGATGACCAAGACGTTGGCGGCGGCATCGCGGGATGATCGAGGAGCCGAACGCAGCCACGGAGTCGAGAGCACCAAGCTCTCCCCCTGGTCGCGGCCCTCCGACTTCAGCATGTCGTGTTCGGGCGGGGAGGCGGCACACTCCCACCGCACCATCACTTCTCGCCCGGACCAGGCTTCGAGATCGACGCGGACATCGATCCATCGCCGGTGGTCGGGCAGATCGCGGGGGCAGATCCATTGGTCCCACAAGGTGGTCCACGAACTGTCTTCGGGCGCTCGAAGCGAAAGGGTGACCCAGATTCCGTCTCCTCGCAGGATCCAGGCCTCCGGGTTCATCGCGACCCCGAAGCCGAGGCGTGCGCGGGGGGGAAGGCTCAGTTTCCAGCCGAGCGATTCCCCCGTCTTCACCCGGAGGCTCCGGCGATTCTGCCCTCGGAGGTCGGTTCGGGTCGGCGAGAGGAGGACACTCGGTCCGGCCGGATCCCGGAGAGCGGGGAGGGTGAAAAGATCGATCCCGACCCTGGACTCGACTCCGGGGGAGCCTCTCGGGGCCGGAGGCCGATTCGTGGAAAGCTCGGGCTGGCAGGATCCGAGAAGAGGCAGGAGGACGAGCATCCACCCGACCCATCGAGAGAGCGAGGTGTGAAATGGGGAAGAGGTTTCGGGGCAGAGATCCATGGGCGGAGTATGGTCTGTCCTGCCCCTGCCGGCAACCGACGGAGGGACGCGAATTCTGGTAGTGCATGGGTCGAAGTCCTATACTGACCGCCATTCGTATTCCTCCGGCAGGAATCCCTCCGAGTGACGGTCCCGAGTGGAGCCATGTTTCCAACCCGCCGCAGATTGCTCCGGACTGCTTCGACCTCGGGCTCGGTTCTACTGTTGATTCTGCTCGGCTGTGGTGCACGGCCCGCGCCGCTCGTGGATCTGTCGCAGGGGCTGCCCCATGTCTTCCTCATCGGTCTCGATACGGTTCGAGCGGATCATCTCGGCTGCTACGGCAATGATTGGGTGCAGACTCCGAATCTCGATCGCTTCGCAGAATCCGCGGTGGTCTTCGAAGATTGCATGTCCACGAGTTCGTGGACTCTGCCCTCCTTCGCATCGATCTTCACCGGCCTTTTACCCGACCGGCACGCGGCTGTGGGCGGTTCGCATCGCCTCCTCGATCCCGAGGTGGTGACGATGGCCGAGATCCTCACCGCGCACGGCTACAAGACCATGTCACATACCGCGGTGGATTATCTGGGCAAGGAATTCGGAATGACCCGGGGATTCTCGGTGTCGATGAATCACGTCACCGGAAGCGTTACCGGGCGTTCCGAGCGCTATCAGCTGCGGGTCCTCAGAGAAATCGGATCGATCCAGAGA
>JAJRXK010000028.1 GCA_024276305.1 Candidatus Krumholzibacteriota bacterium
ACCATCATGTCCTCGGCAAACGATTTGCCGTCCACGAACAGAGACACCAAATCCAGCTCCGATAGGTCGCGCTCGCTGAGCTCCTTCAGCCGCTTCGCGCTCTCCTCTTTGAACCGTCGTGATACCGTCGAGCTCGACAACCCGATCGCCCCAGGCACCGCGTCGGCGGCCGCCTCGTAGTCGCGGCAGGAGATCCCACCCAACACCCGACGAAAAAGCACTTCGTTGAGATGGCCATGGTCCTGAAACGATCGGTAGCTCGAGAGGGCAACCTCCCCCTCTGGGCCGCGCACGCGGGCCACGTCGATGCCCACCCGTTGACCGGCCAGCTTCACAGATCCAGGGTTCCGGCCGTGTCGCCGGTACTGGGTCTCGTGGTCCTTGCGGGCGTAACGCTCTCCGGCCAGAGACACCACCTCACGATCAATCTCCTCGTGGACGTGGAGAAGCCCGATGCCCACCAGCGTGCGAATCGCCTCCACCCGTCCAGCCATCTCCATCACCTCGAAATCCTCTCGGTTCATTGACTTGCTCCGACTCAGAACCTTCTGCTTGCGTCCGGAGCGTACTACTTGAATACTCGCCATCGGCGGTCTCCTTGATCTGGTGGATGTTGTTGTTGCACATCCACTTCTACCAGATTTCGGAGCCGCCTCCTATTTCAACTAAACTTGGCACATCCTCCGGCGCCTGCTGCGTTTATGTAAAAAGCGACTTAGTGCCACTTGATTTTCGAGACGATGTCGCCGTTGCTGTGGGATGGTGGCAGGCGAAGCTGGCCAGCACACATCCGACGGTCAAGATAGAGAACACTGACGAACCGCCCCCGTTTGCACACCAAATCACTGTTCTTCAGACGAAGGACTTCGGTGACCCCACGGCTCCAGGAACCCATACACTGGCAGAGACGCAAACCGCTCATGTGGGGTGCAGCATGGCCAGTAATCTCGACCTTGTCTTGAATATGAACTCCAATATGAGTTGGTACCACGGAAGCGACGATAGTAGCATACCGAGTGGTAGTTTTGACGCAAAGACGATAATTGCGTAAGCTTCCCCTGATCTGAGACAGGTCAAGAGTAGAGCGTTCAGGCATACTACCCAGCAGCCAGGAGGCTCAGATGAAGCGATCGAAGTTCACGGAGGAACGAATCGTCCGGATCCTGAAGGAGTCCAACGCGGGCGGTACGGTCAAGGACCTGTGCCGTCGCCACGGCCACTTTCTACCAGTGGAAGTCGAAGTACGGCGGCCTGGAGGCTTCGGACCTGCGAAAGCTCGAGGAACTCGAGCGCGAGAACAGTCGGCTCGAGAAGATGTACGCCGACCTCTCGCTCGAGAACCGCGCGCTGAAGGACGAGGGAATGGAGCATCGCTACATCCGAAATGAGACGCGGACTATTTCAACATCAGCACCGCCACCCCTCCCACCGCGATCAACGCGCCAGCGGTTTCGGTCTTGGTGGGAGCATCGTGTTGGAGCAATGCACCGAGAGGCAGAAGCCACACCGGAGAGAGGGCGAGCAAAGTGAGTACGATTCCAGTGGGGGCGTGCTGCAGACCATAGATCATGAGCCATACGCCGATGAAGGGACCCAGAATGCTTCCGGCAACGACTCTCCAGAGCACCTTGCGGACGACCAGACCACGGATCCATGCCCCGAGTTCGCCACGGGCCAGGGCATAGAGAGTGAGGGCCACCGCGCCCGCCGCAACTCGGACCTCGGTGGCGGCGAAGGCGTCCACTCCTTCGAGCACCGCCTTGGCCGAGAGCGCCCCGGAGGCCTGGCACACCGCTGCGCCGAAACTCATGGCGGTCCCTAGCCACATGCGACCGTGGCCGGATCGCGGAATGGCGCGCATGCCGGCATGGATGACGAGGGCGGTTCCGCTCAGAGCCAGGCCCATTCCCACGAAGTCGAAGAGTCCCAACTTCTCGCCCAACAACAGCCAGGCCCACCACACGCCCAACAGAGGATTCAGTCCCATCACCAAGAGAGCTCGGCGCGTACCGATGTACTGATAGCCGGTGTAGAGCAGGGAATCCCCCACGGCGAAGCCGAGCAGACCGCTCAGACCCAACATCCCGGCTCGGTACCATCCCAAGGAGGTGTCGAAGGGAATGCCATCTCTCCCCAGCATCACCAGAGCAAAGAGGATGGTTGCCGCGGAGGTCTTGAAGAGATTGGTCGCAACCGGCGAAACATTGCGTCCGGCGGCGGCAAAGAGGATCGACGTGAGAGCCCAGATGAATCCGGTGGTCAGAGCCGCGAGCTCGCCTGCGGGCAGATGACCCGAGATCGTCCCAGCCACTAGGGCCGATCCTCGGCGTCTCGGATCACCAGGAGTCGCAGCTCGGTCATGTCCTCCATGGCGTAGCGGATCCCTTCCCGTCCGAGACCGCTGTTCTTGACGCCGCCGTAGGGCATGTGATCCACCCTCCAGCTGGGAACATCGCCGATGATCACTCCTCCCACCTCCAACCGATCCCAAGCCCGCTGTGCTTTGTAGAGATCGCGAGTGAAGACTCCGGCCTGCAATCCGTACTGACTGCGGTTGACCTCGTCGAGGGCCTGGTCGAAGTCCTGGAAGCGAGAAAGAACCGCGACCGGCCCGAAAGCCTCTTGGGCACACAAGGGCAATTCGGGGGGAACTCCTTCCAAGAGTGTCGCTTCGAGCATGGCCCCATCGCGGTGGCCTCCACAGAGGAGCTTCCCTCCGGCCGCGACGGCCTCGGTGATCCACGACTCGAGCCTCTGCGCCTCGGCCTCACTGATCATGGGACCGAGGAAGGTGTCCTCGTGCTTGGGATCTCCGGCGACCAGCTCCTGGGTTGCTCTCAGCAGCTGCCCGCGGAAGTCCTCGTAGACCCTTTCGTGGACGAGGATCCGCTGCACGCTGATGCAGCTCTGGCCGGATTGGTAGAAGGCTCCAATGATGATGCGGCGGACGGCGTCGTCCAGGTCGGCATCCTCGTCGACCACGCAGGCCGCATTGCCTCCGAGCTCGAGGACCACGCGCTTGCGCCCGGCACGAGCCTTCAGATCCCACCCCGAAGATGGCGATCCGGTGAAACTCAACAACTTGAGTCGATCATCCTCGGTGAAGAGCCGCGCTCCCTCCCGCCGGCAGGGAAGGACGGAAAGGGCGCCCTCGGGCAAGCCGCTTTCGGCCAGAATCTCGCCGATGATCAACGCCCCCACCGGAGTGCGGCTGGAGGGCTTGAGCACGAAAGGACAGCCCACCGCCAGGGCCGGGGCCACCTTGTGCGCCACCAGGTTGAGGGGGAAGTTGAAGGGAGCAATGAGCGAAACCGGCCCTATGGGCACTCTCCGCGTCATTCCCCGGTAGCCGTGAGCGCGGGGGGAGATCTCCAATTCGAGGACCTCGCCCCCGATCCGCACCGATTCCTCCGCCGCGATCCGGAACGTATCAATCAGACGTGATACTTCGCCTCGTGCATCTCGGATGGGTTTGCCCGCCTCGATGCAAAGCCCCCGGGCGAGCTCCTCGCGCCGCTCCTCGAAGCGTCTCACGCAGTGATCGAGAATCCTCTGCCGTTCATAGGCCGGCAAGGAGGCCATGGCCTCAGCGGCGGCGGCGGCGGCGGCGATCCCCCGATCGATGGTCGACTCATCGGCGAGGGGCACGCGGCAGGCCACTTCCCCGGAATACTTGTCGCAGACCTCGAGGGCGAGGTTCGGCGTCTCGGCACGACCCGCGACCCACAGAGGGTAGTGGTCTCGAAAAACTGCGGATTCCATGGCTCGATGGCCTCCAATCGCCGGCAAGTGCAGCTTTGGAAGATCACAGGATAGCAGAGGCGACGCCCTGCGATCACAACATCTTATGTGGACGTGTCGATGATACGGACCCTAACTTCTCTTGGCCCGGGCCCCAACGCAAGGCCCGACATGGCACGATTCAGCCCGACAGAGGGAGTACCCATGCCGACCGTATTCGTTCCGAAGGAAACGCTCGCGGGTGAGACCCGCGTGGCGGCCACTCCGGATACCGTAGCGCGATTGGTCAAACACGGGATGACCGTGCAGATCGAATCGGGTGCAGGTACCGGTTCGCAGATCCACGACCAGGACTATGAGAAGGCCGGCGCCTCGCTCGTCAACGATGCGAGTGCCGCCTATGGGGCGGCCGACCTCATTCTGAAGCTCCACCCTCCGACCGACGCCGAGATCTCGGCCATGAGATCGGGATCGATCCTCGTGAGCTTCATCCAGGCCCTCACCGACAAGGCCATCGTCGAAAAGCTTTGCCAACAGGGCGTGACGGTCTTCGCCATGGAGCTCATCCCGCGCATCACCCGTGCGCAGAAAATGGATGCCCTCAGTTCTCAAGCCAACCTGGCGGGTTACAAGGCCGTGATCATGGCCGCAGACCACCTGCCTCGCATCTTCCCCATGCTGACCACCGCGGCGGGGACGATCCAACCCGCGCATGTCGTGATCATGGGCGCGGGAGTCGCCGGTCTGCAGGCCATCGCCACCGCGAAACGCCTGGGCGCGGTGGTCGAAGTGAGCGACGTGAGGCCCGCGGTCAAGGAACAGGTCGAGAGCCTCGGTGGAAAGTACATCGAAGTGCCCACCGACGAAACGGCCGAGGACGAAGGTGGATACGCCAAGGAACAATCGGAAGAGTTCCTGGCCAAACAACGGGAAGTGGTCCGCAAGAAGATCGTCAAGGCCGACGTGGTCATTACCACCGCGGCCATCCCCGGACGTCCTGCGCCGAAGCTCGTGACCGACGACATGGTCGAGGAAATGCCCATGGGATCGGTGATCGTCGACCTCGCAGCGGCCACTGGCGGCAACTGTACCTTGACCGAGCGCGGTGAAGTCGTCGTCAAGCACGGCGTCACGATCATCGGCAAGCTCGAGGTTCCGGCCCTGGTGCCCACCAATGCCACCATGGTCTACGCCAAGAACGTCTTGAACCTCGTCGAGGACCTGATGGACAAAGAGGGCACCCTCCACATCGACCGAAGCGACGAAGTGGTCGACGGATCATTGGTGTGCCAGAACCAGCAGGTCGTTCACAAGCGCGTCTGCGAGGCGCACGGTTTCACGGCTCCGGCCCCGGCGGCCGAGGCTCAGACCACTTCCGAGGAGGGGTAGTCGATGGATGTCCAACAGGCCATGCAGTCGCTGAACATCTTCGCGCCGCTCATGATCGGCCTCTACGTCTTCGTGCTGGCGATCTTCCTGGGCTTCGAGCTCATCACGAAGGTCCCTCCCACGTTGCACACGCCGCTCATGTCCGGAGCGAACGCCATCAGCGGAATCACCATCGTGGGCGCACTCTACTGCGCCAAGACGGACTATCCCCTGCTGGCGAACATACTCGGAGCGGTGGCCATCGCCTTCGCAATGATCAATGTGGTCGGCGGATTCGCGGTCACCCGACGCATGCTCCAGATGTTCGGGAGGAAGAAGTAAGCCATGTTCGATATGATCATTCCTCTCCTCTACCTCTTCTCGGCGATCCTGTTCATTCTCGGGATCCGTCGCCTCTCCAAGGTACGCACCGCGAACTCCGGCAACAGCCTGGCCGCCGCGGGCATGGCCGTGGCCATCGTGGTCACCATGGCCATCGTCAGCGGCGGGGCCGCGTGGCCCTACATCATCGGCGGCATGATCGTCGGGAGCATCATCGGGATGGTCTCTGCGAATCGGGTGGAGATGACGCAGATGCCCGAGATGGTCGCCCTCTTCAACGGCTTCGGTGGAGGCGCCTCGGCCCTGGTGTCCTTGGCCCTCTTCTTCGCCGCCTTCGACGGACACAAGAGCGGAGACTTCCTGATGACCGACTTTGCGGACATCGGAACGGTGTCCTCGGGAATCAGCGCCATCCTCGGCTTGGTGGTGGGAGCGATCACCTTCAGCGGTAGCATGATCGCCTTCCTCAAACTCAACGGCACGATCAAGGGCAACGCCTTTCAGTTCCCGGGCCGCAATGCATTCAATGCGCTCCTGACGGTCGGACCGATCGTCGCGGGGATCATCCTCTGCGTGACCCCCATGCCCTTCGCAACCGCGATGACCATCATGTTGGCGATCGCGGCCGCAACGCTGATCGTGGGGGTGACCGCGACCCTGCCCATCGGGGGCGCGGACATGCCGGTGGTGATCTCGCTGCTCAACTCCCTCTCGGGCGTTGCCGCCGCCATGGCCGGCTTCGCGGTGAAGAACCCGGTGCTCATCATCGCCGGTTCCCTGGTCGGTGCCTCGGGCTTGATCCTCACCATGATCATGTGCAAGTCCATGAATCGCACCCTGGGCGGAGTCCTCTTCAAGAGCTTCGGCAGTACGAGCTCGAGCAACGATGGCTATACCAACATCACCGAGTCCTCGCCCGAAGAACTCGCGATGCTCCTCGAGGACGCAGAGCGCGTGGTCTTCGTGCCGGGCTACGGTCTCGCGGTGGCGCAGGCCCAGCACGCGACCCGTGAGCTGGCCGACCTGCTGCAGGCCAACGGCACCGAAGTTCGCTACGCCATCCATCCGGTGGCGGGCCGGATGCCCGGACACATGAACGTCCTGCTGGCCGAAGCGGATGTGCCCTACGAACAGCTCATCGAGATGGATGAAATCAATTCGGAATTCAAGACCACGGATATCTCGATCGTGCTCGGAGCCAACGACGTGATCAATCCCGCTGCGATCAACGACGAGAGCAGTCCGATCTACGGAATGCCGATTCTGAACGTTCACGAGTCGCGTTCCGTGGTCGTCGTGAAGCGTTCGTTGAGCCCGGGCTTTGCGGGAATCCCCAACGCACTCTTCGACGGCGACAACACCATCATGGTCTTCGGAGACGCGAAAAAGGTGCTCACGGAAACCATTGCGGAGTTCAAGGAAAACCTGTAGACCTTGCCCACATTGTCCTCACGAGCAAGGGATGTGGGGTGGAGTGGACAAGAGAAGAGGCCCTCGCCGGTAGGTGAGGGCCTCTTCCTGTGCCCCCACCACGCATTTCCCTAAAGTCCTCGGCTCCCCTGACGATACCTACCTCAGGCAGGCCCTCTCGAGATCCGAGCAGGGCCCCAGATCTTCACCGTTCGACACGGAGCGAAGCGTGGAAGCGATCGACTTCACCGACGCATTGCGAACCGGGATCGAAGAGATCGACTCCCAACACGAGGTCCTCATCGACATCCACAACGAGTTGGTGGAGGCCATGCAGAAAAACCACGGAAACCGCGTGATGAACGAGATCCTGGCGCGCCTCTTCCAGTATTCGAAGGAGCACTTCCAGGACGAAGAGGCCCTGCTGGAGGCCCATCACTACCCGGAGCTCCAGAAGCATCGCCAGCGCCACCTCGATCTGGTGAAGTCCATCCGTCGGTACATTTTCCGCCACACCCGGTCCGGCGAGCGAATCACCCACGAGATGGTAGATTTCATCGGCAAGTGGATCACCGATCACATCATGGTCGAGGACATGGCCTACGTGGATTGTGTGTCGGGCCGCATTCCCGCGGACGAAGCCACCCATCCCGGGTCGGAAGAGCTCGTGCCCTCCTGACCCCCCTCGACCCCGGGACGGAGGCTCCCCGTGGCCATCCACTGGACCATCGACGAAGACCAGGGCCTCTTTGTAGAGGTCTGGGAAGGTCTGGTCACCGCCTGTGATGCCTGCGGAGCGGTCGACAAGGCCGTCCTGGACCCGCGCTACCGAGCGGGAATGCGCGGCCTCCTCGACATGCGCCGCGCCCAGATCGGCTTCGGTACGGCCGGGGTGGAACAGATCTTCCGAAAGAAGCGCCAGTACGCGGACCTGCACGTGGGCTGGCGCTGGGCCTTGGTCGCCACCACGACCTCTCAGATCGCAACCTGCGCCCTCTACGTCAGCATCACGGACCACACCCCCATCGAGATTTCGGCCTTCGGAGACCTCGATACTGCGCTGCACTGGCTGGGGGCCTACGCCCCAGCCCAGCTCCGCTGAGGATGCGCGACGACCGTCCCCGAGCGAGACCCTGGATTTTTTCCTGTCGGCCAGCCCGGTGTGGGCTTAGCTTTGCTGTCCGCGCGTGCTCCGAGAGAGCCCTGAACATTCCTGAAGACGACGCACAAGAGATCATGCTTTTTGATTCTTTCGAACTCGACCGACGCCTCCTCCGGGCCGTAGACAGTATGGGCTTCGTGCATCCGACGCCGGTGCAGCTCGAAGCCATCCCCGTCGCGATGCAGAAGCGCGACGTCATGGCCTGTGCTCGTACCGGATCCGGCAAGACCGCCGCCTTCGGCCTGCCTGCCCTCCATCGCCTCTTGACCGAGGATCGTGTGGGATCGAAAGGTCCCCGCATGCTCGTGCTCTGTCCCACCCGTGAGCTCGCGGCCCAAGTTCACGGACAACTCGAGGAGCTGGCCCAGTACAGCCGCATCGAGGTCGGTCTGATCGTCGGGGGTGAAGCCTACCCTCCGCAGATCGAGATGCTCCGGCGGGAAGCAGAGATCGTGGTCGGAACCCCGGGCCGCCTCATCGACCACATGAAAGAGCGTCGGCTGGACCTCGCGAATATCGAGATCCTGGTCCTCGATGAAGCCGACCGGATGCTGGACATGGGGTTCATCGACGATGTCATGCAGATGGCCCGCCGTTGCCCTGAAGAACGACAGACTCTCTTCTTCTCGGCCACTCTCGACGGCGAAATCGATTCGGTCGCCACGCGACTCGTACGAGATCCGGTGCGAGTCGAGACTGATCGTTCCGATGTCGAACACATCGACATCGAGGAATACGTTCTCCGCGCCGACAACGAAGGGCACAAGCAACAATTGCTGCTGCACCTCGTCCGTGATCCGGAACTCACCCTCGGAATCATTTTCGTGGGAATGAAGGCTCGAGCCGACGACCAGACATCGCTCTTGAAGCAGGCCGGGCACGACGTGGTCACCTTGCACGGCGACCTTCCGCAGGCCAAACGGAGCCGAGTCATCGAGAGCTTGCGAGCGGGCAAGGTTCGGCTCCTGATCGCCACCGACGTCGCGGCCCGAGGCCTGGACATCGAAGGGGTCAGCCACGTCATCAACTACGACTTGCCCAAGGCCCCTCGCGACTATGTCCATCGCATCGGTCGTACCGGCCGCGCCGGAGAATCGGGAGTTGCCATCTCCTTGGTGACTCCTGCAGAGTGGATTCAACTCGTCGACATCGAGGACTTCAAGGGAAGCAAGCTCGAGCGCCGGGAGATCCCCGGCATGGAGCCCACCCGACCCGAAGCCCAGGGACGCGCCGAAACTGCGGCGACCTCCGGGCGTAAGCGTTATGGTCGGAGGGGCGGAATGCGCCGACGCACCGAAATCGATCTCCCCGAAGACGAATCCGGAGTCGAAACCCCGGAATAGGTCCTCCCCGCAGATTCGGAAGGTCCCATGGCACGCAACGTTCTCGGCGGTCCGCTACAACCCTGCTCCACCGATCCTCTCACCGGATTCTTCCGGGATGGATCCTGCCGCACCGGTTCGGGTGATGTCGGAATGCACGCGGTCTGCGTCATGGCCACCGAGGAGTTCTTGGACTTCTCGGCCCGGCACGGAAATGACCTGACCACCCCCCGGCCCGAAGCCGGATTCCCAGGGGTCCAGCCCGGCCAGCGTTGGTGTCTCTGTGTCTCCCGGTGGCAGGAAGCCCTCGAGGCGGGACTTGCCCCCCCAGTGATTCTGGAAGCCACGAACATGAGCGCACTGGAGTGGGTGAGCCTCTCCGATCTGCAGGCTCACTCGACCGACGCCATGCGCTGACCCCGACTCCATGATCCCATGACCGAAGAACTCCTTCCCCGAGTCGAGAGCGGCGCCGACCCTGCCCGCTGCACCGTGATCTGGCTGCACGGTCTGGGAGCCGATGGGCACGACTTCGAATCCATCGTCCCGGAGTTGGGCCTCGATCCCTCCATCGGCGTGCGCTTCCTCTTTCCTCACGCACCGCAGATCCCAGTCACCCTCAACGGCGGAATGCGGATGCGGGCGTGGTACGACATCGCAGAACTCGATCTGCGACGGCATCATGACGAGGCCGGTATTCTGCGCTCCTGCGCTCGGATCGAAGCCCTCATCGACCACGAGATCTCACGGGGAGTGCCGACGGAAAGAATCGTATTGGCCGGCTTTTCGCAGGGAGGAGCCATTGCTCTCCACTTGGGCCTGCGCTTCGATCGAAAGCTGGCGGGGATCGTCGCCCTCTCCACCTACCTCGTCCGCGCGGAGAGTCTCGACCAGGAACTCTCTCCGGCGAACCGGAAGACTCCCATCTTCCAGGCCCACGGAGCCCACGATCCCATGGTGCCCCTCGACCGAGGTCAAGAAGCTCGGGACCGCCTCCTGGCCCTGGGCTACCCCCTCTTCTGGCAGCGCTATCCCATGCAACACGAAGTCTGCTGGGAAGAGATCCGGGCCCTGGGAGATTGGTTGAAGACCCAACTGACCGCGACCTAGTCGCGCGTCAACCAATAGACCCTGCGGGTCACGAGTTTCTGGGCCAGTGCCCGAATGGTGGGGCTGTCTTCGGTGATGTCCACCAGCCGCCCGTCTCCGTGCCGCACCCTCAGACCTCGGCGAGAGCTCTCGGGATCGTAGGGTCGGTAGGGAACGTCCTCGGCCGCATCCTCCCAGACTGCGGTGTCCGGGTCGAGTCCCTCCGCCGCGGCCGCTTCGCGGCGACGCACCAAGACCTCGTCGAGTTCTTCTCGAGTGACTTCGCCCCGGCCCCACGACGTCAGCTGACGCAACGGTCGGCGGCGACAGAGAATCCGGGCGAGCTGGCATACCGTGGGGTCGGGGTGATCCACCAAGGTCGCGATCTCCACCAGGAGCATTCGGTCGTTGAGGCCCAGGAATGCCTCGAGGGGCAGGTCCTGGTGTTGGAGAACGTGCAGCGCCCGGGCGGTCGAGGGAAGAGCGGTCGGGCCGAGAGCCCTCAACCGACGGCAGAGTTGTCCGAAGGCGCCTTCGAAACCCCGGGAAGTCTTGTGAAGGTAGACATTCTGGAACATGTGGTAGCGACCGATGAGATATTGCTCGACCGCGGCCCGCCCCTTCTCGACCACCACGATGGATTGGCGGTCTTCGGTGGGAACCATCTCTCCCAAGATCCAATCGCGGTCGAAGTTCCCGTAGCGCGCTCCAGTGTGGAGAGCGTCCCGCCGCAGGTAGTCCATGCGATCGCAGTCCAGCGCACTCGAAACCAGCTCGCTCAGAAAGGCGAAGGAATCGTCTTCGACGGAGTGGGTGAGGAGTTGGACCACCTGCTCCGGCAGATCCTCGGCGATGCGCCGCAGGGCCGCAGGCACTTCCGGACCCCCGCGCACGATCTCTCGAGTGCGGTCCTCGTGACTCTGTTCCGTGACCGACTCGAAGGTGTGGCTGAAGGGTCCATGGCCCAGGTCGTGGAGCAGACAGGCCAGGGCCGTCGCCACGTACCAGTGGTCGGGGATCTCGACTCCCCGCTCGCGCAACTTGGTCAGAGCCCGCTGCGCGCCCTGAAAGGAACCGAGAGAGTGGGCGAATCGGGTGTGCGTCGCTCCCGGATAGACGTATTCGGTGAATCCCAGCTGCCGGATGGCCCGCAGACGCTGGAGCTCCGGGCAATCGAGGAGAGTGACCACCAAGCCGACATCGACCCGAGGCAGAAGGTCGAGATCGATGATACCTTCCACTGGGCACTTGATCTTCGTGGTCGCCAAAATCACTCCGCAGGAGGGTCGCGGGCAGAAGAGCCCAGTCTAGCCTCGCCCGCGATCGGGATCCAGGGAGGAGATTGAGGTTGGATTCGACAATTCCTCTCGACCTGCTCCTCGCCCGTACCAGAGCCGAAGCCGACCAATCTCATGGAGTCCGAGTCCTGTGGGTCAGCGAAGACCGCCGTCCCCCCGCAGTTCACCTGCCGGGGGCCGCCTGGTGGAGCTCTCCGGAGGCCGATCCTCCCCCTCCCGCTTTCCTCGGAGCTCGGGACGAAGAAGTCTGGGTGGCCAGTGTGGAGGCCGAGAGAAGCGCGGCGGTGGCCGCGAAGCTCCGCTGCATGGGCTACGTCGCACGAGCCCTGAGGGGCTCTCTCCCGCCGGACCTTCTCGTTCCCGGCCCTCCGGTCGCCGCACTCTGGGCCCCCGACCCCTACCTGCAGACCCACGCTCACCACCTGCTCCGCGGTGGGGGCTGGGTTCTGGACCTCGGCTGCGGCAGTGGACGCGATGCGGTATTCCTGGCCCAGGCTGGGGCCCGCGTCTGCGGGGTGGATCACCTCCCCGACGCCCTCGAATTGGCGGGGGCGCGGGCGCGGCACCACTGCGTGTCGGTGGAGTGGGTCTGTCAGCGCATCCGCGGTGCCCAGGATCTCCCCGCCCTCGAAGTCGGTGCGGTGGTCTCCATTCGCTTCACCACCATCTCCTGGTGGGAGGGCCTCCATCGGCGGGTGCCCTCGGGCACTCTCTTCCTTCTCCGCGCTTTCGGCCCGCCTTCGGCCGACCGCCCCGGGCCTCGACGTCCCTCTCAACGCCTCGACTCCGACCTCGCCCACCGCCTCCTCGGCGGCCACTGGGAATTCGAAGACGGGCCCCGCGAGACCATCGATGCCCGTGGATCCTGGCTGGAATTCCTGGCCCGCCGGCGTTGAGGCAGAGGGGATTTGCTATTTGGTAAAACGCCTCATCTGCAAATACTACTGAGGAACACTCTCTTCGGCATGACGCCATGTGCGAGACCCCTCAGTCTTCCTCACCTCCCCTCCCGCAATACTCCCGAAGCAGCTCCTGGGCGGCACTCTTGCGATCCTCGGGAACCTCCAAGCCCACTCCGAGCCCGAAGGCGAATTGGGGTTGCAATCCCCCTGAGTCGTCCAAGCGCAACATGCACGGGATCTCCGCGCCCTCGAGAATCTCCTGCATCATCTCGGCCCGAGCGCGGTCGCTGAAGGTCGCCACAATGACGTAGCCGTCGAATGCCATGGTCAGTCCTCCGATTGGGAGTGAGAATCCGTCACCTTCTCGTCGGCCGGTTCCGCGGGCAGGAGATCGAAGCGCAGGAAACGATCCCACCGCAGGATCTTCCCAGCGGTCTGGTGAACCATCTCCGAACGGAGGGACTCGATCAACTCCCGCGAGTCCAGGATCTGCGACTGGGGCAACCCCCACCGATCGCGAACCACCAATCCCCCGATCCAGAAGTCATTGGACTCGAGGCCCTCTTCGAAGTCGCGAATCTGGGCCTCTTTGACCTTGGCCAGGGTGTCGTCGTCGATTCCTTCGACCCGGATTTCGTTCATCACCCGACCCACCTCGTCGACCAGTTCGTCGAGACGATCGGGGGAGCAGCGGAAGCGAATGGTCACCACGAAGGTCGGTTCGGGAAAGCGATGGCTGGTCGCGGAGACCGAGACTCCGTAAGTGCCCGAGAGCTCTTCGCGGAGCACCTCTCGCAGACGGATCTGCAGAGCTGCTCCGGTGCTGGAAATCCGGTGCCGCTCCTGGCGATTCCACTCCATGGGCCCGCTGAAGGTGAGGGTGGTCTGGGCCTTGGGCTCGAGTCCCGCGCGCACCACGAAGTGCCCGGGTTCCCGACGTCGCCGCAATCCGATGTCTCGGGGCTCCTCCGAACCCGGGAGCGAGGGCAGGGAGCCCAGATAGCGCTCCACCAAGGGACGCAGGGTTTCTGCATCGACACTTCCCACGAAGAAGAAGTGGAAATCATCGGCGTCGGCAAAACGCTCGCGGTAGAAGGCCACCGCCTCTTCGGCGTCCAGATCCTTGACATCCTCGACCCGAAGAGGCCTCACCCAAGGATGGTGACGAAAGAGAATCGCCCGCAGGCTGTCGGAGTAGACGGACTCCGGCACCACCGAGCGGTTGCGCAGTCGGGCCTCGAGGCGCTTGGATTGCGACTTCACGGCCGACGAATCCGCCCGGGGTGCGACGAAGTAGAGGTGGGTGAGCTGGAGAAGGGTCTCGAGGTCGGCGGGCGAAGCCGCGCCATCGAGAGCCTCGGAATAGGTCCCGATCGAGGGGCTGACCCCCGCCCGTTTGTCGGCCAGGAGATGACTCAGACGGATCCGGTCGAAGGATCCGAGCCCTCCGAGCCGGGTGAGGAAGGCGGCCAGAGCGACCGAAGGACTGGGGTCGCGGGGTCCCAGGCTCTCTCCGCCGGGACTCCAGGCCTGCATGAGCACCTGGTCGTCCTGGAAGTCGGTCTGCTTGTGGAAGACCTTCACTCCATTGGAGAGGGTCCAGATGGTGAGATCGATCTCCTCGATGCGTTCCTCCTCCACCACCGGACCGGGCTGGGGCAATTCCGCCAGGAGGGGCTCCGTCGACTCCTCCTCGGTCCAGGCCTCCACCGGAGCTTCGGCGGCCCGGGCGAAGCACTCCCGGATCTCCTCCTCGGTGGGGGGTGCGAGGCCCTCCTTCTCGGGAACGCTGACCAAGACCACTCGATCCGCCTCGTCGAACCAAGGGCGTTCCCCCTCCTCCAACTCTTCCAGAGTGATCGTCGGCAAGACCTGCTCGAAGAGCTCGTAGCGGAATTCGGTCCCCGGAACCGGAGCCTGGTCCAGGAAATGTCCCGCGTAGCGACCGGCGATGGTCGCCGAGGGGATCTGCTCCCTTTCGGCGTATTCGCTCTGCACCGAACGCAGCAGTCGTTTCTTGGCTCTCTCGAGTTCCTCCGCCGTGAAGCCGAGCTCACCGGCCCGCCTCGCCTCCACCAACACCGCCTGGAGGGCGCCCATCAGCCCCCCGTCATCCGCACTGACCACGAGATTCTCGGTGTCCAGAACCCGTCCCAGTCCCCCCTGGCCCACGAAGGCGGAGGTGAAGGGAGGATCGGGTCGCTGGCTCAGCACGTAGAGACGCTCGTTGAAGATGCGGTCGCAGAGGATCTCGAGGAGAGAGCGACGATAGTCACCGACCACCCGAATCCGAAGCCGGGGCATCTTGAGTTGGACTTTGAGGGTGCTACGGGGGCTCTCCGGATCGGCCACGATCGAGAAGAGAGTCTGGGCATGGAGCGGGACCGGCGTCTCGACCCGTGGCGGGCCGGCCTCGTGGCCCCAGGATCCGGCGAAGAATTCCGCGATCTGCGGGATCACCTGGTCGGGATCGAAGTCTCCGACTGCGATCACCGCCATCAATTCCGGGCGATACCAGTCCCGGTAGAACTCTCGGAGCTCGTCCGCGGTGGCCCTCTCCAGAATCTCCAGGGTGCCGATGGGGATCCGTTCCGCATATTTCGAGCCGTGATAGGTCACCGGCAGGTGCTGGTCCTGGATCCGCTGGGCACTGCCCAGGCGGCCTCTTCTCTCCTCGATGACCACCCCCCGCTCCTTGTCGACCTCGGTGGGGTCGAGGCGAATCCGGCGGGACCACTCGGCGAGAATCTCGAGCCCCCGGCGCAGAAGCTCCGGATCGTCGGTGGGGACGGTGAGCATGTACATGGTTCGGTCGAAGCCGGTGACCGCATTGATGTCCGGCCCGAAACGCATGCCGGTGAGTTCGAGATAGTCCACCAGCTCCTGAGCATGGTACTTTTCCGTACCATTAAAGGCCATGTGCTCGAGAAAGTGGGCCAGACCCCGCTGATCATCCCGCTCCACTATGCTCCCTACATTGACCACTAGCCTCAACTCTGCCCGGTGGGGCGGTTCCCGGTTGGATTGGACATACCAGTGGAGGCCATTGTCCAGGCTGCCCATTTGGACCCGCGGATTGATGGGAACCTCCGCGGTGGGACTCAGATCGAATTCCGCTCCCAGCACCGAACCCACCGAAAAGAGCAGCGCCACCGCCCCGAGGATGAGTCCGTAGTGCCAACGGGTATCAGTCATGATCTTGTCTTTCGGTGGAGAGGTGGCGGAGATTCGCATGGTCCTGCCAATAGGCCACCGACTCCAGGTAGGATGCCCGATCGAGAGACACTCCGCTTCCCCCTTCGGCCACCCCCAGGGCATTGCGCATCATGGTAATGGGAACCATCGGCGTGGGTTTCGGTTCCATGGTCGCCAACACCCCGACCACTCCCCACTCGGCCTCGATCTGCTCCCCCTCCCGGAGCAGCTGCTCCCGGTCGTAGAGAATCACGCAGAGGTACTCGGCCACCGGCGCCTCGATGCCTTCGAACCACCGCACGAGCACCGGAAGTTCTTCCGGGGTCCGGGCCTCGTAGGCGCTGCGCAGCCGACCTTCGTTCTCGGGCGTGATTCTCAAGGCATCCACCGGAGTCTGGGTCCAGTTCCCGTGGATGTGCAACTTGCAGAAGGGGGCATAGCCGTCGAGGATTTTCAGAGGTCGGCGCCGGTTGAGCTCGCCCTCGAAGTCTTCCAAGCTACAGCCAACGATGCCCTTCCCGGACCGCTGAGGGTCGAAGAGGCGTCCGCGTGCGAATTCTGTCACAACCATGGTCATGTTCCGACCTTCTCCCTTAGGATGCCTACGCGTCGAGCATGCTCCATTGCGCTCCTCGCGGAAAGAAGGAATCCCTCCCGTGCACCACCCCGATCCCGACCAAGCCATCGCGACGCTGGATCCCCGAGTGATCGAGATCTGCCAGCGCATCGCCTCGGAAAACGGCCGGGCCTATCTCATCGGGGGATTCGTTCGTGACTGGCTGCGCGGTGAGTTCTCCAAGGACATCGACATCGAAGTCTTCGGACTCGACCTCGACACCTTGCGGCGGATTCTGGCCGAATTCGAAGGGGTGGACGACGTCGGCAAGAGCTTCGGAGTCCTCCGAGTGAGCGGGCTCGACGTGGATTTCGCGGTCCCCCGACGTGATTCTTTCGCGGGACGAGGACACCGCGGAATCCACGCCGACCTCGATCCTCTTCTGAGTGTCGAAGAGGCCGCCCTCCGCCGCGACCTCACGATCAACACCCTCTCCCTCGATCCCCTGAGCGGAGAAGTCCTCGATCCTTGGGGAGGAATGGCTGACCTCGAGGCGGGCTTGCTCCGAGCCGTGGATCGCCGATCCTTCGGAGAAGATCCTCTGCGGGCCCTGCGAGTCATGCAATTCGCAGCCCGCTTCGAGATGAGCGTGGACGACGAGACCCTGTCGATCTGCGCCGAGCAGGACCTCGGCGAACTGAGCCCCGAGCGCATCTACGGGGAGTTCACGAAGTGGGCGCAGCTCGGACGACGTCCTTCTCTGGGCCTGGACTTCCTGCGAGAGACGGATCTCCTGCGCTTCTTCCCAGAATTGGCGGCCCTCATCGGAGTGCCTCAGGACCCCCGATGGCATCCCGAAGGGGATGTCTGGACCCATACGCGGATGGTGGTCGATGAGGCCGCTCGACTCCGCCGCCAAGACCCTCGCTGGGATCTGGCCCTGATGTTCGGAGCCCTCTGCCACGATCTGGGCAAGGCCACGACCACCCAAGACGACGGCGAGCGCATTCGTTCTCGGGCCCACGACACCGCTGGCGTCCCTTTGGTGGCCACCTTTCTGGGGCGCATGCGGGCACCGCTGTGGCTCGTGGAATCCGTACAGGCCTTGACCCGCGCTCACCTCGCGCCCATCCACTTCGAGAATGGCAAGGCTGGCGATCGGGCCTACCGGCGGCTGGCTCGCCGTCTGGCCCGGGCCGGAGTGAGCCTCGAATTGCTCGAAGCCCTGGCCCGAGCCGACCACTTCGGCCGTAGCACCGAGGAGGCGCAGGCCCGCAGTTTTCCCGCCGGAGACCACTTCCTGGATCGGGCCCAAGCTCTCGAAATCCGTGACCGCGCGCCCACGGACGTCGTCCATGGTCGCCACCTGCTCGCGAGAGGCCTCCAACCGGGACCCCACATCGGCGAGATCCTCGCACGCTGTCGGGCCGTGCAAGACGAAACCGGGTGGACCGATCCCGACAAGATCCTGGCCCGGGCCCTCGATCCCTGAGACCGACCGAGTCGACCCCGAGCGCCTGCTGTCACGAGGCGGCGGGGCCCGCGTCGACCCACCCCAACAGCTCCTCGATGGCGGCGCGGAGTTCCGATTCCTGAGCCCAGGGCAAAAAATGATCCGCACCCTCGAGAACCCGGACTTCCACCCGTGAGGCATGACTCAGTTCTCGCCGACTGTATTCGGCATTGGCGAAGGGCACGAGGCGATCCGCCGTGCCATGGACGATCATCACCGGGCAGCGCACCTTTTCCAACTCCGGCGCCAATGACTCGCACTGCCGCCTTGCGGCCAAGACCTCTTCGTTGGATCGCAGAAAGGCCCGGGGAAGGGCCTTCGTGAAGGGCCACCACTGCAGGAGAGTGTTGTACCACTCCAACTTCTCCAGGGCGGGATCGAGGGACCCCGCCGCCAATAGAATTCCCGCGACCCGCCGAGGATGGTCCGCTGCCGCTCGGGCCACGATGGGTCCTCCGAGGGAGTGACCCACGAGCACCGCACGGTCGATGCCGAGGTCGTCGAGCACCGCAAGGACCGCGGTCGCCTGGTCCTCGAAGCGAACGAAAGACCGGTCGGTGGTGCTCCGTCCGAAACCAGGACGATCGATGGCGATGCTCCGTCGCCCTCCCACCGGATGGCGAAGGAAGTTCGTGAAGTTCGTGGCGTCGCCGGGAGTGCCGTGCACATAGACGAGGGGCAGTCCCTCTTCGGTCTGGGTCTGGAGGTAGGAAACCTTCACTCCCCGACTGCGGTCGAGGCTCAGCTCCACCTCCGCTCGCCGGAGATCGCCCACCTCGGGAATGACCATCGTGCGCTGCAGAATCTGACCGGCGATGAAGAGGAGAGAGAGCATCAGAACCAGCAGAGCGAGGGGCAGGAAGGCCCAGAACCAGGGTCTGCGCCACCAGCGTCGGAAAGGGAATCGGATCATGGAACCTGGCCTCGGCGGTTGAGTGGACTACGGCGCACGTTCAGAGAAAGTGACAATTTCCAGGCCAAGGGAACTTTTCGGAGGCATCCCACCGTTCTCGGGTCAGACACGGGAGAAATCCCCCTCGTATGCCATCACTGGTCTCGAACAAAACGAGAGGAAAACCTCGATGCGCCTGAGTGAACGATTCACAAGCGCGGCCCTTGGCGCCGCCCTTTTCCTGACTGCTACCAGCGCCTCCGCCGCGCTCATCGATTTCGTCGGCTTCGGCTGGGAGCAAGGCGGGATCAATCCAAGCACGAGTGGCGATGTCCTCGACATCACCGCAACCACTTCCCAGATCGATGCTCTCTTCGGAGTCGATCTCAGCGGGGCGGAAGTCACTCTCCATTTCTACGACCTCGTCAGCAACGGCGAATTCCACGATCCGGTGAGCGGCTGGACCATCATCAGCTACTCCGGGGGGATGGTGGACGTTCGGTCCGATCCTTCTTTCGATGCGGACTGGGGAGTCTTCCCCCCCAACGCCACCAGCCCGGCGACCTTCGACAACGGTGAACTCCTCTTCCGGGGCAGTTTCACCAGCTTCACCCTGACCCTCGCCGCCAATGGCAGCGGAGCTCTCGAAGGCATGGCCGACGGGATCGCGGGCAGCCAGCTCGCCAACATCTGTTCGGGCTGCGCCTACGGCTTCGCCGGGGTGTTCACCGCCTCCACCGGAGCTCAGCTCCTGGACGGCTACGACATGCAGATCGACGGAACCCTCGACATCAACTCGTCCGTTCCGGTCGCGGCAGCATCCTCCTGGGGCAATGTGAAGTCCCTCTACGGGGAGCGGTAGACCCATGACGACTCCTACCACATCACTCGCACCATTCACCCGGAGGAAGGCCCTCATGCAGAAAATGGGAACGCTCTTGATTCTCTCGATTCTTCTCGGGGCAGCTCCCGCAAGATCCGCCCAGCTCTTCGACTTCGACGGCCAGGCCGTCGACGCCATGGGCATCGGAGGGCAGCTCCACATGGAAGCGGTGATCCTGAACAATTCCGCGATCACTCTTCCGCTCCCCCTGGACCTGGCGAATTTCCAGTACACCATCGTGGTCAGCGGATTGACCCTGGATTCAGTGGGGCCCTCTGACAATTTTTCTGGCGGTTTCGTCGCCATCTACGAGGACAACATGACGCCTGCCACCTGGGCGAATCCGGGGAGCTTTTCCGACGGCACGATGATCCTCAGTGGCTCCCTGTTCACCCTCCAACGCACGATGTTCACCTCCACCCTGGGTTCCGCGGTGGGGAACGTGGATTGGACCGGAGGCAGTCGAATCGGCGATCTCTCCCCAGGCGATCGCCTCAATTGGCCTTTTCTCGTCAGTGTGAGCCGGGCCCCCAGCATGGTCCAATCCGGCTACGACGAGCGCTGGGACGGAAAGGTCGAGCCGCAGGGTGCGGTGGTCTCAACTGAGGGTTCGACCTGGTCGTCCCTCAAAGGGCGCTTCTAGGCCTCCGCACGGGGGGCCATGTGGTGTAAGCTATGGGAAAGATCCAACATCTACCCGAACGACTTCAGTCCTGTAGGCTCTCACACCCATGGTCCCCTACCCTTCCGAATTCGAGAGCGCCCTGGTCGAGAACTTCGACGTTCTCTACCGGATGGCCCGGTCTCTCCTCGGACCGAAGGACGGGGTCGAGGACCTGGTTCAGGAATCGAGTCTCCGCGCGATGCGCGCCTTTCCCCGCCTGCGCCACCACGACAATCTGCGCAGCTGGTTCGCCCGCATCGTCCACACCACCTTTCTCGACCAATTGCGCTACGACCAACGGAGGATGGCGTTCCCCCTCGATGACCACATCCAGGACGTCGAGTCCCAGGGCCTCGATGGCGAGGAGTGGGAACCGGAGATCCTCCGCGAAGGTTTCGAGGATTCCCTGGTCGACATCCTCGCCGAATTGTCTCCGGGAGCTCGAGCCGTGGTCCAACTCGTGGATGTGGAAGGATTCAGCTACGACGAAGTGGCAGAAGCTCTCGACATCGCGGTGGGGACGGTCCGCTCTCGGCTCTTCCGCGCTCGGCGCCAACTCTATCAAGCCCTCAAGCCTCGAGATCAGCTCGCCTCGGATTCACGCGACACCACATCCTCTGAGGAACAACGATGAGCGCTGAACCCAAGCTTCACCATCAATCCCTGCACTGGGTCCAGACCAACGCAGATAGCGAATCCTGGCCCGCCGAAGTGCGCGATCACGTGAGCCAATGCGAATGCTGCCAGCGAAGCGCAACCGCGAGTCTGCAGTTGCGGGCGGGTCTGAAGCGCAGTCAATCCCCCGCCGCACCGCCCGAACTCCTGGCCCAAGTCCGGCAACGGCTCGCCCCAGAGCCGTCGATCCCTTCACTCCCGCAGCCCGCCCCGCCGCGGAGCTCCGCTCCATTTCTGACCCGGCGGGCCTGGGTCCCCGCGGCCCTGGCGGCCGGATTGATCCTGGGCATCGGCCTCGGTCCTCTGCTGCGCAGTGGAGGCGGACGGATCGGACCGAAGGTCATCAACGGCCAAGTGGTCAAGACCATCGGAGACTATCTCTCCGACGTAACCCACGACCGCTACCTCCTCGACCGGACCGGACGTCCGATCGAGATGCCCTCTCGGGACCGGGGGGAGCTGTCGAGGTGGCTGACCGACGGCACCGGATTCGAATTGGCCCTCGGGACCGAGCCTGCGGGGTGGGAATTGGAGGGCGGTCGGGTCTGGCACACCGTCAGCCGGATTTCTGCCCTGGCCGAATACGCCGACGGAGCCCACCGGATTACGGTGTTTGCGGTCCCCGCCCAGGGAATCCAGTCCTCGGGATTCGACTCTCAGCGGGTGGCGGGATCGGAGCTCTGGACCCACGAGGCGTGGTCCTTCCGCGGCGTGGCATGGTTCGACCAGGATCTGGTCTGGTCGGCCGTGAGCGACCTTCCACTGGATTCTCTGGTGGATTGGGTGGGGAGCTATCGCTCTCTCTCGGCCAAGAACTGATTTTTCGAAATTTCCTGACCCCTTGTCGCCCGACTCTGCGCGTATCCCCCTTGAGAGTCCTGTTCTGCCCACACCTCTGCTCTCCTTGCGGCGCTCGTGCAGAGCGCACCCGTCGGCAGTCCCGGTCGCTCGTGGCCTCGAATTCCCAGGGGGCGAGCGTGGTCTTCGACCTGCTCCCTCCGAACAGTCGGGGTACCGCTCGTCGGGGCCGGCAATGATGGCTCCCTCGCCGACCTCGAACGGGTGAGCTCGCTCCCTGGGGAACTACACGGTGTTGGGGCGAGTGGATGGAGGGGAGTACAAGTGGAGTCTTCGGCGGATGCATGCAGGGATCTTCTGAGACCTCGCTTGGTGGAGCAAATCACGCCGGTCTGACCTCTGGTCTCCCGGCATCTGGCGAAACCGCTCTGCGGGACCGCTCCGCTCCCCTCTTCCACACCGAGCCCGACGCCAGCCCTCCTCTGTGCTAAGCTCTCGGTTCTCGAACCCACCGAGAACTGACCATGAACCCATCCTCGCGATCCCGCATCGAGAAGCTCTTCTCCGCCGCCCTCGATCGTCCACTTCGCGAGCGCGAGGCCTTCCTCCGCGAAGCTTGCGGCCAGGATTCGTATCTCTTCCGAGAAATCTGTTCCCTTCTCGAGGCGGATGCCCACGGGGACGACCTCCTCGAACGCGGAGCCGCGGACGCCATTCTCGAGGACCTCGAATCGAGCCTCTTGGACCGGCGCATCGGCCCCTACCGGGTGTCCGCCCTTCTGAGCACGGGACCGATGGGCTGGGTTCTGCGAGCCACCCGGGACGACGGCCAATTCGATCGTGACGTCATCCTGAAGCTCTTCCCCGCGGTGGGAGACCCCCACGAGCGAGCCCGCTTTCTGGAGGAGCGCCAGATCCTGGCATCCCTGGGGGATCATCGCATCGCCCAGCTCTACGAGGGAGGATGCACCGTCGAGGGGTGGCCCTGGTTCGCGATGGAGGAAGTCCACGGAGTCCGCATCACCGACTGGTGTGACCAACATGCGCTGCCGCTCAAGGATCGACTGCACTTGTTCATCGAAGTCTGCCGCGCCGTCGACGATGCTCATCGTCGACTGGTCGTTCACTGCGACCTCAAACCCGAGAATATCCTCATCGCCGAGAGCGCACAGGTGCGCCTCATCGACTTCGGAATCGCCCGGCTGATTCCCTCCGGCGAATCGGCGACAAGCCCCGCGGCTCACCGCTATCTCAGTACCGAATACGCCAGCCCCGAACAGTTGAGGGGACAGGAGCTGGGAACCGCGACCGATGTCTATTCTCTGGGCGCAGTTCTCTACCGCCTCCTGACCGGAGCCGTCCCCTTCCCCTGCTCCACTCTCGAGATCTCCGCCCTTCTTGCCGCGCGAGACCAAGAGCTCATCCCCCCCAGCCAGAGAGTCTGCGAATCCCCGACCCTCCCGGTCCGCAGCCGCGAACTCCGCGGGGACCTGGACCTCCTTCTCGCACGAGCTCTCGAACCCTCCCTGCAGAACCGCATGGCCAGCGCGGGAGAACTGGCCGACGAGATCGAGCGCATTCTGGCGCACCGGCCGCTGCGCATTCGCGAGGGGGAACGGGGCTACTCTCTCTCGCGGGCGGTGCGTCGTCATCGGCTCGCGCTGGCGATCGGAGGCCTTGCCTTGATCCTCGGCGTGGTCACCGGAGCCCATGGCTTCCGTCAAGCCCGAATCCTGGCCCAGCGATCTGCGGCCCTGCAGCGAGAACGGAACCGGGCCCAGCACGCCACCCAACTCCTCACCCAGATGTTCGATCTCGTCGATCCCTACGCTCCCACTTCCGCGGTCGGCGATACCATGAGTGTGGCGTCCTTTCTCCAGAGCAATCGAAATCGGATGATGGAGGAAACCGCGGACAGTCCCGTCCTGAGGGCAGAAGTCACGCTGCTCTTGGCTCGACTCTATGGCAATCTCGGCCGCTACGACGAAGCCTTGCCCCTGATCACCGAGAGTGTGGACAAACTCCAGTCCACGGACCCCGGAAACGAATTGATGTTGGCCGACGCCATCAACCAACTCGGCCTGATCCAGATGAAGCGTGGCGAATACGAAGAAGCTCGCATTGCATTCCGGAAAGCTCTGGACTTGCGACGGCATCTCGCCCACGTGCCCCCAACCGATCTGGCCCAGAGCCTCAGTGATCTCGCGGTGATTCTCTCTCGTTCGGATAGTCTGGACACCGCGATCGTTCTCGATGAAGAGGCGTTGCGTTTGCGCCGAGCGGCTCCTCGCTCCGATGAACTCAAGATTGCTGAAAGTCTCAACAACCTCGGAGCCGATTCCTACTTCTTGGAGCAGGACAACCGATCCATCGATTACTATGAGCATGCCCTGCGAATCCGGGAGCGCGCCCTGGGAGAACACCACCCTCTCGTCGCCGACACCCGAAGCAGCTTGGCCCGCGTCTACTCCGAGATCGGACAGGTGGACCGGGCGCGTGAACTCTACCTGGCCGCCCTCGATGGTTGGCGGGAGAGCCTGGGTGCCGATCATTCCCAGTGTACCATCGCGACCTACCACCTCTCGCGCCTGGCTCGGGAGCAGGGGAATCGGGAAGAGGCCATCCGATGGATGAGGGAAACCCTCCGTATCGTCTGCGCTTCGCTCCCCGAATCCCATCCCTGGCGCACGAACATCGCCAACCAACTGGCAGAGCTTCTCGAAACGACTCCGGAGTCCTCCAATGAGTGAGTCCAACGACAAGGTCCTGGCCGCAATCCTTCCCCAGCTCTACGGAGACCTGCGCAATCTCGCCCATCACCTCCTGGGTCCCGAGCGACGAAACATGACCCTGCGCACCATCGACCTCGTGCATGAGTCCTACCTCAAGCTCGCGCGCGAAGACCAACAGCAATGGCGCGGACGCAAGCACGTCCTCGGAGTGGCGGCCCTCGCCATGCGCCGGGTCCTGGTCGACCACGCGCGTCGCAGGCTCACCCAGAGGCGGGGCGAAGGCCATGTTCCTCTTCCCTTGGACGACGCCGAAGTACTGGCCACGAATGTCCACTCCGAACAGGATCTCGAGCGAATCGTGGAGATCGACCGTCTTCTCGGAGCACTTCAGACCTTGGACGATCGGGCGGCTCGAGTCGTCGAATGCCGCTTCTTCGCCGGTTACACCGTCGAGGAGACCGCGGAGACTCTAGGGATCTCCGTCCCGACCGTGAAACGTTCCTGGAGATTCGCTCGAGCGTGGTTGAAGGCTCGACTCGGAGACGACTCGGAGATCTAGATCCGCGGAGACTCCATGAGCACGTAGAGCATGTTGTCCATGAAGGCTCGATCCCGGGTCGGCCCCATGTCTTTCGAAAACAGCAAGATCACGTCGTGCCAGGGCATCGGGGTCGCCAGAGAAAACCGCCATTGGCCGGCCAACCTCTCATCCATCAAGGCGCTGCTGCGGCGCCAATCGTCGTCGAACTGAACACAGGTGCAGTGATCCGATCCGTAGTCGACCTCTCCTCGCGCCGCGAGGTCCCGGCTCCGCCATCCCCCGACCCCGAGCGCGGTCAGGATGTCGGTGCATGCATCCACAACCATCGGTAGACCCAGGACCCGTATCTTCATCCGATCCAGGGATCCGTCGGCGCGCATGGCCGCGAACCGTCCTGCGGTGCAGAGGAATCCACATGCGGTACTCCTGGATCTTGGGGATCGTGACCCTCACACCCGCTGGGGAGTGCCCAATCCTCCCTTCAATGCTGCGGACCTTCGCAAGAGCACTCCCGCAATGTCCTTGAGCGAAACCAGGTCTTCGGCCGCTCCGATCCGGTGCGCGGATCCAGGCATGCCCCACACCACACTTGTAGCCTCATCCTGAGCAATGGTGCGGGCGCCGCACTCACGCAGTTCTTTCAGTCCTTCCGCGCCATCCGCGCCCATGCCCGTCAACAAGGCCGCCACGGCCATCGATCCGGCCGCTTCGGCGACGGACCGAAACATGACATCGACCGAGGGCCGATGACGGTTCACGGCTTCCGAGGAATCGAGACGACATCGATAGCCCTCTCTTCCCCGAATGATGGTCAGATGACGGTCACCAGGCGCCACGTAGGCGTGTCCTTCCATCAGGAGTTGACCATCTGTCGCTTCGCACACATGGATTGCACACTCGCGGTCGAGTCGCTCTGCAAAGCGAGCACTGAAGAGAACCGGGATGTGCTGGGTGACCACCGCAGCCGGTGCATCGCAGGGGAATTCTCTCAAAACGTCGCAGATCGCTTCGGTCCCTCCAGTCGACGCCCCGATGGCAATGATCCGATCCGAGGGACAAGCGGCGAGAATCGCATCCGTAGACACCCGCGTAGCCCCCCGATTCCGGCGCCGGGAGAACACATTCACCGCTGCCGCCGCAGCAAGTTTCTCCAGAATCTCTTCGCGGTAGTCCTCGATGGCTTGGGCCGACTCCACCCGGGGCTTGGCCACGAAGTCGATCGCCCCCAGACTCAACGCGTCGAGGGTCACGTCGGCTCCCCGTTGGGTGAGCGAAGACACCATCACCACTGGCATCGGATGAAGTCGCATGAGATTCTTGAGGAACACCAGGCCATTCATTCGAGGCATTTCCACATCGAGAGTGAGGACATCCGGATGCGACACCTTGATCTTGTCCCGGGCCTCATAGGGATCTGCGGCCGCGCCTACAACACAGAACCGATTGTCGGAATCGATGATCGCCGTCAGCACCGCTCGAACGAGGGCCGAGTCGTCGACTACTAGCACTCTGATCTGTGAGTTTCCAACGGCCACCGGCACTCCTCAGAACAACTCGATCGATCCGCCAACCTCACGCTGAGCGATTTCCGATCGGTAGACCCTCTCCTGCTCCACTGCCTCCGCGCTCTCATCCAGTCTCAACCGGCGGACCCTGACCCATCCCGTCACCGTGTCGTAGTAGACTTTCCTCGGAGATCGGCCGCCTAGATCCTCTGCTACGATGCTCACGCTCTCCGCCGACAAATAATCTCGCACGAACTCGATGTTCCGGTCTCCAACGTCGAGACGGCTGTTCAAGACCCGCGCTCCCCCGAACACCTTGGCGGTGAGCCGCTTCCGGTCAGCGCCTCGCTTCAAGAGCTCGTTGATGAGGTTCTCCATGGCGTGGGTTCCAAATCGGGTTTCTGCCGACAACTTCGAGTTGTGGGCCGCAGTCGAGGTCATCGTGGGCAGCATGAAGTGATTCATTCCCGCAATTCCTCGATGATCATCACGGATGCAAGCGGCGACGCAGGATCCCAGAACCGTGACCAACAGATCTCCGCGAGCACTCACCGCAAACTCTCCGGGCTTGATGCGAGCCGCATAGCAATCGTGCAACCGATCGCGTACCAGCGTGAGGTGTTCGAAACCTGGTATTGGCTCTCGCTCCTGCCTCCCCAACTCCGTCCGATCCGCAGTGTGATTGCCGGTACTCATCGGATCCGCCGATACATGCTGCGGCCCATGAATTCGAATCGATCCGAGATGTTGTGCAGGCTCTCCGAATGGCCCACGAAGAGCCACCCACCCGGTCGCATTCTCTCAGCCATGCGATCAAAGAGCCTTCGCTGCGTGATAACGTCGAAATAGATGACGACGTTCCTGCAGAACACAGCGTCGAAGGATCGTTTCATCGGCCATTCGTCCATGAGGTTCAGGGTTCGAAACCGCACGAGCGCACGCAGGCCTTGCTTCACTCGACAACGGCGTGCCGCCAATGGCTCGAAGTACTTCGTCCGCCATCGGAGTGGTAGGGGATCCAATGCTTCTTCGGGGTACTCTGCGCGTTCGCCCGCGCGCACCATCGTCGCATCCAGATCACTGGCGAGAATCAGCAGGTCCCAGCGATCAAGATCCTGACCCATGGTCTCAGCGACGGTCATGGCGATCGAATAGGGCTCTTCCCCGGAGCTGCACCCCGCAGACCAGATGCGGACTCGCCGGCCCTCGGTATTCTGGTCGAGGATCTGGGGCAAGACTTCCTGCTCCAGAGCCTCGAAGTGATGTTGCTCCCGAAGGAACTGCGTCACATTGGTGGTCAGAGCGTGGAGCAGCTCTCTCCGACACCTCTCGTCCCCGCCGCGGAGCATCTCGAAATACTCCGCCGTGGACCCAACCCCGCAGGCTCGCATGGCCCGAATCAGTCGGTTGCGCACCATGTCGCGCTTCTCTTCTTTCAGACGAATGCCAGCACGATTGCGTACGTAGTGCCGAATCCACTCGAATTCCGCATCGCCGAGAATCGACTCGTCGCGGGATTGCGAGGCTGGACTCGCTGAAGGCGCAAGCATGGGATTCCTTCCTGGCATCGGTCTCAGAACTCGGCCCATTCGTCTTCACCCTCGCCCGAACTCACCGTGGCGTAGTCCGAAACCAGATCGGCGACGTCGTCCGCATCTCCGCTCTTCACCGTGGGCCTGGACTTCGGGGCCTCCTTCGTCTGCGTCCTGGCGTGCGTGCGGAAAAAGGCCATCAGCTCGGCAAGTCCACTCGCCTGCTCGTCCATCGATGCAGCCGCGGCCGTGGCTTCCTCCACCATGGCCGCATTCTGCTGGGTGATTCCGTCGATCTGGGCTACCGCCTTGGCCACTTCGTCGATTCCCTGAGCTTGCTCTCGGCTCGCGATGGCGATTTCTCCAACGATGGACGTCACCTGTTGCACTCCGCGAACGATCTCCTGCAAGGTCTCACCCGACCGATCCACGAGGTCGCTTCCTTGCTGAACTCGAGCCACGCTATCGCTTATGAGAGCCTTGATCTCCTTGGCAGCCGTGGCGCTCCGCTGGGCGAGATTGCGGACCTCTCCTGCAACCACTGCGAAACCGCGGCCCTGATCTCCAGCCCTTGCTGCTTCGACCGCCGCGTTGAGGGCCAGGAGATTGGTCTGAAACGAGATCTCATCGATGACACTGATGATTTCGGAGATCTGCCGACTGCTCTCATTGATGGCCGTCATTGCCATCACCGCCTCCGCAACGACTTCCCCGCCCTTCTCAGCTACATCACTGGCTTCGACGGACAACTCGCTTGCCCTCGCCGCATTCGCCGCCGTTTGCTTGACCGCCGTCGTGAACTCCTCGAGACTACTGCTCGTCTCCTCCAGAGACGATGCCTGCTCTTCCGTTCGATGGCTCAACTCGCCGTTCCCAATGGCGATCTCCGAGGCCGAAGACTTGATCGAAGCGGCAGCGACACCGATGCGTCCGACCATCTCGGACAGGTTCGTGATCGACGAATTGATCGCCGACTTCAGCTCGCCGAAGACCCCGGAATAATCCGTCTTCACCGTCTCGGTCAGATTCCCCTTCGCCATCTCTTCGGCCACTTTCGTGACGTCCTGGGTGGCATTGAGCACGATGTCCAAGAGCTCATTGATGGATTGCGCCAAGCTGCTCAGGAATGTCCCTTCCGAGTCAATTGTGATTCGACTACGAAGGTCACCACTACTCGCACTCTTGACCAAGTCGTTGATGGCCTCTTCTGCTCGCACTTGTGCACTGATGTCGGACCATTCGTTGGTGTAACCGATCACCGTCCCGTCTTCGTCTTCGATGAGAGACACCTTGAGATGGAACTACAGGGGCCCAAGCTGAAGGGTGGTCTCGTAGGGAAAGATCGATCGATTCTTCAGAAGTCTTCTCTGATGATCTGGATTCTGATGAAAGTCATCGATGCTCCGTCCCACCAGCGCGGATGGATCGAGGTCCGGATAGAACTTCCTGAGATCCCCAATGTGTTCGTTGAGTGTGTGCACTGTCGCACGATTGACATAGGTGATGTGCAAGTCGTCGTCGACGATGATGATATTCGTCGTGACTCCATCCATCGCAGCCTGCAACTGCTGTACATGACACTCCCGCACACGTTTCTCCGTCGCGTCGGCGATCTGGACGTGGAATCCCATCGCTGCGCCACGCTCCGTTCTCAACGGCGTGACCCGAAGATCCAGAATCCGGCCCTGACACTCCACATCCACCGACCAAGACCTCGAGGGCCCCATCTGTAGTTTCGAATCCAGCACCGGCCCCAGGGTCGACGTTTCCATCAGCTCCGCGAGCGACTGGTCTTCCGTCGGTCGAATGTCCGACGATTCCCCACTCAAGCGCCGAAGAAGTCTCCGTGCCTCCGCATTGGCGTAGACCGCGCGCATGGACCGATCGAAATGGAGGATCGCGGTCGGAGAGCAGTCCAACGCGGTCTGGTTGCGTCGATGAACATCGAAGTGTCTCCCGAAAATCTTCATGGTACGCGCGCTCCTGATCACATGTGGGGGGTCGCTACCGCGACGGAACTTTCAAACGTCCGATTCGTCTCCGAGGAAGATGGCTCCGCGAGTCCAGGCGTCTGAATGGAATCGAGAAGCCGATCGACATCGAGCAGAATCAGAAGTCGATCATCGAGAGTTGCCAGACCCGTAACTGCGGACATCTCGAAACTCTCGGCGAAGCGAGGAGGGGGCCCGATTTGGTCTGGGGCCAGAGCGTAGACATCGGACACCGCATCGGCTACGACCCCAACTACCCTCTCTTTTTGATCACCGCCAACGACCTTCAGAACAATGACCACCGTCGTGGAATCGTAGTCCACCACCTCGATGCCGAAGCGAGACCTCAAGTCGATCACCGGGACAATGGTTCCCCGTAGATTCATCACCCCCCGGACATAGTCCGGGGTATTCGGGAGCGGCGTTACCCTACTCCATCCTTTGATCTCCTGAACCCTCAGGATGCCGACCGCATATTCTTCGTCTGCGATGACGAAGGCCAAGTATTGCTCCACATCCCTCTTCGAAGTGGAGTGGGCGGCTTCCGAGGTCATCCGGTCTACGCTCATCCGATCCCTCCTAGATTCCCGCATGAGCTGAGGCTGCGCAGCCGAGGTCAATCCTCGATTGCGACATCCGAAGCAGCTCGTTCACATCGAGAATCAACGCGACCATTCCATCTCCGAGGATCGTCGCGCCCTCGATTCCCGGGATGTGAACGTAATTCGCTTCCAGGCTCTTGATGACCACCTGCTGTTGGGTCAGCAGCTCGTCTACGACCAGTCCCGTTTTCTCGCCGTCGTTTTCGATCACCACGAGCAATTGCCGTCGCTGGTCCTCGTCACGAACCGATGACCCCAGAACCCGATTCAGATGCAGAATCGGGATGTTCGATCCCTGGAGTCGGTAGACCTCCTGGGTCCCTGCGACGACCCGCATCCGCCGAGGATCGATCTGAAGGGTCTCGGACACGGAGACCAGCGGAAGCACATAGATGTCATTTCCCACTCTGACCAGCTGTCCATCCAGGATGGCCAGGGTAAGAGGAAGCCGAATGGTGACCGTGGTCCCCACTCCCGCGGCAGTGCGAAGGGTCACCACGCCGCCGAGAGAGCTGATATTGCAGCGAACCACGTCCATGCCCACCCCCCGACCCGACACATCGCTGATCTGGTCGGAGGTCGACAGCCCGGCATGAAATACCAGGTCCGCGATCTGTCCGGGCGAAAGCTGATCTTCCGGACCCACGATGCCGCTCGACCTGGCCTTCTCCAGAATCCTCTCCAAGTCCAGGCCGCGACCATCATCACGGACTTCGATGACGACGTTGCCGCCTTGGTGGGAAGCGCTGATGGACAGGGTTCCTTGGCGTGGCTTTCCTGCGGCCACCCGATCCTCGGGATCCTCGAATCCATGGTCGAGAGCGTTGCGCACGATGTGAACCAGAGGGTCGCCAATCTTCTCCAACACCGTCTTGTCGACTTCGGTATTCTCCCCGGAGAACTGGAGTGCAACGGTCTTTCCCAACTTGGCGCTCGTGTCGTGGACGATTCTCGGAAGACGGTTGAAGGCGAAGGAGATCGGAAGCATCCGAATTCGCATGACGCTGTCTTGGAGGGCTCGGGTGTGCTGTTCGAGCTCGGCCACTCCTGACCTCAGGTCGTCCACTCGATCCACGCTGAACTCCTCCACGATCTGACTGAGCATCGACTGCGTGATCACCAGTTCGCCCACCATATTCATCAGCACGTCGATCTTGTCGGTCCCCACCCGAATCGATGCGGCCCGTCGCGCCTCGGCCCGAGTCTCGCTGCGAGGCCCGTCGGAAAAAGATGGCTGAGCTTCGGGATGGGGTTCTCGGGTTCCTGGCCGGCCTCCGACCGTCCGGTCCTCGACCCGTTCATCGAGAGAGAGTTCGCAATCGCCTTCGACCCACTCGAAGGCCTCTTCCAGGGAACGGCGGTCTGCGGAGGTCGCGAGCTCCATGCTCCATCGCAGATAGCAACTCTCGGGGTCGAAGCGCGTCCACTCCGGGATGTGAGAGGTGTCGACCGTCAGATTCAATTCGCCGAGGCGCCGCAGCTCCTCGAAGATGAGGTGAGGGTCGTTGCCGGTCTGCAGAAGGTGCGCGTGGGGCGCGAATTCGATGCTCCATCGGCGAAGAGTCTCGGGCCCGGAGTCCGCAGAGCCGTGGTCATCCGATGGCTGGAATTCCTCTTCGAATTCCTGGTCGCCTCTGGATTCCACGCACTGGGTGACATGGAGGATCTTCTCCAAGTCGGCCCGCGCTTCTGCAGTGGAGATCGCGTCCAGCTCCACGTCATCTCGAAGAGACACCAGTTGAGTACGCAGGGCATCGACACTGCGCAACAGGACATTGGTCAACTCGGAGTCGGTCTGTCGACGGCCGTCACGCATTTCATCGAGAATGGCCTCGAGAAGGTGCGTAAAATCCGTCACCGACTGGAATCCGAAGGTTCCACTTCCGCCTTTGATCGAATGCGCGGCCCGGAAGATGTCCTGGATCGCATCGTCGGACGAAACTCCTCGACCCAAGTCGAGGAGCCCTTGCTCCATGGCATCCAGGTTCTCGAAGCTCTCCTCGAAGTAAGTGTCTCGGAACTGAGAGAGATCGATGGCCATGACTCAGCCCAGTACTTTCTTGATCGTGGCCAACAGTCTCTCGGGATCGAAGGGCTTGACCAGCCAACCCGTCGCTCCGGCCGCCTTCCCGGCGCCTTTGGCATCGCCCCCGGATTCCGTAGTGAGAACCAACATTGGAGTGAAGCGATACTCCTCGAGCTCGCGCAGCTCTCGAATCAGATCGAGGCCTCCCATCTTCGGCATGTTCATGTCCGTCAGGACGAGATCGAAATGTCGTTTCCGAGCTCGTTCCAGAGCTTCGACCCCGTCCTCAGCCTGAATCACCTCGTGTTCATCCTGCTCGAGGGTGATCCGGACCATGTCTCGGATGGAGCGGGAATCATCAACGGTGAGAATCGCAGCCAAGGTCAGCCCTCCTCCGTCGAGGATTGCCGACCTGACGACGGATCCCTCGAACCGTCAGCGGCCAGGTTCATTCGCAGTATGTTCAAGCCCAGCGACACCGCGATCCTGGTGGCCGCAGCACTGGAACCACGCCACCGGATCTGCACTCCCAGCTCCTCCCCTCGGCGAATGACGGCCTGCAGGAACTGAGCGCCGGCGGTATCCATCCTCCCGAGCTCGGTGACGTCCAGAGTGAAGGTCTCGTTCGGGAGCATTCGCTCATCGACTTGGTCTTTCAGCTCACGGACCTTCGCGATGGTCAGCGTAGCCGGAAGGTATAGGACTCGGTCCACGGTCGTTGCTCCCTCTTCCGCAATGCGCAATTCGTGAACCCAGGGCACGGATCGTCCTGGACCCAGAGCTCTTTCGCTATCGGCGTCCGACCGCGATTCCTTTAGCGTCACGGAGTCGGAGCTGGCTGGGGATCGGCAGAATCGGGCGCGGAAGCTAGGGACCGGCAAGGATTTCCCCGACCGCCGTCGAATTCGGGTCGACCTCTTCGACATCCAGATTCGCTTGCCAATCCAGGAAGCGGCTTACATCGAAACCCCGGAAGATGCTCCCATGCTGCGGGCAGATGATCTTCGGGTCGAGCAACCGCACTCGGTCGACCCAGCTTCGCAGAGCACGGTTCGAGGGCATCCACCGCCGATGAAAACCTTCCATCAACACCACGTGGCGATCGAAGTCCTCCACGAAGAGAGCCTCGTCCGCCGACGGCAGCATCGCTGCGCCGATGTCTCCCGAGTAGAGGATAGATGCCTCAGGGTCGTAGAGGCTGAAGTTTCCAGAACTGTGGCAATAGTGAGCCGGGATTAGCTCGACGGTCGATCCATTGCCGATGGCAATCGCTCCTCCCTCATCTGGAAGGGCAACGAAGTCGATGTGGTTTCCCATACAAAAGTGAGCGATGAACCCCGTCCACAGCCAAGAAGTGTACACCTTCGCGTTCGGACACAAGTCCAACCACATGGAGAGGCTCGAAATCACGTCCGGATCCTGGTGGCTCGAAAAGATCCCCGTGACTTCGTCTGCCCTCAAGTGCCGAGCGAGTTCCGCCAGCACTTGCGGAAATACTTCGATCCCTTCGGGATCCAGAAGCAGCGCACCTCGTCCTCCGCGAATCACGTACTGGTTCGTGTCGATCACGTCGGGCCGCCGGCTCTCGTCCCTTCCGAGTACGATCCACTGGCAACAGGAACTCTCGTGGAGGACAATGCTCTTCATGACGCCCCCACGGCCTCCAGGAGACGGTGAAGGCGACTCTCTCCATTGGCCGTCGATCGAGCGAGATCCTCGAGTACCGACTCCATGCTTCCGATCGAATTCTTCATGCTCTGAGCCAGATTCCCGAAGACCGGTGTGAAGTCCCCAGCCTGCGCCGATTCGATATTGATGCACTGGGCCAGGTAGTCAGAGGTCCGGCCAATGGAGTCCAGTTCCTCGAGTCCGCTGCGCACCTCCTTCAGCACTCGGATGGAGTCGTGGAGGCGATCCGAGACCCGCATGAGATTCGCCCCACACATCGCCTCCAACCGTTGCGAACTTGCCAGGACTGTCCGAGGGGGATCCGCCTCTTCGATCTCAACGCAGAGATTGCGGATGGAGCTCACTTTGCGTTAGCCCGTGGACTCCCGAGACTTGATCTTGAGCGCTCCGGTTTCGCTCTGGAGGCGACGACGAATCACCAGCAGGGACCGGACGAGCTCATAGTGCAAACGGATCGAGTTGCTGGCATCGGCGGTATTCCGAGTCAGCGTTTGGCATCGCTCTTCGAGACTCCGAATCACGGTGCGGATTCTTCGGGGGAGGTCGGCCAGAATCTGAGCCAAGGTCAGCAGGGCCGCCCCTCGATCCTCGGGCAAACGCGCTGCGCGAGCCACTCCATTGCGCGCCAACAGCTCCATTTCCAGCATCGAGGAGTCGAGCCGGGCGGCGGTGGTCCGGATCTCAATACAAGCCCCGAAGACGAGATTCATCTCCCGGTTGTATCGAACCAAGCCATCGATGCTCGAAGATTCCACTGTCCAGCCCCGTCCTCGAGTCTTCCGCGAGGCGGAGCACCTCATCTCTCGCCTGGATGTACAGATAGCATATCAGGTGTCACCGCCCTATCATGGGATTCCGCTCGGCCTCTGCCCTGTCGAAGCGGCCCGACGAGGAGAACCATGAACTTCGAATCGCTGCCAGCACTCAACGCCTCTCTCAACGCCGTCGCCGCCACCCTGCTCTTGGTTGGACGCTGGGCCATCGCGCGGGGTCGAGAATCTCTCCACCGTGGGATCATGCTGTCCGCGATCGGCGTCTCGACGGTCTTCCTCGGCAGCTACTTGTTCTATCACTGGCACCACGGATCCACGCCCTTTCCCGGCGAGGGGTGGTCTCGGCCGCTGTACTTCGGGATTCTCATCCCCCATACCATACTCGCGGCCGCCCTCGTGCCACTCTTGATCCTGACCGTCCGCCACGCGCTCCGAGGCGACTTCGTCCGTCATCATCGGATCGCTCGATTCACGTGGCCGATCTGGCTCTATGTATCCATCACCGGTGTGCTCGTCTACTTCATGCTCTACCAATGGTACCCAACTCCCTGATGGGCACGACGGAAGATTGACGAATCGCCGCACGTCGGACTAAGCTCTAGCAGGCTGCTGAAGAACTCCGGACCGAGCGCTGTGCGTGGATCGGGACCGAGGTCGAGGCGCGAGAACGTGGCCGTAGCCATAGCTACGGGTACGTTCTCGCAACGAAGAGATCGGTCCCGAGATGCGTACATCGCGACGGGAGGAGTTTTTCAGCAGCCTGCTAGACGAAACCGAGGCTCCCGACCTTGCAACCAAGGCTCCCGATGGCGAGTGTTGCCATCGTGATCGACATATCATGCCAACACCCCCTGGCAACACGAACACGCACGAGCGTCGTCATATCCTCATTGCGGACGACGACCCCACATTCCTGAAGATCGCTTCTCGCGTTCTGGGGCTGCGTTTCGATATCTCTACCTGCCAACGTCCCGAGGACATCTGCGACCGCCTGCAGGAAGGTGACATCGATATCGTCCTCCTCGACCTCTACTTCGATCAGGTCGAAACCGACTGCACCGGATTCGATATGATCGAGAAGTGTCGTGATCAGTATCCAGCGATTCCGATCATCGTGGTCAGTCGGACCATCGATCCCAAAGACATCACGAAAGCCCTCGATCTTGGGGCCTTCCACTTCGTCACCAAGCACTTCGAGAGCACCGAACTCAGCAATCTGATCGAGAGGGCGATTCGAAACGCGTTCTTGGAGCAGCATTTCCAGTCTCAGCTCACCACCGATGCGCTGAATCTCGGCGGGATCGTCTACAGTTCTCCGGTCATGCAAAGTGTGATCGATCGGGTGCGTCGATTCGCATCGTCACCGCTCCCGGTCCTCATCACCGGAGAGAGTGGGACGGGCAAGGACCTCGTGGCCCGCCTCCTCCACGATCTCGGGCGGCGGGGAAAGCCCTTCAACGCAGTCAACATCACCTCTCTGCCCGGGAGCCTCTTCGAATCTCAGATGTTCGGACATGAGCGGGGTGCTTTCACCGACGCTCGAGAAAGCCGCCGGGGCCTGCTCGAGCAGAGTCACGAGGGATCGCTCTTCCTCGATGAGATCGGCTCCTTGCCCTTGGACAAGCAGGTCGCCCTCCTCCGCGTGCTCGAAGACGGTCGAGTGCGGCGCCTGGGATCGGAGACCGAGCGCAAGGTGGATGTGCGGGTCATCCTTGCCACTCACGAGGACCTCGACGCGAGGCGTAGAGCTCACGAGTTCCGCGACGATCTCTGGTATCGGATCTCGCAGCTCCACATTCACCTGCCTCCGCTGAGAGAGCGTGGACTGGATGCTCTGCATATTGCCGACGCCTTCATCGAGAAGATGAGGGGTCCGGTCAAGGCAATCTCCGAAGATGCACGGGAGTATTTGTTGTCGAAGAGCTGGCCCGCGAATGTGCGTGGACTGATCGGCTTGCTCCACGCCGCCTCCCTCTACGATTCCGACGGGGTACTCAGCCGGCGGGACTTGGAGCGGGCCGAGGATTCTGCCCTGGGAAACGATGAGGAGAACTCCGAGCCCATCGCCGGACCTACCGTCGACGAAGATTGCGTGCTTCCCGCGCTTCCCATCGCTTCGCTCCTGCCTCATCTTCGGGGTGAGTCCTCGATCCGACGAGAATTCCGATGGCAGTGCTTGCAGTACGCGATGGCACTGAGTCCGAAGAACAAACAGCGCGCAGCCGAAATCCTCGGAATTCAGCGTCAGACTCTTTACTCGTGGCTCGACGAGTTCGGATTGAGAAAGTCGAAGACTCGCCGGGAAGACGAACCAGAAGAAGAAGCCCCGACCGGTTCCTGAACCGACCGGGGCGAGAGATCCCCGCCGTCGTGTCTCGCCCGAAGGCGAGCACAACGGCGGTTCGGGTGACATCGTCCATCACTGTCGCCGGTGGCTCCCGAAATGGCGGCAACGACGTCGAAGTCCCCGGCTCACTCAACATTTGCTTGAGCCACTTCGGTCAACGCAAGGGGTGTGCCGAAGCCTTGAAATCATCGGAATGCGGTTTCTTGCAATGACTTACACATACAGCCATCGAAACCGAACCCATTCTTTCGGCCCTCGGCGATCGAGGGTGTGCATTCGACTGGACAGTCTGTGGATCTTCCTCCTCTGCATCGCATCGGGGTGGATCCCCGCCGAAGCAGCGACGCTGCGATTGAGCGCCGCTCCCGGACTCGAGGATTCCGACGTCGAATCGGCACTCCTGGTCTCTGACCACCTCCTTGCGGGCACCGCGCACGGGGTCTTCGCCTACGACGGTGTGCGTTGGACCTCGCACACCTTCGCCGACACCGTTCGCTGGCTCGAAGTGGTCGACAACCGGGTCTTTGCCGGCGGGAGCCGCGGAGTGTGGGAGGCGTCGATCAATGATCTCTCCTTTCGTCTCTCGCCGGACAGCCCTCCCTTCCAACGTTGTTCCCTCAATGAAAGCGAGTCCGGGGGGGCGCTTCTTGCGGGCACCGACCAAGGCCTCTTCGCCTACGACGGAACGAGCTGGGTGCAACGACTCGATGGGCACCGCGTGCAGTCCCTCGCGCGGCATCCTCAGAAGGGACTGCTCGTGGGGAGCTGGGGAGATGGACTCCTGGTCAGAGCCCCTTCCGGAGAAGAGGAATGGCTCGCCTGCCCCGGAGCCGGAGTCGTCGACACCCTGTCCGGGAACTACATCCACGACATCGCGGTCGACTCCGATGGAACGGTGCGCCTTGCCTGCAGTTGGGGATCCCTGGATCCGCGCCACATATGCTACGAGAATGTCGTGACCCGAGGTCTCGTCAGCCGGAGAGACCCCCACACCTATCTCCGAGCCAGCCTCTGCACTTGGTCCGCGACGGGATGGAAGGTCACCTACCTCCTGCAGAACTTCACCCTGGTCCCCGACCCTCCCCTTCTCACTTTCGGCACCAAGTACTTGGGCACCCTCCGAGGATCTGATCGCGTCCAGTGGGTCCTCGGGATCTCCGTCGGCCGCCGCCTCCATCCCAGAGGGCTGGTGTCCTTCGACCTCGAGAGCCGCGAGCAGAATTGGTTCGTGGGGTCCCCCGCGAGACCCCTCTACATCTTTCCTCTCCAAACCGGAGGAGGCACCGAACTGGTCTCGGTCGAAGCCGCTCCCGATCACGGGACCGCCCTTGGCGACCAGAGCGATGACCGTACCCGGATTCGTCGCGTGGACGGTCGCGGCCGTCACCGAGTTCTGAAAGAGTCCGATCACATGTTGTCCCCCGCGGACGCCAACTCCGAATTACTGCTCCGCAGAACGAGGGAGCGGGCTCTCGTCGTCGAAGCAGATGTGAATGCAGTCGACTCCGCTGCCAACGCGTTGTGGGAAATCGCCGTACCCCGTCAGGCGAACAACGACTCGCTCGTGGTCACTTGCGTCGACAGCCTCCAGATCCCCCCTGCGTCCCTGCGCTACTTCACACCGCCAGACCGCTTCATCTGCGTACGGGTCGACCGCATGTATGCCGACTTCATGATGGCGCGCAACGAGACTACCGGGGAAAGGTGGGACTTGGTCACCGATTCCCTCCGCGCCACTCTCGAAGGGATTCCCTTTCCCGCGATCACTCCGGTCCTCCTGCCTTCGGGACGGATGGGAGCGCTGGGCATCGATCGCAATGCCGTCTACTTGGTCGACCGGGGCGAGGTGCGTTCGTGGCCCCACTCCATCGACGTGAAGGGCGTCGTTCGCTGGTCCTGGATGAATCTCCTCCACCAAGACATGCCCCAACTCCTGATGAGGCGACGCGAGGACCGAGGAGACGAGTTGTGGGGCTTTTCGACCGCGACTCCCTTGGGAAAACAGATCTTCCGAGATGCGACCTGGCTGGAACTGGCGTCCGACGACCTCTCTTCGCTGCGGCGATTGTCGAGATTCTCTCCGGAGCACGTGCCCACGCATCTGTACCTAGACCTCGCCCCCCTCTTCGATGATCACTATCAGTTGTCCGGCTGGATCTCCCGCTGGGTGCACAACGACGCTCTTCCCATCTACCATTCCGACGGAAGATTGCAACGATGGCTCCCCCTGCCTCCGTCCTTGGCCAAACAAGATGACCTCCGCTGGATTGGCGGCGCGTGGCCTCTGGGGGCCAATGGAACTCCCACCCCCTGCCTCTTCCCCGCCAAGGACTATCCCTGGCCCATCTGGCGCTACGACAGCACTCTCGATCAGTGGATCGGACCCTACACCCTCGATGTCCCCTTCGAAGACTTCGGTTGCAATGCCATCACCGCTCTCGCCGCGAATACGAACTGGTGGGGCAGCGAGCAGGGACTGCGGGGAATGGCTTCGAGCTCAGACCTCAACGGCGGTCGCATCCGCGGGATGCGCGCCGAGGAAGACGATGTCCGAGACCTCGTCTGGGGAACGAATCGCGTGGAGTTGATCGAATCCGCGTCTCATTCGGAGTTCGAGAGGGCGTCGGACCTCCTGCACACCGGAACAGAACTCTTCGTCGCGGCCGGGAGCTCGCTGCTCCGCAGAATGGGTGAATCCTGGGAGGTTCTCAACGAGAGCCCGAGCGCCAGCCTCACCCGACGCCGCCTCCTCAATGTCGAAGGCCACCTCTGGTTTCAGGACTGGTCCAACCTGAACGGCTTTGTTCCCCCGAGACCCGCGGGCCGATCTGGGACTACGCCCCTCTCGGACTATGGGGTGACCATGTTCGAGTTCGGCCACCGACGCGTGATCGGAATCCTGCGAATCTCCGACGACAACTATCTCATGGCCACCAGTTGGGGACTCCACGTCCTTCGGAGTGACTCCACTTCGGCGAACAACTACGTCCGCATTCCACTCCTCACCGCCCGCAGCGCCGCCACCGCCCTCATCCTCAACTCCGAGGGGTCCGCGATCGCGACCCTCGCCGACGGGCGGGTGTTCCGCATCGATCCCGAGACTCCCACCCGAGTCCACGAGTCAGCCTGGAGTCGGCCGCCCGCCCGGGCGGTCCAACAACTCATCGAAGATGGATCCACGATCTGGGCCCGGACCACCCACGGCATCGAAAGGTGGGGAAGCACCGACGGAGAGATTCTCCGGACTTGGCCGCTCCCCGATTCGCTGCGTACCATCGACTTCTGTTTGGCCGCTCAGGGCGGGGTATGGATCGGCACCAACGAAGGCCTGTGGCGCGTCCGGCCCCACGAAGAGCTGGCTCTGCCTGCGCGCCCACCAGGACTCCGCCGTGGGGAGGTGTCGCGGGTGGTGGAAATGGACGGATCGCGCCTCTACACCATCGTCGACCAGGAGCTCTGGGACCTTCCGATTCCTCGAAGCCAACCTTCTCTTCGCACCGTCGAGATGCCGACGGAGGTGGTGCTCGGACTCTGGGATCAGGGCCCCGTGCAATCCGCCGGTTGGGCCATCACCCAATACAACGGGCAGAAGCCCCGAGTCACCCGCGCCCTGTTCCGCGCCGACGGAGCCACGGTGGTCCCGATCCCCGACCACGGACGAGGGAATCACCGCTGGAAGGTCTGGGCCATCTCCGCCCGGGGCGAGCGTGTCGGCCAGGCCCTGCGCATTCATCGACGGGTCCACGGCCCCTCCCCCCTCGCAGCCGCAGCGGGAATCCTGGGGCCCGGATTCCTGGTGGGACTGTGGGCTCTGGATCTTCGACGAAGGGCCCGCTTCGCCCTGTGGATGGGCGCCAGCAGCATCGGAGTCTGGCTACTCCTCTACGAAGGTCTCCTCTTCGAACTGCCCTGGGGAAGCGCCATTGCCCTCCCGGCCGGAATCGCCGGTCTCGGAGTCGTCCTCCGGCGACGAGAATCCGCTCGGCACATCCCCGTCGAGGTCGCCGTCGCGCGCCTCGATGAACTCCTACGAGGCTTTCGTCACCGGGGGGGCGGGCTCAATCCCATCGACGAATTGCTCATCCATGTTCGCAACGTGACTCTCCTCCACGAAACCGAGGAGAATTTCGAGGGAACCATCGCCGGAATCTGCGAACGCGTTCTCGATGCCACCGAGGATCTCAGCACGCAGGGAAGCCACCTCATCGACGACGCCCAACTCGAACCCACCCTATTGCGTCGTTTCTTCCACCGCCTCGAGGAACTTCGAACCCTCTGCCTCGAGCTGAGCGAAGACCGATGGCGACTGAGGGACTGGATGCAGCGCAGCGACGAGCATCTTGCCTGCGCCGAACTCTGCACTTCCTTCTTGCAGGCGGTGGAGTCCCTGACCCATCTCTTGGCTCGTCACCGTTACGTGGTCGTCGAGCGATTCTTCCCGGAATACTGCGCGACACTGCGACGCCGGTCGGAAGTGCAGTGCGACTTTCTGAATCGTTCTTCCCTCGAGCTTCTGCCCGCGAAGCAGGGAGAGGTTGCCGAGTTCCTCGACAACCTCGTGGGCAACTCCCTCAAGGCCTGCACATCACCGGTACTCCGCCTCACCGTGGTCGATGACTCCGATGGTGTCCGCTTGCTCTTCGAGGACAACGGGCCCGGAGTGCCCGGCGAAAGCCTCCCGCGGATCTTCGACCGTTGCTACTCCGGCACAGGTTCCAGTGGATTCGGCCTCGCCCGCTGCGCAGAACTCGCCACCGGCTGGGGCGCGATCCTCCGTTATCTCCCCGCCCCCCATCTGGGAGGAGCGGGATTCGAGGTGAAGTGGAAAGGATGAGCTGAGCCCACCCAGGGAGCTTGATTGCCCCTCGCTCCGTCCCCAATCGACGCCGAAGATCACGTTTTCACTACGAAGGCTACGGTCTCGCACCGCGCCATTCGCTGCAGGACCTTGGAATTCTAGCCCCAACCGACTATCCTTTCTTCACAACCTGAATCTCCGAGCCGCTGCGTCTAAAGGGATCTCCCCCACGACGCCCCGGCCGATAGGGTGCGGCGGGAAACTACCGCGCCTCCCGTGTTTGGAAAGGAGTCAGGCGCATGGTTGCCCACGCAGCAATCTCCTTGCGCGTCAGCCTCACCGAGAGCTGTCAGTTTCATTGCATCTACTGTCGTCCGGCCCACGCGAAGATCCTCGCGCGGGAAGCGGCGACTCCTCCTGCGGAGTGGATCTCCCGCATCACCACCGTCCGCAGACATGCGCCGATCGAAAAGGTCCGTTTCACGGGGGGAGAACCCCTCCTCTATCCCTTCCTGGATGAGGTCGTCGAAGGCATCCGTGGGTTGGGAATCGGGGACCTCGCTCTCACGACCAATGCCTTCCTCTTGGCATCTCGAGCCGCGGAGCTCGCAGAGCGGGGCCTGCGCCGAGTCAACATCAGCCTCGACAGCCGCAATCCCAAGACCTTCGAGAAGATGACCGGAGCTCATCCCTCCAAGGTCCTCACCGCCATCGACGCGGCCATCGACGCCGGACTCGAAGTGAAGCTCAACGCGGTGATCCTGCGCGGAGTGAATGACGGGGAGCTTCTGGATCTCCTCGACTACGCCACCGACCGAGAAGTTCCCATCCGCTTCCTGGAGCTGATGCCCATCGGCCCGACCGCAAAGGACTTCGACGAGCTCTACGTCAGCGGTGCCGAGATGAAGGCTCGCCTGAGCGAGCGCATCACCTGGACGGAGCTCCCTTACTCGCGCTCTGAGACCAGTCGAAACTTCATCGGCCACTGGTCCGATGGCCGCGAGGTCCGCTGCGGGTTCATTCTCCCCACCTCGACCCCATTCTGTGACGGATGCCGACGGCTGCGTCTGAGCTCGGACGGAAAGCTGGTCGGGTGCCTTGCCCAACCCGACCGCTTCGACCTCGACCAGATCGAAGAGGCCCTGGCGGTGAAACTGCGACCCCAACGCTTCGAGGATCAACGGGCCATGGTCAGTATCGGAGGTTGAAGTTGGTGTTGACCGAGATTCTCCTCCTGGCCCTGGGCTTTCTGGTGATCGCGACGCTCTATGCCTCGATCGGATTCGGCGGCGGCTCCTCCTACACCGCGGCGCTGGCCGCGGTGGGCGTCGCGACCACGATGGTTCCCATCCTCTCCTTGAGCTGCAACCTCATCGTCTCTGCGGGGGGGGTGTGGTGCTTCCAACGCCGACAGCACTTGAACGGCCCGCTGGTCTGGCCCTTCCTCGTCTCCTCGGTCCCTGCAGCATTCCTGGGTGGCCGCATCCCCATCGACGCCGATCTCTTTCTGGCCTTGCTGGGACTCTCGCTGCTGGCCGCAGCCGCGAGCCTGCTCTTCTCCCCACCGCGGCGCGAGAGCTTCCACCGGGTCCGACTTCCGGTGGCTCTGGCGGTCGGAGCTCTCCTGGGCCTGCTTTCGGGAGTGGTCGGTATCGGCGGGGGGATCTTCCTCGCGCCGACCCTCTTGGTCCTGGGTTGGGGACGACCCAAAGAGGTCGCAGCGACCGCCGCGGTGTTCATCTTCGTGAACTCCCTGGCCGGACTGGCCGGACAACTGACCAAGTCCCATCCGGCCGACCTCCCCACCCTTCTCCTGCCCTTGGCCCTGGCAGTGCTCATCGGCGGACAAATCGGCAGTCGCCTCGGATCGGGACGCCTTCCCCCGCTCTTGATTCGCCGCGCCACCGGCCTGTTGGTGATGATCGTCGGGGCACGACTGACTCTCCAAGCCCTTCCCCTTCTGCGTTGAGGATCCCGACCATGTCGAAGTCCACCTCCATCACCATCGAAGCCATCGTCACTTCGGCCGATCACAACTACGTCGGTCACTTCGGCCGTGCAGCAGGAGAGAATCCCACTCGACGCCACGACCGAGTCCTCCTCCTCGCGGGTCGCGGGATCGAGGGTGATCGCTACACTCAGCGAGAGGAGGGGCATCCCCGACAAATCACCTTCTTCGACATGGCAGTCCTCGAAGAACTCGGCCGACGATTGGCGGTCGAAGTCGCGCCCGATGCCGTGCGGCGCAATGTCTTCGTCCGCGGAGTCGACCTCAATTCTCTCGTGGGACAGGCCTTCACTCTCCAGGGGGTCCGTTTCGAAGGAGTGGATCCCTGCAAGCCCTGCTTTTGGATGGATCAGGCCGTGGCTCCCGGCGCGGAAGAAATCATGAAGGGGCACGGAGGATTGCGGGCCCGAATCCTCACCGACGGTTCGCTCAGCCTGGGTGAAGCGGAGCTGGTGGTGGAGGAGGGATCATGATCTCGGTGGCCGAAGCCCAGCAACGCATCGAGGAGGCGGTGCGACTCGGGCCCGCGGAGGACTGCCCTTGGACCCAAGCCCACGGGCGGGTGCTCCGCGCCTCGATCCGCGCCGATCGGCCGAGTCCCCCCTTCGACCGAATCATGATGGATGGCTTCGCCCTGGCTTCCGGAGCGTGGGCCGATGGTCAACGCAGCTTCGAAATCCAACAGAGTGTCGGGGCCGGTCACGAAGCCCCCCCCCTGCGATCACCCGATGGTGCCCTCGAAGTGATGACCGGCGGAACCCTTCCCTCGGGATGCGATCTCGTGGTCCCGGTGGAGTGGTGCACCACCGAGGGAAACCATCTTCGGATATCGCCTCCGGAATCCGCGATCCTGGAGGCCGGACTCTACATCCACGCCAGAGGAAGCGATGGCGACGCAGGAAGGATCGTGTTGGAGGAAGGCACTCGCCTCGGGCCTGCGGCTCTGGCCGTCGCGGTCACCGAGGGCGCCACCACCCTGCGCGTCAACCGCAAGCCCCGGATCTACCTCCTCACTACCGGAGACGAAGTCGTTCTGCCCGAGGCGACTCCCCAACCCTGGCAGATCCGGGGAAGTCATGCGGCCGCGCTTTCGGCACTTTGCGCCCAGTGGGGACCGATGGAGTGGACCCACGCACATGTGGGTGACGAAGAAGAGGCCCTCCGCGCCGCGATCGCGAACGCTCTCGATACCTGTGACCTGCTGATCACGGTGGGAGGTGTCTCGCGCGGGAAATGGGATTTGGTACCCGGAGTCCTGGGATCGTTGGGGGTCGAAGAGAAGCTGCATCGAGTGGCCCAACGTCCCGGCAAGCCGATTTGGTTCGGAGTTCGAGATCAGCAGTTGGTCTTCGGACTCCCCGGCAACCCGGTCTCGGCTCTCTGCTCGGCCCGCCGCTATCTCTGGCCCGCCCTCGATCAATGGTGCGGAGTTCGACCGGTGGCACCACCTCTCGCCATCCTGGGAGACGCCATCGAGCGCCTGCCCCACGCCGTGCGTTTCGTCCCCGTTCACGCCGATGGAGCGAAGGTTCTCCCGATTCTTCCCCGCAACTCGGGGGCGCTCCACGCCCTGACTCGAAGTACCGGTTTCGTGGAATGTCCCCCCGGATCCGAACCCATCACCGCCGGAACCGAACTCCCTTACTACCCCTGGACCCGCTGACGCGGGCATCGGAGGACGATCCGTGAAGGACTCACGATTGAGCCACGTCGACGCCGAAGGCAATCCCGGGATGGTCGATGTCTCGGCCAAGAACTCTTCGCTGCGTGTCGCAGTGGCCGAGGCCCGCCTCCTCTTTCCTGCCGATGCGCTGAGAAGCTTGAGATCCCAGACTTGGACTACGAAGAAAGGACCGGTCGCCCACACCGCGATCATCGCCGGCACCCAAGCGGTCAAGCGCACGGCCGATCTGATCCCCTTTTGTCACCCTCTTCCCATCGAGCGCTGTAGGATCGAAGTGCACGACGAGGAGGATGGACTGCGAGTGAGCTGCGAGGTGGCCACGACCTATCGGACCGGCGTCGAGATGGAGGCGTGGACCGGGGCCAGCGTAGCAGCCCTGACCATCATCGACATGTGCAAGGCTCTGACCCCTGCGATTCGCATCACCGACATTGGGTTGGTCGAGAAGCGCGGAGGAAGGTCCAACTATTCCGGAGCCGACGCATGAGTGCCCCCCCTCTGAAGGCCTTGGTCATGACTGGCGGCTTCAGCCGTCGGATGGGGCGAGACAAGGCTTTGGTGGAGTACCATGGGATGTCGCAGGTGTCGTGGACCGCAAGCCTGCTCTCACGAATCTGCGATCGGGTTTATCTCTCCTGCCGCCGCGACCAGAATCTCGGAGACATCGACCTCTGCCGCTACGAACGCATCCATGATCGGGTGGAGGGACTCGGCCCCATGGGAGGACTCAGCGCAGCCCACGCCCTGCGCCCGCAGGACGCCTGGCTCGCCGTGGCCTGCGACCTTCCGCGCCTGGACGAAGAGACCCTGCAGACCCTGGTTGCCGCTCGAGATTCCGAGTGCATCGCCACCGCATTTCGGTCGAATTCCGGAGGTCTCCCCGAACCTCTCTGCGCGATCTACGAACCGGCAGCCTTCGCGCTGGTCCAGCGTTCCCTCGACTCCGGCAAGCGCTGTCCTCGTAAGCTTCTGATCGACGAAGTCGAGCGTGTTCGCCTGGTGGATCTTCCCCATCCCGATGCCCTGGACAACATCAATACTCCCGACGAAGAACACCTCTTCCGGAGGCTCTGAAATGACCAGAGTTCGACTTCAATACTTCGCTGCACTGCGAGAGCACGCGGGACGGTCCGAAGAAGTTCTCGAGAGCTCGGCGGCTACCCTCGCAGATCTCTACGAGGAGCTGCGCCTCCGCCATGGATTCGTCCTGGATGCCAGTCGCATTCGAGCGGCAGTGAGCGAACGCTACGTCCCGCTCGAAACTCCTCTCACCGAAAACATGCAGATCACCTTCATCCCTCCCGTGGCCGGCGGCTGATATGTTTCGACTCGCTGCGACTCCTCTCGATCCCTCTCGTCTTTCTCACGAGTTGAAGAACCCCCGAGCAGGGGCGCTGGCGACCTTCGAGGGTTGGGTGCGCAACCACGACGACGCTCGAGCGGTGGACGGATTGGAATACGAGGCCTTCGAATCCATGGCCGAGTCCGTGGGACAGGATCTGGTGGGGCAGGCCATCGAACGCTTCTCGTTGATCGATGCCCTCGTGGTCCATCGCATCGGCAGAACGGAGGTGGGCGATCTCGCAATCTGGGTCGGAGCCACCGCCGAGCACCGTCAGGAGGCCTTTCTGGCCTGCCGGTGGATCATGGATCGGATCAAGGAAGATCTACCGATCTGGAAGCGCGAGTCCTACACGAAGGGTGGCGAGGCGACGTGGGTCCACGCGGGAGCTTCGAGCCTCTCCCACTCCGAAGATCCCGCGACCAACCCTTATTATGCGCGACAGGTGACCCTCGACTGGATCGGCCCCGCGGGCCAGCGCAAGCTGGCGCAATCACGGGTGCTGGTGATCGGAGCAGGAGGCCTGGGATGTCCAGCCCTTCAATACCTGGCGGCTGCCGGCGTCGGAACCCTGCGCATCTGCGACGGAGATCGGATCGACGAGACCAACCTTCACCGCCAGATTCTCTTCTCTGCCCACGAGATCGGACAGAACAAGGCCGAAGTGGCCGCCGAAAGAATACGCGCGCTCAATCCCCACATCGCCGTGTCTGCCATCGCCGATGCCGCCACCGGAGCGCGACTTCCCGAGCTGGTGACCGAGGTCGATGTCGTTCTCGACTGTACGGACTCGTTCGAGGCGAAGTACATGATTCACGACGCCTGCTGGCAAGCGGGAACGGTGCTGGTCCAAGCCGCGGTCTACCAGCTCGAAGGTCAGATCCAGGTCATCGACCCTCGAGCCGAGGCTGGATGCTTCCGCTGCCTCTGGCCCGAAGCGCCTCCCTCGGGTTGCGTGGGAAATTGCGCCGAAGCCGGCGTCCTCGGAGTCACCCCCGGATTGCTCGGCCTGTACCAGGCCATCGAAACCCTCAAGCTACTGGTCGGCGGGGAGAATAGTCTCCGCGATGCCACCCTCCTGGTGGATGTCCTCAGTGGACGGACCCAACGGATCCTGCGATCCGCGCGTGAGGACTGTGTCTGCCGCGGAGGAACCCCCTGGCCGAACACCCCTGACCATCTCCTCTTCCCGGGACGGGGTGCGCAGGAACTCCTGGCCAATGCAACCGTCATCGATCTGCGTGAGGATCACGAAAGGCTTCAGGACCCCGAATGGATTCGGGCTCTCCCTCACCTGCCCCGGGCCATGTGGCCCGCCCTTCTTCGGGAATTCCCCGAACGTCCGCTGGTGCTCTGCTGCGCGGCGGGCTTGCGGAGTCGGGAATGCGTGGATCTGCTCGAGCATCCGCCGGAGGTCTACGCCTGGACCCGTCCCATCGCCGAGATCGCCCGCTACCGATAGGCTCGATCCCGCGACGCCGCCCCCCCCACCGTCTCCGTTCAGAAGCCGTGCTTGCCCCTCCGCCCTCGAAGTGCGAGATTCCGAGGCGTCCACCTTCTCGCACGACCGTCTCGACCGAGGTTCCCCCATGGCCCACGTGAACCACTGGCTTCACCGTGGATTCCACTGCGAGTTCCACGGCCAAATCGACCTCCCGGAACTCCACGCCGGCATCCACGATTTCTATTCCGATCCTCGGAGCGAATCCTGTCGCTACATGATCGTCGACTTCTCCGACTCGACCCTTCCCGAGATCCCGGACCTGGAGAATGCCAAGTTCGCGGCTCTCGACAAGGGGGGGAGTTCCTACATCGAGACATTCCGGCAGGTCTTCGTGGCACCCTCCCCACAGGTTCGCGCCTTCGCCCAGGATCACATCGACCGACTCCAAAAACTGGGCGTACCCTGGGAATTCGAGATCTTCGACACTCTCGAAGAAGCTCGAAGTTGGGTGGAGAGCTGAAACCGATCAGTTGTGTCTCCGAAATTGTTGATGATCGCGTACGAGAAGACCCCGGCTGCGTGAGCAGCCGGGGTCTTCTACTCGATGCTCGGGGAAGTCGGCGGTTCGGGGTGTCGTTCAGGGTTGGTCAGAAGGCCATCACCAGGTCG
>JAJRXK010000029.1 GCA_024276305.1 Candidatus Krumholzibacteriota bacterium
CCGCAGAGTAGATCACTAGAGTAGGAGTCATGAAGGATCGGCCGGGATGTTAGTGCTGAGCGACAAAGGAAACAAGCCCGCGATCTGGCTTGCTCTGACTTCCGTCGCGCTGTACGCAGGAATGGCCTGGATCGTGACCGGTCCAGCCGAGGCTCGTGAGTGGTTGCTGGGCTACGTATTGGCCTGGTCGCTCTACCTCGGTCTCTTTCTCTTGGCCGGAGAAAGGGACTTCGTCGCCTCTCCCTGGGTGATCGTGGGTTGGGCGGTGGGCGCTCGTCTGGCCCTGGTGGGGACTCCGCTGTGGCTCAGCGACGATCTCTACCGCTACTTGCTGGACGGACAGGTGCTGGCCGCGGGAGTGAATCCCTTCCGTTATGCTCCCAACGACCCTCAGATCGTAGCCCTGGTCCCCCGGCTGGCCGCGCAGGTGAACCACCCCGAGGTTCCGACGATCTATCCGCCGCTGATTCAGGGGGTGGGTTGGGTCGCTGCGAAGCTCCATCTGGGAGTCGTCGGCTGGCGTGCCCTGATGTCCCTCTTCGACCTCGCCATGCTCTTCTCCGTGGTGCGTCTCTTCGGGGGGAAGGATCGCGGATGGCGGGCGGGAGCGGTCTACGCTCTGTGTCCACTCGCGGTGTGGGAGTCAGCCGCAAACGGTCACCTGGAACCGCTGGCGGCCTTGCCTCTGGTGTGGGCGGTGCACTGGTTCGGCCGTCAACGAATGCACCGAGCCGCGGTGATGCTGGCTCTGGCGGTCCTGGCGAAGTACTACGCCTTGCTGCTGCTTCCTCTGTGGATTCGACAACGGCGCTTCTGGTCGGCGGCGGTGGTGGTGGTGGCGCTGACGGCGGCGGGCCTCCTGCCCTTCATGCGCCATGGCGTGGACCTCTTCGAGGGGTTGCGGACCTACCTCGTACACTGGTCCTTCAACAGTCCACTGTATCACGGTCTCGAATCTCTGACCGGACGCCAAGACCTCTTGCGCACACTGCCCTTCTTGGTCGTGATCGTCGGGGGAACGGTGGCGGGGTGGCGGCGAGAGGAACCTCTGCGGGCGATCCCTCTATTGCTCTTCGCCTTCTTGGTGATCGGACCGACCTTGCACCCGTGGTACGCGCTCTGGCTGCTCCCCTGGTTGGGAGATCGACCCCATCTGGGTCATTGGAGTTTCGTGGCGGCCATGGGAGGAGCCTACGCCGTCTGGTGGTCGGTCTACCAAAGCGGAGTTTGGACCCTGCCGGTCGGAGCGCCAGAGCTCCTGTGGACGGTGGTCGCCATCGGATGGGTGGCCGAACTCTGGCGTGACGCGGGAACGACTCCCGCGCCCGCCTGAGCTTCTCAGCTCCGCGGAAGCAGACCGCGGTCTCGAAGAGCCTCCACCAAACGATCCACCGAGGCCTCGAGCGCGTCTCGGTCGGTGTGGAGGTGGACCTCCGGAGATTGTGGCGCTTCGTAAGGAGCGCTCACTCCGGTGAATTCCGCGATCTGACCCTTGCGTGCCTTCTCGTAGAGGCCCTTGGGATCCCGCTGCTCGCACACCTCGATGGGGGCGTCGACGAAGACCTCGAAGAAGCCCTCTCCGATGATCTCTCGGGCTCGGTCGCGATCTTCGCAGTAGGGAGCGATGAAGGCGGTGATCACGATCACTCCGGCGTCGTTCATCAGCCGAGCCACTTCGGCGATGCGGCGAATGTTCTCCGAACGCTCTTGCGGAGAGAAGCCCAGGTCGCGGTTGAGACCGTGGCGAATGTTGTCGCCGTCCAGGACATAACAGGCATGTCCCATGTCCATCAGGCGTTTCTCGAGGGCAAAGCCCACCGTGGATTTGCCGGCCCCGCTCAGGCCCGTGAACCAGAGGGTCGCGGGTTTCTGACCGAGCAATTCGTGACGCCGTTCCGGGGGAACCGCGCCTCGGTGGCGGGTGATGTTCTTGCTCGTCGGCGCCTCCGCCTGCGGATCCGTCGCGCCGGTGCGGCCGATCTGACTGATCATTCCCGCCGCCACCGTGCGGTGGGTGAGAGGATCGATCATCACGAAGCTGCCGGTGGCTCGATTACGTCGGTAGGTGTCGACGAGGAGGGGAGAGTAGAGTTGCAGGCGTGCGCGTCCGATTTCGTTCAGCTCGAGAGCCTGCGCATCGCTGTGATGCAAGGTGTCGGGGTCGACGACATAGCGCAATTCGGCGACCGTCCCTTTCACCGTCTGCGTGGTGTGCCGGAAGAGATAGGGCTGGTTCGGCTGGAGAGGAGTGTCGTCCATCCACACCAGCATCGCCTCCATGTCGCGCGCGATCTGGGGTTGGTTGTTCTCGGTGACGAACATGTCACCTCGCGACACGTCGATCTCGTCCTCGAGACAAATGGTGATGGCCTGGGCAGGTCCGGCTTCTGGGAGGTCGCCATCGGCGGTGGCGATGCGCGCCACTCGACTGGTCTTGCCCGAGGGCAGGGCGACGACCTTGTCGCCGACACGAATCCGACCCGAGGCCAGGGTGCCACAGAAGCCGCGGAAGTCCCGGGTGGGTCGATTTACGTATTGGATCGGCAGGCGGAGGTCGATGAAGTTCTGGTCGCCGGCGATGTAGACACTCTCCAACAGCTGAATGAGCGAAGGTCCATGATACCAAGGAGTTCTCTCACTATTCTCGACCACATTGTCACCCTCGAGAGCGCTCACCGGCAGGAACTGCAAGTTGCCGATCTCCAGTTTACGCGCAAAGGCGGAGAATTCTTCGCGGATCTCCTCGAAGCGCTCCTCCGAGAAATCCACCAGGTCCATCTTGTTGATCACCACGACGACGTGGGGGATGCGCAGCAATCCCGCGATGAAGGCGTGGCGTCGGGACTGAGTGGACATTCCCTTTGCGGCGTCGACGAGGATGATGGAGAGACTCGCCCTCGATGCTCCGGTGACCATGTTCCGGGTGTACTGCTCGTGGCCCGGGGTGTCAGCGATGATGAATCGACGCTTGGGGGTGGAGAAGTAGCGGTAGGCGACGTCGATGGTGATCCCTTGCTCGCGTTCGGCCTTCAGGCCATCCATGAGCAGGGCGAGGTCCACTCCCTCCCGGTTGAGACGGCGCGAGGCGTCTTCCACCGAGTCGAGCTGATCCTCGAAGATGCTCTTGCTGTCGTAGAGCAGCCGACCGATGAGAGTCGATTTGCCGTCGTCGACGCTTCCCGCGGTGGAGAATCGCAGAAGGTCGGACTGTTCGTTGCGGCGGAGGAGTTCTTCGATCTCGACCATGCTCATCAGAAGTACCCCTCGCGCTTCTTCGTCTCCATCGAGGCTTCTTGGTCGAAGTCGATGACGCGGGTGGTGCGTTCGCTCTGACGCGCCACCATCGTTTCGGCCACGATCTCTTCGATGGTGGTGGCGCTCGACTCCACGGCCGCCGTCAGCGGCCAGCATCCGAGGGTACGGAAGCGGCAACGCACCGTCTCGACCTTGTCTCCCTCGTCCAGGACGAAGCGGTCTTCGTAGTAGGGAATCCACATCTCGTGCCGACGGACCATGGGGCGTTCCTTGGCGAAGTAGAGTTCGCAGATCGGAATCTCCTCCATGAGGATGTACTGCCAGATGTCGAGCTCGGTCCAGTTGGAGAGCGGGAAGACCCGGATCGATTCGCCGCGGTGGATCTCGGTATTGTAGAGAGACCACAGTTCGGGACGTTGATTCTTGGGATCCCAACGGCCGTTCTCGTCCCGGAAGGAGAAGATGCGTTCCTTGGCGCGAGACTTCTCCTCGTCGCGGCGCGCGCCCCCGAAGGCGGCATCGTAGCGGCCTTGGCTGAGCGCCTGCAGCAGCGCCTGAGTCTTCATGACATTCGTGTATTCGACCGAACCCCAAGTGAAGGGGTTGGCCCCGCGCGCGACACCCTCCGCATTGGTGTGCACCAGGATCTCCGCGCCGATCTTCTCCGCAAAACGATCCCGGAAGGCGTACATCTCCGGGAACTTCCAAGTGGTGTCGACATGGAGCAGAGGAAAGGGAAGTGGAGCCGGATGAAAGGCCTTGGCCGCGAGATGAGCCATCACCGACGAGTCCTTGCCGATGGAGTAGAGCATCACCGGTCGCTCGAAGGTGGCGGCGACTTCGCGGATGATCTCGATCGCTTCGGCTTCGAGAAGCTCGATCGTGGTGAGGCGGGGGGAAGTGTCGGTCATCGCGTTTCGGATCCCGGGCGAGATGGGGGTTCGGAGCGGAGAATCAGCGCACAAGGGTACCAAGAAAGCATGATCGGTGCCCAGTGTCGAGAATCCGGAACGTGAATTGCGGTGGGGGATTGACCCCATCGACGAGGTATCCCATGGAAGCCACTCAGTCCGCGGCGCGCCGTGCCCCGGTTCGACAGAACCTGGGCTCCGAACTTCACGGGGCTCTCGCCCACCATCCCTCGCTCGGACCCATGCTTCGGCGAGTTCTCGATCGCATCGACCAGATGCCGGCCACCGACCTCCAGAGAGAGGTCTCCGGTCTCTGGAGGTCGGTGGTCCAATCGACAGTCAACTTCGGGGCTCTCTTTCCTGGAGAGCTCGAACAGACCCAGCTCGGAGTGGTCCTGCGCCGGCGTGACGAATACGATCCCACCGCCACCCGCACCCTGAATCTGGAGTCCGCCCGGCAGACCTACCTCGATCCTCCATTCCCCGCTCCGGACGGGGTTTGAGGACCATTTTCGGCCCCTTCGGCGTTGCCAGGCGCGTCGACGTGGCGTAGGGTGCCCCCAAAGCGGAAATCCCGGGTAGGGGAGGGCCATCGGAGGCCGCTCCGACCCGGGCTCAGGGAAGAGATCCGGAAAGGCACCAGGGAATGCGGTCGAGAATCTCGCGTGAGATCACAGGGGCGCGTGGGTGGCGGCTTTTGTGCGTGGGGGCGCTGCTGGCGGGTCTGATGGCGCCTGCGGAAGGGGCCTCGGCCCAGGAGCTCTCTCCGGAGCTGCTCCAGCGCGCGGCTGCCCAGAGCGGGATGAGCCAGGACGAACTGGTCCGGCGATATCGCGAGAGCCAGGGCCAGGCGGCGGCCGACACCGTCGCGAGTCCGGGTCTCACGCAGTTGCCGCCCGCGCCGCAGGTGATCCTTCCCCTGTCCGAGCCCGTCGCCGACCAACCCTCGGTGGAGGATCGTCCCGCCGAGGTCCTGCCCTCCGGGGCCGAACTCTTCGGGGCCGACTTCTTTCGCGGAGACCCATCGCTCTTCGGGGCTCAGACCTTCGGGCCCGTTCCCGGGGACTATCTCCTCGGTCCCGGAGACCAGATCACCGTCGACGTCTGGGGTCAGGTCGAGTTCCGGCACGAACGTTTCGTCGACCGCAGCGGGGCCATCATCCTGCCCAAGGCTGGGCGCATCGCCTGCGCGAACCGCACCCTCGACCAGGTCACTGCGTCCATCCGCGAGGCTCTGAGCCGGTCCTACTCCGGCATCGATCCCCAGGGCCAGGGTGGAGACACCTACGTCGAAGTGAGCCTCGGTCGGCTGCGCGCCATCCGTGTTTTCGTGGTCGGAGAGGTCGATCGTCCCGGAGGCTACGAGCTCTCTTCGGTGGCGACCGTATTCACCGCGCTCTTCGCGGCCGGTGGGCCTTCTGCCGTTGGTTCGATGCGCGACGTGCGGCTCATGCGCGGCGGCGAGGAAGTCGGGCGCCTCGATCTCTACGATTATTTGATGAGCGGGGACCGGTCGGGCGATTTCATCCTGCGCGAAGGAGATACGGTCTACGTTCCCCCGCGCCACACCACGGTCGAGATCCACGGAGCGGTGCGGCGGGCCATGGCCTTCGAACTCCTCGACGGCGAGGGGCTCCACGAGCTGATGCGCTTCGCCGGAGGTTTCGACAGCGACGCCAACACCAGTGTGGTCCATGTGAATCGCATCGTGCCTGCCGACCAGCGCCAGCCCGATCAGCCCGACCGGGTGCGTCGGGACCTCGATCTGTCCTCCGGAGATGATCTTCCGCTCTACGACGGCGATGTGTTGAGCGTCGATCGCATCAGTGAGCGACTCGTCAACTGGGTCGTCGTCGAGGGTAATGTCAAGCAACCCGGGCGCTACGAGTATCGGGAGGGAATGAGCGTTGCCGATCTCGTCCGCCGCGCCGGTGGTTTGTGGCAGGACACCCTCTTCGAGCGGGCCGTCCTCGACCGCATTGACGAACAGGGCAATTTTCGAAGCCGCGAGGTGTCGCTCCTCGAGGCCCTCGATCCGACCCGACCCGGCGTGGAGCTGCTGGCGCGGGATACTCTGCATGTCTTCTCCATCTGGGACATCCAGGATCGTTATGAGGTCGAGATCGACGGCGAGGTGCGCCGGCCCGGACGTTTCGACTGGCGCGAGGGAATGACCTTGCGCGACCTCGTTCTCAAGGCTGGCGGTTTCACCGACGGCGCCGATGTGCTGCACGCCGAAGTGGCCCGGCTCAAGATCGACGCGGTCGAGGAGCGGGATCCGAACGCGCCTCCGGGAAAGGTCGTCGATCTGTTGGAGGTCGAGCTCGGCGAGGACTGGCTCAGCCAGGGGGAGGCATTCGTGCTGGAGGCCCATGATCGGGTTGCGATCCGGCGTCTGCCCTGGTGGCAGGTGCAGCGAGCCGTACTCGTGCGGGGAGAGGTCGCCTATCCCGGACGCTACGTGCTGGATCGCCCTGATGAGCGTCTGACTTCCGTACTCACGCGAGCCGGGGGTCTCAAACCCACCGCCTACCCCGAGGGAGCGCGCATCGTCCGCGTCAAGGATGGGGTGGGGAACATCGCCCTCGACCTCGAACAGGCGCTCGAGGAGCCCGGCAGCGAACACGACGCGATTCTCGAGGGCGGCGCCGAGGTGATCGTGCCGCCGGTCCCCTACACCGTCAAGGTCACCGGCGCGGTGAACTTTCCCACCAGTGTGATCTGGGAAGAGGGGAAGGACTGCGGGGACCATATCGGCCGGGCCTGGGGTTATTCCGAGGGCGCCGACAAGTGGAAGAGCCATGTCGTCTATGCCAATGGCATGTC